>NZ_CP121194.1:2019220-2692294 GCF_039993895.1 Edaphobacter paludis
CGGGATCGATCGTTCTTGGCCCGCGTCTCGGACGCAAGTTCAAGCGTGATGGCGGCGGACCCATGCTTCCTCACGATCTGACCATTGCTGCATCGGGTGGACTATTGCTGTGGTTCGGCTGGTACGGATTCAATCCGGGGAGCACGCTCTCTGCGATGGACTTTGAAGGCATCGGCAGAATTTCAGCAAATACCACGCTGGCAGCCTGCGCCGCCGGTCTCACTGCCATGATGGTCGCCTACATTATGAGCAAGAAATGGGACATCAGTTTTACCGTGAACGGATTTCTGGCGGGGCTGGTCGCTATTACCTGCCCATGCTATTGGGTCAGTCCCACGGGAGCCATTATTCTGGGCGGAATCGCCGGCGTCATCGTTGTCTTCGGAGTGGAGTTGCTGGAATGGCTCCGCATCGATGATCCCATTGGCGCTGTGCCGGTTCACGGCATCTGCGGCATATGGGGCACGCTCTCGCTGGGCTTGTTCGCGGTAGGGAAGTACGGTGCGACCGGTCCGCTTGCTCCGGACAACAGCGCACCGCTCCGTGGATTGTTCTACGGCGGAGGCTTGACGCTCTTCAAGGCGCAGTTCATCGGCAGCGCAATCATCACGGTGTCTACCTTTGCGGTTGCCATGCTGGTGATGTGGCTGGTCAATCTGACGGGCACCCTGCGCGTATCGAGAGAGGGCGAGCTTTACGGACTCGATCTACACGAGCACGGCATCTCCGCCTATCCCGAATACGTCATCACGTCTCTGGGGACACCTTCCGGCATCACGCACTCGGACGGCAGATAAGTTCGTGAGGGGATGGCTTAGCGACGGCCATTCCCTCACACTTTTTCTTATCTCGATGACGACGAAAGCTCACCATTCAACCTGATGAATCGATGCGAGGACAGCATGACAAAAATAGAAGCGATTGTAAGACCAAATCGATTTGATGCGATTAAGGAAGCGCTCTCAGAGCTCGGCGTGGAGGGCATGACGGTTGGCGAGGTTCGCGGACACGGCAGGCAGAAGGGTCACACCGAGACCTATCGGGGACGAGAGTATGAAGTCAGTCTGATTCCTAAACTGAGGGTGGAGATCGTGGTTGCAGACGCTCGCGTCGAACCCATTATTGAAGCCATTATCAAACATGGCGCCACCGGCGAGATAGGCGATGGAAAGATCTTCCTCTACAAGGCGGAAGATGCCATTCGGATAAGAAACCAGGAACGTGGCGAACGCGCTTTATAGAAAACATCGGTACAACAAAACAGCCCGCTGAGTTTATCGACTCAGCGGGCTGTTTCTGTTTGTTCCAGCTACTAGGCCGGAAGTCCTGAAGAACCTGGCCCTCCGACATCACGGGTTGCGATCTCCAGAAAGGCCTTCGTTGCTCGGGTCATTGATTTTTCCTTGAGGTAGACAATTCCGAGATCCCGCGACAGGCGCAGGGATTCCAGCTTTACGATCTCCAAAGTACCGCGCTTGATCTCGTCCGCAATATTGGCGCTGGGCAGGAACCCAATTCCGAGGCCCGAGAGGATAAATCGCTTCATCAGCTCGCCGCTCTCCACCTCCATCACGGTCTTCGGCTGAACATCCTGCATCCCGAAGATGTTGAGAATCAGCTCACGCTGCCGTCCCTGCTTCGGCAGAAGAAACGGATACTTCACAATATCTTTTACCCCGGCGTCTTTGATGGAACGCAGGGGATGGTCGGTCGGAACTGTAAGCACCAACTCATCACGATGAATGGTCTCGACCGCAAAGCGCGCGTCCTTTACGGGAAGAGAGACAACTCCAAAATCAATCTCCCGGTTTGCCAGTAACTCGAGGGTACGTGCTCTCTCCGAGCGAATGATCTTCAGCGCCACCTTCGGATAATATTTCTTGAACTCCACGAAGACGTCCGGCAGGACATAGAGGCTGGTCGACTCCTGCGCGCTGATGCCGACTTCTCCGCGGGGGGATCGAAGCTGCTCGGCAACCATCATCATCATGTGCCGCTGGCAGTCGAGAGCGTGTTCGGCAAACGGCTCGAAGACGCGGCCAGCGGCGGTAAAGGTGACCTTGCCGCCCTTCCGGTCGAACAGCGTCTCACCAATCTCGCGCTCCAGAGAGCGTATCTGCGCCGAGACCGCGGGCTGCGTAATCCGCAATTTTTCAGCGGCTTTTGAGAAACTCTTCTGGCGCTGAACCTCAATAAAGGTCTTCAGTTGCTCAAAATCCATGATGATCCCCTAATCCCCGGCACCAGCAGAATCTTTGATCTTATTTCCCATCCTACCCTGTCAGGCGAAGGTCTTCATCAACTCTCTCCGACACAAGTTATACTTATTCCATGTCCAAAGTAAGCGCCGCCGCAGCCATAGCCAAGGGAATGAGCATCACCCTCAAGGAGATGTTCCAGCCGACCGAAGTCGAGAACTATCCCGACGGCAAGGGGCCCATGCGAGGGGCTAAATTTCAGGAGCGCTTCCGTGGGAAGCACCAGCTTCAGCGCGACGAAAACGGCTTGGAAAAGTGTGTTGCCTGCTTCCTTTGCGCCGCTGCCTGCCCGTCGAACTGTATCTATATAGAAGCAGCGGAGAACACGGAAGAGACCCGTATCTCCTCAGCCGAGCGTTACGCCAAGGTCTACAACATCGACTACAACCGCTGCATCTTCTGCGGCTACTGCGTCGAGGCCTGCCCGACCGACGCCATTACCCATGGCCACGGCTTCGAACTTGCGAGCCTTAATGCGACCAACCTGGTCATGCGTAAGGAAGATCTTCTCGTTCCCTCCCACAAACTGCCTGATGCGGTGAGTTCGGAGAAGGACGAAGCCGAAATACTTGCCTGATCTGAATGTGTCGACCTCGCGTCTTTGACGACTGGTGGTGTAGATCGTGGCGTTACTCGCCAGACTCTGGACTTCTTTTCTTTCGGGACAGCAAGCGATTTCCCTTGAAAGCTAAGCCGATGCTGGTGAAGACCGAGACAGAAAGAGCTTTCATAGCTTTTTTTTTTGTCGATCTCAGTAGGCTCAATAGCCTATAGAGGCACCCCCTGCGATAGGCCTACCGGTTCACGGAATTAGTACGCCTAATCCTCGATGAGGTAAATGCTACGTAAGTGTTTGTCGTTGACAGGAACGCTCGATAGGGAGTATCAATACTTTCTGCAGTATATAAACGGTTTAGCAAGCAACTAAACGTCTATGATGCGAACGCACTGATATCGCATTGATTCGTAAAGGTAAACGTTTCTTTTCTTGGAGAGGCCATGATGAAACTCGAATTGCTTTCTCAGGCTTCGGCGAACTCGCCGAAACCGTGTTTTGTGCAGCGTATGACCGGTATCTTGTTGTTTGCTCTACTGGTGCTCGTTGCTTCACCGGCGCTCGCGCAGCAGTTGACCGGCACACTGAGCGGCACGGTCTATGACCAGACAGGCGCCGTCATCCCTGGTTCTTCCGTTGTGTTGAAAAATCAGGCCAGCGGAGACCAGCGAACCACGACCGCTGACAGTACGGGGCATTTCGTCATCACGGCCGTTCAGCCAGCCAACTATTCCATTACGGTCTCCGCCAAGGGCTTCAATAGCTGGAAAGAAAGCGGAATCGTGATGAACCAGGGCGACTCCCGCAACGTTCCGAACATTAAGCTCGCAGTGGGCAGCAGCACCACGGAGGTGGTTGTCTCGGCTGCGGATGTGGTTGTTCCGACCGATACCGCCGAGATCAGCACCTCGTTGAACGAGAAGATGATTAACGATTTCCCACTGGCAGGCCGTGACGCCGGGGAGTTGATCAAGGTCATGCCGGGCATGGCGCTCAATCACGGCGGCAGTGCCGGTTCAAGCTTCAACGACAAAGTTGTGGGCTCCAATAACGGCCCGGTTGGCGCGTACTCCTCCAACGGCACGCAGCCGAACGGCACCATGGCTTACATGCTCGACGGCGCGAACCTGGTCGATCCCGGCAACTTTGGCACTCAGATCGCCAACATCAACCCCGACATGGTTTCCAATATTAAGGTGTTGATGTCGAACTATGGCGCGGAATATGCAAAAGGTCCGGTAATTTTCCAGGCGTTCAGCAAGAGCGGCGGTCAACAGTTCCACGGCGAGGCTTACCTTTATACCCACAACTCGGTACTGAACTCGGTCGATGCTTACACCAAGAGCCAGGGTGGCAACAACAAAGCTGAGAGCTACTACTACATGGGCGGCAATGTCGGCGGCCCGGTACTGATTCCCCATCTCAATTTCAATCGCACCCGGAACAAGCTGTTTTTCTGGGGCGGTTACGAATACATGAAGCAGCAGCCTGCCGGCTCCATCATTAACTACAACGTCCCCAACGCAGCGCAGCTTTCGGGAGACTTCAGCAACGCGGGCATTCCCGCCGCCGCGATCTCTGCGTGGCCCAATTTCTATAACCAGTTGTCGAAGAACACGCCTGCGGGTGGCACAGCAACCTCGTTTCCCACCTCGGATATCGACCCCAGCATTTCGGGCATCCTGAAGCTTTATCCGGCGACCAACCAGACGCCGAGCGCGGCGAACGGCTACAGCAATTACCACTATGTCAATACCTCGCCTCAGAACCGGTGGGAAGCGACGGGTAAGCTCGACTATGCAATCAGCGACAACACCAAACTTACCGGCTCGTATACCCGTCAGAAAGAAAGCGATCTGGCTCCCATCTCCGTCTGGTGGGCAGTCCCCAGTACGCTGCCTTACCCCAGCCCCGGTGCCTCCAGCACGGTAACTTACGTCGTTTTGACGAACCTGACCCACGTCTTCAACCCCACCACGACGAACGAGACTGTCTTCACCTGGTCACACTTCGTCAACCCCTATAAGCTGGCGAATCCGTCGGCGGTTTCGCGCAAGACAAATAACTTCAACGTCCCTGGCCTCTTCGGAAATACCACCGACCAGATTCCAAACTTTCTGCCGGATAACTGCTGTAATGAGTCGCTTGCGAGCATCAACTATTACCCGATGTCGCCCGGCTCTTTTGGCGGCGTCAAGCAAGTGCCTGCCATCTACGACAACCTCACCAAGATCTTTGGCAATCACAGCTTCAAGGTCGGCTTCTATTGGGACGATAGCCGTAACAGTCAGAACAGCACCGCGCCGGACAATGGCAACTATAACTTTCAGACCTACGGTCAGAACTCGACCAATAACCTGGTCGCCGACATGATGCTGGGCAGGGTCTACAGTTACCAACAGCAAAATAAAGATGTTCCTACCAATACGCACTATCACCAGGTATCGGTCTACGCGCAGGACTCCTGGAAAGCCAGCAAGCGATTGACGCTGAACTACGGTGTTCGGTTCGATCACATCGGCCAATGGACCACGATCGGTGCGGGTCCTGGTTTCCAGGTATTCAATGCAGCCGACTATTACAAAAATCCCCTAGCAACCAATCCTGGTTTGCTCTGGCATGCCATCGACCCATCCATTCCGACCTCAGGCTTCCAGACGCCGTTGTTCTATCTGGCGCCGCGCATCGGATTGGCCTATGACGTCTTCGGCAATGGGCGGACGGTAGTTCGCGGTGGCTTCGCCGTGTACCGCTACCAAGCAACCAGCGAGACGGCGAGTGCCCAAAGCGGCCCGCTCGGTTCATTTGAATACACCACTCCAACCCCGTTCACGGGATACGCGAATGTAACGTCTTTTACTCCTCCCTCCTCCGTTTCGCAAAACGGATCGGATATCCATGCAATGCAGCAAGGCGACACTCGTGCTCCGTTCACCAACGACTGGAACCTAACGATCTCCCAGGCGCTGCCATGGCGCTCGGTACTTGAAGCTTCGTATGTGGGCAACAGAAGCGCGAATGAATATATGGATGGATCGAACAGCAATCTTTTCAACCTGAACAACGTTGCTCCTGGCGGCCTCTTCCAGAAAGACCCGGTCCTTGGCCAGTATGTTTCACCGAATGCTCCTTCGTGCCCCGGCGGCGGTGCCACCGACTGGTCGCTGTACTGCCAGAACGATCCCGCAGCCTATACGGCAACTTATACGGTCAACCACTATCGCCCGTACCAGTCCTATCAGAACATCTATCTACTGACTCATGCCCCGTACTCGAAGTACAACTCGCTGCAGGTGTCATTCCAGAAGCAGACGGGTCCTGTAACCTTCGCTACCAATTACACGTTCTCTAAAGTACTTGGCATCCGCGATGGAGGATCCAACAATGGTCCGGGTAACGGTTCCGGAGTCGATCCGTTCGTGCTTCGCAACAACTACGGGCCGCTCGCCTATGACCACACCCACATCCTGAACCTTACGTATAACTGGACGCTGCCCTCTATTCATGGCGAGGGACTTGGCATGCATCTCCTTGGCGGCGCGGTGAACGGCTGGCAACTTTCCGGCTATACCGCGTTTCAGAGTGGAGCACCGATTCAGCCAAGTATAGGAGGTGGCATGCAGGCGACCTACCCCGGCGGCCTGACCGTTCCCACCGTTCAGCACCCGAACCTGCCTGACAATAGTATTCTGATGCCCAATGGACTTCGCGCGACCGCGGTCAACCCCTCGGTCTGGTTTGGCTCCAATGCCTATAACGTGCTGATTCCAGCGCTGACCTGCGATCCGCTCAAAGGTCTGAAGAGTGGGCAGAGGTTCAACCCCAATTGCTTTACTACTCCAGCGTATGGACAGCAGGGACCGACCAACCTTCCTTACATGAGGAACCCAAACTACTGGAACAGCGATCTGGGCATCTACAAAAACTTCCACTTTACGGAAGCCAGATACATCCAGTTCCGGGTCTCCGCAACCAATTGGCTTAACCATCCCAATCCACAGTTTGGGCTGGCCAATAACAGCGATATATCTCTCAACTTCACTCAAACCACCAATGCCACCTGTGGAGGCTGCGTCGACTCGAACGGCAATCCGATCAAAGTCACCTCTCTGTCACCCACAAACACGAACACTCAAACCACGGGAACGCCTCGATTCAAAACAGGCTCCAGGTTTGTGACACTGGCGGCGAAGTTCTACTTCTAGTCCATGCTTTCCATTACCATCTTGAGGGAGCGGTTCACGCCGCTCCCTTTTTTGGAGAGAATGGTTTTCTCAAAACTAATTCGAAGCTTGTTTTGTCTTAGCCTGCTGCAGGCTCTGGCCTTCAGCCTTCCGCTCAAGGGCCAGTCGAAGGCCGCACCGATCCAATTCGATCTACAGAAGATTCCTTTCCGTCTGGAAAACGATGAGACGCCAGCAAAGAACGCGCCCGAAGCGATGGCGGGCGGCGTGGCCATCTTCGACTACAACGGAGATGGGCGTCCGGACATCTTCTTCACCAACGGCGCCAATATCGCCACTCTTAAGAAGGACTCGCCCAAATACGGCAACCGCCTCTTCCGCAACGACGGTAAGGGAAAATTTACCGATGTGACCAAGGCCGCGGGCCTCGAAGGATTGGGTTACGACATCGGCGTTGCGGTTGGGGATTTCGATAACGACGGGCATCCCGATATCTTTGTCGCAGGCGTGCATCGCAACACGCTTTATCACAACAATGGTGACGGCACCTTCACCGACATTACTGCCAAGGCTGGTCTCGGCGACGCGGTGGATCCGCAGTATGGCCCGCATTGGGCGGTGGCTGCCGCCTGGGTCGATGTGAATAACGATGGCCTTCTGGATCTCTTCATCGTCAACTACATGCAGTGGACTTATAGCCCGCAGCCGCTCTGCTCGTTTAAAGGCGTAGCCGACTACTGTCACCCCCGTTATTACAAAGGCCAGCCCGACCAACTTTTCCTGAATAACGGCAACGGTACTTTTACCGATGTTTCAAAGCAGTGGGGCATCGCCGAGCACGTAGGCAAGGGCATGGGCGTGGGCATGGCCGACTACGATCTCGATGGCCGTCCCGATCTTTTCGTGACTAACGACGCCGGCTACGAGTTCCTCTTCCATAATCTGGGCAACAAGTTTGAAGAGGTAGCCTTTCCGAGCGGCGTTGCCCTTTCCGAAGACGGCAACTTTATCTCGGGCATGGGGCTGGACTTTCGTGACTTCAACAACGATGGGTATCCGGACATAACCTACGTCGCGCTGAACACGCAGACCTTTCCGCTTTATGCAGGTTCGCGCGACGGCAC
Source organism: Edaphobacter paludis (assembly GCF_039993895.1). NCBI lineage: Bacteria > Pseudomonadati > Acidobacteriota > Terriglobia > Terriglobales > Acidobacteriaceae > Edaphobacter > Edaphobacter paludis. Next base: position 2,027,343 of record NZ_CP121194.1, read on the forward strand.
CTTTCGAGATGTAACCACCGAAAGCGGTATGCGCAGCCTCAGCTATAACATGTCTGGATTCGGTGCCGGGTTCTATGATTTTGATAATGACGGATGGAAGGACCTATTCGTTACGCGCGGTCAGGTTGCGTCGCAGCCGCACCCGGGTTCGGACATCGATCAGTACAACACTGTGTTTCGCAACCTTGGCCCTAGCGGAAAGTGGGCTGCATTGACCGGGGAGGCAGGTTTGACCGCCTCGCCCGCTGCCCGCCATCGCGGCTGTGCTTTCGGAGATCTGGATGGAGATGGGCGGGTCGATGTGGTCGCCACCGGACTAGGCAAAGATGCCGAGATATGGATGAATCGAAGCGCGAACTCCGGCCACTGGCTCGACATTGCACTGCGCGGCACAAAGAGCAATCGCGACGGCATCGGCGCACGCATCAAGCTGGTGACCAAAAGCGGCGCTGAGTACAACCACATGACTACCAGCGTTTGCTATGCTTCGTCGAGCGACGGGCCCGTACATTTCGGCCTGGGTCCGGACAACCGTGCTGAATCAGTAGAAATTCATTGGCCATCTGGAATTGTTCAGACACTTCATGACATCGCTGCCGATCGCATCCTGAAAGTTACCGAGCCATCGCAGTAGGAGGCTGCGCGGTTCGCAGCCATCGAAACAGCCTACTGTTGCGGACCCTTCGCTTGTTGCGCAGCCGTCAGGCGTTCTACGATCTTCCGCTCTCTCGCTCCATCGGCAGGACGATGCAGCCGATAGTAAAGTGCCGCGAGTTCCACATGCGGTTCCAGCCAGTCCGGATCATCTTGAATAAGCTTTTCGAGCTTCTGAGCAGCATCGTCCTCTTGTCCCGTGGCACTCTCCAGCATGGCAACTTCGTAGCGCGCCATGGAGGACGATGGATTGAGTTGAAGCGCCCGGTCCAGATAGATCTTGGCTTCGGGCAGATGACGTTGCTTGTAAAGGATCGCTCCCAGGTAGAGGTTGGCGTCGAAATCATTGGGGTTGAGTTTGACGGCTTCCTGAAAGGCGGGCTCAGCCGCCTCCGCATCGCCATCCAGGTCTCTGGCCTTTCCGGCCAGTGTATTAATGCCGGGCAGGCTGGGATTCAGCCGAAGTGCGGTGTCGAGATCGTGGCGCGCCTTTGCGAATTCGTTGAGTTGCAGTTGGGTCGACCCGGCGATCATGTAGGCATCCGCGCTGTTGCCCAGATCGGCGGACTTTTCCATGAGCAGCGCGCCATCACGCAGCTTATTGCTTTTGATCAATGCGGATGCCAGCACGAAGTCGAAGTCAGGGTTCTCAGCGTTCGCCGCTTCGAGTGGCATCAACAAAGCCATCGCGTCCGCCGGTTTTCCAAGATGCAGGTCGCAGTCTCCCAGCAGAAGCGCGATGCGGGCATCATCCGGTCGTGCATTGTGTAGCGTCTGAAATTGCGTATGCGCATTTTGCCAGTCGGCCTTCTTGTAATAGGCGAGGGCAAGGTTGAGCACGACGGCATTCTTATCCTGCTGATCCTGGATCGAGGGGAGCGCGGCCCGGTACACCGCAATCGCCTCGTCGAACTGGCCTTCATGGGCCAACGCCGCGCCAAGGTTGACCTCTGCTTCGACCGCGCCGGGATGCTTCGCCAGAAAGCGATGGTAGTCGCGAATGGCCTCCGGAAAGTCGCCGCGTTGCTGGGCGTCGATTGCGGCCTTGAGAAGCGGGTCGGCATTCGGCTCCTGCGCAACTGCCATACAGGAGAAGAGAGCAAAGATAAGCAGCAAAGCGCGCATCGCCTATAGCATAGCGCGATTACGAAAGCTTCGCGCCTGAGTCGATGGAATTTAGTCGGGGTGCCACCTTCGCATTCAACGGGGCTCGTAGATTTCTCGCTGCCGGATATACTGCGCTGATGAAGATTGGTAGTGGGGCGCGGTTTGTGATGGCGGCGGCGATGGTGCCTTTGATGACGGTGCAGCCTTCGTTTGGGTGGGGGTCCGATGGGCACAAGATTATTAATCGGCTGGCGGCGGCCAACCTGCCACACGATGTTCCGGTGTTTGTACGGGATGGAGAGGCACTCTCTGCGATGGCTTATTTGGGGCTGGAGCCGGACCGGTGGCGCAACCAGGCGGAGAGTGAACTGGAGTCGGAGCAGGCTCCTGACCACTTTATCGATCTGGAACGCGCAGACATGGTGGGCACGCTGCCGCGGAGACGGTATGACTTTATCCGCGACCTGGCGAAGGTGCAGTCGGCGCATCCGACGATTCCGCTGACCCCTGAGAAGGTGGGGATGCAGCCGTGGCAGGTGGAAGAGATCTATCAACGGCTCAAGGTTGGGTTTAGAGAGTACCGGGAGCTTATTGCTGCCAATGAGGATACAAAACCTGTCGAGCTGGCGATTGTTTATTATTCGGCGTGGCTGGGGCACTATGTCGGCGATGGCTCGATGCCGCTGCATACGACGATTCAGTACAACGGGTGGACGGGACCGAACCCGAATGGCTATACGACGGAGCGCCATATCCACTCAAAATTCGAAAGCGCGTTTGTTTCGGCGAATGTGAGGGTTAGCGATGTAGCTCCGCTGGTGGCGGCGGTGCGAACGAAGGTGCTGACGGATGAGTGGGACGACTATCTGATGTACCTGCGGCATACGCACTCACTGGTGGAGAAGACGTATCAGATCGACAAGGCGGCGGGATTCGATGGGGCGGGAACTCCGGTGGGGAAGGCGTTTGCGGAGGAGCGGCTGGCGGCGGGCGCGATCGAGCTGCGAGACCTGATTTATACGGCTTGGCTAAGGAGTGCGGATCCGGTGCAGGAGTTTCGCGGGTAGTTTTCGAAGGATGACGATGCTCTGGGACGTGGTGAACGACAGGCTATGGGTCGGCGCGTTCGAGCGAGAGATGGGGCGGATGGATGATGGGGTATTCATGATGCTCGATGCGGAGGAGAAGACGGCGAAGGAAGGGGGTGATGGACAGGGCGATGATGGGCACGAGCACGATGGCCAGACCCAGCCAAAGGGTGAAGGCGTGCCACTCCCATCGCCAGAGCTGGCGGGTGAGGGCGATGGGGCTGGTGCGGGCGGCGTGGATCAGCGATCTGGCTGAGAAGGGCATCGGCGCAGTGTGGAAGACGACGTCGCCGAAGCGGATGAATGGAATCACCAGTAGAAGTTCGAATGGATAGACGAGATGGTTGGCCAGTTGCGAGGCGGCTACGTTGAGGCGCAAAAGGAAGGCCGCGGCGAGGCAGAAGAGAGTGGTACTGCCGATAATCGGGTTGATACCAATGAGAAGTCCGACGGCGATGCTCCACGCCAACTTTTGCGGGGATGCTCCCATGCGTAGGAGCGCAAAGATAGGAAGGGCGACTCGACGATAGGCCCAGTTATGGTGGAGCGGTGACGTGCCCTTGGCGGCGCTGCTGGATTTCGCTTTTTTCAGGTTCACTCATTAACAGGATAGACTGCGCAACAAGGTCTGTGCCGTTTTGTGAGAGGCGAGGGTTGGGTCTGGTGAGCTTTTTCCGGTCGTTGGGACGAAGTATTCGTTTAGCGGGGATGTTTGCGGTGGCGGGGACGGAGCTGTTGGTGAAGAGACCGGCGACGCGGGAGGCCAGGGCGGACTGGCTGCACCGGTTTGCGGCGCGGGCGATTCGAGGGTTGGAGATTGAGGTCGATGTGACGGGGACGTTTCCAGAGCGAGGCGCGGTGATCTCGAACCATCTCAGCTATCTGGATATTGTGGTGTTTGCGGCGCTGCATCCTTGTGTCTTTGTATCGAAGGCGGAGCTCCAGACGGTTCCGATGCTGGGCTGGATGACGACAATGGCGGGAACCGTTTATGTCGCCCGTGGGCATGGCGGATCGGCGGCGAAGGCGCGGAGTGGAATGCAGGCCGCCGCAGATGCGGGATTGCCGGTGGTGTTCTTTCCTGAAGGAACGACCACGAATGGGAGTGGGCTGCTGAAGTTTCACAGCGGTCTGCTGGCGCAGGCGATGGGGAGCGGGATGTCAATTACGGCCGCGTATATACAGTACAGCCTGGGAGCGGGGAATCAGGCAACGGTGGCGGATGATGTCTGCTACTGGGGTGATGCGAAGATGCTGCCACATATCTTCAAACTGCTGGGGCTGCGCGGCCTGCGGGCGGAGGTACGGTTTGCGGAGAGGCCGATTAAGTTTTCGAGCGATGGGGCGGATCGCAAGGCGGCGGCCATGGAGGCACAGGCTGCGGTCGCGGCACTGGGAAGCTCGAGAGTTGAGGAAAGATTGGCCACCGCTCAAGATTGGACCAGTCAGAGTTCCTGAGCGTTGCTCCATGCTGGGATGGCCTGCTATCCGGAGGTCGGCGCTATGGTGTGATGTCAATCTGGGGAATGAGGGCGGTTAGCAGGCTGGTGAACTGATGTTCGACGCGGCGGCCTGTCTCCATAACCTCTTCGTGGTTGATGGCTTCGTTGAGAACCCCGGCAGCCATATTGGTGACGAGGGAGAGGCCGAGAACTTCAATGCCCATGTGGCGGGCGACGATGACTTCATGCACGGTGGACATACCGACGAGGTCGGCACCGAGGATGCGAAAGGCGCGGATTTCGGCGGGAGTCTCGTAGCTGGGGCCGAGGACGGCGAGGTAGACGCCTTCGGCTAAGGCAATCTTCTGCTTCGCGGCTTCGGCATGGGCGAGCGCGCGGAGTTTCGCAGAGTAAGCCGTAGTCATGTCGAAGAAGCGCGGCCCGAACTTTGGGTCGTTGGGACCGAGCGCAGCGTTGGAGCCGGTGAGGTTGATGTGGTCGGAGATGACTACGAGGTCGCCCTGTTTGTATTTGGTGTTGATGGCTCCGGCGGCGTTGGTGACGATGAGGGATTTGCAGCCGAGGAGGCCGAGAACTCGTGTGGGGAAGGTGACTTCGGAGAGGGGATAACCCTCGTAGGCGTGGACGCGGCCCTGCATGACGGCCACGGGGACTCCGGCGACGTGGCCGAGGACCAGCTTGCCGGAGTGGCCTTCAACGGTGGAATGAGGGAAGTAGGGTATGTCGGAGTAGGGGACGATGACTGCGTTCTCGACCTGCGAGGCAAAGTTGCCGAGGCCTGAACCGAGGATGATGCCGAGGCGCGGGGCGATTGGGGTCAGGGCGCGGATAGAATCGGCGGTGGCGGTGGCTTGGGTGTATTGGTCAGTCATGGGGTGATGTAGGAAGTCTATTTGATGAGCATGGAGACGATGGCGGCGGACATGAGGTTGGCCAGGGTTCCAGCAACCATGGCGCGGAAGCCGAGGCGGGCGAGGTCGTTGCGGCGCTCGGGGATGAGAGCGCCGATGCCGCCGATCTGGATACCGATAGAACTGAGGTTGGCAAAGCCACAGAGCGCGAAGGTGGTAATGGTGAAGCTGCGGGGAGAGATGAGCGCTTTCTGTGCTCCGAGATTGGTGTAGGCGATCAGTTCGTTGAGGATGGTGCGCGTGCCGAGGAGGTTGCCGACGAGTTTGGCCTCGCGCCAGGGAATACCGATGAGCCACGCGACGGGAGCGAAGAAGAAGCCGAGGATGGCGTTGAGGCTCGATGGGAAGGGAATGTGGTGCGGGGCGAGGAGGTTGTGAACTCCGCCAAAGATGCCGTTGGCGAGGCTGACGAGCGCGAGGAAGCTGATGAGCATGATGGCGACGTTGAAGGCGAGCGAGCCGCCGTCGATGGTGCCGCGGGTGATGGCTCCGAGGAAGTTTTCGTTGCTGTGCTCTTCGGTTGGGGGCATCTTGACGATGCCTGCGGTGGCGGGGACTTCGGTCTCGGGGACGAGCATCTTGGAGATGAGGATGGTGCCGGGCGCGGTCATGATGACGGCGGCGAGGAGGTCGGAGGCGTGGATGCCGTAGGCGATGTAGGCCGCCATGATTCCGCCGGAGACGTGAGCCATACCTGAAGTCATGATGGTCATCAGTTCGGAGTAAGTGGCTCCGTTGAGGAAGGGACGGATCGTGAGCGGGGCTTCGGTTTGACCCATGAAGATGCTGGCGGCGACGTTGGTGGATTCGGCTCCAGAGATGCCCATCGTCTTTTGCATGACCCAGGCGAAGGCGCGGATGACAAGCTGCATGAAGCCGATGTAGTAGAGGACGGCGAAGAAGGCTGAGATGAAGATGATCGTGGGCAGGACGCGGAAGGCGAAGACGGCGACGGCGGCGTTGTTGCCGCCGAGTGGGCCGAAGACCATGGTCGAACCGGCGACGGAGTATGAGAGCAGCTTGTTGACGGCGTTGCCAGCGGCGGCGAGGAAACGCTGGCCTAGAGAGGAATCGAGCACCAGGAAGGCAAAGAGGAATTGCAGGCCGAGGCCCCAGGCTACGGTGCGCCAGCGGATAGCGCGACGGTTCGTGGAGAAGACGTAGGCGATGCCGATGAAGACAATAAGTCCGAGAAGACCGGTGAACCGAGCCAAAGGGTGCTCCTGCAAAGGGGAAGCAAGTGGGAAACGTTTGGAATGAGTGTACCGGGTCGGTCCCGGGTGCCTTCGGGTTTTTGCTGATCTTCTGCGGAGAGAGGGAAGTACCCCCTCCCCCCTGGTACTTAGGTCCTAAAGTCTTCGAAGTAGATACTTTAGGTCTGGACTTCCACGCAAGCAAGTCCGGACTTAAATGCGAAAGTCCGGCGGTGGCCGGACTGGGTTGCTGTTACTTATTCTCTGAATTAATTATAGCGATGGTGTCAAGAGGTTCAGGATTCGTTCAGGACGAGCAGAAGGATAAGGCGGGCAGGCCGGATATTGACTCGTTTGAGGCGGCGATGATCCGATCGGAACTTGCGGCATGAGTGAAGCCACGCCCTTTCAAAACGAAGACTGAATAAGGGGTTCCTTAGATCGAATTTGCTATTGGTGTGGGAGGAAGGCAACCGCGGATTCCCTTCGGGAATGACAACCAAGAGGCACGTCCGATTTGCCATTGGTGCCGAGGAAGGCAACTGCGGATTCCCTTCGGGAATGACAACCAAGAGGCGCGTCCGACTCTACGGGAACTGCTACTTTGCTGTAAGCTGCTGGACGCTTGCCTCCAGTTTTGCGGTTAGCTCTGCCGGGGTTGCTTGCTGATCCGGCAGGATCGGGGTGCCGATGCGAATCTCCAGATGGCCGGAGCGGAACCAGCCGGTCTTTTTCATTTGACCGAGACCGGCCAGCGCGATGGGGAGCACAGGGACGCGCGACTGCTGGGTCAACAGGCCGATGCCGGAGCGGAACGGAGTCAGCTTCGCATCTGGACTGCGGGCGCCTTCGGGAAAGACCAGAACCGAGTAGCCCTGGTCCATTGCCTCGCCTGCGTGTTCGAAGCTTTGCTGGAAGCCGCGCAGCTGGGGCATAGGGAAGACGTTGAAGAACGCTGTGACTAGCCAATAGCCGATTGGCGAGAGCAGGTTGAGCAGAGCGTTGCGTTGATTCTGGCCGCGGCGGAGGTCGAACAGCATCTCGCCGGACATGGCAATCGCCGTTCGATGCCTCAGAGCTGGGGGCAGAGCGTAGAGGACCAGCGCTCCGTCGTAGGCGGTGACGTGGTTGGCGATGATGAGCAATGGACCTGACGGGAGATCGTCCCTCAGGCGGATTACTCGTGGCGCGGCAAGCAGCCTGGTCAACGGTCTCATGACAAGCTCGATGAAGACGATACGGATTGTTTTGACTGGCCAACTCCATGGCCATCGTGGATAGATATGGTGGGGCGGGGCTGCCGCTGGTTTTTCCAACGGACTGATTTGTGGTTGCGATGCATTCGTCTTCGCTTCGATGGCTTGTGCAGTAGAAAGCGGGAGAAGATTCGCGCTGGACTCTTCGCTTAGCAGCTTGCGTAGATCGCCCAGCCTCTCCATGCCAGCGATTCGATCGTCCTGAAGTTCAAGGCCGAGCCTCTGCTCCAACTCGGACTGCAACTGCACGCGGCCCAGACTGTCGAGATGCAGGTCCTCTGAAAGGCGCAGGCTGTCGCCTGTACCGGAGATTGATTCGCCTGTGATTTCGGCGATCAAATTGATCAGGACATCTTCGCTGGACGGATTGGATGACTGCTGATGCGAGAGGGTATCGCAGGCCCACTGCGTTACCTTTCTTCGGAGCAGTTTTCCGGTGGTGGTGTAGGGGAACTGCAGTTCGGGCCAGCGCAGGATCCGGCGAATTTGCTGATAGTCGGCCAGTGTGCGGTTTGCGCTGACCGCTGCCGCTTGCAACTCTTCCTCGTTTCCTGAAAAGAGCACGACGGCGACGGGTTCGGTGCCGCTTGCCGTTTCGCAGGGCACGACGGCGCATCCGCGTACGCCTGGCTGTCTGCTGATTGCCTCTTCGAGATCGGCGGGATGGATGTTCATCCCTGCGGCGGTAACGATGAGGTCGCCTTTTCTGCCGAGGAAGCGGAGTTCGCCGGACTCGTTCTCGGCTGCGAGATCGCCTGTCGCCAGCCACTCGCCTTCGCGGGGACGCATTGTGCCGCGCTGCCATGTGGCAGAGGCGAGGATGTCGCCGCGCACCAGGATTTCGCCTTCATTGCTGATGCGGACTTCGCGACCCGGGAGGGCTTTCCCTATGGTTCCGCGGCCGATGCGGAAGGGGTGATTCAACGTTACCAGCGCGGCGGTCTCGGTCATTCCGTAGCCCTGGATGAGCGCGAAGCCCAACTGGTTCCAGAAGGCTTCCAGCTCGGCAGGGAGCGTCGCTCCGCCTGAGATGATGGCCCAGAACTTCAGGCCCAAGGTTCGATGAATGCGCCGAAAGCGCCACCAGCGTTTCCAGATGGAGAGTCCCTTTGTGCGCTGCAAGCTTTCCGCGAGAGAAGGGAACTGCCCGAGCAGGTGCGCCCGCAGGAGTTGCAGGATGCGCGGCACGGCTATGAGCACGGAGATGCGTTCCCGCCGGATGAGATGGGTCATGCGCCGGGCTTCGAACTGATCTACAAAGTGCACCTCGGCTGCCAGCAGGGCAGGTGTCCAAAGGCCCATGAACTGTCCGAAGACGTGGCTGAGGGGAAGAGCGTGGAGGAACCGCAGCGGATGCACCCAGCGCTCATATTTTTTATATTTCGCCATCTCGTTTTCGATGGGCTGAAGGCTTGCAAGCACGTTGCGGTGGGAGTGGACGATGCCCCTTGGCTCCGCTGTGGTGCCGGAGGTGAAGACGATCTGGAATGGAATGTTCTCGTTGACAGCGTCGCTAATTGCGAAGAGGGGCGTGGTGGGGAGATGTGCTGCCAGGCAGGAGAGATATAGCTGCGGTAAGTCTGTTTTTAGATTGGCTAAGAGATTCTGGTCGCCTGCGAGCAGTCGTGGGGCAACATCTTTGAGGACGAGCTCGGCGAATTCGTTTGTGCCTGCAGCGTCGAGGGGGACCACGATGACTCCGCGCAGCAGGCAGCCAAAGAAGACGCCGATCCACTCTGCGGAGTTTTCGCCCCAGAGGAGGACTCGCTCGCCGGGTGCTATGTTGCGGCGCTCAAGCTCTGCGGCGAAGCGGCCTGCAAGCTGGGCGAGCTCGCCATAGGTGGTTCGATAGCTGCGGTTGCCGCGATGGGACACCACCGCGGTTTGGGCAGCGTGCTGGCGAAACTCGTGCACGAGAGTGGCCAGATGAGCGCGCACGGTTCCATCATAGTTGCTGACTGAGTGCGATAGAGATCGGGCCTTCAGTCCTTGGTGACGTTGGACGGAAGATTATCTGGGCCGATGGCCCAGGCTGGAGGAAGACAACCGCAGATTCCCTTCGGGAATGACAACAAGAGGCCTTTGGTTCGGATAGAGATTTGTGGCGGGGCGGAGGAAGGCGGTTCGCTTCGCGAATGTACCCATCTCAAAATTGAGATATGGGGCACCCGCACCCGGCACCCGGATTTGTGGAGTCAGGCTAGTTTGTTTGCGGTGATGACTTCGCGGATGAGCGGTTGGAGCTTTGGTGGGGTAGGGGAGAGTCGGAGGGTTTCGCGAAGCATAGCTTCGGGTTCGTTGAGGAGTGCAGCGTCTTCGCTGAAGAGGGTGACGAGGGGCTGGCCTTTTTTGAGCTTGTCGCCTAGCTTGGCGTGCATCTCTATACCGGCGTGTGCGCTGACCGGGTCGCCGGGTTTGGCTCGGCCTGCGCCGAGACGCTGGACGGCCCAGCCTACTTGTTTGCAATCCATGCTGCTGAGGTAGCCATCTTGCGAGGCGGTGAGGCTGCGGGTGGCTTTGGGTTTGTGGAAGGCTGCGGGGTTTTCGAAGATGGTGGTGTCGCCGCCCTGGGCTGCGATGATTTTGAGCCAAGCGTTGTAGGCTGCTCCGCTGGTGAGGATTTCGTTGGAGAGCTTTGCTCCGGCTTCGGGTGTGGCGGCCTGGCCTGCAAGGTGGAGCATCCAGCCGGAGAGGATGTTCGAGAGTTCGATGAGGTCGGCGGACATGGGGTGGCGTTTGCCCTGCATGATGTCGACGCACTCCCATACTTCGAGCCAGTTGCCGGAGAAGCGGCCCAGCGGCTCTTCCATGGAAGTGAGGAGGGCGACGGTGCGGGTGCCGGAGGCTTTGCCGGTGCGGACCATAAGCTCGGCGAGGAATTTGGATTTTTCGTAGGTGGGCATGAAGGCTCCGCTGCCTACTTTGACGTCGAGGACGAGGGCGTTGAGGCTTTCGGCGAGCTTCTTGCTCATGATGCTCGCGCAGATGAGGAAGGGGGATTCGACGGTGCCGGTGTGGTCTCTCAGCGCATAAAGGATGCGATCGGCGGGAACGATGCTGGGGGTTTGGCCGATGAGGGCGGCTCCGCAATTTTTGAGTGTGTCGGCGAGTTGCTGGAGGTTGAGCTGAGTGTTGAAGCCGGGGATGGTTTCAAGCTTGTCGAGGGTGCCGCCGGTGTGGCCGAGCGAGCGGCCGCTGATCATGGGGACGCAGATGCCGGGGATGCCGGCGGGCGTGGGTTTCGATAGACCTGCGGCCGCGAGGATGGGGGCGATGAGGAGCGAGGTCTTGTCGCCGACGCCGCCAGTGGAATGCTTGTCTACGGTGAACGTATGAAGGGGCGTCGCGTCGAAGGTTTCGCCGGAGAAGCGCATCGCGGTGGTGAGCGTGGCTAGCTCGCGGGTGTCGAGGCCGCGCTGGAAGATGGCCATGAGGAGGCTGGCGATTTGAGCGTCGGTGACGAATTGTTTTTCTGGTGTGCGATCTACTATGGCGCGGATGAAGGCGTTGATCTCGGCGTCGGTGAGGGCCAGGCCGTCGCGTTTGTGGAGGATGATGTCGATGGGGTGGATGGGCTGGGTCATTTATTTAGGAGAAAAGCTGCGGGGAGGAGTTCGGCGATGGTGGCCTGGTCGAAGGTGCCATCTGGTTTGGGGAAGAAGATGAGGGTATCGGGGGTGCTGAACTCCAGGATGGTCTGACGGCAGGCTCCACAGGGTTGGCTGGCGGCGTTGTTGAGGTTGGCTACGGCGATGGCGCGGATGCGGATGGCGGGACCGTGGAGGGCGACGGCGGAGGTGATGGCGGTCTGCTCGGCGCAGGTGGTGAGGCGGTAAGAGGCGTTTTCTACGTTGCAGCCGGTGACGATGGTGCCATCTTCAAGGAGGAGGGCGGCGCCTACGCGGAAGTGGCTGTAGGGGGCGTAGGCTTTTTGCGCGGCTGCGGCAGCTTTGTGCTGGAGTTGTGCGACCAGTGATGGGGTGAGTTCGGAGGCAGGATTCGACGGCATGTTTGTGAGGCTAATGGGTGGGTATCCAGATAGGCAAGTGCGGGGCGGCTAATGATTTAGTGGGTATCTGTCGATAGATAGCTTGTGGATGACTTGACTAAAGAATTTATCGCGGAAAGCCAGGAAGGTCTGGACCGGATGGAACGGTGCCTGACTGAGCTTGAGTTGCGGCCCGACGATGGCGAACTGGTGGGAGAGATCTTCCGCTCGGTGCACACGATCAAAGGGACGACGGGGTTTCTGGGCTTTGAGCGGCTGGAGAAGCTGGCGCATACCGGGGAGCATCTGCTGGGCTCGCTGCGGGATGGCAAGCTGGCGGTGAACTCGGAGCTGATTAGTGGGCTGCTCAGTCTGCTGGATGGGCTACGCCGGATTTTGGCCCTCATCGAAGCGACGGGTGGCGAGGGAACCCGCGCTAACGATGAGGATAGTGAGCTGATTGCTGAGCTTGCGGCTTTGAATGGAGCTGCACCGCCAGCTGTGGATTCGGTGGAGACTACGCAGCACGAAGAGACAGAAATACATGTTGCGGCGACGCCTGCGGCGGGTGGGACTTCGGCGGCTGCGATGGGGAATAACGATAAGACGCTGCGCATCGATGTGGATGTGTTGAACCGCATGATGAATCTGGTGGGCGAACTGGTGCTGACGCGCAACCAGATGTTGCAGAGCAATATGGATGCGGCGAATTTTCCTGAACTGGCGCGACGACTGGACAGCGTGACGGCGGACCTGCGCGAGACGGTGATGCAGGCGCGGATGCAGCCTGTGGGAAATCTGTTTGGCAAGTTTCCGAGGCTTGTAAGAGATCTGGCGCGGACCTGCGGGCGGGACGTGAGGATCGAATTCAGCGGGCAGGAGACGGGGCTGGATAAAAGTCTGCTGGAGGCGATTAAGGATCCGCTGACTCATGCCGTGAGGAATGCGGTGGATCATGGGATTGAAGCGCCGCATGTTCGCGTACTGGCGGGGAAATCTGCCGAAGGATGTGTCAAGCTGCGGGCGTTTCATCAGAGCGGCTCGGTGGTGATTGAGGTTGCGGATGACGGCGCGGGGATTGGAATTGAGCGCGTGCTGGCGAAGGCGGTGGAGCGCAATCTGGTAACGGCGGAGCAGGCGGCGGCGATGTCGGAGCGGGAGGCGCTGCAACTGATCTTTCTGCCGGGGTTTTCGACGGCTGCGGCGGTGACAAATGTTTCGGGACGCGGCGTTGGCATGGATGTGGTCCGAGCAAACGTCGAGAAGGTGGGCGGCAGCGTTGAAGTGGAATCGAAGATGGGGCAAGGGACGACGCTGAGGCTGCGGGTTCCGCTGACGTTGGCGATTGTTCCGGCGCTGGTGGTGCGCAGCGGCGGGCAGAGCTTTGCGTTGCCGCAGACCGCGCTGGTGGAGCTTGTGTATGTGCCGAAGCGTGAGGCGCAGAAGGCAGTCGAGAAGATTGGCGCTGCGGAGCTTTACAGGCTACGGGAGCGGTTGTTGCCTATGGTGTGGCTGGATCGGCTGCTGGCTCTGGAGACGCAGTGCACGGATGAGGCGCATGGATTTTATCTGGCGGTGCTGGAGGCAGAGGGTTGTCGCTATGGATTGGTGGTCGACGATCTGCTGGCACCGGAAGAGATTGTGGTGAAGCCGTTGTCGTCGGTGCTGCGGGAGATTGGTTTGTTCTCGGGCGCGACTGTTCTGGGGAATGGGACGCTTGCGCTGATTCTTGATATTGCTGCAACGGCTGCTCGCGCCGGGGTAAAGCCGACGGAGGAAGAGCCGGAAGAAGTTGAGATGGCGAAGACCGAGGACGCCGCAGATGTTTCGTTCATGGTCTTTGAAGATCGCTTGAGAGAGCGTACCGCGCTGCCGCTGGACGTGGTGGAGCGGATTGAGAGTGTGCCGTTGACCCAGATTGAGTATGCGGGCGGGAGAGCGTTGTTACAGTATCGTGGCGATCTGCTGCCACTGCGCGATGATGGCAATGTGCTGGCGGAGTTAGAGAGCGGGGATCAGAAAGACGATGAGGCACTGGTGACGGTGTTGATCTGCGCCAACGCGGGCGCGGGCGGACGGCACAGGATTGGCATGGTGGTTCGACGAGTGCTTGATGTTTCTTCGGGAAGGATGCTGGAAGAAGATGCGTCGACCGAGGGAATGGAGCTGGCGCTGGTGAAGGAGAAGTTGACGATGGTGCACCACCAGTTTGGCGCGAAGGCGGTGGCGGGCTGGAAGGAGGTTGCATGAAACTTGTTGGCCAGAGCGCAATGAATGCGGGGAGTTCGATAGACGAGATGCAGGATGAGAACGATGCAGTGTCTTTGTGCTCGATGTTTGCGGGCAGCGAAAGTTTTGGCATCGATACCAGGAAGATTCGAGAGGTGCTGGGCAAGCGCGAGTTGCAGCGGGTGCCGATGGCACCGTCGTTTATTGGAGGTGTGGTGCCGTACCGCGGCGAAGTGCTGACAGCGGTGGCCTGCGGGCACTGCTGGGCATGAGCGAGAACAGTGCGACGAGTTGCGTGCTGGTACTCGAAGACGATGAAGTCTCGGAGCGGTTTGGCTTGATGGTGGATGAGGTCGGTGGCGTGGTAACGGTGAACCGGCGAATGCTGGAGACCAATCCCTGCACGCTTGAGGCGCGTGGAAAGTGGCTGTTCGATGGAGCGTACAAGATGCAGACGGGGTTGATGGTGCAGCTCGATCCGAAGAAGCTGCGGCCATCGCGGCTGGCGGAGACGGGTCTATTCAAACGGAGTGTGACTGGACATATGACTGGGCATGGCGGAACGGGAGCGATGGATGCGAGCACTGATAGTCGATGATTCGAGCTTTATCCGCGATTATTTGCGGCAGCTTTTGCACCGGATGGGGATTACCTGTGAAGAGGCCGTCAACGGAAGCAATGCGCTGGAGGTGCTGGCGGCGGCGCAGGCGTTCGACCTGATGTTGCTGGATGTGAATATGCCGGTGATGAATGGGTTGGAGTGCGTCAAAGCGTTGCGCGAGGCGCAACTGGGGCCGGAGATGAAGGTCATGATGGTGACGACTGAGTCCGACAATTCCTTTATTACGACCGCGCTGAGTCATGGTGCGGATGAGTTCCTGATGAAGCCGTTTACGCCGGAGAGCCTGCGCGAGAAGATGGCGTTGCTTGGATTCGCAGCGGCCTGAACAGGAAATTGAAGAGGGTGGATGGCATGGGGATTTCAAGCGAACAGCCGCTTCGTGTTCTGGCGGCAGACGACTCCGCAGTGATGCGTGAAATTATGCGGAAGCTCTTCGAGATGCATGGAGAGGACGGGCCGAGCAGTCTGCCGCGAATGGAACTGTGCGGGACGGCGCAGGATGGCGTGGAGTGTCTGGAGGCGGTGGGCCGGTTGGGGCCGGATGTGCTGGTGCTCGATCTGGAGATGCCTCGGTTGAATGGGCTGGATGTGTTGGACCGGCTGCGAGATGTGAATCCGGGGCTGCCGGTGATTATGTGTAGCTCTTACACGGAGCGGGGTGCGCGATCGACGCTGGAGGCGCTGGCGCGCGGGGCTGCAGATTATGTAATGAAGCCGAATGCGCAGCGTGATCTGACTGCGGCGTTGCAATCACTGGCGCAGCAGTTGCTGCCGAAGATTGCGGCGTTGACCAAGGGGCGCAGACGTACAGTCGGAGAGAACGCTGCGCAGGCGGCGCAAAGTGCAGCGACCACAGGACGAAAAGATTCGCCCATTGAGGTGGTCGTGATTGGTCTGTCGACGGGCGGGCCGTCCGCGTTGGAGCAGATGCTGCCACGGCTGCCTTCGAGCTTTCCTGTGCCGGTGTTGATCGTGCAGCATATGCCGAAGTTGTTTACAGGAGCGCTGGCGGAGCGGCTGGATAAGTGTTGCGCGCTGCGGGTGAGGCAGGCGTATGACGGCGATGCGATTGTGCCGGGAACGGTGTGGCTGGCTCCGGGTGACTCGCATATGGAGGTAGCTGTTCGGCGGATGGGATTTGGCATTGACGATGTGAGTTTGCAAGGACGTGGGGCCAGAGTGAAGCTGCATCAGCGGGAGCCGCTGAATCATTGCCGACCTTCGGTAGATTATTTGTTTCATTCTGCGGCGCGGCTTTATGGAGCGGGTGCGCTGGCGTTGATGATGACGGGCATGGGTGCGGATGGTCTGGGCGGCGCTCGTGCGGTGCATGAGGCGGGTGGCGTGGTGTTGGCGCAGGATGAGGCGACGTCCGCAGTGTGGGGGATGCCGGGGCGAGTAGCGGATGCCGGTATTGCGAATGCTGTTTTGCCACTGGGAGCGATTGCGGGTGAGTTGAAACAGAGGGTTAATGCGGGACGGCCGACGAGATTGGCACCGGCTGAACATGCAGTGAGTCCTGCGGGTTCGCGGCGGGAGGCGATGCATGACCTGCTCTGATTCGGATTATGCGTATCTGCGAGCACTGGTGTTGGAACAGTCGGCCAATCGCATCGATCCATCGCGCAACTCGCTGTTCGATGCGCGGCTGAAGCCGATTGCGCAGAAGGCGGGTGCAGCCAACCTTAAGGATTTCGTCAGCCTTTTGAAAGTGGACAGAGCGCCTCATCTGCATCGCGCTGTGGCCGAGGCGATGACGATTAATGAGACGAGTTTTTTTCGGGACTTGAAGCCGTTTGAGATGCTGCGGGAGACGATTCTTCCGCGATTGATTGAGCGGAGGAGAGAACAGCGGCGGCTGCGTATATGGAGTGCGGCGAGCTCCACGGGGCAGGAAGCCTACAGCGTGGCGATGCTGATTGCGGAGCACTTTCCTGCGATTGCGCGATGGGACGTGAAGATTATTGGGACGGATATCTCGCAGTATGTCCTCGAGTATGCGCGGCGAGGACGGTATCGGAGGTTGGAGGTGAATCGGGGCTTGCCGGCGCGAATGCTGTTGAAGTACCTGGTGCGCGATGGCGAGGAGTGGGAGATATCTGAACGGATTCGCTCGATGTGCGAGTTTCAGTATGCGAATCTCTGCGAGCCGCTGCCGAAGCTGCCGGTGTTTGATCTGGTGATGTTGCGCAATGTGCTGCTTTACTTTCCTCAACAGGACAGGAGCTATTTGTTCAAGGGTGTCTACCAGTTGATGGCTCCGGATGGGTGCCTGGTGCTGGGAAATGCGGAACAGGCGGAGGATTCATCGGACCAGTTTGAGGTAGAGTTTGCCTCCAGCTCTTACTGCTATCGACCTGTGCCGCCGCTCGATTAGGACGGAGGAAGCTTTGGACGCATCTTATATAGTGTGCCAAAGGTGCCGCGAGCTTCCTCCAATTCGAAAAAGGTAGGCGTAGCGACACCGTCGAGTGCGGACGCTGCGCTTTCGTTGTTTCATCCGATTACGGCGAAGTGGTTCAGGGCTGTGTTTGAGGCGCCGACGGCTCCGCAGATCGAGGGGTGGCCGGCGATTGCGCGTGGCGAGTCGACGCTGATTCTGGCGCCGACGGGAACGGGCAAGACGCTGACGGCGTTTCTGTGGTGCCTCGATCGATTGATGCTGCGGACGGCTGCGGATGCAGCGCGAGGGTGCAGGGTCGTGTATCTGTCGCCTTTGAAGGCATTGGCGGCTGATGTGGAGAGGAATCTGCGCTCGCCGTTGGCCGGGATCGCCAATATGGCGAAGCGCGAGGGTGTGGAGGTGCGGATTCCGGAGATCAGTGTTCGCACCGGAGACACGCCGCAGAAGGAGCGGGCGAGGTTTCGGCGGCATCCGGGAGAGATTCTGATTACGACTCCAGAGAGCTTGTATCTGCTGCTGACTTCGGAGGCTGGTGAGTCGCTGCGGACGGTGGAGACTGTGATTGTGGATGAGATTCACGCGCTGGTGCCGAGCAAGCGTGGGGCGCACATGGCGGTTTCGCTGGAACGGCTGGAGGCTTTGACTGGACGGCGGCTGCAGAGGATTGGGTTGTCGGCTACGCAGAGGCCGTTGGAGGAGGTGGCTCGATTTCTGGGGGGAGCGGAGGGGCAGGGAAGTGTAACCGATACGGTTACAGAAGAACCGCTGGCCAATGTGTTGATGGATGCGGCCAGCGACGATGGGGTGAAGGCGGATGTGGGGGTGAATGCTCCGCGATATCGTCCGGTGACAGTGGTGAATGCGGGGGCGCGGAAGGTGCTGGAGCTGAAGGTGGAGGTTCCGGTGGAGGATATGGCTCGGCTGGGTGAGATTGAAGAACAGCCGAGCGGGCCGGCTTCGCAGGGGCCGAAGCGGACTTCGATCTGGCAGTCGATCTATCCGCGGTTGCTGGAGATTATTCAAGGAAGGACTTCGACACTGATCTTCGTGAATGCGCGACGGGTGGCGGAGCGGCTTGCCGGAGCGCTGAATGATTTGGCTGGGGAGGCGATTGCGCGTGCGCATCATGGGTCGCTGGCGGCGGCGCAACGGAGCGAGATTGAGGAGATGTTGAAGGCGGGGAAGATCAAAGCGCTGATCGCTACTTCCTCGCTGGAGTTGGGCATCGATATGGGGGCGATTGATCTGGTGATTCAGATTGAAGCTCCGCCTTCGGTAGCGAGTGGGATGCAAAGGATTGGACGGGCGGGGCACCAGGTGGGCGCGCCTTCGCATGGGATTATCTTTCCGAAGTATCGCGCGGATTTAATTGCGTGCGCGGCGGTCACGCGGGCGATGCATGAGGGCCATGTGGAGTCGACGCGGTTTCTGCGGAATCCGCTGGATGTACTGGCGCAGCAGATGGTGGCGGTGATTGCGCATCCTCCTCTGGGTGTTGCGGATGCGGAGAGGCGGACGGCGCATAAGTCGGAGGAGGAGGAGAGTCCGGGGATCAGCTATGAGGCTCTGTTTGCGCTGATGCGGAGTGCGGCTCCGTTTGCGGGTTTGAGCCGGAGTGTCTTCAATGGCGTGCTGGATATGCTGGCGGGACGGTATCCGTCGGATGAATTTGCGGAGTTGCGGCCGAGGGTGACGTGGGACCGAACGCGGAACTGGATAACACCGCGTGCGGGGGTGAAGCGGATTGCAATCTTGAACGGTGGGACGATTCCTGATCGCGGCACGTATGGGGTTTTTCTGGCGGGGGAACGGAGTAAGCCGGTTCGTGTGGGCGAGCTGGATGAGGAGATGGTGTTTGAGACGAAGCCGGGCGAGGTGTTTACGCTGGGTGCTTCGGCGTGGAGGATTGAAGAGATTACGCATGACCGCGTACTGGTTTTGCCTGCTCCGGGTGAGGCGGGGAAGATGCCGTTCTGGCATGGGGATCGTGCGGGCAGGCCGCTGGAGTTTGGGCGCAGGATTGGTGCGCTGGTGCGGGAGCTGCGCGAGACTCCGCGAAGTGTGGCGATTACGCGGCTGACGCAGGAGCATGATCTGGAGGCTGGGGCTGCGGAGAACGTGCTGCGGTATCTGGCGGACCAGGAGCTGGCTACGACGGTTGTGCCGGATGACCGGAACATTGTGATCGAGCGCGTGCGCGATGAGTTGGGTGACTGGCGCGTGTGTGTGCTGACGCCGTTTGGCAGCAGGATTCATGCGCCGTGGGCGATGGCGGCTACGGCGAAGATTCGCGCTCATGGTGGACCGGCTGTCGAGACGATGTGGAGCGAGGATGGGTTTGTGCTGCGGTTTCCGGAGACGGAGGAGGCTCCTGCGATAGAGCCGATTTTGCTGGCTCCGGAAGAGGCTGCGGAGCTGGTGCTGCAACAGTTGGGATCGACGGCGCTGTTTGCGGCGAAGTTTCGCGAGAGCGCGGCGCGGGCTTTGCTGTTGCCGAGACGGCGGATGGATGGGCGAACTCCGCTGTGGCAGCAGAGGAAGCGGTCGTATGACCTGTTGAGTGTGGCCAGCCGATATCCTTCGTTTCCGATATTGCTGGAGGCTTATCGTGAGTGCCTGCGGGATGTGTTCGATATGCCTGCGCTGATGGAGACGCTGCGGCTGATGGCGAACCGGTCGGTGCGCGTGTATACGGTGGACTCGCGGACGCCGAGCCCGTTTGCATCGGCATTACTGTTCAGCTATGTGGCGAACTATATCTATGACGGCGATGCTCCGCTGGCGGAGAGGAGGGCGCAGGCGCTCTCAATCGATCAGGACCAGTTGCGGGAATTGATGGGCGATGCAGATCTTCGCGAGTTGCTGGATGCAAATGCGATTGAGGAGACGGAAGAGCAGTTGCAATGCATCGTCGAGAACTACAAGGCGCGGACGATGGATGGGGTGCATGATCTGCTGTTGCGGCTTGGGGATTTGACGCGGGATGAGCTGCGGGCGCGGTGTGTGAGCGATGCGGTGGCGGAGAGCGTTACAAAGCTGATGCGGGCGCGGCGGGTGCTGGAGGTTCAGTTTGCTGGAGCGAAACGGTTGATTGCGGTGGAGGACGCAGCGCGGTATCGGGATGCGCTTGGAGTGCCTTTGCCGCCGGGACTGCCTACGGCATTTTTAGAGGCGGCTCCGGAGGCGGTGGTCGATCTGCTGCGACGATATGCGAGGACGCATGGGCCGTTTACTTCGCATGATGCTGCCGGACGTTTTGATCTGCCTGTGGAGAGTGTTGACGCCGTATTGCAGCGGCTGGTGCAGACAGGGCGAGTTGTGGAGGGTGGATTTCGTCCGGGTGGGATTCATCGCGAGTGGTGCGATAACGAGGTGCTGCGAACGATTCGGCGGAAGTCGCTGGCGCAGTTGCGTAAAGAGGTCGAACCCGTTGAACAGCGAACGCTGGCGCGGTTGCTGACGCGGTGGCAGGGTGTGGTGCAGCCGCGACGAGGGCTCGATGCTCTGCTGGATGTGATTGAGAATTTGCAGGGCGCCCCGCTGCCAGCTTCGATTCTGGAGACGGAGATTCTGCCGACGCGATTACTGGGATATAAGCCTGCTGATCTGGATACTTTGATTGCTGCGGGCGAGGTGGTTTGGGTGGGGCTTGATCCCATTGGCGAGCGAGATGGACGGATTGGACTTTACCTCGCGGAGAAGTTGCCGGGGCTTTGGAATGCAGGAAACCAAGAGCAGGGAACGGCGATCAGTGAACGAGCGGAGAAGGTGATTGCGTATCTGCGGGAACGGGGGGCTTCGTTCTTTCAGGATTTGCATGATGGGGTTGGGGGAGGGTATCCGGGAGAGACGCTGGATGCGTTGTGGGAGCTGGTTTGGAAGGGATTGGTGACAAACGATGGGATGGCTGCGCTGCGGGCTTATTGCGAGCGGCCGGCTACGAGTGCGCGTAAGCAGCGGCGGGTACATCAGCAGACGGGATTTCGTTCGCGGCGGACAACTCCGCCTACGGCGCAGGGACGATGGGCTTTGCAGTCGGCGGCGTTTGTGGCAGACTGGTCGGCGACAGCGTGGAGTCATGCGATGGCGCAACAGTTATTGACGCGGTATGGTGTGGTGTTTCGTGAGACGGCACATGCGGAGAATCTGCCGGGTGGCTTTTCTGCGATTTATGACGTGATGAAGGCGCTGGAGGAGAGTGGCAAGATTCGTCGTGGATATTTTGCGGCAGATCTGGGGGCGACTCAGTTTGCTTTACCGGCTGCGGTGGATCTGCTGCGGTCGCTTCGGGTGCAGCAGGAGCCGGAGCGTTCGGAGATGTTGCAGTTGGCGGCTACCGATCCGGCGAATCCTTATGGAGCGCTGCTGCGATGGCCTGCACCTCCGGATGCGGGGTCTTCGCTGACGCGGAGTGTGGGAGCGCAGGTGATCTTATGCAATGGAGAGCTTGTAGCTTATCTGCGTCGGGGCAACCCGAATGTGCAGGCGTTTCTGCCGGAGGAGGAGCCGCAGCGGTCGCATGTGATGCGCAGTCTGGCGGAGTTTCTGGTGAAACGCGTGCAGGCCCTGGAGGATGAGAATAGTCGGGCTGGAATGCTGATTGCGATGGTAAATGGGATTGCGGTGGCGGAGCATCCGATGGCCCGGGCATTGCTGGATGCGGGCTTTGCAGCGGGGGCGATGGGGTTCAATGTGAGGCGGGGACTGCCGCATCTGCCGGGGGTTCGTGGCGATGCGAGAGCGAATGCGTGAGCACTAAAATTAGCGAAAAATGTGGGCTGAATATTCTGTGAGAGATATTCAGCCCACCATCATGCTGGCAGATGTCGATTGCGGCCAGCCGATTATGGAAGCGATTCAGAGCAGGAACTCGCGAGGACCAACTGGCGGACATTCGTCAGGCTGGCCTGCATATCTGCGACGAGCGAAGCGAGCGGCAACTTCGGATTGTTCCCCAGGAGTGTAGGCAGCTTTGCGACCTTGGTTGACATTGTCGCGACGTCCTGGGTCAGCATGTCCTTCGGACCTCCGATTCTGATGATGTCGCGGATGTCCTGGCTATAGAGCTGCATTCCCACAAGCGTATTGTTGTTGATGGTGTAGGTACTGGCGTTTGCTGGATTCGCAGTTTCAGCCGCTGTGTAGATCTGTTGCGTGTAGAGCAGGTTTGCATAGACATGATTCATCGCACTGATTGCGTTTGAATAACCGTCACAACTGGCGGGTGGACTCGTCGTTGAACCCGAGCCAGGGTTTGTGATGGGGCCAGTTGACGAGCCACCCGACGGATCGCCAACTGTAACCGGCGGCAGTCCAGGATCTCCTGTTGGAGGCTGAATTGGTGAGCTGGGTGCGGTGGTGAGTACCACCTTGAAGATGATGGTCCGTGGCGTGGGGGTCTGGGCGGCGAGCGGTGCAGCCACCATAAGAAGTAAACCCAGGAACGATTTCACAGGTGGCCTCTTAGTGGAGCTGCTGAATGCTGAGTGATGCGCTGATTACGCTTAGGGGAGAAGGGGAATCGACGTACGTGAATAGCCGAACTGCAGTGCCCGCAGTAAATTGAACAATTCGGGTATTCATAATTACATTTCGCATTCCGTTTGTGGTGGTCCAGAGAAAGTCCGGGTTATCGACGTTCGTTGGATTGACACCCTGGCCGTAGCTGACGCCAGGGGGGACGCCATCGGCAAGACGGACATGCGACACAATGAGGTAGGTGCCAGTGGTAGGAATGACGTAGGAGTTAGTAGTCCAGTTCCACGCTGACGCGGTGTCGGTAACTACGGTGTCCATGGGGACCGTAGTGAAGGCAGTACCAGCATTTAATATTCCAGAGGTGTTCGTAGCGGTGACGACAAACGACGCGAGCGGAACGGATGTGGGGGCGGTGGTTCCTGGCGGCACGGCAACGGAGACGGGAACGGTAATGGTGGTGGTTGTGCCATCTTGCACGGAGGTGAGCGTGCCGACGGTAACTGACTGGGCGCCAGCCAAGGTAGAGACAGATAATATAACTGCAAGTAATTTCAACTTATACATGGACTAGCTCCCTCGGGAAGTACAGATATGATTTTGGGAAGATTTGAATTGCTATGCGATGAGAGTAACTACCTGTTTGATTTGTAAGAATTGCACATTCAGGTAAGTCGAGCGGCCCAAACGGGGTATGTCAGGGAAGGAAGTTGTATGCCTGAGGGCGATACCATCTATCGTGCGGCCCGGGCTCTGCAAAGGGCGATTGGCGGCAAGGCGGTGACCGGTTTTGAGACGGGGCTGGCTAAGCTGGCACGAGTGAATGACGATTCTCCTCTGGTGGGACGGATCGTAGAGAAGGTAGAGTCGCGGGGGAAGTGGCTGCTGATTTATTTTTCCGGCGACCTTATTTTGGTTACACACATGCTGATGAGCGGAAGTTGGCATCTCTACCGGCCGGGGGAACGGTGGCGGATGGGGCGGAGCCGGATGCGCGTGGTGATTCGTGCGGGAGATGGCGATGGGGATTGGGAGGCGGTGGCCTTCAACGTGCCGATTGCGGAGTTTCATACGGCGCGATCACTGGAGCGGAATACTCAGATACCTAAGCTTGGGCCGGATATTCTTGCGGCTGAGTTTACAGTGGCCGGTGGAGTGGCGCGGTTGGCTGCCTATGGACGGGAGCATCCCGATGCGGAGATTGCGGTAGTGCTGCTGAATCAGCGGGTGCTGGCGGGTTTGGGGAATGTTTATAAGAGCGAGGTGGCGTTTGCTGCGGGAGTGAATCCGTTTCGGGCGATGCGGACGATTACGCCCAAAGATATGGAGACGATGGTGGACTTCGCGCAGCGCTATATGAAGGCGAATGTAGTGGATGGGAAGGGGGATGGGATTGTCACGTACTCGGGTAATCGGAGGACGACCCATGCCATGAACCGTGAAGAGAGGCTTTGGGTGTACCGGCGACAGGGGCAGGAGTGCCGGAGATGCGGCGCTACAGTGATGATGCGAAAGCAGGGGGAGCAGGCCCGGTCGACTTACTGGTGTCCGGCGTGCCAGCCGTGGATTGAGCCGGCTTTGGAAGATCAGTGAAGACTGACCGTTAGTTAAATATCTGATATTTTTCATACCCCTGGGGGCTATTTACATCTAACATGGTGTGAGGAGCTAAAACATGGAAAACACACTGAAACTTTCGATTGATGGCATGCACTGCGGAGCTTGCGTGAGCAGGGTTACGACTGCGCTGAAAGGTGTGGAAGGAGTTGAGGTTGGAACGGTGGATGTGGGGTCGGCCTCGGTTGGATTTGATCCCGCAAAGACATCCATCGAGAAGATCACTGCGGCGGTAGATCATATCGGATTTTCGGCGCGCGTCGCAGATTGAGGTGCATGGTATGGCGCATGGGTTAATGAGTGAGGAAGCAGGGAAGACCACGCTGGAGCGTGTCGAAATTCCCGTCACCGGGATGACCTGTGCGGCGTGTCAGTCGTTTGTGCAGCGAACGCTTCAGGGAGAGGCAGGGGTGCAGAGTGCGAGCGTGAATCTTATGCTGCACCGTGCCGCTGTCACCTTTGATCCGGGGGTGGTGTCGGCGTCGAAGCTGGTCGAAAAGATTCGCAGTACAGGATATGGGGCGGAACTGCCGGTGCTGGACGAATCGGTTTTGGATGCTCAGGAGAGGAATGACGAGGAGCAACGAAGCGAATATCGACAGTTGCGCTGGAAGGCCGGGGTGAGTGTTGCGGCTGGCGTAGTTGCCATGATTGTGTCGATGCCGTTGATGAGTATGAATAGCGTGGGCGGCATGGAGCGCATGAAAGACCCGTTCCTGAACTGGTCGATGCGAGTGCTCGATTCGGCGCTGCGTAAGGCGATGCCCTGGATGTATTCGGTTGATGCGAGCGCTATTCGCTGGTTTTTGTTTGCGCTGGCGGTATTGGTTGCGGGATGGGCGGGGCGGCGTTTCTATGTCAAGGCGTGGTCGGCTCTACTGCATAAGACAGCGGACATGAATACGCTGATTGCGCTGGGCACGGGTGCGGCGTTTCTCTATTCAGCCGCGAGCACGATTGCGCCGGGATACTTTGTCGCGCATGGCATCGCGCCTGATGTTTATTTTGAAGCGGGCATCCTGATTATCGGCTTGGTGCTGGTTGGCAATATGCTTGAGAGCCGAGCCAAGGGGCAGACGGCGGTGGCATTGCGCAAGCTGGTGCAGCTGCAACCAAAGACGGCGCGCGTGCTTCGGGACGGCGCGGAGCATGATTTGCCCGTAGACCAGATTCAACATGGCGATTTGATTCTGGTGCGTCCCGGCGAGCGTATTCCTGCGGATGGCGAGGTTGTCTCCGGCCAGAGCAGCGTGGATGAGTCGATGCTTACGGGAGAGTCGCTGCCCGTTGAAAAGAGAGCGCAGGACCGGGTAATCGGCGGCACGCTCAATCAGCAGGGAGCGTTGCAATACCGTGCGACCATGCTGGGAGCGCAGAGTATGCTAGCGCAGATTGTGCGGCTTCTGCGGGAGGCGCAGGGGTCGCGTGCGCCGATTCAGCGGCTTGCAGACCGGGTGAGTGCGATCTTTGTGCCTTCGGTGCTGGGCATTGCCGTTTTGACCTTTGTAGCGTGGCGGTTCTTTGCGCCGGGCGCGGGCATCATGCAGGCTTGTGCCGCCGCCGTGACGGTGTTGGTGATTGCTTGTCCTTGTGCGATGGGATTGGCTGTTCCTACGGCTGTGATGGTGGCGACTGGGCGCGGCGCGACCTTTGGTCTGCTTGTAAAAGGGGGCGAGGCGCTGCAGCGCCTTGAGAAGATTGATACGGTCGTGCTTGACAAGACCGGCACCATCACCGCTGGACGTCCAGAGGTGACAGACGTCCTGGTGGCATCGTCGACGGGGTTGGATGAGCAGCATCTCAAAGAGCGTTTGGTGCGACTTGCTGCTGCGCTGGAACGCGCCAGTGAACATCCTCTGGGCGCGGCTGTGGTTCACTATGCGCGGCAGCAGAACCTGGTATTAGAGGAGCCGGAGAGCTTTGCATCACAGGCCGGCTTCGGCATCTCGGGCGTTGTCGAAGGAAGAGCGACGTTGGTGGGCAATGACTCGTTGATGGAACAGAACGGAATCTCTGTTGCGCCGCTGCAAGCGAGTGCGGAACGGCTGGCGGAGGAGGGAAAGACACCGCTGTGGATTGCGATCGACGGCGCTTTGGAGGGAGTGATCGCCGTCGCCGATACGGTGAAGCCTGCGTCTATCGGAGCGATCCGACAGTTTCATCGTGAGGGTCTTCGCGTGGTGATGCTGACAGGGGATAACGAGCGGACAGCGCGTGCGATTGCGCGCGAAGTCGGCGTGGACGATGTGATTGCAGGCGTGCTTCCGGCGGGAAAGGTCGATGCGATTAAGCGATTGCAGGCTGAGGGTCGCGTCGTTGCCATGGTGGGCGATGGCGTCAATGATGCTCCCGCGCTGGCGCAGGCAGATGTAGGCGTTACGATGGGGACGGGCGCGGACGTGGCAATGGAAGCGGGCGACGTAACCCTGATGCATAGCGAACTGACCGGGGTTGCGGCGGCCATCGCACTTTCACGCGCCACCATGCGCGTGATTCGGCAAAATCTCTTCTGGGCATTCGTATATAACGTGGTTGGGATTCCGCTGGCTGCTGGAGCGTTTTATCCTGTCTTTGGCCTGCTGCTGAGTCCTGTGCTTGCAAGCGCGGCGATGGCCCTCAGTTCGTTTAGTGTTGTGATGAACAGCCTGCGACTGCGCCGACTGCGGCTCGCATAAGGAAGATATGGCTACGAAGAAAGCTGCGTCGAAAGATCGTCGCGTTGCGGAAGAATCCTGCGATGAGGCTGCCGGTCGCAAGGCGGTGGGCGTGGACCCGGAGCTCAAGGCTTCCAATCTACGTCGCCTGCGCCGCATCGAAGGCCAGATTCGCGGGCTGCACCGGATGGTCGATGAAGACAGATATTGCGCCGATATTCTTATTCAGGTCTCTTCCGTGCAGGAGGCGCTGCGGTCGGTCGCTCGGGCCTTGATGCGCAATCACCTGACGCACTGCGCCACCCATGCCATCAGCGAAGGGTCGGAAGAAGAAAAGAAGGCGATGTATGACGAGCTGCTGGAGATGATCTACAAAAATGCTCGCTAAAGCAGCATAGCTTGGGATTGAAGATTAGGAAAAGAATGATCAAAAATACAGGCACCAATCGTAGAACTTTTCTTGCGGGGACAGCTCTCGCATGTGGCGAGATATTTTCAAAGAAGGCTTTCGGAGCTTTCAGCACGACGACTGGGGCTTATCCTATACGGGTTGCGCTAGACTCGACGCGCACGATTGGCGCGATTCCATCGGACTTTACTGGTCTCGGCTTTGAGATCTCATCGGTGGCAGTGGCCAATCTGCTGACAGCGGCAAATCACACCTATGTACAACTCGTCCGTAACCTGGGGAAGAATGGAGTGATACGGATTGGCGGGAACACCTCCGATTACTCCTCTTATGAGCCACAAGGCAAGCTGCTTTCGACTCCCAAGGGGACCATTGTCAACGAGGATAGCCTTCGGCAGCTCGGGAGTTTTCTGGATGCTACCGGATGGAAGCTGATCTGGGGATTGAACCTCGGCAATAACACCGAACAGAATGCGGTTGAGGAAGCCCGTGCAATCGTGCGATTCACAAAAGATAAACTCCTTGCCTTCGAAATCGGCAATGAGCCTGACCTGTTCGGGCATGAGGGCCACAGACCACGCGGATACAGTTATGAGGACTATCTCGCCGACTATCGGCGCTATAAGTCTGCTATTCGCGCCGCGTTGCCCGGCGTTCCGCTTGCAGGCCCAGACGTGGCAGGGGCGACTGACTGGGCTATCCGCTTTGCAAAAGATGAGGGCAGCGACTTAAAGTTGCTGACCCACCACTATTACCGTGGCGGAGCCCGCAATCCGGCAAGCACGCTCGATCTGCTGCTGCAAAGCGATCTCAGGCTGGCACCGGATCTCGCGAAGATGAAACAGGCTGCCGACGGTGCATCGATTCCATTTCGTATCTGTGAAACAAACTCGTTCTCTGGCGGAGGCAAGCCGGGTGTGAGCGATACCCTTGGCTCCGCGCTATGGATGCTGGACTACATGTTGACGGTGGCCTGGAGCGGAGGCGGTGGTGTGAATATGGAGACCGGGGTTAATCAACTGGACTTCGTCAGCTCCTATTCGCCGATCAGCGATGATGGACATGGCATGTATGCTGCGGCTCCCGACTACTATGGGATGCTTGCTTTCGCGCAGGGTGGGCAGGGAGAGCGGCTTGCGCTCGACTACGATCCTGGACCGGTCAACGTCAAAATTTATGCCGCCGCCCAGGACCGGGGCCGCATGGTTTTGACGATCATCAATAAAGATGTCTCCCGCGATGTCGAGATTGAATTCAGCTCGGAGCAGCATTTCACCCATGCAAGCGTCATGCGTCTCCTTGGGCAAGGTCTTGAGAGCAGGTCGGGTGTGACTTTTGCCGGGGCCGCCGTCGGAGCGGACGGAACGTGGCGTCCGGCTAAAGTGGAATCCATTACGATTCGCGGGAAGGCTGGGAGGATTCAGATACCTGCAGGGAGTGCTGCCGTGGTTGCCGTAGAGGCAAGACCATAATCAACAACTTCAATATTGGGCTGCAAATTATTGAATTTATGGTGAGAGCGCTGGGGCTCGAACCCAGGACCAACGCCTTAAAAGGGCGATGCTCTACCAACTGAGCTACGCTCTCAAACCACATTACAAAGTTAGCACATTTAGGCGAGCAAATTGTGGAGGGAGGTCTCATCCCGGACCAGCGAACGGGTCAGGGCAGGCGGCAGACTTTGACCTCCGCATTGGTGTAGGCACAAGGGAACTCTGTGATCGCTTCTCGCTTCAGCACAACCCAGGTCACGCCCAGCGGTTTTAGCGCGGCGGTCCTTTGTGCGTCGGATTCAGTGTTGATCCTTGCTTGAACGATCTCCCCGGTCTGCCAGGCGGAGGTCAATTGCGGGGTGATGGAAGCCTCTCCTCCATCTTTGGAGTAGTCCGGCAATGCGCTTCGTTCGGCGATTGCGCGGAAACATTGTGCATCCTCGCCTGGTGCCGTAATGTAATGCGCATCGAGCGCGAAGAAGGCTGTCTTCGGCGTATTTTGTTTGATCCACAGGAATGCCTGCTCCCATTGGTTCTGAGAGGTCTTCCATGGCAGTTCGAGATGCGCGGAGTTGGCAAAGGTTCGTCGCTCGGCGGTGAACATGATTCCGGACAGCACGGAAAAAATGATGGCCCATCGCCAAAGGTGGCGTTGTAGGAGCCATTCCGCGAGCGCTGCGCCCACTGCCAGAATCATGACGATGTAGACAATTTGAAAGATTCGCAGCGGCTGGAGTCGGGCAACCGCGAGGGTCGCTGACTCCGGCCTTGCAAAGAGCAGCGCAACCGCCACGGCTACAACGCCGCATATCACTGACATGCGTGCAAGTGCTCTTCGCGCAGCGACAGTCTCTGGACAGACTCTGAAGCCAACGATCGAGAGAATTATTAACGGAGCGGCAAGCCCGAGCAGCTCATACCAATGCCAGGCCGCGAGGAACCAGTAGAAGCGCGTCGTCGCTACCTGCCGGTAGATCGTATCTGCGGGTGGAGAGAGTGCCTGTATTGCCGACGCTACTCCGAATGCGGTCAGGCACAGCACTATTGTTCCCCAGAGGCGGACCCGGCGAATTGGGGACAGCACGCAACCCAACACCAGCACGCAGCCAAACCCGTAGGCGGCCATCAATGGATGCATTGCCGCTGCGCAGACCAACGATGCGCCGCACAATGCCAATCCACGCAGCCGATTTCTCAGCTGGGTTGCGGAGGAAAGAAAATCGATCATGCCGACCAGCGCGAATAATACGCAGGGCGTCGAGAGGCTTCTCGCTGTGACGTAGGGGTCCATCAGCATGAGCGATGTTCCGGCAATTGGTAGCGTGATCCACGTCGCCACCAACGAGACCGCCCCCATGCGCGCCTCGACTGAGTCATAACATCTTGCCGCCAGTAGATAGGCAGCGAACAGAACCAGCCAGACGCTTGCGAGATGCAGCAACAGAAGTACAACCGGCAATCCAAGATGCGATTGGCGAACGAGTGCGGCCACCATTGGCGCAAAGAGTGAGAAACGCAGATGGCCGGTCACAAACCCCGGATCATGGGGATAGAGCGCGGGATCGAGCAGTCGCTTGATGCCGGCCATGTATAGGCCGCCGTCCTCGGCGTAAGGATGATAACCATGTATCAGAAGGACCGCGGCGGTCAGAAGGGTGACTAAGATGCTGGCGAAGCGAAGTTCGGGTTTACGAATAACTTTCGGTGAAAAAGGGGAGGGAATTGGGAATGTCGAAGTCGTTGCCAAGCGTGCCTGCTCCCATCTGGAAATTACAGTTTAAATAGCAGGCTATTCTCGCGGCCTTGTTTCTCTTAATCGTGGCTTGATCTGTTGCACAACGGCGAGATTTCGAGAGATTGAGGCGATAGCGACGGTACAATGAAAGTGCCTATGCCTAAATCACTCGCTTTTGGATTCGTTACTTTCAATGGGGAACTTGTCCCCGCATGAGTTCGTCAACCGGCGGTCGCAATCTTGTGAAGGTCGTCCCCGGCCTTCTTATCAGCGCTTTTTTTCTTTGGTACACGTTCAAGGGAATCTCCTTTTCGCAAATTCGCGCCTTACGTCTTGCGCACCCTGTCTGGATTCTGGGCGTGCTGGGTTTTACGCTGGCCAGCTATACGCTCCGCTGCGTCCGCTGGACACGGATGATGCGTTCGACAGGCGCCCGCTTTACCGTCTGCGCGCGCGTGCTGATGACTTCGCTCGCGGCCAATAATATTCTGCCATTTCGCATCGGCGATGTGATGCGCATCTTCACTTACGCGCCGGACCTGGGCGCTTCGCCATCCGTCATTCTCAGTACCGTCATTCTTGAAAAGCTTCTGGATGTCTTTGTTGTGGGTCTTATCTTCATCGCCACCATGGGGCGCGATCTTCCGGTTAAAATCCGTCACGGTGCTGACATTGCAGTCCTTATCTCCGTCGTCGGTCTTCTTATCTTTATGCTCGGAGCCGCGCACCTTGAAGCCCCCCTTCGCCGCATCTTCGCAAAGCTTCCAGCGAACAAGTTCGTCCAGAAACTAGAACACTGGCTTCTCCTTGCTGTAGATACACTCCGTCAGCAGGGAATTGCCGGTAACCTCTTTCTGCTACTGCAAAGCTTCACCATCTGGATCTGTGAAGGGATGATCTTCCTCACCGCCATCCATCTCGTCGGCCTCAGCACGGATGTCCTCGGCCCGTGGGAGGCAGTCTCCTTTGCAAATCTCTCCTACATGCTGCCCAGTTCACCTGGCGCCATCGGCACCTTTGAGTGGGCCGTGAAATCAGCACTGGCCAGCCACGGAACTCCGCACGCTCCAGCCGCCGTCTTTGGCCTGGCCATTCACGCCTGGTTGCTCGTGTCCATTACCGGAGCAGGCGGCCTGATCTTCCTCATCCATCGCTTCAAGATCCACAATCACAAGCCATTGCTTGAAGAGATTGAGACGCTGCCTACCGAACTTCCATGAACTGATTCTTCAGGTCCCCCCACCTGTACTTAAGTCCTAAAGTATTCGATCTAAATACGTTAAGTCTGGACTTCTACCGTAAGAAAAAACGCAGATTCTCCGCCTCTGGCGAAGAATGACAATGTTTTGGGTATAGCTTCCCTGGAACCGTCTTAAATGAAAAGGTCCGGCGCGATGCCGGACCTTCTGTTTTTTGTTCTGAATTAATTGTATCAAGGGTGTCAAGGGATGTCTGCTGAACTCAGGACAGCTTCCATGGTGTAAGGCTCCCCAAGCAGCAGATTCCTTTACTTCGCCGCGGAATGGCCAAAAAACAAACCGCTGCATCAATGGGTATCCGGCTCTCGACATTGAGAGTCAAGTAGACTCAATGAAGACCCATAACTCTTCTTTAAGCGGTGAACCTGAAGCATGTATCGCACAATTCAACAGTCCTTGCTGGCCCGTCTCCAGGCCATTCTGCTTGCAAAATACGACGTTACGATCGCCAGTTTAGCCATTGAGCAGCCCCCGAATATCGCTCTCGGCGAAGTGGCCCTGCCGGTGGCCTTTGAGCTGGCCAAGCGGCTGCGCAAGGCGCCGCGGGTCATCGCTGCGGAACTGGTGGCGGAGTTGCAGGAAGTTCTGCCGGAACTGGAAGGCGTTGCCAGCGTAGAGGTAGCTGGCGCCGGTTATCTCAACTTTCGACTGGATCGGACGGCTGTCGTCCGAAGCATCGCCGCGGATAAGCACGCCGATATCGGCGGCCCGGGCTTTCGGCTGGTCGAGCATACCAGCATCAATCCCAATAAAGCCGCGCATATTGGCCATCTTCGCAATGCGATCCTCGGCGATACCTTTCAGCGGCTGCTTCGCCCGGACAGCTATAAACGCGGCTACGAGGTTGGGGTCCAGAACTACATCGACAACACCGGCGTACAGGTTGCAGATGTTGTGGTTGGATTGGTTCATCTTGAAGGAAAGACGCTGGGGAGTACTCGCGAACTGCTTGCCGACCTCGCCAGTCGCGGCGAGCGTATCGACTTTTATTGCTGGGACCTCTATGCACGGGTCTCGCAGTGGTATACAGCAGACCCGGCGCAACTAGCGGCGCGCAAGCAGCTTCGGCTGGACACGCTTCATGCGCTTGAGGCGGGCGGCAATGAGACTGCTGCTATTGCCGATCTGATTTCTACGGCGGTTCTTCACCGGCATCTGGAGACGATGGAGCGGCTCAGCATTGAATATGATTTTCTACCGCGAGAGAGTGAGATTCTGCACCTTCATTTCTGGGACGCTGCGCGCGAGCTGATGATCGCCAAAGGCGTGCTCTACGAGGAGACTGAAGGCAAGAACAAGGGCTGCATGGTGATGCGCCGGGCAAGCTCAGAGGTTGATGCCGAAGCTACCGACGAAGATGCCAAGGTCATCGTCCGCTCGAACGGGACTGTCACTTATGTTGGCAAGGACATCGCCTATCATCTTTGGAAGTTCGGTCTGCTTCCGGGCAAGGACTTCGGTTATGTGAAGTTCCACGAGTATCCGACGCATACCTGCTGGATCTCTACAGATGGGGCGAGCGATCCCAGCCATCCGGTCTTTGGCAAAGCAGATGCAATTTATAACGTGATCGATTCGCGGCAGAACGATCCGCAGAATAACGTGGTGCAGGCGCTGCGGGGCATGGGCTTTACCGATGCCGCCGATCGCTACACCCACTTCAGCTATGAGATGGTTGCGCTCACTCCACGCTGCGCGATGGAGCTTGGTTACACCATCAGCGACGAAGACCGCGCGAAATCCTATATCGAGGTGAGCGGACGGAAGGGCTTCGGCGTGAAAGCCGATGATCTGCTGGACCAGTTGATCGCTGCTGCGCAGGCGGAGGTCGATACGCGGCATCCTGAGCTTGAACCTGAGGCGCGGCGTACCATTGCCACCCAGATCGGCGTCGGCGCACTGCGGTATTTCATGCTTCGCTTCACGCGAAATACTGTGATTGCCTTTGACTTCAAAGATGCGTTGAGCTTTGAGGGCGAGACCGGGCCTTATGTGCAGTACGCCATCGTGCGTGCCGCCAACATCTTTCGCAAGGGGGACACTACGGCAGAGGATTCGCTGGCCGCGATTGCGCGGCTCGATCTCTGCGCGATCCTTGACAGCGAAGAGGGAACCAGCCTGTGGGAGACCTGGCTGCTGGCCTCGAAGCTGACTTTGATGATCGAGCAAGGCATCGCTACGGCAGAGCCTGCCTATCTGGCCAAATACGCCTTCCAACTGGCGCAGCAGTTCAACAACTTCTACCATCGCCACCATGTGCTGAAGGAGACAGATCCCACTCGCAAGGCGCTGTTGCTGGCCACGGCCGCCGTCGCGCAGCGCGAGATGGTTCGCGCCCTGGGATATCTCGGGATTGAGGCGCCTGAACGTATGTAACGCGGAACGAAGGCAAGGTGGCCTGCGGGCTGTGCCATTATGGGACACCGCAGTTGTTACACCGCTTGATTTTTATTGACCAGCGGAGGCGCAGGGACAACAATCCTAGTTGCCGGACGAGTCTCAGGCTAAAGTCGCGAATGATGATGCCGATGAAGACTCTGACGGAGGATCGATTGGCATGTCCATTACTGCACCCTTTCCGGATTCGGCCCAGATGGTACGGACCGATGTGTTTCGTGAGCCGGCGACGCCGAAGCGGGTGATCCGTCGGCGCCCAAGCCAGACGCAGGGGCAGGCGCTTGAAAAACTGGGACGGGCGATAGAGTACCTGCTGGATTCGCGCCTGGCGCTGATTCATGAACCGTCGACGAAAGCCGATGTCGAAGCTTTGGATATTTTGATGCGTCTCAACCGATGTGTTTTCTCCGAGTGTGAGGAAATTGTTCCGGTAAGTCAGCGGCTGAAGTCATGGATGGCGAGCAGAGTGCGGGCTCATTAGGCGCAGGGAAGTCATGGCGCAGGTTTGCTACTCTGGAAGAGCTATGTCTCTTACGCTTGTTCTCAATGGCCAATCCCGCACCTTTGACGCTCTTTCACAGCCAGCGAGCCTCGATCTGGTGATCGCCGAACTTGGGCTGCAGGGAGATCGCGTGGCGGTGGAACATAATGGCCAGATCGTTCCTCGCAGTGCCTGGCCGCAGACGGGTGTGGCGGCTGAGGATCGGCTGGAAGTGGTCCATTTTGTGGGTGGCGGAAGCTAGTGTGCTTCCACAGATAAAAGATCCTACGCCTGCAGCGAGGGATCTTGGTTATAGCTTTTGTGGAATCGGTTCAGGGCGATTTGCAGATGGATGGCCCGCAATGAGGTCTTTAAGAACTGCCTCCCATTGGTTGCCGTAGTCGCCCCAGCCGCCGATGCTCTGGACACGGCGCAGGGCAGCTTCGCTCATTCTTGCTTGTAAAGCGGGATCGTCGGCCAGCTGCTGCATTCTTTCGGTGAGGGCGGAGACATCGCGGATAGGAACGATAAAGCCTTCGACGCTGTCCGTAAATAGGTCTTCGCCGCCGGTGTTGGTGGAGCAGAGGACGGGGCAGCCGCAGGCCAGCGCTTGACCTTGCACGAGGGCGAGGCCCTCTTCGAGGCTGGGAAGGACCATGACGTGGCTGGTGCTCATGAGTTTGGCCAGCACGTCCTGCTTGACGGAGCCTAGAAATTCCACATTTTCGCGAGGGAGACGGTCGAGCACGGTCTTGAGATCGGGATGGACCGTTCCGGCTACGCGCAGGCGTTTTGCGGGATGGCGGAGTTTGGCGAAGGCTTCTAGGAGGTAGGGAAATCCCTTGCGGAGGCCGACGGAGCCGGCGAAGAGGACCTGGAACTGGTCGGCTGGCGGCTCGCCGGTGCGGGTGAAGCGTTCGAGCCGGACGCCGTAGGGGATGACGCGGAGCTTCTCCGCAGGGATGCCGCTTTCGATGAAAGATCGGGCGGCGAAGCGCGAAGGGACGGTGATGGCGTCCGCTGCTTCGTAGATCTGCTCCTCGCGGAGGGTGTCGCGGATGTCGGAGATCGGTAGATTGACACCCCAGCGACGGTATTCGTCGGCGACTAGCTTTTCCTGATAGCGCTGGTGCGACGAGCCCCGGTCGCAGATGAATTTGCCGCCGCGCTGCTGGACGAGCCGTCCGGTCTTGAGTCCGGCACCGGAGATGGCGATGAAGGCGTCGCAAGGAGGAATGCGGCGGAGGGTCCACTCATCGAAGGCGAGCGCATTGGCATAGCCGATCTGGTCGCGGAGCCAGTACGCATCGAGTCCTGAACGGAGTAGGAGCATCTCCGAGGTATGGAGCCAGGGGAAGGTCTTTACTTTGGCGTGGTGGAGGCCTTCGCGCTTCAGCCGCGCCCAGGGCCAGGTGGAGTAGATGACTTCGAGGTGTCCGCGGCGTTCGAGTTCGCGAGCAAGCTCGAAGTGATGAAAGACGCCAAAGACAGCTTGAACAATTCGCATGGATTCTCGGGAGGAGGACTCAGTCGATAGTACCAAAGCAATACCGGCGGAGGAGGACTGGCCGGGGCTTAGGCACATCTACCGCCCGGCACGTTCACTGAAGCGAAGTCCTCCTCTATATTTTTATTGTGAAACATACGGCGAGAATCTCTGGTTTTACTTGAAAGGGTAGCCACCAAGAGCTACCTGGCAACGGCAAGTATACATAATATGTGTTATCAGACGTAACATGACAGGGCTCGGCTGTAAGTGCTTATCCTCTGTAAGCTCCATCCGGGTCATACCAATGAGTTTGACGTAAACTCAACCTGTGACCTTCTCCACTCGAAACCTGAAACGTGTTGCAGGAATTGCTACGCTGTTTGTCGCAATCTCCGGTTTTGCCGTCGCCGAGTCCATCACCGGCACTGTGATCAACAAGACGACCAACAAGCCCGCCGCCGGCGACGATGTTGTGCTCATCCAGCTTGCCCAGGGGATGCAGGAGGCAGCGCGGACAAAGACCGACTCGCGGGGCCGATTCACGCTGGAGGTTCCCAATGCCGGAATGCATTTGGTGCGGGTGACCCATGACAAGGCAGCCTACTTCCGCCCGGCGCCTCCGGGAACGCAGTCCGTCGAGGTCGAAGTCTACAACGCCGCCGCCAAGGTAGCTGGAGTCACCGGCGAAGCCGACGTCATGCGCGTCCAGACCGATGCGAGCGGCAAAAAACTCGACGTGGTCGAGAACTTCTTCATTAAGAACGACTCCAATCCGCCGCGGACACAGTTCAGCCCGAAGTCCTTCGAGTTCTATCTTCCTGCAGGTGCGATTGTCGAAGGATCGGCAGCGCTTGGCCCGGGGAGTATGCCAGTGAAAGCTTCCCCGATGCCACTGGGAGACCCGAACCACTATGCATTTATCTTTCCCATCCGGCCAGGCGAGACGCGGTTTCAGATTACCTACAGCTTGCCCTACAGTGGAACCTTCAAATTTGCGCCGCGCGTGACCATGCCGACGGACACCGTTGCGATCATGATGCCGAAGAGCATGACCTTCGCGGGCGGCTCTTCTACGTCTTACGCGCCGGTGACCGAAGAGACTACGGCCCAGACATACGTGGCGCGCAATGTAACTCCATCGCAGGCACTTGATTTCACCTTGTCAGGAAGCGGTCAGCTTCCACGGGACACAGAGGCTGCGGCTACTTCGGGAGACTCCGGCCAGCCTGCAGCCGCGCCACAATCCACTGCGGCGGCGGACACGCGCCCTGGTGGCGGTTTGGGAAATCCTATCGACCCGACCGGCAACGACGATCCTTGGGCGAAGTATAAGTGGTGGATTCTGGGCGGCCTGGGATTGGCGATGGCTGCTGGCGCGGGAATCATGCTGAAAGGCAATCCTGCGAAGCCTGCCTACGCTGGAGCTGCGCCGATAGCGCCTGCGGGACCAAACGCTTCCCTTGCGGCACTGAAGGAAGAGTTGTTTGCCCTGGAGGCAGACAAGTTACAGGGGCGCCTGACCGACGCTGAATACGCCGAGCAGAAGTCCGCGCTCGAGGTCGTGCTGCGCCGCGCTCTCCTGCGCAGCGAACCTGGCGGCAGTGCGTCTAAGATTGACGGGCCTGTTCTATAGAGGTACTGACCAATGAATACATTCAAATCGACACTGCTGCTGGTAGTTCTTACACTCTTTCTGCTGTTCGTTGGAGAGCGTATCGGCGGACGAAACGGAATGCTGCTGGCATTCGCGCTGTCGGTGGTGTTCAATTTTGGTACCTATTTCTACTCGGACAAACTGGCGTTGGCCATGTACAGGGCCCAGCCTGTGACCCGCGCCGAGTTGCCACGGGCTTATGAAGTTGTAGAGCGGTTGACGGCAAAGCAGGGTCTACCCATGCCAAAGATTTACGTGCTGCCTACCGAATCACCAAACGCCTTTGCCACAGGGCGAAATCCGCAACATGCATCCGTAGCCGTGACGCATGGCATTCTGGAATTGCTGGATGACGAAGAACTGGAGGGCGTGCTGGCGCATGAACTTGGCCATGTGCGCAACCGGGATATCCTCACCAGCTCCATCGCAGCAACGCTTGCGGGAGCCATTACGATGATCGCCCGCATGGGGTATTGGGCTTCCCTCTTTGGCGGCTATGGAGACCGCGACAGCCGAGAGCGTGGCGGCGGACTCAGCAGTTTATTGATGCTGATTCTTGCGCCCATTGCGGCGACACTGATTCAACTGGCTATCTCGCGCTCGCGGGAGTACGAAGCCGACGCCACGGGAGCGCATCTGACCGGCAATCCGTACGCCCTGGCGCGGGCGCTGCAAAAGCTCGATGCTTATTCGAAGCGGATTCCGATGCAGGCATCTCCGTCGACGGCGCACTTGTTTATCGTCGCACCCTTGCTGGGTAGCGGCGGTTTTGCAAATTTGTTTTCGACGCACCCGCCAATTCCCGAGCGGATTCGGCGATTGATTGGACGGGACTACGCTTAATGATCGAGAAGATACTTAGAGGATTGCGAATGCTGGCGATGGTCGCCTGGGTGGGGGGGCTTATCTTCTTCGCCTTTGTTCTAGCGCCGGTCGCATTTCAAAAGCTGGCGAGTCCGCATGAGGCTGGTCTCGTCGTTGGCGCGACGTTGCGCATCCTGCACGAGATCGGACTGATTGGCGGGTGTGTGTTCTGCGTCTCGACCGGAATTCTGTGGCTGCGCGCCGAGGTTCCGGCACGAGCGGGATTTGCGGTAGAGACTGCGTTGACACTGGTGATGCTGGCCATTACAGCGTACTCGCAATTCAGTATTCTTCCGGCGATGGAACAGGACCGCGTCCTTGCCGGTGGAGAGATCGACGGTGTTGCGATGACGAGTCCGGCGCGCCAGGACTTCGAGCGGCTGCATAGCCGATCCGAACGCCTCGAAGGTTTTGTGCTGTTATGCGGCCTTGGCGTGGTGCTCTTTCTGGCTCGCGAGGCACAGTGGCCTGAGACGGGTAAAATCAAGCTGATATGAAGATTGAAATCTCCGGACAGCCAGTGGGCCCGGCAAAGGATGGCGATGCTGTGCAGCTTCGCCATATTCAGTAGCGATGCCGAGGCTATGGTTGAGTCTAGGGCTCGGATTGGTGGCCGGGCTGGCAGATTACCTTGGCGGGATTCTACTCGTCCGGCGGTCGCCCACCTCTAAGTCGCTACGCTATTTCGTGGCACTTGGCGCGGGCTTTATGCTTGCCGCGGCACTGCTGGAGATGGTGCCGGAGGGCATGGCAGTCAATGCGAAGTGGGCCCCTGCACTGATCCTGATTGGCTACTGTGGAGTGCACCTGCTGGAGCATTCCCTGGTCCCACATTTTCACTTTGGCGAAGAGACCCACAAGCACGAATTTCTTTCGGCGAAGACCAGCTATTCCGTGCTGCTGGGGCTGGCGACGCATACCTTCTTTGATGGCGTTGCTATTGGCTCAGGGTTCGTCGTATCGGAGTGGCTGGGCTGGGTGCTCTTCTTCGCGGTGTTCCTGCATAAGTTGCCTGAAGGATTTACTGTAGCCAGCGTGATGATGGCGGGTGGCCAGGGACGACGCGCAGCACTGAACTCCGCGATGTTTCTTGGCGCTACGACTGTCGTTGGTGTTCTCGTCATCAATCTGGAGCCGTCTCTCGTGCGGGCCGGATTGCCGCTGGCAGCTGGGGTGACGATTTATGTGGCGGCGACCGATCTGGTGCCAGAGGTCAATCATGAACCGGGCATTAAGATGGCTCTGGTCTTCTTTGCCGGAGTTGTGGGGTTTTTTTTGCTGCGCCTGCTAGCCCCGGCCTAATTTGTTTTCTCGATTGGCGTAAACCACAAAATGATTTGTCACATGTGTCAGGCAAGAACCCGCCATTTCCGAAATGCCCTTGATATAGGTTCTACAATACTGACGTCGCGATTCCCTTCCAGGTCCGCTCTACCGTTTGAGAGTGAAGTGAACTCTTTGAATGTTTTGGATGCTATAGGTTGGATGGGAGATGAGGCAATCAAAGTTAATCTGCCAGAAGAGCAGGGCGCCCTTTGCGGGGCGCCCTGCTCTTGCACTTCAGGTGTTAGCGACTATAGCAACCAAGAGTGTGACAATTCTGTCAGCACATCCTGTCTTTAGTGGCGATGATCCTGATCGGAATCGTGGCTCCAGGCATTCTGATACCCAGCGTTATAAGCCTGACGATCCTCATCGTTTTTGTAGTGATGCCTGTGCTTGCGCTGCTTGTTGTGTTGCCGGTCTTGCGCCGCTTCCCGTTGCCCCATCTGATAGGACGAGTTATTCGACCAGTCGCGCTGGTTGTTCTGGTTGTGGTCCTGGCTCTGATAGTGGTTGTCGTGTTCCTGCGCTGAAGCGCTTGCTAATGCAGGCCCCATGCTGAAGGATGCTGCGCATATTGCAAATACAGCTACCCGTGCATACATTTTCAAATTGCTAACCATAAATGATTCCCTCACTCTAGACACAACCATAGGATGTGCATTTGCTTCAGCTAGTGGTCTTGAGAAAACTGATTTGCATTAATATCCCGTTTTGTCGAATAGCCCCGCGACAAAACTCATCCGTACCGGCACTAAAATATTCTCTATGTCAGATATCCGGATTGCCAGCATCGCACCCATTCTTCCGAGCCACAATCTCCGGCGCTCCATGGATTACTACCATCTCCTCGGCTTCTCCTGCACGCCCTATCAGGATGGAGACGGCTACGCGTTCCTCACTCGCGACGGCCTTGAGATTCACCTCCGCAAGGCACCAGACCTCATTGAGCGCCACAACCCCTGCGGTGTCTACTTCTATCTCGACTCAGGCACGACAGCCACCCTTGAAGCCGAGTTCCGCGCCGCCGGGGTCGAAATCCTCTCCCCGCTCGAACCCCGCGAGTGGAAGATGAACGAGTTCATGGTCAGCGATCCCGATGGCAACCTTCTTCGCTTCGGCGAAAAGCTCGCCTAAGCGTAAGCAGCAGCTAATACTGCGTGGCTAGAACTGCGACCGGCAGAACCACAATCGTCTTCCCCTGCCAATACCCCACGATTCCCCGCGCTCTTACCTTCGCATCCCTCTCGATCTCTTCATCGTCGCGATGCTCAGTAAAAAACCTCTCTGCTCCGGCCCCAGTCGCAAAGACGATGAAGTCGTCCGGATGCCGCGCAACATCCCGGCGAAGACTCTCGCGCATCGTCCTCGCATCATCGGTTCGATTCGCCGTGATAATCTTTCCGGCCGCCTCGGGCTCTGGATTCGCCCGAGGCGTTACCGTACCCCAGGCATGCAAACCCGTGAGCAGCGTCAACGCTCCCAACCACACTCCAACCCCAGCAACTCGCATTCCTTTGATATATCGCGCCGCCCTTCACCCCGGTATTCCCCGAATGGTGTAGCGCGGTTGCCTTATCCGTCACTATTTCCTTTAACCATCGTCGCAGCACCGGCAGGACACCAAACCTCTCAGATAAGATTGAATCAACCATGCCCAAAGACATCATCATCGGCGTCCTTGCGCTACAGGGGGCCTTCGAAGCCCACGCCAGAGCCCTCGAGTCGCTCGGCGTAACGGCAAAGCTCATCCGCAACCCATCCGAGCTCAAAGAACTCGACGGCCTTATCATCCCGGGCGGCGAGTCCACTACCTTTCTCAAGTTCCTCGAGCGCGATGGCTTCCTCGTTGCTTTGCAATCCTTCGTAGAAACCACTCCCACTTTCGGCACCTGCGCCGGAGCCATTCTGCTGGCGAAGCGTGTAGAAAATCCCTCGCAAAAATCCCTGGCTGTTCTCGACATCACCGTCGAGCGCAACGCCTACGGCCGCCAGATCGACTCCACCATCCTCAACGCTCCTACCAAACTCGAAGGCGGCCCGCTGGAGATGGTCTTCATCCGCGCGCCGCGCATCACCCGAGCTGAGCCAACGGTTGAAATACTCGCCGAACGTGACGGCTTTCCCGTCCTCGTCCGCCAAGGGCATCTGCTGGCCGCCACCTTCCACCCTGAGCTAAGCGCCGACACACGAGTCCACCAACTCTTCCTGAGTCTGGTTAGAGAACATGTCTCAGCCGAGGTTCGACACTCTTAATCCGTTCGTGCCCCGCTAGGGCTACCTTTAAGGGGATCAATTCAGAGGCATACATGACGACTCAATCTGAACCCGCTTTGCAGATCAGAAGGAAGCACCCACTGGCCATCCGCTGGATGCACTGGGTCAACTTCCCACT
Organism: Edaphobacter paludis; assembly: GCF_039993895.1. Classification (NCBI taxonomy): domain Bacteria; kingdom Pseudomonadati; phylum Acidobacteriota; class Terriglobia; order Terriglobales; family Acidobacteriaceae; genus Edaphobacter; species Edaphobacter paludis. Next base: position 2,069,503 of record NZ_CP121194.1, read on the forward strand.
GCTCTTCACGATGATCTGGAGCGGCATTCTTATCTACTGGGCCGATTCCGTTCCCTATATCGGCCACTGGAACCGGGTCTATCGCGTCGGCATCGGTTCGCATACGCTCTTCCGGTTTTTTCCGAACTGGTTTTACTCCGCGCTCCATGTGCCGTGGAAGCTCACCACCGGCCTCGGCTATCACTTCCTCTTCATGTGGCTCTTCGCCCTCAATGGCATTGCTTACATCGCCTACCTCACCTTCAGCGGCGCATGGCGAGATCTCCTTCCCACGCGCCATGCGCTGCGAGATGCCTGGTACATCTTCCTGTACGACCTCCACCTGCGTAAAGAAGCACCGCTCCACCACAAGTACAACGCAGCTCAACGCATCGCTTATACGATCGTCATACTCATGGGCGCGGCAAGCTGTGTGACCGGACTCGCCATCTGGAAGCCCACCAGCCTCCACTGGATCACGACTCTCTGCGGAGGTTACGAGACCGCCCGCTGGCTGCACTTCTGGCTCACCATGGGCTTCGTGGCATTTTTCCTCATCCATGTCTCGCAGGTCGTGCTCGCCGGCTGGAACAACTTCCGCAGCATGGTCGGCGGCGACGAGCTCGTCACCCTCGATGTTCCTGCTCCTGGCCGAAAGGAGGAGCCACTCGCATGACTAACCCTTATAGCGACTCTCAATCCCAGGCAGATCTCAACGAAGAGCTGCGCCGTTCCATGGCCCGCAAAACCCGCCGCAGCTTTCTCATCGGAGGCGCCGCAACAGCAGCCACCATCGCCGCCTACGAATGGCTCTCCCATGCCAAACAGATCGACATGCTCGAATCTCCGCTTCGCCGTGCAGAGCAGTTCAACGCGGCCGTCTCCCGCGCCCTCTTTCGCGAGAAGCCTCTCGCGCCTACCTATCCCATCGGCCGCTCCACCGAACTCCGCCTGAACGGCATCATCGGCCTCGACCCGCACATGATCCTCGACTCCTGGCGTCTTCAGGTCGTCGGCCTCGCCCATCCCGAGAAATATAAGCAGTACATCGAAGACGTCGACCTCTGGGATTACCGGTCCACCGACAGCCCGCAGGACGCCCCGCTGCCACCCGAACAGCCCGATTCCAAGCTCAAGCCGGGAACGCGCGTCGATGTCGATCAGACCAACGATCAGAGCATTCCCAAGGCCCCCTCCAGCGATACAACCCGCACACCCGGCATCGTCCTTTCGCTCCAGGATCTGCGCACCTTGCCCTTCACTGAGCAAGTTACCCAGTTCAAGTGCGTTGAAGGCTGGAGCCAGATCACCAGCTTCGCGGGCGCATGTTTCGCCGATTTTCTTAAGGCCTATCCGCCCCAGCTAAATCCCGACGGGACACTGCCCGCTTACGTCAACATGGAAACAGCAGACGGCGCTTACTCCGCAAGCCACGATATTGCGACTCTGCTGCACCCGCAGACGCTGCTCTGCTACCAGATGAACGGCAAACCGCTCAACTCTGATCACGGCGCGCCTCTCCGTCTGGCAATGCCGATCAAATACGGTTATAAGCAGATCAAACAGATCGCAAAAATCACCTACACCAACCAGCGCCCCGTTGACTTCTGGGAGACCCAGGGCTACGACTGGTACGCCGGTCTATAAGAAGCTTATGGTGGCCGTCAACGCATAGGCGGCCACCATGAGTCCCGCAGAAGATCAGGCGTTCGGATGCAAGATCACCTTTGTCCATCCAGCGTCGCGATTGTCGAAATGCTTGTATGCATTGGGTGCGTCTTCAAGTGGCAACTCGTGAGAGATAATTCTCGACGGGTCGGCCCTGTCGTGATGGATAAGATCGCAGAGGCGTCGGTTATATGCCTTCACATTACATTGCCCTGTTCCCATCTTCTGTCCTTTGAACCAGAACTTACCGAAATCAAATGCAATCTGGCCCTTCTTCGCCAACTTGTCCTCAGCGCCCGGGTCCTTCGGGACGAAGACGCCAATTACGCCAATTGATCCCGTTGCTTTGACACTATCCACGAGCGAGTTCATGACAAGATTGGGGACCTCTTTGCCCTTGGCATTGTGACATTGATAGCCAATACACTCCGACCCGCAATCCGCGCCTAGTCCATTTGTAAGTTCGCGAATCTGATCGCCAATATCTCCGTCCTTGGTGTTTATGGTGGTTGCGCCAATCTGTTCCGCAAGCTCGAGACGGTCGGCCTGGCCATCGACAACGAAGACCTGGCTGGCTCCCTGAATGCGTGCGGACATAGCGGCCATCAGACCAACCGGTCCAGCACCGTAGATAAGGATCGATTCTCCCGGCTTGAGATTCGCCAAACGAGTGGCGTGCCAGCCTGTAGGAAATATGTCGGAGAGCATTACATAATCTCTCTCCTTTTCGTCAGCATCTTCAGGTAGCCGCAGACAGTTGAAGTCGGCATAAGGGACGCGAAGAAACTGTGCCTGTCCGCCGGAGTAAGGGCCCATTCCCGCAAATCCATACGCCGCTCCTGCCATGCCCGGCATCACCGAAGGATCTGCGCACGTCAGGCAATATCCCGTCAGGCCGCGCTCGCAGTTGGCGCAAAAACCGCAGCCGATATTGAATGGAAGGACAACTTTATCGCCCTTCTTGACGATATCCACGGCCTTGCCCACCTCGACCACCTCGCCGAGATTTTCGTGGCCCAGGATCTTTCCCTTCTCGACATCCGTCCGCCCTTCGTACATGTGCAGATCGGAGCCGCAGATGTTGGTAGTAGTGAGTTTGATGACGACATCAGTCAGCTTTTCAAGCTTGGCATCGGGAACAGTATCGACAGAAACCTTCTTGGGGCCGTGGTAAACAAGTGCTTTCATGGCATTTCCTTTTCTCAGCTCAGGAGGGCTGACGTTGTTAGAATGCGACTTGGAATCTCCAGAAGACGTGAGATTGCCGACAACGTTGTTGCATTCCGAATCGTTCCTGGGGTGGGCCACTCAGCGCACGAGCGGCAAAAGCAAAAAGCTTTGAAGAACTCTTAGCGAGCAAGAGGTCGAGGCCGGACGTTCAGGCACTGGCAGATAGGATGCGCCAACATCTGCAGGGTTGGCCTGCTTAAAAGAGGAATAGCTCGTTTACGCTGTCACCATTGAGCGAAGAGAAAAACCCCTATTTTGTATTTGCTTATTTCCAGGAGGTCGATCGACGCTTCCAAAATATAGCGGAAGGGCCTTTTCCGTAGCAAGTTCGGTTCACTCAATGTCAAGAAACGTCATCTCCACCGAAGCCGCAGCTTGTGCCGCCGCAGTGGAGAAACCAAGTATTTTTAGTTCCTGCTCGTGTTACGCTCTTACCCTCTTAAGGGAATTGGCACTTGCACCCCAAGTTCCACAATGAAAACAGACTCTAAGCGACATGTGTCTTCAAGAAATCCAGCGTTCTCTTCCGGGCCAGCACGGCCGACTTCGGATTATATGAATTGGGATCGACATCGCGATTGAATCCATGGCCCGCGCCGTCGTAAACGAAGACCTCAACCTCTGGATGCGCCGCGCGCACCGCCTCAATCTGGTCAGATCCGATATGACTATCCGCGCTGCCAATATGCAGCATCACCGGACAGCTCGGCTCTTCTTTTGCAAACTGCCCAATTCCACCAGGATAGTACCCCACGCAGCACGAAGGCTGCATCTTCAGGGTCTCGCCTCGCGTCGCTGTCAACCAGCTCATCAGCCCACCAAAACAAAATCCGAGAACACCAATTCCCTTGCCTGTTGTCTTTGCCACTTCATAGGCTGCGGCAATATCCAACAGAGCGGTGTCGTGTCTCAACTTCTTCCAAAGCTCGCCCGCCTTCTTGGCATCCTCGCCTTCATACTTCAGCTCAACCCCGCGCTCGTACCGGTCAAACAGCGCAGGCGCCACGACAACAAACCCATCCCTGGCATATCCGTCGGCAACGCTGCGTATATGCGCGTTGACGCCGAATATCTCCTGCACGAGCACCAGCGCACCGATTGCTTCCCCCGACGGGCGCGCCACGTACGCGCTCAGTTCATGCCCATCGGCTGCTTCCAACTTCAGCCACTCACTCATAGGATCTCCCTCCAGCCGGTAACATGGCTCTCTGAAATAGATGCAAAATCATTGCTTGCCGTCCACAGCGCTCTCTGAATATGCCTTGATCTCTCCCGTCCAGCGAAGAAACCGCAGCAACTGCTTCTTCTCTTTCCAGAAAAGATTCCAGAAATCCCTCGCTCGAACCGTATCCGCCCGCTGCCCCGAATAGGTCTCCAATCGCCAGCGCAGGTAAGGACTGCGCCACGGTCGTAGCCTGTCGCCTCGCGTAGCGTTCCAGAAAAATCTAATCGCACCCATAAATGTCCGCCTCAGTAAGTATAAAGAAGCAGAAGTAAAACGCAGATACTCATTGAATGTAGTCGAACAGATTTGTCTTTTGTAATGCAGTCATCACGCTCATCAAAGCCTGATTCTGCACCTCGGCAGCGCTCAACTGGGTAGCCACCGAAGCCGGATCCGCAGACACCAGATTCCCCTGCTGCACTTTCATCTGGCTCTCCTCCGTCTGCGCATAGGTGCTGGTCGCCTGCAACCTGCTCAGCGAACCATCGAGCAGACTACGCTGCGCGGACACCTGGCCAAGCGCAGCCGACAACGCTCCAGTATCGGCAGTAGTGCTAGAGCTCGCCGGAGCACCCGAAAAATCGGCGATCAGTTGATTCAGTGCTCCAAAGACGCCCGACGCGCCCGAACCAAAGACGGCCGATCCCGGAAGGTTCGTCTGTATCTTCTGACCGCTCGGGGTCTCGACAGAGTTCAGAATCGTATCGCCCACATAGCTGGTTGTAGCGGGAGTCGTAGAGGTATCCAGAGTAAATGGCTTCAACGATCCCTGGCTGCCGGCAAACAGCGACTGCCCTAGGTAGCTCGTATTGGCAAGCGACAAGACCTGGTCGCGAATGCCGGTCAACTGCTGCTGGATGCTGGCGATATTGGCCGAGTTGAGGGTCCCATTGCTCCCCGACACCGCCAGCGACAAGGCTGAAGTGAGTTGGCTGACCACCTCGCCCAGCGTGGAGTCCGAGACCTGCATCATCGACTGCGTTCCCGATGCCGTCTGCACAAAAGTGTCGTCTTTGGAGATAGCGCTGGCCATCAACGTACTCTCAGCCACAGCCGCCGGATCATTCTGCAAGGAGGTGACCCGCAGTCCGCTCGATAGCTCGTTGGTGAGCGTAGCTTCGAGGCTGCTCGACTGGTTCAACACGCCGGCGAGATTGCTGACAAAATTTGGATCCACTCTCATGCGCCCCTCCTGATCGGAGCTAACTGAAAACGTAAATATGTGAACCTGCGACTCTAAGTAACCGTAGTCTCCACGCCCAGATTGAGTGCGCTCGCCATAAGCGAATTGACAATGGAGAACACCTTAGCTGCCGCCTCATAGGAACGCTGATACTGCGTCAGGTTCGAAGCCTCTTCATCGAGCGAAACTCCAGAGAGCGAATTCCTTTGGCTTGTAAGCTGCGTCAGAGTGGCTTGCTGAGCAGCATTGTCCGTCGTTGCCCCAGCCGTATCGTTGCCAATGCCGCCAAGAAACGACGCCAGAAAACCAGTTGCTGTCTGGCCTGCTACAGCATTCGCCGTCGCGAGGTCCGCCATCGCAACCGCATTTCCATTACCCGAGGATCCCTGTCCAGTCTCCGCCGCCGCAATTGCCTTCGGATCGCTCGTCGCCACCTGAATCGAGGTCGCCGCACCGGCAGCGCTTGCTGGAAGGCTGAAGATTGCCGCACCGAGATTACCATTGCCATCGGTGCCTAGCGCATTCTGCGCGTTCACCGCAGTTCCAATCCCATAGGCGAGATTGTCCAGTGCACTTGCATACGTCGGCAACTCCTGGTCCCTAGCTTGCAGAACACCGCCAAGTTGTCCACCGCTAAGGCCCGAGGTCACATCCACTCCTCCGGCTACAACATCGGTCTTTCCCGCTACCGACGTCGTACTCAGAGCAAAGGATTGGCTTCCGCTGACTAAAGCCGCGCCATTCGCAGTCGTCAGCGTAATGCCGTTCGATTCGGTCGTGATCTGGTTGAGACCGACATATTGGGACAACTGAGTGATCGCCAACTGCCGCTGGTCTTCCAGCGCGCCAGCATCCCCAGTGGGGCTAGCGCTGGCAATCTGCTGATTGAGCGAAGCAATTGTCTTCGTCAGCGCATTGACTTGGCCAACCACCGTGCCGACCTGTTGATCGAGGCCCGTGCCGACCTGCGCAAGCTGGTTCGCGGCAGAATTGAAAACCGAGGTAAGGTTATTCGCCGCTGTCAGCACGCTCTGGCGCGTCGAAGCATCAGACGGATTTCCCTCCAGCGTCGAGAGCGAATTGAAGAAGCCATCCACCGCCGAACCAAGTGCCGTCGAACTCGCAGACGTGCTCGTCGAGCTCAGTCCAAAGATGTTCTGGACCTGCTGCAGCGCAGATTCGAGCGCTCCACTCTGCGACTGGGTCTGCGTCTGCTGCTGGACCCGCTGCTCAAGAATGCGGTCCCGCTGCGATACCGCGGTCGACGTGATCCCAGTGCCGTAGCTCGTCCCGCTCAAGGTCACAGCATCCGTCGGCTGCCAGTTGACCACCTCCCGCGTATAACCCGGAGTGTTCTGGTTCCCTACGTTATTCGCAGTGATATTCAGTGCATTCTGGTCAGCCATCAAGGCCTGCCCGGCAAGATCCATCAGCGAAGTCAGTGTTCCCATAGGTCTCTCGTATTTCTTCCGTACAGACGTTGGAGTGCGTTGAGATTAGATTCACTGTGCTGCAAGACCAGTTCGAGCACACGCTTCTTTCTCAGGATGGAACCGATACTGGCTTGATCTGCAATCAGCGCGGATTGAGTCAGAATCGTCAATCGCTCTTCCACAGCTTTAAGAGCGTCAAAATCCAAGAGGGCAAGCGCATGTATCGTCTCGTCCAGAGCATCCTCTAACGCCTGTTTGATGGCCATATCTACTTCAGCAGAGAATCAATCATCTTACCCGCCACATCGGACGAAGAAACGTTATATGTCCCCGAAGCGATGGCCTGCTGCAGGGCACCCACTTTCTCCATCCTCACGTCGGAGCCCTCGAGTGCATGGGCGATCATCCCCCCAGCCGAACTCAGATTAGTATGGTCCGCCTGCTCCGCTGGAGAAGTTGCTGTCTTATGCTGCTTCGAGGCGTTTACCGATTCCGTTGCCTGGGATGCCGGCTGTGTCGTTGCAGGTGTGACCGAACTAAGCACCTGCTGCAGGTTCCCGATTCCGTTTGTGTAGCTCATGTACTCCTCCGTATGCTTCAATCTATCGGCGTGACCTCACTAAACTTTAGTACCGTGCTGGGCTTTTTTCACGTCTCGCTGGTGCTCCTGCGTAACCTGCCGAATCACTTGACGAGCGATGCCAAGCCCTCCTCCCTTCGAGATCGCCGTCGCCACTGCTTCCGTTCCAAAGCTGCTGATGGTGTCCATCGAGCTGTCGCTGCTCTTATCGCCATCGCCTCCCCAGCTATCCTCTCCGGAGCGCATCGGCTTCAGCATCTCCTGCAGCATCATCGATTCGAACTGCTGGGCAGCATTGACTAACTTGTGATTCTTCGCCCCATCCGTTGCAGTCGGAGCAGCACTTGCAATCGCCGATTCGATCTTCATAGCACCTCAATCTCCGCTTCCAATGCACCCGCACTCTTCATCGCCTGAAGTATCGAGATCACATCCCGCGCTGAAGCTCCAATCGTCTGCAAGCTGCGGACGAGGTCGTCAACGGTGGCCCCCTGCTTCAACTCGATGCGGCTAACCGGTTTGTCTCGCGCGCTGACCTGCGTCTGTTGCACTACCTGGGTCGAGCCTGTCGCAGAAAAGGCGTTCGGCTGCGAGACCTCGAACTGGCTCACTACATTGATAGCCAGCCCACCGTGCAAAATAGACACCGGTTGTAGCACTACGGTTCCGCCGATCACAACTGTTCCTGTCCGCTCATTGACCACAACCTTCGCTCGCGGAAACACCGGGACTTCTACCGACTCGACCTGTGACAGGAACTCCGGAATATCCTCTCCGTGTACGACCGAAAGCTCGATATCCCTGCTGTCGAGCGCATGAGCGGCTGGCCTGCCAAGTTCATGATTGATCGCCTGCGACACTGCCTCTGCTGTCCGAAAGTCCGCATCGTTCAATAGCAGGGAGAACTTACTTCTTCCCTCCAGTTCAAGCGGTACGCCCTGCTCCACCATCGCGCCAAATGGCACTCGTGCCGTATTCGGATGGTTGTACTGCTTCGTATTTCCATTCACGCTGACCGAGTAGCCGCCTACCACCAGCGGCCCTTGCGCCTGCGCATAGATCTTTCCATCCGCTCCATAGAGCGGAGTCATCAAAAGAAGCCCCCCTTCAAGGCTTCTCGCATCTCCCGCCGAAGAGACCGTCACATCCAGCTTGGTGCCGGGCCGCGCAAACGGTGGCAGCGTCGCCGCCACAAATACTGCCGCAAGGTTCTGCACCCGGATCGAAGCCGCCGGAACGCTGACGCCCATGCGTAGCAAAGTCGCAGCCAGCGTCTGCGTCGGAAACGTCGTCTGCTGGCTGTCGCCTGTGCCCTGTAGCCCAACCACGATGCCATAACCAACCAGTTGATTGTCACGGATGCCCTCAATCGAGGCGATATCCTTTACCCGCGCCTCTCGTTGCGCCGGTGCTGCTGTGTCGGCCGCGAATCCGGGAAGCGTCAGCGTTAATACGCCAAACAGCAACCATCCACGACGGGTAAACCTTCTTACCCATATTGCCCGTGCGTTCCATCCATTTATCCCTGCGAGCATGTTGTATCCACTAAAAGATCAATATCTGTTGCAGAAGCCGGACGAGCACATTCTGGCGGTGGGTATAGTCGTTGATGATTCCCTTCCCGCGAACCTCAAGTTCAAGGCTTGAAATAGCAGTCGAAAGCACCTGGTTTTGTTGTGAAATATCCTCAGGCCGCACCAGCCCATGGAGGACAATCGTCTGCGTCTGTTGACTGAACTCGACCTGCCTGGCCGCTTCAATCACAAGAATTCCGTTCGGGAGCACAGCCATCACCTGTCCGCCGAATACCGTGCTCAGTCTCGAATTGGTCGCGCTCGCTCCCTGAGCATTGAGCCCCGCTGCTGCATTCTGATTGATTAAGTTCTGAAGAGCATTCCCCGCATGAAGCGTACCGATCAAGCCGGAGATGCCGGAGTTCGCATTCGAAGCGCGCGAATTCTTCACCGTTCCATCGGTTGAAGCCGCAAGGTTCTCCTCTACCACCACCGAGATCAGATCGTGTGGTCGCATGGCGCGAACATCCGTGTTCATCCGCGTGAGCCGTCCACTGTCGGTCCAGATCGATCCCGGCACAGGCTGCACGTTGGAATTGGCGGCGCGCACCCGCTCTAAATAAGAGTCCAGCGACGTCTCCGCAACATTGGGCTGCGGTGCCACTGCTTTCTTAATCGCATGGACCTGCGCATGCAAGGAAGAGGCAGCCATCAACAAAAGTAACGTGCCTATCACCCCGGCAACCAAGGGCCCCATCCCGCCGTTCTGCGGCTGCCGCGGTGTAGCTGTCGTTGCAGGCAGCGTCTCAGCAGCGGGCCACTTGCCTGTCTTCACGCCCAGCCCAGCCTCCGCAAAGTTCATCATGGCTGCATCTCCACATCTGCCCGCCCGCGGACGACACCGCTCAATTGTTCTTCTATCGATTGATTGCTCCCGGGCCGACGCAACAGGCGCACACGAATCGTCTCGCCCACGCTGCCGCTCTGCTCCGCAACGCCGGCGACTTCAATACGCAACAGATCCTCCTGCCGCCACAGCTGCACCATGTCACCTGCGCGAACCACCGGCGTGTGATCCTCTCGAACCTGCACGCTCAATCTATGCTCGGCATGGTTCGCGTCGCCAGTGCGAAGTAAGATCCCAGGCCGCTCCGGATGTGCACAGCTCACAATCGTCGCCCAGCTTTGCCTCATCACCGGGTCCCAGCGAACGCTCGCCACTCGATAGCCCTTGCCCTCGGGCAGCGGCGAAAGCGAAGATCCTGCTCCCGCCGACCTGGCAGCCGCCGCAGGCGTTCCCGCGCAATTGGCCGCCACAGCAAATGAGGCTGTTCCCAGCAAGCTCAACACTGCAATCCCGCACCATAAAATCCTTCGACGCAGATTGAATATATTTTCCATGGCAACCCTACCGGATCATGCCGTTGATCTGCGAATACATATCGTCGGCCACATGCACGACCTTCGAGTTGCTCTCATACGCGCGCTGCGCCAGAATCATCTGCACAAACTCCGCCACCACATCGACGTTCGAGTTTTCGAGGCCACCCTGTTCCAGAGTTCCCATGCCGGTCGTCCCGCCCGGCACGTCGGTAATTGCATTTCCAGAGGAGTCCGTCGGAGTCAGCAAATTCCCACCAATGGAATTCAGTCCGCCGGGGTTCACGAATGTCGCCAGCTGAATCGTCCCCAACTGCGCCGCCGCCGTCTGTCCCGGAATCGTCGCCGTCACAATTCCATACTGAGAGATGGTGAGGTTGGTCGCATTCGATGGAATCGTAATCGCCGGCAACACCGTATCTCCATCGGAGGTCACCATGGTCCCCTGATTATTCCTATGGAAGCTTCCGGCCCGGGTATATGCAATCGTTCCATCCGGCCGCGACACCTGAAAAAAACCGCTGCCCTGAATCGCCAGATCCAGCGTGTTGCCCGTCGCGTTGAAGTCTCCCTGCGTCATGATGACCTCGCTCGCTGCGGACTTTGTTCCCAGCCCAATCTGCAAGCCCGCCGAATTCGTCTGCGGGCTCTCTGCTGATCCAGGCACGATCACGTTCTGGTAGATCATGTCCTGAAACTGCAGCCGCCGTTCACGGAATCCCGCAGTCGCAGAGTTGGCAAGATTGTTTGCCACTGTATCCAAATTTGCCTGTTGCGCGCTCATGCCGCTCGCTGCTGTATATAACGCTCGAATCATCTCCCGCTCCCATCACTCAAGTTTGATCGGGCCCGCGAGCGCCCAATGGCTATCTCAGACTCGCGGCAGATCTTCCGCCGCAACCTTATCGAAACTGTTATCGAAGACGCTCAGCGCCTTCTGCATCATCTCTGCCTGCCGCTGCACCAGTACCATCTGCATCGTGCCGTGAATTGCATCTTCATTCGATCCCTCGATCGCACCCTGAACCAGCGCTGCTTTTCCCGCAATCGGCTTCGCTCCATCTGCCGAAAAGCGATTGGTTCCTTCAGCCGCAAGTGCCGATCTGTCGCTGAAGTCGAAGATCCCCACCTGCGCGACAATCGCGCTCCCATTCGCGGTCGCAACCGAGATGTTTCCATCTGGCCCCACATGCACCGTTCCGCTCGGAATCGTGATGCTCTTCTGATTGATATCAAGCACGGGCTCTCCGGCGCTTGTCTCCAGCACCCCGGTAGCGGACCGCATGAACGAACCATCACGCGTGTAGCGAACCCCGTTGGCCGTCTGGATCGCGAAAAATCCCTGTCCCTGCAATGCGAAGTTCAGAGGATCGCCTGTCGTCGTAAGTTGTCCCTGCCCCATGTCCAACAAGTTGCCGCCCAGAATGCCAAAGCCATTGACGGATTGACCAACCTGCGACGCATCCGGCGAAGTGTCCTGGTCGATGCCACCCGCCAGCACGCCGCTGAAGTAGTCCCGCTGCGCGCGAAAGCCCGTCGTTCCGGCGTTCGCCAGATTATTGGCTGCGGTATCAAGTGCCTGCGTCCGCGCCAGCAACCCCGTATATGCCGCATATAAGCCGCTATCCATGCCCGTGCTGATGCAGGTCAATGGCCGAAGTACGAGATGGCAGGGTTAGAAAAACTTAAGAAGGTGACATGCGTAAAGGAGCTTCCGATCAATTCCCGGCTTGAAAGGGCTGGGCTTCAACCATGCTGCAATTAGCTCCTATATAAACGGGCTTTAGTCTCCTGAGGTAATGTTAGGGAGAAATCAAACCATCGCCTCAAGCATCCACCACGTCGGCCGATACAGAGTACAGATCGAGATGTACTTACCGGAGGGGCAGGTTGCGAGCATTAATTATTGACGATTCAGCAGTGATGAGAAAGGTGATCGAACGGGCACTGCGCCAGGCCGGACTCGAACTCACCGAAGTGTTGCAGGCGTCGAACGGAGAAGAGGCTCTGCAGGCCCTGCGCGACGAGAGCGGCAAGCCCAACTCGCTGGCTTTGATCCTCAGCGATATTAATATGCCGGTCATGGACGGCCTGCAGTTTCTTGAACAGCGCCGTGACGAGAGACTCGCGCCGGGCGTTCCTGTCGTCATGATCACGACCGAAGGAAGTGAGCCGTTGGTTCTGCGAGCCATCTCCGCAGGGGCACAGGGCTATATCTGCAAGCCCTTCACCGCGGAGCAAGTAAAGGCGCGCGTCGTGCCATTGCTGCCAGCAGCCTAACGTCACGCATTGCGACTGGAACCAATTTCTAAAATCTAAAGAGGACACATGTTGGCAACCGGAAACCCCACCCCGCAGAACGAAATGGTCAACCGTCTCGACTCGGCCGTCTCCGAGGTCTTCGAGATGATGCTTGAACGAAGCTGCGACCCCATGGATGGAGACGTCCACATCGTCGACGGCAGAATTGTAGCCCGCATTCAATTCACCGGCGCTGTCTCCGGCGAGTGCATCCTGTACGCCAGCCCCGCTACCGCCGCCGTCACCGCCGAAGCTCTGCTCGGAACCGCATCCTCCGAGCCCTGCGATCCCATGGTCGATGACGCCATTGGCGAGCTATGCAACATGATCGCCGGCGGGTGGAAGAGCAAGCTCGAACATCCACAAGCGGGATGTTTGATCTCCGTTCCCGCCGTGACCCGCGAAGGTCTCGTTGCCCTGGAAGGAAAGTTTGGCACAAAATTCAGCCGCACCTACTCCTTCCAGGGCAACATCTTCGGCATTGTTCTCGCCTTTTAGAAAGCAGACAACGTCTTTATGCGCTCTTTTGCTTCACCAGTTCAAGATCAAGCTCGATCTTGACATCATCACCCAGCATGACGCCGCCCGTCTCGAGCATCGCATTCCAGGTCAGCCCAAAATCGCTGCGCTTGATCTTCGTCGAACCCGAAGCGCCGATCCTCAAGTTGCCCCAGGGATCTTTCGCTTCGTCCGACGGGCCTTCGACCTTCAGCACTACTTCTTTTGTCACTCCCAGAATCGTAAGGCCGCCGGTCACCTTCAACTCTCCGTCGCCCGCCGATTCCACCTTGTTGCTTTTGAAAGCGATAGACGGATACTTCTCGGCGTGAAAAAACTCCGCGCTCTTCACATGGGCGTCGCGATTCTCATCGCGCGTGTTCAGCGAGTGGACATCGATCTCCGCCTGAATGCTGGTATTCGCAAGATTCTCCGGATCGTAAACCACCGTGCCTTTGACGCTCTTGAAGTCGCCGCGCACATTCGAAATCATGAGGTGGCGGATCGTAAATTGCGCACTCGAGTGCGCAGGGTCTATTTCATAAACAGTCTTCATTGATCTTTCTCCTTGGTTGAATTGCCTGAATTAACTTTCTTGTTGTCTGATCTAAGCTCAGTCTGTTGCATCTCGGTGAAAAGGCTGCTTTATGCAAGCTGCCCCATCTTTCCCGCCTTGTAGTCCTCCATCGCTTGCACCAACTCTTCGCGCGTGTTCATCACGAACGGTCCATAGCTGGCAACTGGCTCGGCAATCGGTTCCCCGCTCAGCACCAGCAGCGTGGAATCCTCTTTCGCTTCAATCCCGACGCCAACTCCCGAGGCACTCAACACCGCAATCCGGGCTTCGCCCATCAGCGAGTGCGGGCCGCCCTGATGCTCATGGATCGAAACATCTCCCTTTCTCAACACAACCGCGGCTTGATGTCCCTCCGTCAAAGGAATCTCAATCCTCTCTCCCGACTTCAGCACCACGTCGAACACATTGATCGGCGTAACCGTGCGCGCAGCGCCCTTGATTCCATTCCACTCCCCGGCAATCACACGCGCATGTCCGCCAGTCTCAAACTTCACAACCGGAATCTGCTCCTTCGTAATTGCCTGGTAGCGAGGCTTCGACATCTTCTCCGCTTTCGGCAAGTTCACCCAGAGCTGGACCATCTCGAAAACGCCGCCCTTGCGAGCGAACTCCTTCTCATGCATCTCTTCATGCACTACGCCCGAAGCCGCCGTCATCCACTGCACATCGCCCGGATAGATCACCCCCGAGTTCCCCGCCGAGTCGCGATGTTCAACCGAGCCCTGATATGCAATCGTGACCGTCTCGAAACCGCGGTGCGGATGCTGCCCCACACCCGGAGTCTTGCTCGACGCCTTGAACTCGGTCGGCCCCGCATAATCGAGCATCAGGAACGGATTGACCTCTGCTTCCAGGCCATTCGATGGAAACAGGTTTCGCACCGGAAAGCCGTCCCCAACCCAGTGGTTCGACCCCGCGCCATAAGTGCCCAATACCTTTTTCTGTTCTGTCATGGTTTGCTCCTTCTCTCGTACTTCAACGCCAACATCGGTTTCAAAACTTCTCCTCTGCCGCTCGCCCCAATCGACGCAGCGCCTTAATCAAAGCCGCCCGCTCTTCAACTGGAAATTCCGAAACGGCATTCTCCATTGCCTCCCGATGGTCGGCAAATACCCTCTCGATCAACTCCCTGCCGGTCTCCGTCAGGTGAATAATCCACGATCGTCGATCCTCTGGGTCATCCTGCCGAGTCACCAAGCCCTTCGCCTCCAGCCTGTCGACCGCCGCCGTCATGGACCCGCTGGTCAAGAGCACCTTGGCTCCGATCTGCTTCACGCTCAGTGGTCCTCGATGGAGCAGCGCCTCCAGAACACCGAAGTCGCTTTGCCCTATACCGAATCCACGAATGTTCCGCAGAGCGTGGGCCTCCACCGAACGCGCCGCCTTCGATAGCACCAGCCATAGATGAACTCCGCTGAGGTCTGGCTCTTTCTCGTGTTTTGTCGGATTGTTCATGTCTTGAAGTATAGATGCTTGATATCAAGATAAAGATTCAAAGCAAGAATTCTGCCTACCTCGATATCGGTAATTCTTTACCATCTCGCAGCCGACCCCTCCCTGAAACCCTTGACACCTCGGCTACAATTAAATCAGAGAGAAAACAGGAGACCCGGCAAACCGCCGGGTCTTTTCCTTTAACCGGTCCAGACCAAATCCGGACTTAAGTACTTTCTTTCTAAGACTTTGAGACTTAAGGTAATGATTGTATGTTTCACGTAGGATGAGTCAAACACACTAAAATCATTGAGAATAGCTAGCTTGACACAACAATAAAATCCCACCCCAACCAAAGGATTTATTGTGTCAACTCCTCCCTTCGGCACCATCGAACGCCTTTATGTGGACATTATTCCTGCCAACGGGCGCTGGCCTGCGTGTTCGGTAGCTGCATGGAATCATCCACAAATATCAAATCAGCCCGTTCGACAATTGTTCCTTCGTTACATTTACGACCATTCGCGTCCAGATTCTCGCAAAGACCTGGAGATAACAGTCCGAGTTCTGGCTCGTCTGCACTACGCAAATCTTCTAGTGTCGCGTCGGTTTTTAACCAGATATGACCGAGTTGGACGGGCAATCCACAACGGTTGCAGGGTATGCCGAAACTATATTTATGACGTTTTTCTGTGTTTACATCGGGCTGGACTGATTCGCTCATACGCGGAAGAATAACGCATGGAAGACGAAACTCTCTACGATAAAGACAAGTTTGAGAAGGTATTAAGGCGAATGATCGAGATGAAGCCGATACCGTTCAAAGATGCCGTTGCCAAACCAAAACTGAAGAAGGATGGAACGCTTAGAAAGCCCAATTCTGTCCAGAAAATGGACAAATAGCCTCCCTGTTCCTGGGTTACTCTTGGTGGATGCCACCACCTGTTGATTTGATCGGTACGGTAAGCGCGATAGTCGAATGGGCTAAGGCCCCTGTTAAAACTATGCTGATTCTGTGTGTCATGTGCGCTTTGGCCTTATTCCTACCCGCATCACGGAGCCAAACATTCATCACCTCGCATGACCTTTGGTTCTGGGGAGGATTGTTCTTTACAGGGTTGTATCTCCTATTCACCGGAATTCACGAGATCGGAAAGAAAGTTGCGATCCCTCTACAGCAGCGGTGCAAGGAAAAGCGCATGAAGTTCGTTTTGGTTAATCTTCCAGATGACGAGTTTCAAGTTGTACTGCAATACGTCAAGGGAAACAAAACGTCTGTGGACTTTGTAAGCGGTCGGGCGGACGGAACGCTATTGGATCTTGTAACCAAAGGCGTTCTTACACGAGGAATTGGTTATGAGAGCGGTTATGCCATTGTGACTTCTTACGAAATAACATCGGAAGCTAATAAATGTGTTCGCGAATCGGACATCCGTCAAGCTTTTCTAAATCGGGGGATGTTGAAGTAAGAAAAGTATCAAAAGATTAGGTCTTTGTAAGGCAACGGTTTTCTTTTAGCCATGTTCTCTAGCGTCATCTGGAATAGACAAGGCTGCAAACCACGTCGGTTATAGCGCCAGCAAAACTCACCTAAATAGCGGTCTAGGTGATCTTTGGACAATTGGTGATAGTTGCCGACAATCCCACGCTTGAATAGCGAAAATGCATTCTCTACGGTCTGAGTCGAAGTCCAGTTTTTATCTCTGAGTTCGCGGTGATGGTTGCCAGCTTTGTGTTGTTCCTTCGGAAACATACCCCTGAACTTGAGTGCTCCATCTGTCACGACTTGTTCGGTGTCTTTGTTCAGATTTTCGCTAACGACGGTACGCACGTGACGAGAATGACCAGACTTCACGGTTTGTAAATGAATGCGGCCATCACGTTCTGCAATGCCCACTACGATAGTTTTTGAGTTTTTGGCCGCTTTTACACCCGTTCCACGTTTGCGACCGCCAACATACATCTCGTCAATCTCGACCGTGACAGATTCGCCACCTAATTTCGTTCCCTTATCTTCCTGCATGGCTTCGCGGATTCTGTGGCACAAATGCCAAGCCGTCTTATAGGAAATTCCAAGATGACGCTGCACCTGGCTTGCTGAAATGCCCTTCTTTCCTTCAGTCATCAGACAGATAGCCATAAACCATTTCTGAAGTGGGAGATGCGAATCGTGAAAGATGGTGTTTGCTGTGGGGCTGAAGTGCAAACCACACTCCGCGCACTCAAACTTGCGGTATACCTTGCCAGTTTTGCCTTTGGTTTCGATCAGATAGCACTTGTCGTGGTCGCAAGCTATGCACCGTACACCATTCGGCCAACGCTGCTTAATCCAAAACGCTAAGGCGAGTTCTTCAGTAGGAAACGACTTGGCTAGAGAGAAGAGATTCATGACTTCAAACCTTTCGCGGTTCCAGTTATCGGAAGAAAAGATATCGACATTCGAACCGCTGCTAAGTCGTTTAGAGCCGCTGGAGTATATTCCGCAGCGAGTGCTGGACGATCTCCCTCCCGAATTGCACCTCTACGTATTAAAGCTCCTTCGAGAGCGTCAACTTTCACCGTTAGTACCTGAATGATTTGCACCATGTCATTCAAAACTTGCTTTTCTGCCTGAGTCATAGCATTGCCTCAAAACTACAAACCCTTTATAGGCTCAGACTCACCCTACGTCAAGCATATAATCATTCTTAAGGTACAGGAGGGGTATACCTCGCAAGTCGAACGGTGGAACGGGATGCATGGGGAGCTTCTGTCTTGAAAGGGGTCCAAGGGGGCTCAGCCCCGATGGCAAATTCAGGAACCAATCAGGCGTTCCCAAAAACGACAGAAAAGCCCCACGTCCGATTTCGGGAGGTGAGGCTTTCGACGTGACGCTACGCAAGTCTGGAAGTTAGACAGCACTCTTCAATGGCTGCAGGCTCTTTACGACGTCCAGCAGGTCTTGCCCAACCGTACGGGTCTTGGCAATCGCATCGGCAATCGCAATGTCCGAGATCTGGGTTCCGCGCAGCACCACCAGACGGCCGAACTTGCCTGCATGGACGAGATCAATCGCTGCAACACCATATCGTGTCGCCAGCATCCGGTCATAAGCGGTAGGTGTACCGCCCCGCTGGGTATGACCCAGGTTCACGCTGCGCGTCTCGTAGCCAGTACGCTTCTCAATCTCTTCGGCGAGCGCCTGACCGATGCCGCTCAAACGCGGATGGCCAAAGGAGTCAAGCGATGTGTCATGGGTAGCAAGTGGTCCTTCAGGAAACTTTGCGCCTTCGGCTACAACCACAATCGAGAACTTCTTCCCATGCTCACGACGGTACTTAATCAACCGGCAGGTTTCGTCGATATCGATTGGTACCTCGGGCACTAGAATTACGTCCGCGCCGCCGGCGATTCCGGAGGTCACGGCGATCCAACCAGCATCGCGCCCCATGACTTCGCAGACGAGCACGCGGTTGTGCGACTCGGCGGTCGAGTGCAGGCGGTCCACCGCCTCCGTAGCAATCATCACAGCAGTATCGAAACCGAAACAGGCGTCAGTACCACTAAGGTCATTGTCAATCGTCTTGGGAACGCCGACGCAATTGACGCCGCGCTCGCCGAGTGCCAACGTAATGGACTGGGTATCATCGCCACCAAGAGCGATCAGGGCGTCCAGCTTATTCCGCTTGATCGTCTCCATGCACTTCTCGAAGCCGCCTTCGACCTTCTTCACGTTGGTGCGCGAAGAGCGCAGGATCGTCCCACCCTTTTGCAGAATTCCGGAGGTCGTCTCCAGTGTCAGCGGCATTGTCACATCGTCGATAACCCCACGCCAGCCTTCCATGAAGCCGATGAACTCATCGCCATGGTGCTGAATTCCCTTGCGCACTGCAGCGCGAATCACGGCGTTCAATCCAGGACAATCTCCACCGCCAGTCAACATTCCAATCCGCATCAACCATTCTCCTTAGTTTAGACCAACAGAAAAATCATACGCCCGAAGCCCACCAGATCAGACAGTTGCCTCAACCCGGTTCGCATGGAGCGTCTGCAACGCAACCACGCTCAGGGTCCCCTGCTGTAACGCGGAGATGCCCTCAGACGCCGCGCGTGCCGCCGCGAGAGTGGTGATCGTGGGAATCCGCGCCAGCACCGCAGCCCGGCGAATCGCCTGCTCATCGAAGAACGTGTCCTGCCCGCGCGGCGTATTCACAATCAGATGAATCCGGTCGCCTTTGATGAGGTCGACGACATTGGGACGACCTTCCTTCACCTTGTAAACGCGCTCCGGCTGCAACCCTGCCTTCTCCAGCACTGCCGCCGTTCCATGCGTGGCAACCAGATGGAATCCCATCTCCACAAACTGGCGAGCCAGCGAGACAACGCCTTCCTTATCGTGATCGTTGACGCTCAAGAAGATGGTCCCCTCGAGCGGGAGCACCTGTCCGGCGGCGATCTGCGCCTTGGCAAATGCCTCGCCAAAGTTGTCCGCCACGCCCATCACTTCGCCGGTAGACTTCATCTCCGGACCAAGCACCGTATCCACTCCGGGGAACTTGCCCCATGGAAACACCGGCGACTTCACAAAATAATGTGAACCTGTTCCGAGGTCATTCCCGTTCGCTACCGCTTCGGGCAGCAGCTCCTTCAACTTCCGCCCTACCATTAATCGTGATGCAATCTTGGCAAGCGGAACGCCGGTGGCCTTTGAAACATAGGGAACTGTACGCGAAGCCCGAGGATTTACCTCGATCACAAACACCTTGCCGCGCTGAATAGCGAACTGAATGTTCACAAGTCCCATCACGTTCAGTGCCATCGCCAGTTTGCGCGTATATTCGCGAATCGTACGCAGCACAGCATCGCTGAGATCGACCGAAGGCAGCACGCAGGACGAGTCGCCCGAGTGAATCCCCGCCTCCTCGATATGCTGCATGATCCCAGCAATCACAACGTCGTCGCCATCGCACAATGCATCGACGTCGACCTCGGTCGCATCCTCAAGGAAGTGGTCGATCAACACTGGCCGCTCCTGTGAGAACTCGATGGCGGTGCTCATGTAACGGACAACCGCCTCATCGTCATAAGCGATCACCATTGCACGTCCGCCCAGCACATAGGAGGGCCGCACCAGTACTGGATATCCCACGCGGTTCGCGCCTGCAACCGCTTCGGCCACGCTGGTTGCCATCGCGCCTTCAGGCTGCGGAATCTGCAATTCTTCAATCAGCTTGCCAAACCGCTTCCGATCTTCGGCCAGATCAATCGACTCCGGCGACGTCCCAATAATCGGCACACCAGCCTTCTTCAACGGCAGGCTCAGGTTCAACGGAGTCTGGCCGCCGAACTGCACTATCATCCCAATCTCTGCACCCGATGAAGCCTCATGCTCATACACCGCCAGCACGTCCTCGAGCGTCAACGGCTCAAAGTACAACCGGTCGCTGGTGTCGTAGTCGGTCGAAACAGTCTCAGGATTGCAGTTGACCATGATGGTCTCGTAGCCGTCTTCACGCAGCGCGAACGCGGCATGGCAGCAGCAATAATCGAACTCGATTCCCTGCCCGATCCGGTTCGGCCCGCTGCCCAGAATCAGAATCTTCTTGCGCGTCGTCGGCGCAGCCTCGTCTTCTTCGTCGTAGCAGCTGTAGAGATACGGTGTATAGCTCTCAAATTCTCCGGCGCACGTATCCACCATCTTGTAGACCGGCAATACATTCAGCTTCTTCCGCAGCGCACGAACCGCAGCAGTCCCCTCAGCGCCCTTCAATCCCCAACTCGCAGCCAGCCGCTCGTCCGAGATGCCCATCCGCTTGGCGTCGCGAAGCTGTTCCGCGGTGACCTCATCCATCGACACGCCGCCAATCGCCTTGATCTCATCCGTAATCTGTTTCATCTGGTACAGAAACCACGGATCCATCGAGGTCATACGAGCGACCTCGCGCACTGTCATCCCGCGTTCAAACGCATAGCGAATGTAGGCCAGCCGGTCAGGATGCGGCGTCACCAGCCGCTGCGTCAGCCTGCGCGGTTCAATATCGTCCGCCGTGGCCTTCTTGCCCGTCTCCAGCGACCGCACCGCCTTCATCATCGCTTCCTTGAAGGTGCGGCCAATCGCCATCACTTCGCCGACAGACTTCATCTGCGGCCCCAGGCCCTCATCGGCGCCGGGAAACTTCTCGAACTGCCACTTCGGAATCTTTACGACGACATAATCAATCGTCGGCTCAAAGCAAGCCGGAGTAGCCTTCGTAATGTCGTTCTGAATCTCATCGAGCGTATAGCCGACGGCAAGCCGCGCAGCGATCTTCGCAATCGGAAACCCGGTGGCCTTCGAAGCAAGTGCCGACGACCGCGACACGCGCGGGTTCATCTCGATCACTGTCATGCGCCCGTTCACCGGATTCACCGCGAACTGCACGTTGCTTCCGCCCGTCTCCACACCAATCTCGCGGATCACGCGAATCGCAGCATCCCGCATGCACTGGTACTCGCGATCAGTCAACGTCTGCGCCGGAGCGACTGTAATTGAGTCGCCCGTATGCACGCCCATCGGATCGAAGTTTTCAATCGAGCAGATGATGATGACGTTGTCATTCAGGTCGCGGACAACCTCGAGCTCGTACTCTTTCCAGCCGAGCACACTCTCTTCAATCAAGCACTCGTGCACCGGCGAGAGATCGAGCCCGCGCGAAAGAATTTCCATCATCTCTTCGCGGTTGTATGCAATACCGCCGCCCGATCCACCAAGCGTGAACGAAGGGCGAATCACAACGGGAAAGCCAATTTTTGCGGCAAACTCCAGACCATCGCGAAGGTTGTTCACAAGCTGCGAGCGCGGCATGTCCAGACCGATCTTGTTCATCGCATCCTTGAACAACAAACGGTCCTCGGCCTTCTTGATCGCTTCCAACTTCGCGCCAATCAGTTCAACTCCGAGCTTCTCCAGCACTCCCGAATCCGCCAGATCTACAGCGAGATTCAGAGCCGTCTGGCCACCCACCGTCGGCAGCACGGCAAACTTGCCGGAACCGGACGCCAGCATCTCCGCTTCGACGCGGAGAATTTCCTCAAGATAAGCCGTATTCAGAGGCTCGATATAAGTGCGGTCCGCAACCTCAGGATCGGTCATGATGGACGCCGGGTTCGAGTTCACCAGCACTACCTCATAGCCCTCAGCCTTCAGCGCCTTGCAAGCCTGCGTGCCGGAGTAATCGAACTCCGCCGACTGACCAATCACAATCGGCCCGGAGCCGATCACCAGAATTTTTGCGATGTCATTCCTGCGTGGCATCTATTTCTCTTTCTCAACTAATTTCTATGTGCCGAAAAAATGCGCGACCAAAGCCGCGCCTTTAGTTTTACTTCTTCCACTCTTCCATCATCTTCCGAAAATCCCGGAAGAGATAATGCGAATCGTGCGGCCCCGGACTTGCCTCCGGGTGATATTGCACGCTGAACATGGGATCGGTCTTATGCTTCAACCCAGCCAGCGTCTGATCGTTCAGGTTCGTATGCGTCCGTTCGACATTCGCCGGCAGCGATTCCGGATCGACATTGAAGTTATGGTTCTGAGCCGTAATCTCCACCTTGCCGGTCTGGTGGTTCATGATCGGATGGTTGCCGCCATGATGCCCAAACTTCAGCTTGTAGGTCTTGCCACCGAGCGCCAGCCCAAATATCTGGTGTCCTAAACAGATCCCGAAGATGGGAATATTTCCCTGCAATTTCCTCACATTTTCGACCGCATACTCCAGCGGTTCCGGATCGCCCGGCCCATTGGAGAAGAAGACTCCGTCTGGATTCAACGCCAGTACTTCTTCGGCAGGAGTCTTCGCCGGAACAACAGTCACCCTGCAGTTCTCGCGCGTCAGCATCCGCAGAATGTTTTCCTTGATGCCGAAATCATAAGCCACCACATGCATCTGCTTCCCTTCCGCATTTTCCGAAGGCATCAGCAGAGAATCACCAGTCTGGTTTTTCGGCTCGTTGGCATCCCATTGGTATACGGTTCTGGTTGTCACGATGCTGGCAAGATCGGTGCCTTCCATCTTCTTGATCGAGCGCGCCTTCGCAACCAGCGCATCTACATCCAGGTTCTCGCCACTCGCAATCACGCCACGCATCACGCCATTGGCGCGCAGATGCCGCACCACAGCCCGTGTGTCGATCTCCGCGATCACCGGCACGCCATAGCGCTCAAGATACTCATCGGCAACCTGCGTCGAGCGCCAGTTCGAACTCATCGGCGAAAACTCACGCGTCACCAACCCTTCGATGTAAGGCCGTGTGGCCTCCGCATCGTGCGGTGTCGTCCCATAGTTTCCAATATGCGGATTCGTTAGAACCACAATCTGGCCCGCATAGGAGGGATCGGTAAAGATCTCCTGATAGCCGGTCAGCGATGTATTGAAGACCACCTCGCCGGAGCATTCCGCTCCTGCGCCAAAACTCTTGCCACGAAAGATGCGCCCGTCTTCAAGCGCCAGTATTGCTTGCATTGCCTCTCCAGAGGAGTGGATTTTATAGATTCTAACAGCTTTGGTGCCCATAAGCCGCATCTATCGAAGCTGTCACCCATAAACCCTTCTGCAGCCACGAAAAAAGGCCCGAAACCTTGCGGCCGGGCCTCTCTTCCAGCGCATAAATGCTAGCGTCTGTGATGGCGATGATGATGACGGTGGTGATGATGCACCGCGGCATTTGCAGGAACAACGGCTCCCGCCAATACAACGAATGCAATGGCACCAAGGATCAGGCTACGAATCTTCACAATATCTCCTTCAACCCATCTATTTAGTTTTCAGAAATAGTCAGGCAGTACACGAAGCTTACTCCGCCGATGGTCATCCATCCAACATCCCACTATAAAAAGCCCGGTGAGGAATCTGACTTTACACTCGCCATTCGCTTTCTCGAAATACTGCGGCTTTTTCAGCGACGACAGCATCTCTCCTACAATAGAGGTCAGGGCGACCCAAATGGACCTTGCGCAAAAATCCGCACTTCTGCAGACCACCCTTCGCGACCTCGGTGGCCTTCTCGTTGCCTACTCCGGCGGAACCGACTCCGCCTACCTTGCCTATGCCGCTCATCAAGTCCTCGGCGACAACATGCTGGCCGTTATCGCGGACTCCGCATCCCTGCCCCGCGCTGAACTGGCCGCAGCCCTAGACTTTGCCGCCCAGTACAACATTCCGGTCCAGATTCTGCACACCGAGGAGCTGGAAAATCCCGATTACCAACGCAACGACAGCAAACGCTGCTTCCACTGCAAGGACGAGCTCTTCACGCGCATGGAGTCCGAACGCGAGACTCGAGGCTTCCGGCACATCGCCTACGGCATGAACCTCGACGACCGCGGCGAGTTTCGCCCGGGCCAGCAGGCTGCCGCCCAACACCACGCCGTCGCCCCCCTGGTGACTGCACAGCTCACCAAGGCCGAGATTCGCCAGCTCGCCCATGAAGCCGGTCTCAAAGTGTGGGACAAGCCAGCCTCAGCCTGTCTCTCCTCACGTATCGAGTACGGCCGCCCGGTTACCCGCGAGAACCTCTCGCAGGTCGAGCAGGCCGAAGAGGCCCTCCACGCCCTTGGCTTCCAGCAGGTCCGCGTTCGTCACCACGGCGATCTGGCGCGAATTGAGATCGCCCGCGAAGAACTTCCCCGCGCCCTTTCGCTTGAAACTCTCGACCGTATCACCGCCGCTCTGCGCGCCATCGGCTTCCTCTATATCACCCTCGACACCCAGGGCTACCGCTCCGGCAGTATGAACGACATACTCCCTGCCGCGTCCATTACTCCCGCCGGTCAGTGAAGCGTCCAAATCTTTCCATCGCCGTGAAAGAATAGCCACATGCGCATCGCTTACCTCGACTGCTTTGCCGGCATCAGCGGAGACATGTTCCTCGGCGCTCTGCTCGACGCCGGAGTCGCCCCTCAGGTCCTCCACGAAGCCATCGCCTCCCTCAACCTCGGAGCATCCCTCAGAATTGAGAAGGTCGACCGCAGCGGCATCTCCTCGACCAAGGTCTTCGTCCTCGACGGAACCCACGTAGCCGACGAAAAGGACCTGTCCGAACCCCAGGTTTCCCAAACGAAAAACCACGACGAGGGCAGCAATACCCACGTTCACGATCACAATCATGAAGCGGCCCACACACACAGCCACGCCGAAAAGAAAAGTGGACATCATCATGGACGCCACTTAAGCGCAATCCGCAAGATCATCGAATCGAGCACTTTAGCTCCCCAAGTCAAACAGACAGCGATCCAGGCCTTCGAACTCCTCGGAGCGTCCGAAGCCAGAATCCACAACGTAGACGTAGAAAAGATCCACTTCCACGAAGTCGGCGCCATTGACGCCATCGCGGACATCGTCGCCGCGTCCGCCGGGATTCATGCGCTCGCAATCGATCAGTGGTTTTGCTCTCCCCTTAACGTTGGAGGAGGCACAATCGACTGTGCCCACGGGCGTTTTCCCGTCCCCGCCCCGGCTACGGCAGACCTGCTCCGCGGCTTCCCCACCTACTCCGCCGAACCGCAAATGGAACTGGTCACTCCCACCGGCGCAGCCCTAATTCGCGCGCTTGCTCCTACCTTTGGCCAGCAGCCCGCGATGCGTGTCCAAAGCATAGGTTACGGAGCCGGGACCCGCGATCCCAAGGGCTTTCCCAACGTTTTGCGTTTGAACATCGGCGAATCAGGGCAGAACACGAGCACAGACACTGTGGCTGTTCTCGAAACCGCCATCGACGATCTCAATCCTCAAATCATTGCTCATGTCACTGAACAGGCCCTCCAGCAAGGTGCGCTCGATGTCATGCTTACCCCGGTCCTGATGAAGAAGGGTCGGCCCGGCACGCTTTTAACCATCCTCTGCGACCCCGACAAAGTACCTGCTTTCGAACGTTTCCTCTTGCGTGAGACCAGTACTCTTGGCATCCGCATCCATCAGGAGCAGCGTTCCTGCCTCAGCCGTAGCCATCGGTCCGTCACCACAGCCTATGGAGACATTCGCATCAAGGTAGGCTCACTCGCCGAAGAAGAATTTAACGCAACTCCGGAATTTGAAGACTGCCGCACCGCCGCCGCGACCCATAACGTTCCCGTCAAGCAAGTCATCCAAACTGCTATCGCCGCCTATCACGCCAGTAAATCAAAATGAATAAATCGTCCCTTCTCGAACTCCTCGCTGAAGTCCAACTCGGCAGCGTCTCCCCGGAGCAAGCCTCCGCCCGCCTCGCCACACTTCCCTTTGAAGACCTCGATTACGCCAAGATCGATCACCACCGGTCGCTCCGTAACGGTCTGCCAGAGGTTATTTATGCGGCAGGAAAATCTGCCGAGCACACTGCGGAAATCTTCTCGCGCATGGCCGCAACCGGCATCGACGTCCTCGCCACGCGAGCCGACGAGGCCACGGCAGCGGCAGTCCTCGCCATCACTCCGGCCGCCCGGTATCACCAGCAGGCACGGGCCATCACCCTCCGGCAATCGCCCGCAGCCGAGCCGCTAGGCCACATCGCCATCCTCTGCGCCGGAACCAGCGATCTCTACGCCGCTGAAGAGGCGGCTGTCACCGCCGAACTCTTCGGCACCAAAGTCACCCGGCTCTACGACGTCGGAGTTGCCGGCCTTCACCGCCTGATGGCCCAGCGCGATTCTCTTGTCACGGCCGACGCGGTCATCGTCTGCGCCGGCATGGAGGGTGCCCTCCCCAGCGTTGTGGGCGGCCTGGTCGGTGTCCCTGTGATCGCGGTCCCAACCTCGGTCGGTTACGGAGCCTCTTTCGCCGGGGCAGCAGCCCTTTTAGGCATGCTCAACTCCTGCTCGCCAAATGTTTGTGTCGTCAATATCGACAACGGCTTCGGCGCCGCTTACACCGCCACGCTGATCGCTCGCGCGGCAAGCAGGTAGCTTCCTTAGGCACTGGCTGCATCCAACTTTGCAAGCAACTGGCAAAGCAGGAGAGTGCCCATGGAACGCAGAAGCTTTATCAAAGCAGCGACAGCGGTCGGAGTCACTGCGGCCACAGGCACGGGCCTCGGCCAGTCCGCCTCTGCCGCAAAACCATCCAGTGCCGCCACCAGACCCGAATCGCCTGACATGATCTATCGCGAGCTTGGCAGGACCGGCGAACGGGTCTCCGCCATCGGCCTGGGCGGTTTCCATATCGGCAAACAGCCAGACGCCAAGGAAAGTATTCATCTCATTCGGCAGGCTATCGATCGCGGCATCACCTTCATGGATAACTGCTGGGACTATAACGGTGGCATCAGCGAAGTTCGCATGGGACAGGCACTCCGCGACGGCTATCGCAACAAGGTCTTCCTCATGACCAAGATGGACGGCCGCACCAAAGAGGCCTACAACAAGCAGCTCGAAGAATCTCTCGGACGCCTTCAGACCGATGTTATTGACCTCGTCCAGTTTCACGAGATCATCCGCATGGAAGACCCCGACCGCGTCTTTGCGCCAGGCGGCGCGCTCGAAGCCGCTGTCGCTGCAAAGCAGGCCGGAAAGATCCGCTATATCGGCTTTACAGGGCACAAGGACCCAGCGGTCCATCTGCGCATGTTCGAGACAGCGGAGAAGCACGGCTTCCACTTCGACACCGTCCAGATGCCGGTCAACGTTATGGACGCCCACTTTCGTTCTTTTACGAAGGAGGTTATTCCCGTCGCGCTCAAGCAAGGCACCGGAGTCCTCGCCATGAAGACCTTCGGCGATAACCACATCCTGCGCAGCAAGACGATAGAACCCATCGAAGCCCTTCATTACGGACTTACACAACCGGTCTCTGTCGTCATCACCGGTATCGATTCGCCAACCGTCCTCGATCAGGCCATTCAAGCCGCAAAGACCTTCAAGCCGCTCACCCAAACTCAGATTGCAAGTCTGCTCGATCGCACCCGCGAAGCCGCCAGCGAAGGGAAATTCGAGTTATTCAAAACGACAAGCCAGTTTGACGGTACAGCCGCCAATCCAAAATGGCTTGGCTAGCAAAAAAGCCAGCCGTTATCTTCAAATAACGGCTGGCTTATATATTATGAAGAGTTTTCGAGCTGTTATTGGTTTACGCCGCTGGCGAGGAACCCGCCATCGACCACCAGAATCTCTCCGGTAACAAAGGTAGAGGCGTCGCTCGACAGAAACACCGCAGCGCCAATCAACTCTTCTGTCTTGCCGAAGCGACCCAGGGGCGTCCGCATCAGAAGTTCCTTGCCACGGTCGCTCTCGTCCAGCAACTTCTGGTTCAACGGGGTACGAAACACCCCGGGAGCAATCGCATTGACTGTCACGCCCTGCGAACTCCATTCGACGGCCAGCGACTTGGTCAGCGCACCCACAGCAGCCTTGCTGGTTGCATAGGCAGTAACTTCTTTGAGCGAGACAAAGGTATTGAGCGAAGCAATATTGATGATTCTTCCATAGCCACGTTCCAGCATGTGCTTTCCGAAAATCTGGCATGCACGTAGCGTCCCGGTCACATTCGTATCCATAATGTCGTCCCAGGTCTCTTCGGACACAGTAAGCGTCGGCTCGCGCTTGATTTTGCCGGCACAATTGATCAGAATATCGACCTTGCCAAACGCCTTCAGCGTCTCATCCAGCACCGCTTGGAGAGAAGCACGATCTCCCACATCCGACGTCAACCTAAGTGCCTTGCGGCCCCTGGCCTCAATTGCTTTCGCAGCCTCTTCCACCTGTTCGGCGCGCCGCGATGTTGCCACCACATCAGCACCCGCGTCTGCAAGCCCAATCGCCATCGCCAAGCCAATGCCCGACGTCCCACCAACCACGACGGCCGATTTGCCGCTCAAGTCAAACAACGGGTGTCCCATTCAATCTCCTCGTTTTACAGTTTTCAATCCGGACGCGCGCTCCTGTCTTCCCCGATAGGGAGAAAACAGGAGCGCGCACTAATTTATAGATCCTGGCGAACGAACCGCTTCACCAAGGCAATGAACTAACGCTGAATTCGTGCCGATCCGCCGCTGGCAAACGCCTTGACCTGATCAAGGGTCGCCATCGTGGTATCACCGGGGAAGGTCGTCATCAACGCTCCATGAGCCCATCCCAGCTTGATCGCCTCTTCCGGCTCCGCTCCGCTGAGCAGACCATAGATAAAGCCTGCGGCAAAACCGTCTCCGCCACCGACACGATCGAGCACCTTCAGCTCTGCGGTCGGAGCGTTCACCGTCTTGCCATTGACCCAGGCTACGGCGCTCCAGCTATGGTGGTTCGTGTTGTGAACCTCGCGCAACGTGGTCGCAACGATCTTGATGTTGGGATAGCGCTTCACCACCTGATCGATCATCGACAGGAAGACGCTCGGATCGAGCTTGGAGCTGGCACCAACCTCCGGCCCTTCAAAACCCAGTCCCTTCTGCAGGTCCTCTTCATTGCCGACCAACACATCAACGTTCTCGACGATCTTGCCAAGCACTTCATGGGCACGCTTGATTCCGCCGACGGTCTTCCAAAGCTTCTCGCGGTAGTTCAGGTCGAACGAGCAGATAACGCCAGCGGCGCGGGCTGCCTTCAAAGCTTCAATCAGCAACTCAGCAGTCGTCTCCGAGAGAGCGGAGAAAATGCCGCCGCTATGGAACCAGCGAACACCCTGGGCAAAGATCGCCTTCCAGTCAAAGTCGCCCGGCTTGAGCAGCGCAGCCGCTTCATTGCTACGGTTGTAGAAGACCACTGGGGCGCGGACACCAAAGCCCTGGTCGCTGTACACGGTCGCGATATTCGGGCCGCGTGTGCCATCATGCTCGAAGCGCTTATAGAAAGGCTTGACGCCCATCGCCCGTACGCGCTCATTGACGAGATCGCCGATCGGATAGGACACCATTGCCGTCGCTATGCCGGTGTTCAGGCCGAAGCAGTCCGACAGGTTCGCCGCAACGTTGAACTCGCCGCCGCTTACGTGAATCGCAACCTCGGTTGCTTTGCGAAATGGGATGATGCCCGGGTCGAGACGGGTGACCATTGCCCCGAGCGACAGGAGATCCAGTGTGCCTTTTTCAGGAATGTTGAAGCCAAGATTCATTGCGCCATTCTCCTCAATTTTCAATACCCATCAGGGCATGATTCTATTCATCATATCTGTCTGAAGATCAACTCCAGATGAGCCGACAAGATTGCCCTAAAAAACTATAGAGCTATTTGCCGAGAAATACCGGACGGATGTGCCGCTCGAACAAATTCGTTGTCACATTTTTTGCGACAACCTCTTCATTCGCCTCAAGCGCTCTCAGATACCGATCGCCCAATTTTGCCGCGACCTTGAAGCCGACATGCAGCAATTGCCGGAAACTCGGGTTATATTCCTTGTTGCCCTGCTCGTGGCGAAGGGCCGAGGTGTACTGTTCACTGGTCCACCCATTTACCTCTTCTGGCTTCGGCAGTTTCGCAGGATCGATGTCGATCACCGTCGCGTAGGGCGCGCAAAGCTCCTTGCTATGCGCATAGGCCTCCGCATAGACTTCTTTGGCGATCTCAAGCCCAGTTCCACCAGCCTCCGCCAATCCAATCAGCTCTTCCAGCCACGTAGTCCCTGCGGTCTTCATATGAACGCCGGCGTCAAACTTCTTTACCGCGTCATGAACCGCGTTATAAATCGAGAACTTATCCGAGCCTGAGTGAATGCTCAGCTTCAGGTTATCCGGCAGCCCATAGGTCTTGACCGCGAAAGCGATGGTTGCCAGATCTTCGTTGAATTCCTTCGTGAACTGCGCGACATCGCCCACATAATCGACGCCCTTATTGAACCGTCCCGTAAACTTCGGCGCAATCGTCTGGATCGGAATCTTCTCGTCGGCGATCGCCGCCAGAATAATCAGCAACTCCACTGGCGTTTGCGGAGAGTCCGTCTCGTCCATCGAGACCTCAGGAACAAACTTTCCAGCTCCCTTCTTTTCCACCAGAAAGCGATAGATGCGTCCGGCATCCTGTACTGCTGCAAGAAATTTATTCGCAACGTCAGTCACAAACGCGGCGTCGGTCTTGAACGGCTCATCGATATGCGGAATCGTCACCGTGCCCACTAGCTCCGGATGCCGCTTGACGAAGGCTTCCACGTCCTTGGGATCGGCTGGTTGTCCAATCAGATCCGCAACGTCCAGGGTAAAGAAATCGCACGGCTCCAAAAACCTTCCTACGGTCTTGAGATTGATATGGTCCGCATCCAGAAAGTACGGCTTCATCCATCCCAGTTCTTTTACCGCCAAGTCAGCCGCAACACGCGTCTGACTCGGCTCCGATCCAATAATCATGTGCTCCCGGTTCGACTTGTTCCACACCGGAATGACCTCAACACCTGCATCGGCAGCCATAACACATGCCGCAAGCTGCGCCTTTGCCTGATGCGCAAACCGGTCACCCACTCCCAATGAAAACTTCGGAAGCCTCAATTCCTCGCTCATGATGAAAAACCCTTCTCAAATCTCAGATCTAATTGGTCTAACCAATTTCCGCCTGCTCCAGCATACCGATTAATCCGGCTTCGCTGCAAATTCTTTATTTTTTGAATCGGCCTTCATAGGCCCAGAGGCCGAGGCCCGGGTTGGAGATGTAAAAGATCTCTTCGCCGTCGACTGTGTTCCAGCCGTCCTGAAGCGTCTCTGGCGTGTACTTTGCCATGGCTTCAGCGAGGTCGCCGTACTCGAAGTGGACACTCTCTATCTCCTGGCGGGTGAGGTGTCCCGGGCAGTAGCGAATCGTGAAACGGCCTTCACTGGAGCCGTGAATCAAGTGCGCAGCTGCACTTAGATTGCCAGCCAGCGCTGGATCTTCCTTTACCGCCTCCAGGGTTCGTGGCGTGCCGCAGTAGCCGTACTTGCGGATGAGGACATCGATTGCGGCATCTTCGCCAAACTCATGCACTCCGGGCGCAAGGACGATCAGCTCGGCGTTGTCTGCAAGCGCCATGCGGGTGCGATAGACGCTCTTGTTTCCCAGCCAGGTGCTGCGAAATTCGTGAGGATCGAGGAAGACCACGGCCTTCTTAATCTCGCGGTCCATCATCTTGAAGTTGACTTGAAGGCTAAGCTCAGCGGCTCGCTCAAAGCACTCGACATCGTCGCCTACATACATGCCGCGAATGACCAATTGGCCTGCGTCGTTCTTCCCTATCACCGTCTGTACGTACACAATGGGCATATCTTTCGCGAAGTGGTCGCTGGCATAGTTCAGCACCCGGCGCACGGGAGTGTCTGCCCGGCCCATCATGCGCTCCATGCCATAAACAGCGCCGAGGAAGTGGCTGCGATGGATGCCCATTGAACCGCCCGTTCCGACGAAGATATTCTTGTTGTAGTTGGCCATGCCCACTACTTCGTGCGGCACCACCTGGCCAATCGACAGAATCAAGTCATGGCCGCCATCGCGAAGCAACTTATTCACCTGCGCAGGCCAGGTGTAGTCGAGCTTGCCCTCGCTCACCTCGTACATAAACTCGCTGGGAACTTCGCCAAGGGTCACGATGTCGTTGCGCCAGTCATGCACACGGAATAACTCTCTTGGAGTGGCGCCAAACATGGTCGCGATCTCCTCGTCGCTCATCGCTTTATGCGTTCCCAGTGCGGGCAGCACATCTGTCAGGCTGTCGCCGTAGTATTGCCACGCCAGCTCCGTCAGAACGCCGCTCTGCGAGTGCATCCGGGTAAAGTCCGGCGGAACCGCCAGCACTTTTTTTCGTTTTCCCAGCTTATCCAGCGCGCTAAAAAGGTTTGATCGCACATCACTCGGCGACATCTCCGTCGTCGCACTTCCGGCAGCAAAAAAGAGGCTCATAGACACTCATCTTACCCTGTAGCGGCAAGTGTTATACAGTCCGATCAAGGAGCTATCAAAGGAGCTATCCATGACTGAACAAGACATCCAGATATCCATGCCGAGCGGTGCTACGGATGCCGTTTTATTCTCCCCCAACGCCTCCACCCCGCTTCCAGGCGTTCTTTATCTCCCTGATATCGGCAGCATTCGCGAGGCAAACCGCACCATGGCGCGAAGGCTTTCCGAGCAAGGTTATGTCGCGCTTCTGGTCAATCCCTTCTATCGCACAAGCCGTCCGCCGGTGTTTAATTTTCCCAGGGTAGCCGGTGAGGCGCGGACCATTCAGCGCATGGGAGAGCTTATAGCCCCGCTGACACCCGGCGCACAGGAAGAGGATGCCGCCGCCTATGTCGATTTCCTCACGGCACAACCTGCCGTCCGACCCGGCCCAATCGGCGTTGTGGGTTACTGCTTCAGCGGAGCGCTTGCCCTGCGCGCGGCCGCTGTCCGGCCATCACAGGTGGCCTCGGCAGCTTCTTTTCACGGGGGCGGCCTCTACAAAGCTGACACTCCCGCCAGCCCCCACCTGGTTCTCCCGCGTGTGACTGCGCAGCTCTACTTTGGCCACGCCGCCAACGACAAGAGCATGGATGAGGAGGCCATCAAGCACTTCGAGCAGGCGCTAGCGAAGTGGGGTGGCCGCTATGAGAGCGAGACTTATAAAGAGGCGCACCATGGCTGGACTGTTCCTGATAACCCAGCCTTCAATCCGAAAGAGGCTGATCGCGCTTTTCAAAAGCTGACGAAATTGCTGGGAGAGACGCTTCGCTAGAGGTGAGGGCCAGCAGATTCGCTGGCCCTCTTTTCAACCCGTCGATGTTTCGCAGGTGGCTTACAACTTGTAGGCCTTCCTTGCCAGATTTACCGTCAGATCCTTGGCGACTTCAAATGCTTCGTCTTCGTCCAGACTGCCCTCCGCCACTAGTCTGCCGAGAAAGGCGCAGTCGATCCGGCGAGCTACGTCGTGACGGGCCGGGATCGACAGAAAGGCACGCGTATCGTCGTTGAAGCCTACCGTGTTGTAGAATCCTGCGGTCTCGGTAGCCTGCTCACGGAAGCGCATCATGCCTTCGGGAGAGTCCTGGAACCACCAAGGCGGGCCCAGCCGCAGCGCGGGGTAGTGTCCGGCCAGCGGAGCCAGCTCCCGCGAGTAGGAGGTCTCGTCGAGGGTGAACAAAATCAGGGTAAGGCGCGAGTCGTTTCCGTATTTGGTCAACAGCGGACGCAGGGCGCGGACATATTCGGTGGGCGAAGGCATGTCGGCGCCCTTATCGCGGCCGAACTTCTCGTAGACCAGCTTGTTGTGATTGCGTACTGAGCCGGGATGAAGCTGCATGGTCAGCCCGTCTTCGACGCTCATTCCTGCCATCTCGGTCAGCATCTGCGCCTGAAAGATCTGCTGCTCCTGCGGCACGGAGTGGCCGGAAAGGATGCGCTGATAGAGCGACTCCGCCGTGGCGGTATCGAGGTCGGCTGTCTGCGCTGTCAGATGCCCATGATCTGTAGCCGTGGCTCCCATCGACTTGAAGAAGGCACGGCGGTTGCGCAGCGCGTTGAGATAACCCTTCCATGTCCCGATATCTTCACCAGTGATCTGGCCCAGCTTCTCTATATTTTGAACGAAACCTGCGTACTCCGCATCGATGACTGAATCGGGGCGGAAGGTGGGCAGGACTCTTCCTTTCCATCCGGATTCCTTAATTGCTTTGTGAAATTCCAGCGTGTCGAGGGGCGTGTCCGTGGTAGATAGCACCTCGATGTTGAACTTTTCATAGAGCGCACGCGGACGAAACTCCGGTGTTTCCAGCGCCTTCGCAATCAGATCGTAGTAAGAGTCGGCGTTTTGCGGACTCAACCGATCCTTCAAGCCAAATTGCTTCTCAAATGCATAATCCAGCCATAATCGGGTAGGCGTTCCGCGGAAGAGATAGTAGTGCCTGGCAAAGATGCGCCAGACCTCGCGAGGGTCGGCGGATTCGCCGCCATCTAGCTGGGGAATCCCAAGAGACTCCAGTGAAACGCCCTGAGAGTAGAGCATCCGGAAAACATAATGGTCCGGAGTGATGAATAACGCGGCAGGATTCGGAAAAGCCTTGTCCTCGGCGAACCAGCGCGGATCGCAGTGCCCGTGCGGCGAAATAATGGGCAGGTCACGCACCGTCTCATACAGCTTCGCGGCCACTGAACGTGCCGCACTATCCGAAGGAAATAGCCTGTTTTCGTCAAGCATTATCTTTGTCACCTCTGAAAAAACCATTGCGCCTGAGCGCTGTCCTTTGAAGCCTATCAAAATTGCTCGCACCACGAACAATATCTGTCTCAGAACAAAAAAGGAGAGCGCTCCGAAGAGCGCCCTCCTTTTTGCAACATGGATACATGGCTGATTTATGGAATGTAGTAACGAATGCCCGTGAACACCATGTTGTTGGTCCCTTTGGGCGCTCCGCCTACACCGCTCCAGGCGTTGCGCGTAAGGTAGCTATACTGCATGGCATATTGCAGCTTGCCGTACTTGGGACTGCTGTAGAAGCGATAGGTGAAGCCTCCTGTGCCTTCGATAACCGCACGGGTTGCTCCGGTGCAGTTCGCCGGGACCGCAGGGTTATAGCCAGTGGCTCCCGTTGGCGGAAGCTCCGTGCCGCAGCCCGTGTTATTGGCCGTTCTCGGGCCATAACCGGTGAGTTTACCCGCATTCGGTCCGGTCAGGTTGAGGAATGCAGTACGCTGCGCATACTCGCCGCCGGCGTAGCCAAACAGGTCCAGCTTCTTGTTGGGATGAAGTTCAAGCGAGAAGAGCCCCTGATCGGCTTTGATGGTTGCCAGGGTTCCGTCGGGGTGAACTGTGGTGTCAGGAAGCGTAGCGGTGCCATAGCGACCGACACCCGTGCCTACGAGGACATGTACGCCGACATCAGCAAAGCGCGTTACCGGGACGCGGGCGTTGGCAAAGAAGCCGCCGCCGGTCTTGGTGTCGTTTGCCGCGCCGGTAGCTCCTGTTGTGGGAACTGTGGTCACGCCGGGGTAGTAGCGGTCACGGAAGAAGCGAGCGAGTCCGCCGATCTCGTAGTGGCCGATCTTCGGATCGAAGGCGGCCTTCACTATGACGTCGGGGGCCACGTTGTTGGAGTAATTCGCGGTGGAGTTATACAAGCCGCCACCCGTACCAGCATTGCCAAAGAAGAAGTTCGAGTTCGCATTCGACGCCGAGAAGATATTCTGTGTATTTTCGAGCGCTACTGCCACCGTTGCCATGCCGAGCCTCTGCTGGATGCGGACGCCGGGCTGACGCTCCCAACTGAAACCGACGTGATACTGAGCGTCGATGGTCATCGGCAGGTTCTCAGTGCGGTTGTCGGTTCCCTTCTTGGTCTCGGTCACGAGCGACCACATCTGGCCGCCGGTAAGGGCGAAGCCCTTTTGGGTAGCAATCTGGCCCCAGATCTGGCGCTGACGCAGCGTGTAGCTGTTGCTCTGATTGTCGTTGCTGGTGACGCCAGCGGAGAGGAAGTCGGCCTCAAAATAGCCGGACAGTTTGAACGGCCCAGTGTTGCCTTCGAACAGTCCACCCAAACGACTCTGGCGACCGGAGAAGTTGAACTCGCTGGTATGCGCCTGAGCCGCTCCCGGATAGGGCGTGGAGTTGAAAGGAGTGTTTATGTCGGAGTTCAACGAACGCTGTCGGTAGACCGATTCCGCCGCGAAGAAAGCGACGGGAGTAATCTTGACGCCCTTGTAGTGGAGTGCCAGGGGCTCATCGATCTGTTTGGTCAAATCCTTCTTTGTGTCGCTGACCGTCTGCACCAGATCTGCATTTTTTGTCTTGAGATCCGTCACGGTGCTGTTCAGCGTGTTCACTGCGTCAGTGTTCGCTTGTACGCTCGAACTTACGCCCGCTGCCTGCGACTGCGCCTGTGCCGCCGCTGTGTTCGCAGCCTGCGCGTCCTGCGATGCCGTCGCCAGCTTGGCATCCTTATCGGCGTTCTGTTCCTTCAGGCTGTCGATCTGGGCCTGCTGGCTCTGCATCTGCTCGCGGAGTTCGCGGATCTGCCGCTCTGTTGCGCTCTCGGTTGCCTTCTTTTTTGCGACTCTCTTGTGGGTCGATTTCTTCGGCGTCGTGCTGGTCTGCGCTTGCATCGACACTGTACCTAACACCAGTATCGCTGCCATAGCCGCTTGTAGTTGCTTCGTCATGAGCCCTCTCAGGTTGAACAGAACATCCGGCAGATTTCCGGCGAGCCAGCCTTATGGCCAGATCACGCGCTGCCTTGCTCTTTGAAAACTATGGTTGCAAGCGAATGTGAATAGAACGCGAATTTTGCCGTCTATTCACACTCTTTTGACATAAAGGTCACAAAAGGACACCTACGAGCCCTGCACAATCTATGCTTTGGCTGATATACCGTTACGTATGCTATTTTTTCGCAGCGGGCTCCTGCTCCTCGCACTGACCACCTTCGCCTCCGCACAATCCTCCATCAAACTGATCCCCATGCCGCGCGAGGTGCATGCCACCGCCGACGTGCCGCTGCCCAATGGGGTCCGCGTCGTGTGCGCCGCGCCATGCTCCGAAGAAGACCACTTCGCCGCCACTGATCTTGGCACCAGCCTGCAGCAGCGCAATATCTCCTCAGTTTCGCCGTCCGGCTTCGTCATCGAGCTGACGCGACTCACCAACCACCCAATTCCGAATTTCACTGCCGAGATGAAGCCCGAAGGCTACGTCATCTCGGCCAGCCACGATGCGCTTACCGTCACTGCGGCCACCGCCGAAGGTCTCTTCTATGGTGCGCAGACCGTGAAGCAGCTCATCGTCGGCGATGGGCCGCGAGCGGTCCTTCGCGCTGCAAATATTCGCGACTGGCCAGCAATGAAGTATCGCGGCCTCGACGATGATCTCTCACGCGGGCCGGTGCCTACCCTGGATTTTCAGAAGAAGCAGATCCGCACGATCGCCACCTATAAGCTCAATATCTACTCCCCTTACTTCGAGCACACGCAGCAGTACGCTTCCAACCCGCTGATGGCGCCTCCGGGCGGCAGCCTCTCCGCCTCCGACGCAAAGGCTTTGGTGACGTATGCGCAGGCGTACCATGTGACCATCATTCCCGAGCAGGAGGCCTTCGGCCATCTACATCACAACCTTACCTGGGAGCAATACTCTGCGCTCGCCGAAACTCCTCATGGGGACGTTCTCGCGCCGGGACAGCCCGGCTCCATTCCCCTGATCAAGCAAATGTTCGACGAGCTTGCAGTCCTATATCCGGGACCGTTTCTACATATTGGCGCCGATGAAACTGTCGATCTTGGCACCGGCCAGACCAAGGCCGACGTCGACGCTCGCGGGCTGGGGGCAGTCTATCTCGATTTTATGCAGCGCATCGTCACGGCACTCCAGCCACTGCATCGCAAACTGCTCTTCTGGGGCGACATTGCGCAGGACTCGCCCGACCTCTTGAAGAAGATGCCCCAGTCGTTCAAAGACTCAACAATCGCCATTGCGTGGACTTACAATCCCGATCCACGCGGGTTCGACCGCTATCTCACTCCGTTTACCCAGGCAGGGTTTGAGACGTGGGTTGCGCCCGGTGTCAACAACTGGTCGCGGGTCTATCCCAACAACAGCTATGCGCTGCTTAATATTCAGGAGTTCATTCGCGACGGCCAGCGGCTTGGCTCAACCGGGGCGCTCACCACCATTTGGAATGATGATGGCGAGGGCCTCGAAAACATGAACTGGTACGGGATCCTCTTCGGGGCTGCAGCTTCGTGGCAGAAGGGCGAGTCGTCGATTCCACAGTTCGAAGATTCCTATGCCCAAGTCTTTCATGGCGACATGACCGGCGACTTGAATGAAGCGCAAAAGGAAATGATGCTGGCACACGATCTGCTGAAGCAACAAGCCAAGACCGGCGATGGCTCGGACGGACTTTTTTGGCTGGATCCCATGAGCAAGGATGGTCAGGTCTACGCCGACAAGATTCGACCCTATACCCATGAACTCCGTCTGCATGCCGAACGGGCGCTTACCCTCATCGCCGAAGCTCGAGCCGCCGCGCCAGCGCCGCCGAAGACATTCTCGGCCACCGCTGCGCCTTATAACCCTGCCGATGCGTACCCTTCAAATCCAACCAGCTTGCGGGAGACGGATGCGATCGACGCACTCGAATTGGGAGCGCGCCGCATGGACTTTATCGGCCTTAAATTTCAACTAGCCGATGAGATCGCCCAAGGCTACCAACGCGCTTATGACATGCGCATGACCACCGACCACGCGCAGCGCATGGACGTGGCACGCGAGCTTTCTGCCATCAACGGCACCAACGGACGCATCGCCGACCTGCGCGATACTTATTCCCTCATCCGGGATCTCTATCAGCAGGCCTGGCTGCGCTCAAACCGGCCCTATGCCCTTCGCCCTGTGCTTGAGCACTATGACTACACCATTGGGCTCTGGCTCGCCCGCAGCGACAAGATCCGCGTCGCCCAGCGGCAATGGGCCGATAGCCACACTCTGCCGACCGCGGCTGAACTCGATATCCCAGCGCCACCTCCGGCTGCGGCAATTCACTAGCCGGAATAGACTAATTTTGATGCCAACTACTCTTACCGGCCGCCGTCTTTGTACTTCGCAAGGTGCTATCGACCATCCCGTCATTGTTATCGACCAGGATGGCTTAATTGCCAGCATTCATTCCGATCCAGCAAACTCGTCGGAAGATGTTCTGACTAGCACCTTTTTCGACATCCATACGCACGGCGCGGCTAACTACGACTTAATGAATGTCAGCCCCGCTGAACTTGGCGTCATTAACAGGTTTCTCGCTACTAAAGGGGTGGGACACTATCTCGCTACTACTGTCACCGCGCCTATCGACCAGACGCTTCGGTCGCTGGACGCCTTGGCCAACGCTGTCGAATCACGCAGCGCCGCCAATGAGGCTCGTCCTATCGGGATCCATCTCGAGGGCCCGTTCATCTCGCACGCAAGAAAAGGCGTGCACCCCCCAGCCGATATCCTTCCGCCGGACATTGCGCTCTTCGACCGCTTCTACGAGGCTGCTCGGGGGCAGATCCGCATCATCACCATCGCTCCCGAGATCCCCGGCGCACTGGCGCTTATTGAACACGCTGCATCGCTAGGAGTAAAGGTCAGCATCGGACACACCGATGCCACTTCCGAAGAGGCACAGGCCGCCATCGCAGCCGGAGCCCGCAGCGCCACGCATACCTTCAATGCCATGCGTCCTCTTGACCATCGCGCTCCCGGCGTCATCGCCACCGTGCTCGACGACGACCGGCTCTTCGCCGAACTAATCTGCGATGGCATCCACGTTGCTCCGGAGGTAGTTCGCCTATGGTTCAAAGCCAAGGGGCCGGAAAAAGCCATCCTTATAACCGATAGCATGTCGGCTACCGGGATGCCGGACGGGACCTACACCCTGGGAACCTTTCAGGTGCAGGTAAAGGACGGTCGAGCCATGGCGAACGGCAGCCTCGCCGGCAGCGTTCTCACGATGGATCGCGCGGTTGCGAATCTACAACGCTTCACCGGATTGCCCCTCGACACGGCCGTCCGGTTGGCGTCGCACAATCCTGCAGCGCTGCTCGGCCTCGAAGAGGTTATTGGGAACACCGACGCCGGAAAAACCGCAAACTTCAACGTCTTCGATGCCTCGGGCCAACTCCAGGGCACAATTCTGAACGGTGTTCGTATCTAAGAATCTCCAACCTCTACCTATTTTCAAACAAATCCGAAAAGGCTTTTACTCAGTACTTCCATTGTCTTGTGCAGGAAGCATCTGATAACTGACGAAGGCAAGGTGATGGCTATCCGGAGCCCAGGACGGAACATTGATGGTGCCCGAACCGCCAACAAGGTTCACAAGCACCCTCACCTTTTTGGTATCCAAAGACATGATGCGGAGGGCGATATCTTTGTTTACCGGATGTCCCGTTACCCCCTTTTCGTAACTGAGAAAGACTATAGATTTTCCATCAGGCGAGGCGTGAGGTGTCCAGTTCGGCAGATCGTCGAAGGTCATCTGCTCCGGATCACTGCCATCTGAGCGCATACGCCAGATCTGCATACTGCCGCTACGGTCGGAGTTGAAATAGATGTATTTGCCGTCAGGCGAGCAATCCGGATCATCGCTGATGCCGCTGCCGGAGGTCAGAGCTATCTCCTCTCCGCCTTCAGCCGGAATAGCGTAGATGTTGCCGGAGCCATGGCTCGGGCGAGTAAAGATGATCTTCTTGGCGTCGGGCGACCAATTGTGAAAGTACGAGTCGGGATGTTCGGTGACGACGCGCGGCGTTCCTCCGCTGGAGGGAATGATGTAGACGCGGGATTCAGGCTCTCCCGGCATACTGCAACTAATGGCCAGCCACTTGCCATCAGGCGAAAGGCCGTGGCTGCCGTTGCACTTCGTGGCAGCGCCAATGTCGAGCGCCTCGGGCGTTCCGCCTGTTACGGGGACCGTCATAATTTTGCCGTCCTGATTAAAGATCAAAGCCTTTCCATCTCTGGTCCAGTTGGGAGCTTCAACGTGTCCTTGCGTCGTATAGATCACCGTTGCCACGCGAGCACTCTCGTCAATGGCAATCGTCTGGAGCGTGCTGTAAAGCGCAAGAGCAGAGGATGCGGCGGGCGTCAGCGTTTTGAGTTCGACGTTGGAGAAGACAGCCTTTTCCACAACCTTAACATCATGAGAGCAGACTCCAAGGCCGACATAGTATGGCTCGTCGAAATGAAGCTTGATGGACGCGCCCACCTGATGAAGCGGCTCGCCGTTCCGGCTTAAAAACATGGTGATCGTATCGCCACGCTTTTCGATGCGAATCCTCTTTGGCGACGAGATATTCAACTCAATGTCCTGCGTTGTCGCGCCCTTCTCTCTTCGATATTGCAACGCCGTCAAGCCTGAACCATGCTGCGCAGCGTCGGCATAGACAACGTCGGCGTCAAGGCTCTGACGAAACATCAACAGCGCTTTGCGATGGGGGCTGGGGTTCCTGGTCTTATTGGGAAAATCGATATCAGCCGTCAGCGATACATCGCCAGATACCTTCTTCCAGACGAAATCAAATCCGTCGACCGTAGACCACAGATTGGCGCCCGCCGAGGTAATCGTGTAGGTGCCCGCGCCCGGATCGTAGACGAAAGTTCCCGGAGGATTTACGCTGCCGACGTCGGTACTACCTTCAAAAATGCCCAGGGATTGGGCATTGGTTTGAGACAGGAGCGGCCGAGGTTGAGCGCATACGAGAAATCCTAAAAAGAGAAGGACTACTAGCCGCCGGCTGGATATTATTAACATAAAACCGCCTCAATGAGAATCAATTGCATCCTGCGCACGTCCGTAAATCGCGTTAGCGAAGATAGTCAAGGGAAGAAGAAAGGACAGTGCCCCACGCTAATTGAAATTTCCTGAAAAGTGAAATCGTGGACTTGAATCGCTCGGCGCGGCTTCCCATTTCCAGAATCTAGAATTTTGAATGGGTTTGTGAGTTGGATATGTCTGGATTTTCTGGCAAGACTCTTGAGAAAGGCTTTCACCTGGGCAACGCCAGGAGCCGTTGCGCTTCCTGCAAGGGTTTAAATCTTGGTAATACGACGTGGGGAGGGCCACCCTTCCGGCTCGAAGAATGGCATGCAGGCAGTATGGGGAGCAGACAGCTCGGCGGCGAGCAGCGCAACTCCCATCTCGCCTTTGTAGAGGCTCTCCGGAGGCAACTTGAACTCCATATAGTTTTCGGAGTTCCATGCTGCGGCGCGGGAAGCCAGTTCGCGAGCGCGTTCTAACCAGATGTTTTCTCCTGTGTGCTTGTAGAAGTTCAATAGTCCATATGCCTGCCCCGCAAAACCACAACAAAGGTTGGTGATAGAACTGGGGGTTTCCCACGCGTTCCATGCGGCCTTTTCCGCAATCCGCAGATACGCATCGTTACGGAACCTGCGATGCGCGGCTGTCCATAGGAAGATATGGCCTGCGGTGCCATTACACCAGCCCGGCATATAGCTTGCCGCACCGCCTTTCCTGCCTTGGGGAAGAACCCAGGGCCAGCGGACACCGCTGCCCCACGGTTCGGCGCATTCCATGAGCTGTTGCAGTCGTTCCTCCAGCCCGGAGGGTAGTTCTGATCCCGATGACTCATGCCAGCAAAGTGCGGCATACAGAATCCCAGCCCAGCCATGCGCAATTCCGGGATAAGTGATCACCGTCCCTTCACGGATTGGAGGCTGTTGTTCAATCTCCTGCCAAACCGACTTCATGGTCTGATTGCCAAATGCCATCAGCGGGGCGCGAGGCAAAACGTCGCCTTCTTCCAAAGTGTCCAGCAGCAGGGAGCTCACGAGCAACGTGCCGGAGCGGCCCAGAGCAAGATCGAGGTTGTCGCATGGTTTCTGCGAAGCCGCCATGAAGCCTTCCAACGCGATGGCTTGTGAGGGGACGTCGCACATCGCATGACTTACCAGCGCGTGCACCGCATGGATTCCGCTCAATGTGTGGTAGGGGGCAATCTGCCCGACGATTTCCGGAG
The DNA here is from genome assembly GCF_039993895.1 of Edaphobacter paludis. Classification (NCBI taxonomy): domain Bacteria; kingdom Pseudomonadati; phylum Acidobacteriota; class Terriglobia; order Terriglobales; family Acidobacteriaceae; genus Edaphobacter; species Edaphobacter paludis. Next base: position 2,112,865 of record NZ_CP121194.1, read on the forward strand.
TTATTTCAATTTCGGAGTTGTAGAACGAATCGTTGTTCTCAGGTTCCGACAGCGCCCGACGACACCACACGTCGGCAAGCGAAAGTAACGCGGCGTCCTGATGTCGACACGCGATGCGATAGAGGGCATAAGCAACTCCGGCGGCGCCGTACGTCAACGAAGCCTTGGGCGCAGTAGGTAGACCGGAATTTATAAGGCCTCCGGAGAATCCGACCCGGGCAAGTTCATGTTCCAGCACACGGTCCAAAGCCGCCGCATCCACGGTGGTACCGCTCCGGATCCATCCACCCTCCGGCATCGGGGCGCTACTGAAAGCATCGGCAAACTCGGACATTGAGATAAAGCGCGCAGACGGATCTTTGCTAAGCGCCTTGCCGAGCGCCCTCTCCGCTTCGGGCCAACGAGCCATGTCCCGTCTATCGAACGGTAGGGGCCCGTCCTCCGCGATCTGGCGCATCATCTCATCTCGTGTCAGGGAGAAATCGATGTAGTTTGTGCCTGTGAGAAGGGAGTAGAGCAACGCGGCCAGAGCATATTGCTCGCCAAGCCGACTAGCGGAAGGAGGTTGATTGCCCTGCCGGACCGCTGTTGCATACTCCGGTTCAAAGTAGAACCCAACGCCTCCTCGGTATGGTTCGCCAAATTGTTGATTTACGTTTTCCTCCCAGGCCAGACCAAAATCGACGATCGTAACCTTATTCGCATCGTCCACCAGAAGGTTGCGGGGATGAATATCAGAATGCGTAACTCCCTGATCATGCAATCGAGAGTATGCGCGGAGAATGTTGCAACAGAGATCAAATAGCTTACGCTGGGCATCCGCGCTGCGGTCCTGACTCAGCATGGCGGCTGCACTTCCCGCATCAACCCCATTGCACCACTCAAGGAGGAGATACCGGCGATCTTCCCATACACCTTCGTCCAGCAGGGCGGGGCTCACCGAGCCATCCAATCGGCGGAGGATTGCAGCTTCGCGATGAAACATGCGGCTGCTTTCAGGGGGGGCGCCGACGCGCAATATCTTCAACGCAGCTACTTGACCGGTTGGGCGCTTGACTTGATAAACCTCGCTATCCTCGAGAGCCTGAAAGCATTGCAGCACTTCGCATCCCGCCACGGTTTCGCCAGCGTGGAAGGACGGCTGAATCTCCTCAGCGTCGTTGGAGTCGGGTGGAACCAACAATCGCCATGAAATCAGCTGGGTGAGCATGGGAAGAGCATCTTCGAGTGTGTGCTCCGGGTCGCTTCCCACCGCCCGGCTGTAATAGGCCACGGCCTGACCAATCGTCTTCGGGGTTGCAAACTCACGCAACAAGGCTGCGGATTGCGAATCGAGAATGCGGGAAGGGGTGCGGGACTGAGGACGCGAGATAGCGAAGTCGCCGTCATTGGCCTCCACTTGCTCGCGCAGTTTAGCTGCAAGTTCCTCAACGGGAGTGATGATGATGCCTTTGGGCAGAACCCATGGATCGGTGATGCTCATGCAGGATAAGCCTCCGCGTCAAAGCTGCGCTTCTGATCTGTCCCTGCCGGTGTCCAGGAACGCGTATCGACGCCCTCAAGCTGCAGGCGTCGCAGGGCGAATTGCCATGGCTCAAGCTTAGCCGTGTTCTCCGTACTCGTTGCGATCAACGCCACGGCCAGCCGATTCGTCACCCAGAGCCGCCAGCTCTCACGGCCCAGCCAAGGCAACACCTGCCCCTCTGCCGGCGGATCCACTCCCCATGACAGCAAACCATCACTACTAAGCTCAGCAGTAAACGGCACCCCCTGTGCCGGGCATCCAACCAATTCCCTCTTTAATTGCTCTGCTGTTGCAATCAAATCCTCGTAGCTGCTGAAGTAAGCCACCATTTTGTCGGGACGCAGTAATCCCTGGGCGCCTTTGCCGATCTTGAATTGGCGCACTCGGCAGCGGCTCAACACTGCAAGAATAGTGGGCAAAAACTCTTGGAAGCAGTCCGTTCTAGGACTGATGTATAGTTTGCATCCGATTCTCGTCGGCTTGCCGAAAGCAGTGCGTGAGCCAGAACTGCGTGATTGCCAGGCAAGCCAGCCTTCGTTAAGGGCAGCGTCGGAGATCTTCGACCACTCGCGATCAAGCAAGTCCTGATTTTTTCCGTTCTGTATGCCCAGGTACTCGGCAATTCCGTTCGGGCCTGCGAGAGTTTTTTTCCAGAACGGTGAGAGCGGCGTGCGGTTGTAATTGTAGAGGCGGTTGGAGAGGGTCAGGCGATCCGTAAGTCCCAGGGCCTGTCCGTAGCGCAGAGCCTCCAGCGAAAGACGCTCGATAAATCCTTCTGCACCGGCAAAGGTAGAAGCGTCTTCATTGCCGGGGTCGATCAAATCGGCAGCGTCCGCTCCGCAAAGAAATTTGCCATCCTTCTCGACAGCCAGCACGCTGTCAAGAATCAATCGTGTAATCTCCTGGTTGCACTGCTCTCCGAGCCTCTCGCGTACATATCCAGGGATCTTCCCCGGCTGCTGTAGCGTCAGGTAGAGCAGAGCGATATCTCGTGAGACCGATTTCGCACCCAGACCTGACTCCGCCGATGGCTGAAGAAGTCCATAGAAGTCAGGATCCTTCCGGAAGTCTTTCAGCATCTCGCGCTGCTCGGGTGGCAGCCGATCGAACAACACTAATTCATATCTCGGGTTCGCTCGGAGCACCCATTCCGAGATGTTCAACAGAGAACTCTTCATATCGAAATCGACTCGAGGACAAGGAGGACAAGTGAGTACTACGCGATTGAGCGGAAGCTATATCCAGACCTAGCTTCCGCTCAATTCGCTCCAACAGTTCCCTGTATCAGGAACTACGAAGCGCCCTCGTGTGCTGCGTGCATGTCACTTCGCTTTCTTCCCTTCCTTCGCTTCTTCATCAATGCGGCCTTCGAGATGCTCAATGTCCTTTAGCGCGGCGTTGAGCTGTGCCTTCACCTCAGCCAGGGCCTCACGTTCGATGCCCTGATAAAGGATCGTTCGATTTTCTGTACCCGCGCAGTAGATGGTTCCCCCGCACGTTACTCTCGTGTCGAGGCAAGTGTAGGTTCCGAACTTGCAAGGCAGGATTGACGGCGTACAGTGAGTGAGTACGCCGTATGTGCACTGAAGCGAACATAGACAGTGGATCGTCGGCGGACGGCAAATGACAGTGGGGTGGCAACCGCCTGAGGCGTAGCAACCTCCCGAAGCGTAGCAGCCGCCTGAGGCGTAGCAACCTCCCGAAGCATAGCAGCCTCCCGATGCATAGCAGCCACCGCCCGATGCATAGCAGCCACCGCCCGATGCGTAACACCCTGCGGTGGGGTTGCAGATGATGGGCCCGCTAACCTTGGTGATGTCGATCATCAATTCTTTGACGTCGAATGCCATACTTCCACCTCTCTCTCCGGGCAGACAGAGCTAGTCTGCCAATCGCAGGCGAGGATTGTACATGCGTTGTAGAGATCCATGCAATATTATTTAACGAATAATTCCATCTGTGAATTTGCGGAAGACATTTTTCACATCATCATGTAAAATGCGACCCAAGCATTGTGGGAATGCAATTGCACCGACCTCTCCAGGCTGGCGGTATCTTTGCTTCATTTGAAACAGCATCCACCAGGTCACTTATCTATGGGCAATTGCATTTGGGGCGGCACGCATCAACGTTCCGCAAAGTAATTGAAAGAGACTCCGGGCCCGATTCGTCGCCAGTTCGCTGTTCGGCTCTGATCCGAAGGGTAATTCGCCCCCAAAGTGTGGGTATTCGAATGTCCTAAGAGGCCGGATCAACCGTGGCAGCGTCGCTCTCAACGGCTGTACCTGAGAGGAGTGGACCATGGCAATCGTCATTCGTATCAATGGCAGCAGTGCGGGGGATGGCTTCCTGATAGCGCCAGATAACGGGCGCACCTTTTCGGTGCCGCTGAATCTCAGCACCGACGATGGCACCACCGTGAACGCGACGGTCGACGCCACTCCAAATGGGGCCGGCGTGACGTTGCCGGGGGGCTCCATCAGCGTCGGCCCGGCTGGTACAGACATCCCCATCAACGCGACAGCCGTGAGCAACACCCGCGGCGATACGACGATCAATGTCCATGTGGGTGGAGCGACGACGACTTTCGCATTGACAGCGATCAGCAATCCAGTGATCTGGTTTCGCGGCCGCTTCGAAGCCCGCTTCGCAACGGACGGAGACTATTACAACAATCCGAGGGGCACCGACGGAGGCACTCCGGGTCACGACCCCAATAACGACATGATTGGGCCAAACCCGGGATGGACTTGGGCGCTGGAAGGCGAGCCGGATTTTGTCCCTTCAGGCGTGGATTCACACGGGGTACTTAACAGCATTCCATCGACATTGGACAAACCTGTGGGGCGAGTGGTGCGGCTCAACAACCCGGTTGCCCCACGTACGTTTGCGGCACCCGTCGGGACTACCGTAAACGAGATTTCAGGTTCCACGATGGGCGGGACCGAGGTGTTTACCGCAGGGGATCCTGTATTCGGTGCGACGGCGAATCTTGGCCCGAACACCTACCTCGCGGCCAATCAACCACCGAACCCGAGCGATCCACCGCCCTACGAGCAGAATGTCGAAGGCAACGAACCGATGAACCTGTTCGAGTTTCACATCGACGGCTTCTTTTCAGGGAAATCTGCTGCTATCGCAGATCGCCCTACGGCGGCTGGCTATGTGCCCTTGGACGCCGCTGAACAGGCAATTGTCCAGTTTATTGACCCCCAGACTTCCACGGCGCAGGCGTTCTTCCCTCTCAATACCTTCAACACGGAGCGCCTGAAGCAACTGCAAGATGCGTATAACGCCCTTTCACCTGCAGATCAGACAGGCACGGTGGGAGGGCGGAACCTGAAGACCCGCATTGACCACTTCACGACGAATCCCACGGAAGTGGCATCCTGGTCCTCGAAGGAAGAGTACAGCGGAAAGGTCAATGACAGCATCACGATCCAGTTGAATGGATCGAGCGTTCTCGCTTATTTCGCGGGCTATACGGCTTTTGCATTCTTCGGTAAGTTCTTCACCTTCCACTCCGATGAACTTAACGGGTATGTCCACGGCAACCTCAGTGTTAACCCAGCCGCTCCTTTGGCTAAGACGTGCTCGATCCAGATCCAGAATGGCACCTTCGGTAAAGACGAGTTGGTCTCAATGGGATTACCAGCGACGTTCCCATCTGCCTTCTGGGTGGTCATGGATGGATTTTTCCCCTCTGAGTTGGGCATTGACGCGACCGACAACCTCACAAATCCACCTAACCCGCCAACCGTTAGCTTCTCCATAGACCCGCCTGCGAATGCAAATCCGACGATCGTGAATGCTTTGCAGACCCAGCACCAGCTTCAGATCCAGCCGTTTAGCGGCGCGGTCTTGACGACGGCCCTGCCGCCGACAAGTACGCCACAGCGCATTCTCTATCCCTTCAGTATCCAATTCACCGGCACCGATGGTTTCGTCACTCAGGACGAACTTCTAACGCTGACGGCAACCATCACCGTCGACGGCAAACAATACAACGCCTCCGCACCTCTCGAACTAACCACGGCCGCCAATCCGTATGTGATCGACGCCGATGCGGGCAATCAATACACCTCCTGGCTAAGCACCGACCTGCGTGTGTTCACGGTGGATGATGACGAAGTGTTCTTCGGCAAACGGGTCAGCGACTTCTACCCGGCTGGCGCAGTCGCCGCGCAGTATCCTGTAACGGCAGCCGCGGCTTCAACGGCGGCGACGGCGTACATTGCCGATCTCATCCAGCGGTTGACTCCCAGTGGTTCAGCCGGCGGAGACAGTTTCGAAAGCAGTCTCACTGAAGTCGAAGCTGCGACCAGGGATGAGCTCGAATATTTGCAGGTCAATCCGCGAACCGGGAAGGCCGCATTCAACTTCGCCGTTTGCCGGGTGCGGATACGCGGTACAACGCCTCCCAACTCGCCACCACCGTTCACTACCCAGGCACAGAATTGTCGCGTCTTCTTCCGCGCCTTCCAGGCGCAGACCACGGTGTCGACTTTCAGCCCCACCACGACTTATCGCTCAACACCGATTGGCACGCCTGACGTTAGCCCACGGGTTCCATTGCTGGGCGTGCAGACGGATGCCATGGGTCAGGAAGAGTTCGTTACCATCCCGTTCTTTGCCGTCAATCGGGTCAATCTTGCCGGGCCCGCCGACCTCACCACGCAACCACCGGATGCGCCAAATGTGCAGACCATCTCCCCGATAACCGGGACGGAGGTAGACACGTACTATGGCTGCTGGCTCGACATGAACCAGCCGACGCCGCTTTTCCCACAGTTTGCGAAGCCCGGCGACTTTGATAACCGGACTGGATACTTCAACACAGGCACATTTACGACCCAGTCGATCAACGCAGCATTCAGCAGAGCCCCGCATCAATGCCTTATCGCCGAAATAGCCTTCGACGATGTCCCAATTCCACCCACCGCCGACTCTTCGACCTCGGACAAGCTCGCGCAGCGCAATCTTGCGTATGTGGACGGCCCTAATCCGGGTGACATCAATTCTCGTCGCATGCCGCATCCTTTCCAGGTTCAGGCCAGCAAATCAACGGCGAAGCATGTAGACGAGCTCATGATCATGTGGGGCAACACGCCGGCTGGCAGTACCGGAGCCGTCTATCTGCCCGGAGTGGCAGCCAGCGAGATTATTTCGCTCGCGGATAGTCTCTACCCGTATCACGGGCTGACCATGCAGGACGCGCACACAATCGCTGTCCAGTCGGGCCCGGTGTCCTTTGTTCCCATTCCAGCAAATACCGGTCTTCTCGCCGGCTTGCTGACTGTAACGTTGCCGCCGGGGGTCCGCCGAGGAGATGTTTACAAGATTGTTGTCCGTCAGGTAACCGAAGCCGTCAAGTTCCTCACAGGTTACGAAGGGCTGAACCAAGCCCAACTTGGCCAGGTCGGTGACCATCCAGCTGCAAGGAAGAAGGCACAGGCGAAACGGCGTCCACCCTCAACTTTGGTTTGGAGACGCGTTTTGGGCGCCTTCCAGATAGATATTCCGATCAGCACCAAGGAGGAGCTGCTACCGCCCGAAGAACACCAGTTGGCCTTGTTCCGCTGGATTGCAGACAACGTTCAGCCGCAGAGCCGTTGGCATCCGGTCATGCAACGCTATATCGAACAGTTGGCTGGCCGTGTCACCGGGTTCGGCGGCGATCCCTGCAAGATACCGCCGTCCCAAACCGGCAATGTGACAGTTCAGCCATGCCATGGCGAGGAGGAGGGTCACGAGCATCATGAGGTGACCGGAAAGGTTAACGGGATTATTTTCGATCACTTCGGAGATTTTGAAGGCCTCGTCATCGAAACCTGGCGAGGCGAACTGTGGCGTTTCCAAAGTCGGGAGCGGCGTGTGCTCGATATTGTCCGCTCCGCATTCGACGACCGCAGCGTGGTGACCGTCATTCGGCACTCCGAGCGAAGGGGGGACGTCCAGTCGATCATTGTCCGCCTTGCTCCCGCGTGGCCGGTCTGATCGTCCGGCTCGTATGACGGGAGCCGTAGCGGCAACACGGCTTGTGATTTTCGGTTCCGTTCATACAAACTCAAGTCAAAGGAACCGAACGACAAATCGGGATTGTATTGAGCCAGCCGGATGCGACGCTCGACCTCGCGTCGGCTGGGGGCGTTGGCCTGGATCGGACGCGATGATGATTGACCGTCTCTCGTGCGCGCTCGGTGTTCTCTATATAGTTGCCCTCGTCCCGCTGTGCCGTGCCCAGACGCCTGCGCCGCCAGGGGCTCCTCCAACAGCCACAAATAAAACGGCGGCCTCGAATAGCCCGTCCAGACCCACCTTATTGACTGTAATCACTGTGACGGGTGAACCCCTCGCTGTCTCGCTTGCTCCCGCGTCGGCCAGTATTGTCGATGATGAGCAGATTAGAAGTGCCCACACGATCACTTCGGTTGACATCATGCGAACAATCCCCACTCTGTATCTGGCCCAGAATGGAAGCTTAGGTTCGCTTAGCACCGTCACCATCCGCGGAGGCAAGCCCAATCTTGTTCTAGTGATGATTGACGGGATTCCAGCAGACGATCTAAGCAATCTTCTGGGCGGGGCCTTTGATTTCTCCACACTTCTCGTACATGATGTCGAGCGCATTGAGGTGGTAAGCGGACCTCTTTCCTCCGGCTATGGTTCAGAAGCCGTGAGCGGCGTCATCAACGTGATCACTAAGCCGACGCACTACGAATCGAACGTGCTTGCAGGTGTCGAGGCTGGCTCCTTCGGAGGCGGCGGGCTGAATCTCGGAGCTGAAGGCTTACAAGGCCGGCTGGGATACAAGCTGTCGGGGTCGTTCCTCCGGATGGGAGAACAGGTCGAATCTGACGCTTTCTCAACTAACAACTTCTCTTTGGCATCCGACTACAGCCACAGCTTGAGCACTATCGTTAGCTGGACGGCGCGCTGGATTCAACTCGACCGTTCGGGTTTTCCTGAGGGTGGAGGAGGACCTGAGCTGTCCATTCTCAGGATTCCAAAGACCAGTAACTCCGGCAATATGCTCAGCGGCTTCCTCGTGCAACATCGCGTTAACAATATCTGGACTACCAGCATCAATGCCGATCTCTTCACCCGAGGTGAGCACGCCTACACGCCTGCTATCCTCGACAGCCCTCATCCATCCCCGGCTTCTCAGCCCAGCACTGATACGCGGACCCGCTTTACTCGCTCTCGAGTTGCATTGCAAAACGTGTTCGATTTGCATCCTCGACTGAAGTCCCATCTGAATCTGCGCGGCGCTGACGAGTTCGGGAAAAATAACACTCTTATTGAAGGGGTGTACCCAACCCACTTCAGAGATAACAGGGGCACTTCCGACATTTCAGCCGACTTGGTTTACTCCACTCCCACAATGACAGGAATGATTGCGTTAGGAATTGACAAAACTTCGGGATTCAATGTGCAGCTTGCTCCTCGGGTGGGTGCCGCTGTGTCGGCAGGAAAACGTACGATCCTGAAGGCAAGTTGGGGCCGCGCCTTCAAGGTTCCATCTTTATATGCACTCGGAAATCCAAACGTCGGCAATCCCAATCTTCGGCCAGAGGAGATAAATGGGATGGATGTAGGGGGGGAACATCCGGCCAGCGAGTCAGTCTGGCGGCCACTTATTATTACAACCTGTTCTCCGATCTTATCGATTTCAGCGCGATCTCCTTTCGCCTGGTGAATCGCACACAAGTGCGTACGCAAGGTGTGGAAACGACAGCCTCGTTCAACGCAACCCGCGGGATACAGGTAAATGCCTGGGGGGCGTTTCTAAACTGGAAGGTTAAATCTTCGAGTGAGCCCTTGCGAAACCAACCGGGATGGAACTCTGGCTTCACCATTGAAGCCCCCCTTCCCAAATCGCTCAGGGCATCCAGCACGACGATCTGGGTGGGCCGCCGCTACGACTTCCAGGTACCGGCACCTACAGTCACTTCAGTCGGAGGATTTTCCGCTACCAATCTAGTGCTCGGGTATTACGGATTGAAACACACTTCGATCTACGCCAGGACTGACAATCTCTTCAATACAAAATTTCATGAATATTTGGGTTTCCCGAATCCAGGAATTTCCACTGAAATTGGCATAACGTATCGGCTGCACTGACCCCGGTTCACACAACCAAGCTCTGTTTGCCTGGTGGTTGAGTAAATTTGATCCCCCATAGACGATAGCTCATGAGGCAGAACAATCGGCACTCGAGGCGAGCTGTATGGTCAGACTCCTATCGTTTTGCCATCGCGAGCATTTGCTGATTCTTTTCAATGGAGTTCTGGAGAACTTGCATCTGACAGCGCAGACGGGTTCGGTCAACTTCTGCACAGAATCCGTTGCGGGAGACGTGGGACAGCAATTCCAACTCACGCTTAAAAAGGTCCTCGAGTACCCTTTTATCGCAGGCGAGTTGCGCTTCCAATTCCCGTATTACCTTGGGATCGCTCATATCGATTGGACCGAGATGATTTGTCACTCGCAGGGCCACTCCCTTTGCGCTCTGCGAGCCTGACATTTATACAGCCTGCAGGCAGTCGATTTAGGCGATCAGCAACTCATCCTCGACCGCTGTCACACCAGGCGCCGACCACGCTGCTCGCTCAGCCGCATTGCGCTCTGACCAGGAATGCACTTGTCCGCGCAAGACCACCTTAGCTCCGCGAACATCAACCTGTATCTCTTGAGCGTCCAATTCTGCAGTACGGCGCATAGCCCTCTCGATCCGCGTCTTTACTTCGGAAGGCATCGCTAGTGGCTTAACCTTGATGTGGTTTGTTATACCCTTTACGCCGGCCAGACTTCGAATTGCACTCTCTGCCGCAATTTGTTGATATCTGTAATCGACGGTTCCCGTCAGAATAATCCACCCATGCTCCACATGAACCTTGACCCGATCCTCGGGCACAAGCACGTCCCATTGCAAGGCAGTCAGCACGGCACGGGCAATATCTTCGTCGGTGCGTTGATAGGAGGTAGGCAATTCGACACTAATCTCATCGACGACCGCCTTCACTCCCCCAACACGTTCAACTGCACGAACAGCAGCCCATTTTTCGGCCAGGCTCTTCACCTTTCCGGAAAGGGTCACGATTCCGTCGTGCGTGGTGATTCCGATCTCTGCGGGATCAACGGTGGGTTCATATTGCAGCTCATCTAATACATCCTGTTGAAGTTGGACATTCGTTTTCATATTGTTGTTCTCCTTGATGCGTGAATCTCTCAAAAGGGAATGCTTGCAGAATTCACGAGTTCCCTATGTCGACAGATATTCTTACGAATGGAAGTAGCCTGCAGTGACTAGAATCACGCTTACCAACGTTCCTCGCAAAGCCGATGTGATGGCTCTATTGCCCATTGTGAGCCGTCGTGCTCCGAGCCCGGAGAAGGCACCGACTATGCGGATCCTCGACATTATTAACAACCACCATGGTAGACACACTCCTCTCGGCTACACCAGTGACCGAGATCACGTTTCAACCCTCCACAGCGGGGGTACGGTAGGCGAGGAGTATACGTTCCGAGAGCCGGTAGAGAGCCATGCCAAGCACAATCAAATCACCGTTTCACGTTATCCTCTTCGCCACCGATCTATCTGACCACTCGGCAGCCGCGCTACGCTATGCGGCGAGCGTGGCTACCGCCTACGGAGCTAAGCTCTTCCTGGTCCACGTGCTTGATCCAGATATCACACCGACGGATTCCTCTCCTTCAGATCTTCGCAATCTCGCACAATCTGCAATGAGTGAATTGAAGGGTATCTGCCAAAGCCTCTTGGCAACTCATGGAATTACCGCGCAGGCGATCGTTCGCTATGGCAACGTCAGGGACGTGATCTTTCAGGTTCAGCAAGAGTGTTCAGCGGATATTGTTGTGCTTGGGTCAAGTGGGAAGAAGATCAGTCGGGGCAACACGCTGGGTTCAACCGCGGAGGCCGTTCTTCGCAGTATGCCATGCAATGTCCTTACCATCGGCCCCCATATCGAATGGCACCCTTTTTCGACAAAAGCGCAGGCGATCCTCTTTCCGACGGATCTTTCTGCAGATTCACTCGCTGCGCTCCCGACCGCTGTTTCAATGGCTACCAGTCTTTCAGCAAGGCTGTTACTGCTCCACGTCTGTGACCCATACGAGCTCCATTCCTGTTTCGGAGGTGAAGTGGATTGCAAAAAGAAACTGCGGGAAGTTGCTGCATCCACTGAAACTCAGGAACTGCGAGTGGAATATTCCGCGGAAGAAGGCCGGATCGCGGAACGAACACTATCGTTCGCTAAAGAAAAACATGTTGATTTGATTGTGATGGCAATACATCAAGGCAACCTGGACGATGGAACGCGATTGCATGGAATTGTGTCTGATATTGTGAGAGAGTCGCAGTGCCCTGTCTTTACCGTGGCTCGTCACGTGGATGCTTCCTTAGCTCCGCCGCAAGGGACTTCGAAATGAAATAGCTCCCAGCGAATACAGGTCCCAAACGAATCAAACTACTAGAATCCCTGTAGCTAAAGTGCAGCCATACAAAAAAGAGTTGAGGTTCGATCACGTTCCTTGCGCATTCCCTTCCCTACACATCTACATATTGCCCAGGGCTATTCTTGGTCCCATCCTCCGGGATGTCGGTGATTGTGGCTTCGGTCAGGAGGAGAATGCTAGCGACTGACACCGCATTCTCAAGCGCGATCCGCACTACCTTCGTGGGGTCGATGATCCCAGCTTCCATCAAGTCCACATAAGTTCCGGTAGCAGCGTCAAAACCGTAGTTTCCAGTACCGGTGCGCATACGCTCCACCACAACACCTTCATCCACGGAAGAATTTATCGCAATCTGCCTGGTGGGCGCTTCCAATGCGTGATTCAATACTCGCAGGCCGATCCGTTCATCCCCATCGCATTTTGCTTCTTCTTGTGTGATCGCATCCACAGCGCGGAGCAGTACAAGGCCGCCGCCGGGAACAATGCCCTCAGCAATAGCTGCCTTTGTTGCGCTAACAGCATCTTCAAAAGCCTCTTTTCGATTTTTCATTTCGGTTTCTGAAGGGGCGCCCACTCTAATTACGGCAACACCTCCTGCCAGTTTCGCCAGGCGCTCCTGCAATTTCTCTCGGTCATAGTCGGATGTACACTTCTCGATCTCCCTGCGTATCTCATTGCAGCGGCCCTCGATCGCTTCCCTCGCCCCGCCACCCACAATGATGGTCGTTGTCTCGCGATCTATGACTACACGCTTTGCAGTTCCTAAGTCGGCGAGTGTGATGTCTGGGAGCTTGATTCCGAGTTCTTCGGCAAGAAACTTTCCGCCGGTCAGGATAGCAACATCCTGTAACATAGCCTTCCGCCGCTCCCCATAGCCTGGGGCCTTGACAGCCGCAGATATAAGGGTTCCCCGCAATTTATTGACAACGAGTGTGGCCAGCGCTTCGCCGTCAATGTCATCAGCAACTATCAGCAATGACCGCCCTGTCTTCGCAATCTGTTCCAACACAGGAACGAGATCCTGAACCGTGCTCAACTTTTTCTCGCTTAATAAGATGTAGGGTTCGTCGAGAACCGCTTGCATCTTCTCCGCGTTTGTAACGAAATATGCGGACAGGTAGCCGCGGTCAAACTGCATCCCTTCGACCACATCTAGAACTGTCTCGATGCCTTTGCTTTCTTCTATCGACACAACCCCCTCTATGCCGACCTTCTCCAAGGCATCGGCCACTAGCTCCCCGATACTTGAATCATTATGGGCAGAGATCGCCGCAACCTGAACACGTTCTTTGCGGCTGGCTACCGGCCGAGACAGAGAATGAATGGTCTGTACTGCCAGCTTCAGGCCGCGGTCCAAGCCGCGCTTCAAATCAATGGCACTCGTGCCGGCAGTGATGTTCCGCAATCCTTCAGTGAGAATAGCGAAGGCCAGAATGGTCGCGGTACTTGTTCCATCCCCTACTGCATCGCCGGTCCGTTCGGCTGCCTCGCGCATCATGCTGGCTCCAAGGTTTTCTTCAGGGCACTTGAGAGTAATTTCCTTCGCGATGGTCACTCCGTCATTGCACACGATGGGCCTTCCGAAGGCTTTCTCAATAAGGACACACTTTGACTTTGGTCCGAGAGTCACACGTACTGCGTTGGCCAGCAATGTCGCGCCCTTGAGAATCTTTTCGCGTGCTTCCGATTCGAAGAAGAGCTGTTTGCATGACATAGATAGATCGCCTCTAAGGCGACGAGTTTTCTCCTATTGGCCACGCTTTGCGGTGACCTGGATCACAATGTTGCGACCCCTGTGTGATTCCGATCACTGCGATCACATACCTCTAACCAATAGAGTGATGCTGCTAGGTAGGAGAGATCGTATGAAGACTGCCCCCGTCCCGCCCGTCCTTCCCTTTTTGGATCTTCTTTCTTCTGAAACTCTCGCAAAACTTGCTAATGTTTATGACAAACAATCACACGCAGTCACACTGTATTTCAACCGGTCGACCTTCTCGGACAAAGCTCACAGCGAAGAAGCCCTAACGTTCGAACATCTTGTAAAGTCAGCCAGGGATAAATCACAATCCGGCGATGCCAACCCTGGTTTGTCGAAGGACCTGACACGAATTTTTGGTATGGAGCCGGAGTTTCGAAGCTCGCCTAATCGATTCAAGGCGATCTTTGCATGTAGCGACAGACAGATTTGGCAAGAAATCAACCTGCCGCCATGCGGAGATTTTAGTCGTCTGGAGATCTCCCAGCGCTTCCAGATTGTCCCATTACTGCGCGCCATGGAAGCCTGTACTCCATATTGCGTAGCAATTATCGAGCATGGCAAAGCGAGAATCTTTATCGTCCATGGTACGGAAATTCACCAGATGCATCAGCTACCTTCCGAGGAGTTAACTATGGATGCAGAAGTCTCGCGTGTAGGTTGGTGTCATCATACTGATGGAAGCCTAGGAGAACGCACGAAGGCATACTTTAAATCACTCGCTCGCGACTTACGTGAACTTTTGCAGGATCTAACTTGCCAGTATCTCGTTGTTGGCTGCCGGGACGATCTTTGGTCTGAACTTAAGCCTCAACTGGTCAAGGCGGGCATGGAAGACATGATTTCGGGGCGCTTTAATCTTTCATCCTTCGATATGACGCCGGATGAAATTGTTCAGGCTGCTAGACCGGCGATCACCGGAAAGCAACGGCAACAATATAATCAGTTCTGGGAAAGTGTCCGGGAAGAGAGTGACCTAAGCGCGATTAGTGTCAACCCAGTGTTACGAAGGCTGGAATCAGGTCGCGTGCAAACTCTCTTTCTGGGAGATCTTTCCGGCAGGATTGTCACCGAGTGTGCCAACTGCCATAAATGGCTCAACGCCGGTAATCTCTGTCCTGCATGCGGAAGTTCGTACATTAATAGTCTTCCGGCAGAAGAACTATTAGTGCGCAAGGCACTATCGACAGGAGCAAATACAATTGCGCCGGACTTCGCGATGGCGGCATTGTTCGGCGAGGTGGGCGCTATTCTTCGCTACTGATGGTTCGATTATCAATGGGGCACGGCCATCCGCACCCCCTTGATAAATTAGGTGTTCAGCCTATGCATGGGCTGCGGTCTGAGACTGGGTACGATGCTGAGAAATTGCAGCAACTATATGGTGAGTATGTTCAGGCGTGTCACGTAAGGCGATATCGGCTTGTGCGACGATTCCGATACAAGTACCTTTCCCGTCAACCACCGGCACCCGCCGAACTTGGTTTCGCTCCATCTTGGCTTCGCAAGCTTCAAGCGACTCATCAGGACCACATGTCACCGTGGCCCTGCTCATTACCTCTGAGACTTTCATAGTGCCATTCGATTTCCCCGCGGCAACCGCCTTGATGCAGATATCCCGATCTGTGATGATTCCAAGCAGTTTCCGCTCCGTGCAATCATTCACGACAGGAATAGATCCGACATCGTTGGTTTTCATTAGCTCCGCCGCCTTCTGGATTGGATCGTCCGGTGTACAGCAAAAAAGTCCCTTACTCATCACATCTTTGACATTCATGAAACCTCCTTCCATCCTGCCGGTTCTCGGCGGATGACCGGTACGTCTATACTTCACGCCGGAATTTCACACTAGCAGACAGGCTGGCACGCGGCTGTGATTTTGATCACGTCTGTCGAAATGCGCAGATTTCAGCCCCGATTAACGGGAGTGATGGGCATCACTGCTCAATCACAATGCGAGCTGTACGAATAGAAAAGATCATAAAGGACATTGAGCCAAACGCTTCGGTGAGAATTGCCAAAAACGTTGGAGGAAGCCATGACATTTAAAGACCGAATAGATGCTGGGCGTCAATTGGCCGCGCGACTGAGTAGCTACGCCAATCGGGACGATATTGTCGTATTAGGGATTCCTCGTGGCGGCGTAACGGTGGCATCTGAAGTGGCCCAAGCTTTGCACGCTCCTCTGGATATATTTCTCTCCCGAAAGCTCGGTGTTCCGGGACACGAAGAACTGGCATTCGGTGCGATAGCAGCTGGCGATGGGCGATATCTAGATAGGCAGGTGATCGAGGCTACAGGTATCTCCAACCAACAGATTGAGCGCGTCACCCAGGATGTAAAGAACACGTTGCAACAACGTGCTCTCCTTTATCGAGGGAACCGCCCACCAGTCGATGTAACTGGGAAAACAATCATTCTTGTCGACGATGGAATAGCCACGGGAGCCAGTGTATACGCTGCTATTAGCGCCCTCCGGCAGATGAAACCGTCCAAACTGGTACTCGCCGTTCCGGTGGCACCTGCCTCAACGTGCGCATGGCTCCGGCCCGAAGTAGATCAGCTTATCTGCGTATACGCGCCGGATCAATTTTACGCAGTCGGTCAATTCTACGGGTCCTTTCCTCAGGTTGAGGATGTTGAAGTACAAGATTTACTTCAGTCAGCAGCCTACAAAAAATCGAGTTCTGATCACTCTGGGAATGAGGGTCAGTCTGACGTCACGATCGATCTCATTGATGTCCGGCTTGAGGGAACTTTGAGCATTCCCAATAACCCGAAAGGGATTGTACTGTTCGCTCATGGCAGTGGCAGTAGCCGTCACAGCGTACGCAATCGGTATGTAGCACAAGTGCTTCAATCTGAGGGATTCGCAACCCTCCTTTTTGATCTGCTGACTAGCGAGGAAGAAGCCGTGGACAGCCAAACTGCCGAGCTCCGCTTCGATATCGCACTGCTTGCTAAGAGATTGGTTGGCGTCACCCAGTGGATTACCCGCCATCCAGCCACCCGAAATCTTGCAATCGGCTATTTCGGTGCCAGCACAGGTGCTGCTGCCGCACTCGTCGCGGCGTCACGGCTACCCGGACTCGTTACCGCGATCGTCTCTCGCGGAGGCAGGCCCGACTTGGCTGGAGAAGCACTGATTACTGTTCGTGCCTCTGTCCTTTTGATTGTCGGAGGAAAGGACGAGATGGTCATTGGCCTCAATCGTCAGGCCCACAACAGATTGCAATGTCCGAATAAAGAACTTGTCATCGTCCCCGGAGCGACACATCTCTTTGAAGAGGCCGGCGCCCTCGAGAAAGTAGCACAGCTTGCCGCGGATTGGTTCGTCCACAACTTAGTATCCGATCGATCAACTCTGGGATCTAGTTTCGCCCCGGTACCTAAGGCTCGCTGACTGCCTCTTACTATATAGCTGGGCCAACTGAGACACGAATGTCAGGAGATGACTCATGATTGATGCAACGCAGTCCATCATTACCGATCTCGTCCGCGAGGCCGCGCATCCTTTAACTGGCTCGGCCAACGATTACGATTCTCTCCTCAAATTAATCGGAGATGCCCGCTTCGTCCTCCTCGGCGAAGCTTCCCATGGAACGCATGAGTTCTACCGAGAGCGCGCCAGAATCACGCAGCGTCTCATTCGCGAGAAGGGTTTCAACGCGATCGCTGTTGAGGGAGATTGGCCAGATGCTTATCGAGTCAATCGCTATGTGCAGGGAGATAATGTGGATCCTGATGCCGTCCAGGCCCTCAGCGGGTTCAAACGGTTTCCGGCATGGATGTGGCGCAATGCCGACATCCTTGATTTCGTCGGCTGGCTAAGAACCTTCAATGATGCTCTAGATCTGCCGAACCGTATTGGATTTTATGGCCTTGACCTCTATAGTCTGCACGCATCGATGGAATGCGTCCTCCGCTACCTCGATAGGACCGATCCTGATGCGGCACATCGAGCCCGTCTCCGCTATGCCTGCTTCGATAACTTCGGAGACGACCCCCAGACCTATGGCTACGCAGCTGGCCTCGGCATACGGCCTTCTTGTGAAGCTGAGGCGGTGTCGCAGCTCGTCGATCTGCATCGTAGTGCTCTACGCTACGCCCGCATGGATGGACTGGCCGCCTTGGAGCGATTTTTCGATGCGGAGCAAAATGCCCGCGTTGTCAAAGACGCCGAAGAATACTACCGCACCATGTTCCACGAATCGGTTTCATCCTGGAACCTTCGCGATCAGCACATGGTGCAAACACTCGACACTTTGATCGAGTATCTTGAAGTTCGAAAGCGGGCGTCAAAGATAGTCATATGGGCTCACAATTCCCACGTCGGCGATGCGCGCGCCACCCAAATGGGTCGCGCTGGGGAATGGAATATAGGACAGCTCATTCGCCAAAAATATAGCGTCGCATGTCTAAATATAGGTTTTACAACATATTCAGGTACAGTCACGGCGGCATCGGAATGGGATGGTTCAGCGGAACGGAAACAGGTGCGGCCGGCCAGAGCGGACAGCTACGAGGGGCTATTCCATCAGGTTGGGGTACCAGCTTTTTTACTCAATCTGAAGGAAGATTCTCATGTGTTCAACGGACTACGCAAACCTATGCTTGAGCGCGCCATCGGCGTTGTGTACCTTCCAGCGTCCGAACTGGCCAGCCACTATTTCCACGCAAGACTCTCCGATCAGTTCGACGCCATCATCCACTTCGACCAGACCCGGGCCGTGGAGCCCTTGGAGCCGATCGGTACAGGAGCTTTCGGCGAACCCGCGGAAACTTTCCCTTCGGGCATCTAGACCTTGCTGCTGGCATGTTTTTGGATTGTTGCAACAGAGAGGCTACTGCTTCCCGCAATTTTGCCGGGCCGATTGGTTTGATCAAACATCATTACAACCAGCCTTGATGCGTTTTTCCCGAACATAAGGACCGACTCATCCTTAGCGCTGCGATCAGCGATCTCAACTTATTCGCGCCATCCCAGACTGCCCGCTTCCTCGGAACTGAGAAAGAGGAGATAAACAAAGCCGTCTGGGCTCTCTATATGACTAAGAACATCACGGACATCGGAACCGTGAGAGAGCAGAGGGTTGATGGATTCGATGAGTTCATATTCGTCTATAAAGACATATTCCTGAGTTCTTGCATGAGCGCCAGTCCGGACGGGCCATGGGCGAATGTTAGCAATGTAGCGACATGAGAGACTACCTTCGTCGTGCGTGCAGAACAGATGGAGCAGGTAGCGTCGCCTGCGGGGGCCTGGATTGAGTTTGGGCGTGGATTGATTCATAGGCGCACCGGACTTTGGCTCCGGATGTGGGCAATACGGTCAAGTGCGAAACGGTTATAACGCTGCACAAGGATGCAAGGTAGGTTGGCGGCAAGGGCGTAGGCGGTCATTACCCAGCGCGCCCATGGTGGATTCCAGATAAAGAAAAGGGGTAGGCAGCCCAACATGCACCAGTGCGCAATTTCGGCTCGGCGAGTCTCGATGAGAAATTGTGCAAGGTAGGCAGAGTTGCGCTCGCGGAGCTCCCTCTTAGCGAAGCCGCCAAGCCAGGGCGCAGCATCAGGGAGCAGAAATTTCCATTTTCGAATTGCGAACCGGTCCCGATACAGATGCCCATCTTGTTCCCAGGGGCGCCGGGTGGTAAGCCATGTGTCGCGTGCGAAGATGTGCGGCGGAATGCGGAGAACGACGAAGCCGATGGCGAGGTGAATGACGGGCCAACCGAGGAGGTTCGCCGCCCACACCACCACCGCGATCATACTTCGCGCCCTCGCCAGACAGTTTTGCGGCGAAGAGCGCGCCGTGCGGCGGATCGGCCAAACACAGCACAGTAGTATGCGAGCGGCAACGGATACAACAGGACGGTGAGGAGACGATAACTGCCAAGCTGACGCGCGAGGTAGACAAGTTGCGAGCTAAACATCAGGTAGACGAACGCCAGTCCCAGACGACCGTAGTCACGCGGAACGATCAAGAGCAGTGCGGTGGACCAGAGAGCGGAGATCCACATCACCGCTGATGTAAGAATAAAGCCGTCCGAGGCGGCGGCTCCGTGAATGAAAGCTTTTGTCCAGCTATCGGACATCTGGCCGAGACCTTCCGGGAACATTCGCATATGAAGGGTGCCGCGCCCACTCAGGCAGAGGATGCGCGACCCAGAGGCGCGGATAAGGGTGGCGAGATTGAGATTCTCCAGGACGAAGCCCCGAACAGCAGCGTGACCGCCAACAGCGAAGTAGGTTCCTTTGGCGATGAGGAGAGACTGGCCAAAGAGCCGCGGCTTAGAAATTACACCAAACCCGCCGGCACCCGCAGCCATGAGGACATTAAAAAAAAGCGAGAGCTGCTCGTATTGGTCACTTATGACATGGTAGGGCAGCAACGACATAACCAGCCTTGGATCCTGCTCGCGAAGCCAGCGTGCAATAAGACCGTTCAGGCCATCCTTGACAAAGAACGTATCCGCGTCCAAAAAAAGCAGATTCTCTCCAATGGCACGTTGTGCTCCCTGATGACAGGCCCACGCCTTGCCCGTCCAGCCGGTTGGTAAAGGAGCAGAGGCGATGACGGTTGCGCCGAGGCTCTGTGCAATAAGTGCTGTGTTATCGGTGGAAGCATCGTCCACGACCAGGATCTCTGCCGGGCGTGCCGCAGATGCCGCGATCGATTGCAGAAGGCGAGGAAGATTGTCTTGCTCGTTGCGTGCGGGAATGACGATCGAAAGGCTAATCGTGGCGTGCGACTGAGCAGGTGGGCAGGAAGGAACGCGCTGGATGAGGAGGAAGCCGGCAGGAAGTCCGGTAGCGCAGAGGAGGGCCGGCAAGATCATGGCTTTCCCTTGGAGGTCTGCTCGATAATCATGCGAGCGACGTGTTGGCCGCTAAGCGTAACCATCGGCATGCCAGCTCCGGGATTGACGCTGCCACCTACGAAGAACAGATTGTGAAACTGGGAGCTTTGCTTGGGCGCTTTGAAAGCAAAGTTGCGGCGGCGATCGCAGACCACACCGTAGATGGAGCCTCGATTGGAGGCATAGCGAGTCTCGATGTCGAATGGGGTCCAGAAGTCTTCGACGACGATATGCTGCCGCAAATTAGTGAGGCCCATGCGCTCAAGCTTGTCGAGGCAGAGTTCTTTGAGAGCGATGTAATCTTCTCTCGTGTAGGGATTGCGGTCGTTGATGGATGGAATGTGAGGCAGGATCTTGATGTTGTCGCAGCCTGGCGGTGCCTGCGATGGATCGCTCCGGGTGGGGGCGACCAAATAGATGGTCGGATCATCAGGCAGCTTCTTGTCGCGAAATACCCGGCGGAAGTGCTTGTGCAGATCGGTGGAATAAAAGAAGTTGTGATGTGCGAGCTGCGGATAGACACGGTTCAGCCCAAGGTGCAGAACGATACCAGAGCACGATGGTTCGAAGCGACGCAACTTCTTCATGACGGAAGTTGGAGAGCGCAGTAGCTGCTTCATGGCGGGAACGACTTCCATGTTGGACACGATGTAATCGGCAGGCAAAATTCGAAGACCGCCGCTCGAGTTGCGGACTTGCACGCCAGTGACGGCACTCCGGGAGAAATCGATACGCAGAACCTCTTGTTCGAGACAGAGTGTGACACCAGTCTCTTCCAGACGCTTACGGAACGCGTGGCCCAACTGATAGAGGCCGCCAGCAACATACCAGAGACCAAAGTCCATCTGAATGGTCGGCATCAAGTTCATAAAGGCAGGTGAATCAAGGGCGCTGGAGCCGACATACTTGATGAAGTATTCGAAGATATCGCGGAGGTAACGATTGCTCAGTCGCTTGTAAATGCTACCTGACATCGAACGCAGGTAGTCGAGGTCTCCAGCCTCCTTCCAGCCATAAAAGCGGAAGAACTGTGTGAGGGTATCGAGGCCATGGCGGAGATAGCCACGTTCAAGGATCTCGTATTGGCGGCGTGAATAGGCAAGGAAGTCTTTGTACTCGCCGAAGATCTGCGGGCCGAAACGCCCGAGCTCCTTACGCATTCTTTCAGGGTCTTCCCATAGGTCGACGACGACTCCGTCTTCAAAGAAATTGCGCCACTGCGGATCGACGCGCTGCAGGGTTATGTAGTCTTCGAGCCGCTTCCCGCCACCTTCGAAGATGGGACGAAAAATCTCAGGAAGTGTGAAGATCGAAGGTCCGAGATCGAAGCTGAACCCTTTGGTTTGCAGTTGATTGAGCTTGCCGCCGACCTGTGCGTTCTTCTCAAGAATGGTGACCTGGAAGCCATTGCGAGCGAGCATGATGGCCGCAGACATACCGCCGAGCCCGGCTCCGATGACGATGATGCGGTTACCCTTTTTAGCAGCACTCATGATGCGCGTACCAAGGTGATTGTGATGATCTTAGAAGTTTCTCCAAGGTGGAACGAACACTGGTCGAAGTGGGGTGGGCCGAAGCGAGCAGGCGGATTGTTTGAGACGCCGACTGGCTCGCGTGGAATACCGATGAGATTGTGATCGAGCTTGTGGTTGCTGTTGATATCTTCATAAACGCTCACAGCATAGGTTCCGGGCGGGAGATCGGCATCAATGCGGAGGTTCTGGGCGTTAGTAGGGATGGGAAGGAACCCCTGCCGGAGAGCTTTCTCGCGTTCACCAGGAAATCCAGATGATGAGGCAAAGATGAGATAGGCCAGCTCGCCGCGTGCGTGTGGAGTGAGATGGACGTCGATGGAGAGATGCGCCTGCGGCTTGGATTGCGCCGCGAAGGCCATGGGAAGAATTGTGCTGAGGAGGAGCGGCATGAGTATCCGGCTGAGACGCCCCACGAGACCGGTCGTCGCGTGTCGGAATCGGATCAGGCTGGCGAGTTGGCCCCTGGTGCGACCGTTGAATGGAAACCAGTTGATCTCGCGAGTGCGGCGGTCGCTTGTGAGCATAATGGTTCTCACGCGAGAAAAAGAGAGTAGGCCTTCGGGGCCGTGATAGCGACCATAGCCGCTCAACCGATTCCCGCCAAATGGGGCATGAGGATTTGCAATGGCACGGATGACATCATTGACGCTACAGCTTCCAGCAGAGAGTTGCGCGGCTATGCGACGGGCTCTCGCTTGACTATGGGTCCAGATGCTGCTGCTGAGCCCAAAATGACTTGCATTAGCAAGCGCAATCGCTTCGGCCTCGTCCCGGAAAGAGGCTACACAGAGCACGGGGCCGAAGGACTCTTCTGTAAGGATGCGCGCGTCGGAGGGAACGTCGCTGAGGAGCGTCGGCTGATACGCGACCGCGGCACGATCGTGCGGCCAGCGCAGCGTGGCGCCACGGGAGAGTGCGTCTTCCACCTGGGCACGAGGATCGGATTGGGAATTCTTAGACAGCGGGCAGAAGTCTGCGCCTGTATCAGTGTCGACGCGAAGCTTCATAATGCGCTGCTTCAAACGAGCGAGAAAGTCGTCATAAATGGAAGCTTCGATGTATGCGCGCTTGACTGCAATGCACACGCGTCCGGCATTGGAAAAAGCGCCGTAGCAGATACCTTCAATAGCTCGATCAAGATGGCAATCCGCAAAGACGAGACTGGCATCCTTTCCACCCAGCTCAAGGATCATAGGGATGAGCTGCTTTGCGGCACGCTGCGCCACCTGCTGGCCGTGACGGCTACTGCCGGTAAAGAAGATGAAGTCTGGGCGAGCGTCAATGAGGGCTACGGATTGTTCGGGGCCGTCATGCAACACCTGTACCAGGTTGGGAGGTAGATTAGCTCTTGCGCAGAGCTTCGCGATGAGGGCCGCTGTTTCGGGCGTACGCTCGGAACACTTGAGAATCACTGCATTGCCTGCAGCGAGTGCAGTGATAAGCGGGATCACCGTTAGTTGAAAAGGATAATTCGACGGGCCGAAGATCAGAGCCACTCCGTGCGGTTCGAAAGATTTCTCGAAGCGTGCACCACGAAAGAAGAAAGAGGGCTTACCTATCTGACGCGAACGCAATATGCGCGCGGCGTAGGATTCGTAATAGCGCAGATGCTCTAGAGTGACGAGTACATCGCCAGAGAGTGCATCCAACAGTGGTTTTGAGGTTTCTCGCGCGATTGTGTCGGCTATTGATTCGCACTGAAGTGCGATTTCGCGGCGCAAATCACCCAGAATGGCACATCGGCGTGAGACAGGGATTGCAGCCCAGGCGGCCTGCGCCGCACGCGCGCAGGCAAGAATCTGGTCTGAAGTCGACAAATTCATGCGAGCGCTGGCTCAAGCGGTTTTGCAGCGGGATATGAGACCTCATATTGCTCGCAGATAAGGTTGGCTGAGATACGTGCCGACTCAAAGATGGTGGGGAGTCCGCTGCCAGGATGCGTGCCGCCACCCACCAAATAGCAATTCGAAAACTCCTCGAACTCGTTGTGAGGGCGCATGTAGAGCATCTGGTCCCAGCTATGTGCCATGTTGAAGGTTGCACCAAGGAAGACTGAGTGGTTCTTCTCCCAGTCCTCAGGGGTGATGATCAGTTCGCGGCGAATATGCGGCGTGACGTCGCCGTAAGGTGTACGTTCGCGCAGAATGCGTAGGACGTATTCGCGGCATTGGTGCTTGTACTCATTCCAACTAATGCCGCTAGTGTTGTTGGCCACAGGGGCGAGAATGTAGAGCGCGGAGTGGCCCGCAGGTGCGCCTGACGGGTCTGTCTTGCCGGCATTACGGATGTACAGCGACATATCTTCCAAGGTTGCGCGACCGTGCGTGATGTCTTCGATGTTCTTTTTGTAGTTGCGCGCGAAGACAATTGTGTGGTGCTCGGCGTCATATTCACGATCGAGGCCGAGGTACATCATGAATGTCGAACATGAAAATTTTCGCTTGCGAAGACTTGATGGTTTGTGACGGCGAAGATCCTTCTCATCGAAAAGCATGCTCATGGCGTGACCGAAGTCGGCGTTGATCACAACATCGTCACAGTAGATCTTTTCGCCGCTGACAAGCTCGACGCCACAAGCGCGACGTCCATCAAGGAGGATACGGGCGACTGGCGTGGAGGTGTGAATCTCAGCTCCTTCTTCACAAGCAACCTCGGCAAAGGCTTGGCTGATGCGGCAAAGACCACCCATGACGTGGTACACGCCATGGGCATGCT
Organism: Edaphobacter paludis; assembly: GCF_039993895.1. Lineage (NCBI taxonomy): Bacteria > Pseudomonadati > Acidobacteriota > Terriglobia > Terriglobales > Acidobacteriaceae > Edaphobacter > Edaphobacter paludis. The sequence continues at coordinate 2,137,744 of NZ_CP121194.1, forward strand.
CCGTATAGGGAATCATGGTGAAGAGACCGGGACAATCCCACGGCGACATCCCAAGATATTTTGATTGGAATGTAAATGCGAGGCGGAGCTCTTCTGAGCGGAAGTAATCGGCGAGCACGTTGTGCAGCGACCGCCCTGCGGCAATATGGGGCACGGCCGCGAGTAGCGTGGGACTGATCAGGCTGGCGAGAGTACCATACGGCTGTTGCAGACACGGATACAGCTTTTTAAATCGAAGGCTCTCGCGCTCAAGGAAATGATCGAAGCTGGCGCCTTCGCCAGGAAAATGCTTTTCGATCTCCGCCTTCATTGCCTCCGGGTCGGAGCGCGCAAGCATCGTCTTGTCTGGAAAACTAAGCGCGTACATCGGATCAAGCCGCTGGAACTGCAGGTAGTCCCTGGAGCGGCGCCCTCCTTCGACAAAGAGCTCATCAAGCAAGAACTTCATCATCAGGAACGTCGGCCCGAGATCGAAGCTGTATTCACCCAGGCGAAGTTCCGCGTTACGCCCACCAATGACATCCTGCTTCTCGAAGACTTGAACGCGGAAGCCGCGCTTCGCAAGTAGCATCGCAGTAGCAAGTCCGCCAGGTCCGGCTCCCACGATCACGATGTGTCTTTTTTTATCGCTTTGCGCAAAGCTCATTCCTCCACCATAGGGTCACCGCGTACTATTGTGGCTGGAGTTGAGCTCCTAAACGACAATCACTTGCTTCACGTGCAAAGAAATCAGTTTTGATTGCCGATTGGTAAAGATGTCAAATTTCGCTACGCCGACGATGCGCCCTCCCCGCGATTTGGTGATTTAGCAGAGAACAGCACGGTATCACCGATCTGCACAAACAATAGTGCTCTGGAAAAGCTCGCCTTTACGTGGAAGATCCCGTAGTTATCACGACCGCAGTGCAAGGCGTTTCGACCAGACTTCGGTAGGCATGTTTCTGTAACGAATCGAAGTAGATGGAGTCGCCGGCAGAGAGCTGGAACGTTTCAACACCGATGGTCATCTCCAGTTTCCCCTCAATCAGGTAGAGTAACTCTACCCCCGGATGAAAATGCGGTGTGACTTTCTCGTGAAGCAACGAATGAAAATGAGCCAGAAACCCATTCAGCTTCCGCTCATTTGCACGGAAGTCCAGACTTTCGAAGGACCACGGGACCGAAGACCCTTTGGGGTCGGATGGGAATATCCTTCGCTCATCACGACGTGAGATGGCCACAACGTGGCGCTTCCGCGGATCAGTGAAGAAGTAATCGAGCCCAACGCCGAAAACCAACGCAATACGCGTAAGCGTTGGTAGAGTGGGCACCAGCCGGCCATTTTCGAGACGCGACAGCATGGCTGGGGAAAACCCGGAGTGTTCGGCGAGTTGCGCGAGCCCCATGCTACGACGCAGGCGAAGGGTACGCAGCTTATCTGCAATCGCATATGGCCGAATCGACTCTTCCACTGTGGTAGTGTCGGTAGCTCTGGAAGAATGTTTCTCCTTTTTTCGCGGGTTGGACTGCTTCTTCATAGACCACCTGTCATTTTAAATTGCACTTCGTCTTTACTCACAATCAATTTTTTTTGCCTTACTGTCAATGATTTGAGTCGCGCCTCCAGCAGTTGCAACTCAGATATTTATCGAACGACTTGATTGGATTTGAGCCGACAGGGCTCAGTCAACTTCGTTTGCCCGATGATGTGCCGCAAAGCGAGCAAAGTTCATCTCGACCGCTTGTTCCGTGATGATGTGCTCCTCAGAATTCCGCTTCTCAAACAGCCGTGCAGCGGAGTAGCAGGTGAAGACATAAATCTCATAGCGAACGGTCATTTTCGGGAAGTGGATTTCATCAAACCGAAGCCCGGACCAGGTCCAGCTCTCGTAAGGAAATGCGCTAGTGGTGTGAACACTTTGAGTTGCGAAAGAAAACGGAGCCAGGGTTTGTCGTGTTTTTGCTTTGCTATTTCGATGACTACCTCCCGTACCTAGCCGAACCTGTGCTCCTACTTCGCAAAAAACGAGTACATCATCAGACCCGCCGAAATCGTCATTACTGCGAGAGTCGCAATACTGATGACGTTACTCAGCATTCTGTTCGCATATTTCCCCATGATTTTGCTATTGTTTGCGATGATGATCAGCATGAAGATGATGGGAACGGACACGATACCGTTGATCACCGCCGAGTAGATCAGCAACTTGATTGGATTGAATCCCAGATAGTTTTGGAGGACACCTACAGAGGTTCCCGCAAGCATGATCCAGTAGAATCCGGGCGCCTGCTTGGGCGTTAGATCCAGTCCCTCATTCCACTCCAGCAACTCGCACAGCGCATAGGAGGACACAGCCGCGAAGATTGGGACCGCCAGAGCACCTGTGCCGATTACACCGGCCGCAAACAGTATCTCCGAGATTTTGCCGGCGTGGGGGAAGCTCTCGACCAACGGATCTAAAGCTCGTGCTGCTTGAGCGGACGTCGTGATGTCTCTGACTCCGTTGACGTAGAGAACAACGGCTGTTGTTTCGATGATGAACCAGGTGGCCACCTCAGAAGCGAACATGCCGATACTTGTGTCCCTCTGCATATCGGCCAGCAGTCTGCGTGCGCCTCCACTGCCGCCGTTGCCCGCGCGTCTTTCTTCGAGTTCTTGTGAGGCCTGCCAGAAAAAGCAGTATGGAGAAATCGTCGTGCCAAAAACCCCGACAATAATCATCAGGAATTGATAGTCAAACTGAATATGAGGAAGAAAGCTTGCTTTTATAACGGGTGTCCAATCTCGAGTCGCGATCAAGCCGGTGAGCATATACGCAAAAAGAGACAGCGTGAGCAGCTTCAACATTGGCGCATACGTGCGGTACTGCACAAAGACCTCTAGCACGATAGCGATTGTCGCGAATAATAGAATGAAAAATGCATTTGGGATTGGCAGTAGCAGGTGTGCGCTATCGGCCATTGCTCCAAGGTCAGCTCCGAGGTTGATTGTGTTGGCTGCGATCAGCAGGAACACTATGCCGTAGAGAACATGCCTGGAATAGTGTTTCCGAAGTGTTGCGGCGATTCCTTGGCCGGTAACGAGTGCGATTCGGGCACTCATCTCCTGAACAGCGATCAGGAACGGCAACATGACGAGCGCCGTCCATAGTTGGCCTAATCCGAACTGCGCGCCAGACTGACTATATGTAAGGATGCCAGATGGATCATCGTCGGCGGCGCCGGTGACTAAGCCAGGACCAAACAATCGTGCAATTCTATGAAGCCGCGCAAACCGCGGATGGGTAGAATAGTCCGCTTTGGCATGGCGACTTCGCATGAATAATACCGAAGCAAGGAGAGTGAAGATGCAGATCAACCCTCAGGATCCTCGCAACTTTGCAAGCTCTCAGTGACACTCATCACCCTTGCCGAAGGGGTTTACTCGAAGCCGAGGGCATCGATTGGATTGAACCGGAGACAAGCAGGATGTTAATGATGCCGATGCCGTCCCATTAAGCAAGCCCGGTACTGAGAGTGGTCGTCAACGACGACCAACTTGGAAGGATAGACATGCGCGCAACTCATCATGGCGGGGGAGAGCAGATTTTCACCCAAAGGCCGAATACGCATCTTCATGACGGAACCCCGCTTAGACGCCAGATTCAACTTCTTGAACAGGAATTATTGAATGAAATGATCACAAGTCGGCAGTTGGAGGCCTTGCAGGGGCATGAAATCGAACTGGGCCTGTTGGCATGACCTCGAACCTGCACGGCCTGGAGGTAATCCAGGTATTACGCGAGCCTCTTCTTCTGGCGGTTCACCGCGACCATCGACTCGCGAAAAGACGTCTGCCTGCACTCGAAGACTTGAGTGGTGAGCCCTTCATCACCTTCAATCCAGTGGACGGGAAATACTTCCACGATAAGGTTGATAGCTTGCTTCAAACCTCGGGCATTCGAGTCAATTATGTACAGCGAATCAGCCAGGTTCATTCGATCCTCGCCCTGGTAACCGCCGAACAAGGTATTGCCTTGGTTCCGCAGAGTGCGCGGGCTCTGCACTTCGAAGGAACTGTGCTGAGAAAGCTTAAGGTAAAGACCATCTATACAAAGTTGTTTTTCGCATGGAGAAAAGACAATGTGAATCCGGCACTTCCTGATTTTCTCCTCCTGATGCAGAAGCATTTCCCACTACCAACCACCTCGACCTTAGAACGTCGAAGCTCAGGAGTGTAACTGATGGGTGGAGTCCAGACTCCCTCCACCCACCCAGCCCTGCTTGCACTCGTGGAAAGATGGGTGGGAGTTACGGCCCCGGAATAGCAAACGTCAGCACGGCACCGATAGGCGCGTATTCTGCGCTTGCGCTGTTCGCCGCCGGGGTCATGTCGAACTGCACCCGATAGGTTCCCGGAATACTGGAGTCCACGGTTGCACCCTCCACCTTGGTTAGTTTCCAGGGTGTGCTTAGATCTACGACAGCGCGATTGGGTGAGCTTGCATATCCAGTCAGCCGAAGTGTGCCGTTTGCGAAGTGCGCGGCCACTATTTTGAGATTCCTGCTGACTGCGCCCGGAGCAGGTTCTGGTTGAGGCACGGTGATCTGTATGCCCCCTGCGTAAGTGATTCGACAGATCGTATGGCCGGGCGGCACAGTGAGGCGAAGAGTCGCATGTTCATCCTGTGCCTGCTTGTGAAGGGTCGCTTTCACGCGGGAACCGTTGAGGGATGCGCCGGTCAGTTGGGCTCCGAGCGGAAGCTCGGGACTGAAGTCGAGCACGACCGGGGTTCCCTCATTGTCCAGTTGCAGTTCTAACCCGCGCTCGTCGCGCGTGAGGTGGACATTCAAGGACGAGCTTCCGACGTGGATGTGGCCAACATGGAGCACGTTCCACTGAGCGGGTAGGTGAGGCGCAAAGCTCAGCCGGTGGTCCGCTGAGTGCACCTCGATTCCGAGGAGTCCATGAACAGCGCTGTTGAGATACCCGGCGGAGGACCAGGTCTGCTCGGGAACGGATTCGATCTGTGGCCCGAAAAAGCTGCCGTCGAGCACCTCGTGAAGATGGCCTTCGCTGTCGAGTCTGTGCCACGGAAGCAGTGAGTGCCAGAGATTCCAAGCGGCCAGCGGGCGGTGTTCCTTCCACAACGTTTCGGCAACGTTGGAAGAGCCAAGCGCTGAGACACTCCCCTTCGAATACGAACTCGGAGCGAAGCTGGGCGCGAGTTCGGACATGCCGCGCGCCCCCCAATCGGTCTCGAACTCTGGAGAGGCAAGGCGATCCAGAACCTCATCGGCTTGCTGCTGCGAGAACACATCCTGCAGCAGGATGCCGCTCGGTCGGGAGCGCTGGTCGTAGATGGCCTTTCCGTTTCTCGTATGACCGGCCAACCAGAAGTGGTGCGTTGCATCCCAGTCCTCAGCCGCTACGGACGCTTGCGCTGCGGCCGCAGCCCGATCTGCTTTGGCAGCATCCTCGGCATGACCGGTGAGTTTTGCAAGCTGCGCGAAACCCCTCGCGGCACTAATCCACTGCGAAGACAGATCGAGTGAATCCCTCATTCGGTCCTGCTCGTTCTCCCCCTCTTTGCCTGGGGGAATCTGCGGAAGCATGGTGGTGGGGCTGATCACAGACTGGCAGTAGCGCCAGGCAGCTTCGACATTGCTCCAATGGGCCAGAAGAAATTCGTTGTCGCCCGTAGTGACAACATAATCGGCAAAGCCTGCGAGGTACTGAAATGTGATGTCGACGTGCACATACATATAGGGGTACTTGTGCAGCCAATCGATCATCCCGGCACTTTGCGACAGTTCGTGCCAGATCATGCCATTTGCAGGGTCCTGATAGCGCGTAATGAACGCAAGCTCGTCGCGGGCGCGGGTGTAGTCGCCAGCAGCGAGCAGACCTTGCATTGCGATCAGGCCATCGCCAGCGAAGAACCAATCATATTGCGGGCGACGCCCCATGCGGGACGGGCCATAACCGGCTACTTCCCCACAGCCCAACTGTGGGTTGCAGACCCAGGCCTGGTCGAGCGCAATTTCTGCCCAGGAGAGAGCGCGATTGATCTCCGCATCCGGAGTGAGGATCTGGAGCGAATGGGACAGCAGATCGCTGGTGTGCTCCGCTGCCTCGGAGATCAAGTGATCCTTGTTGGCTTCGAGTGAGAGGACCATGCCGTGAGACGGACTCGTATGTGGCGCATCCAGCCCGAGGAACACCGTCGCGGCTGTCTCGCCATGATCAGACGGTCCGGGCTTGACGACAAACGTCACGCCCTTTTGTGGCTGGATTGTTCGATTGACAATCTCGTCATGCGCAACCGCCTGAGGAGAGGCGAGGATGGCCGAATAGCCATAGAGCGGCTCCTCTTCCACGTAGCCCGAAACAGAGTTATCCCAATGAATGCTCTGGCCGCCGAGCGCACCTGGCCACATCAAGTTCAGGGAAGGCTCAAAGTGCACCGCTATGAGAATCTTCGACCTTCCTTGCACCTCGTACGTGATGATGGCGCCGGGCTGATGCTGCGGGATGAAGAGATGTTCGCGGACAACGAAGTCAGACCCGATGTAAACTCTCACGATCTCTGTGGGGTGATACTCGATGCGACGAAGCAGCTTGAGGCCGTCAATGGGGTTTACCAGCCCGGGTTCGAGGAAGCTGATCTGGTAATCGCTGAGTAACTGAAGCGGATAGGCCCACATGTCAAGCCCTGGCGAGGCATAGCCCATAAGAGCTGCCTGCTCTCCATGAGCTGCGACGAATCTTTGTGACTGCGACGAATCAGCGTTCCAGACAAGCTCAGGGTTGGGAGTTGGCGACTGTGCTGCTACAGATGAGATACAGCCAACGCAGAATAGAAACAAATAAGTCCGAAAGGAAAAGATCGACCACATATTAACTTTCAGCATACAATTCCGACACTCCGCTGCATATATATCCCGTCCCCGCAGGTAACGCCACAGTGACCTGAGCAAGACCGGTGAATGGAGTAATACTTACGGCTGAATCCGCAACACGACTTGCAGGAGGATAAGAGTGCTTTCTGCTATTGATATCATGCGCTATCTCATTGCTATCTGCGAACTCCATGGGTAGCAATACCGGGTCACGACCGTTCTGTTGAACACCAAGCGGCGCGGAGCAATACCAGTCGATAAAGTCCCGAATAGCGTGATCGTAAGGCGCGTTTCCCGGCACGAATCCGTGGAGGTACTTCCGGATTGCCGGTTATCCGGGGGCAACTTGCTAGGTTCAGTCGTACACAGAGCAACGAGCGCATTGGCGAGATAGCTACCGAGAATGCCTCCTGCTAACAACCAATTCTCACGCCTTCGTGGTCGGGCCAGGATTGGCAATTCCCTTCCAGGGACGCCTTCTCAGCCTGGTCCGCACGCGTCGGCAGCACCAGCGAAGAAAGGAACAAAACCAGTGTGCAAGTCGTATTGGAGTACAGAAGGCAATTTGACTTCACTGAATGCTCTTGCCTGCATCCTGGCTGCGTTCAGGCTCTTCGCTCCCCGGTCAGTCAGCGAAGCTCTTCCTCGGTAATACATTGCCCGAGGTATCTAACGACCAGGAAGTGAATATCTCGATGTCCCACTCAAAACTCATCAAGAGAGCCGTCCTTTCTTTGCTGATTTCAGCGACGTGCGCCGTCACGCTGGCACAAAGTCCTATAGCAGCCACGGAATCAGGAAAAATATCCGGCGTGCACCAAGACGGGTTGAACATCTACAAAGGTGTTCCATTCGCCGCCGCTCCGCTCGGCGACTTGCGCTGGCGCGCTCCGGCACCCGTCACTCCGTGGGTAAGCATACGTAAAGCGAATGCGTTTGCGCCTGCATGTATGCAAGCGGGGGTGTCCATGCCGGGCGAGACGCCGCCTGCGGTGAGTGAAGATTGTCTCTACCTCAATATCTGGACGCCGGCCAGGAGCGCGCGGAAGCCTCTGTCGGTAATCGTTTGGATCTACGGCGGTGGTTACATCAATGGGTCGTCCTCGATGCCTTTGTACTGGGGTGATCGGCTGGCGCACAAAGGCGTGATTGTCGTCACCATCGCGTACCGGCTTGGCCCACTCGGCTTTCTTGCGCATCCTGAGTTGACGCGCGAATCGCCATATCACTCGTCGGGTAACTACGGCTTGATGGATCAGATCGCTGCTCTCGAATGGGTTCAGCGAAATATTGCTTCCTTCGGTGGAGATTCGAAAAACGTGACGATTGCCGGTCAATCCTCCGGATCGATATCGGTTAGCATCCTCATGGCTTCGCCTCGTGCTCGAGGCTTGTTTCAGCGCGTCATCGGAGAGAGCGGCGGTCTGTTTGAGCCATTCCAACTTGCACCGAAGTACTTACTGGCCAATGCAGAACAGGATGGTGTGAAGTACGCGGCTTCACTGCGTGCTACATCGCTGCAGCAATTACGACAACTACCAGCGCGCCTGCTCACCGGTAACAGCGGCGGCATCGTTCACCCGGTGATCGAACCCTATGTGCTTCCCGTTTCACCGTATGAAGCGTTTACGTCCGGACAGCAGAACGACGTTCCGCTGCTCATCGGCTCGAACACCGACGAGGCGCGTGCTCTGACGGACGTCAGCCGCGTGACAGCCGCCACGTTCGACAAGGACATTGAGCACAGCGTTGGCCAACTTCCCCCTGCGCTGGTCGCGGCCTATCCCCATGCCACCGACCAAGAGGCGCGGCAGGCGCAACTCAGCCTCGAACGCGATCTGCGCTTCGGCTGGGACATGTGGGCGTGGGCGAGATTGCAAGCCGGAACTGGGAAGAGCAGCGTCTTCTACTACTCGTTCTGCCAACAACCACCGTTCCCCGCCAACTCCGTGTATGCGGGTTGGGGCGCCAGCCACTTCGCCGAGCTCTGGTACGTCTTTGACCATCTGGATCAGGAGCCGTGGAACTGGACCGCAGCAGATCGTACCGTGGCCGAGGAGATGTCCAGCTACTGGGCCAATTTTGCGAAGTCGGGCAATCCGAACGGCCCTGGCCTGCCCCACTGGCCGGAGTTCACCAACACGGACAGCCAGGTTCTATCGATCGGCGATCCGATCACTGTAGGCAGCGTCCCGAATATCCATAGCCTGAGCGTCTTCGATGCCGTCTATACCGCGGTGCGCGGCAAATCCTTTGCCGCAAAGTGACGGCCTTCACGAGGGGCAATCAGTCGGCGCTCGTCGGACGGCACAAGACGATCTTGGCAGTGCCAACCCCGGCAAAGCCTGTTTCCAGGATGGCGGCGCCATGAAACGTGCGTTGGCGATTTCCTCATCAATCGAGAATCCGAACCTCGGAAAATGGTTGATCGACAATACTCGACTGAGTGAGCAATACAAGCGCTCTCAAGGCACATTGCTACGAACGTTCCCGAGAATTGTATCCAGAGCAGCGCAAGCCAATCGTTTAAGCTCGTCGCCGGCAGAGTCTGCACTACAGATCCGCGTGTTGGAATGAGCAGCAAATTCGTTGGGGGCGCTGTGGGGGGCTCGTACTGCGGCGAGTTGAGGTGAGTCAGCTAAAGGGTGCTTTCATGGTCCCTCAAGGCAAGGCCGCGTGCCACCGAGGTGAACTCATTGCCAGTGCGAACGTTGTCTTTGCTAAAACGGTTTTCGAAGATGTGGCGCACCGAAGGGACAAAGCTGGTTCCACCGGTAAGAAAGACGCGGTCTACCATTTTGGCAGCGATGCCGGTGGTCTCTAACAACCCGTCGACACATTGTTCGATGGATTGCAGCTCTTCCCCAATCCATGATTCAAAGTCGGCGCGTGTAACATCTGCTCGAATGTCCATACTGCCATCGCGGAAATAGAACTGCGCCGATTCGTTGTGCGATAGCTCGACCTTGAGCCGCTGAACAGCCTGATGCAACTGGTAGCCCAGGTCTTCGTCGATGAGGGTAAGGAGCGCTTCAATTTTTTCCGGTTCGAGTGCATTCGCGTGAGCGCTTTTGAGAATCTGATTAACATTGCGCGTCTTCAGAAATGACAGGTAATGCCACCGTTCCAGATTGGCGTAGATCCACGCCGGGACAGCGGGAAGCAGCTTATTGAGCGAGCGGGCTAGAGAATCGGCGCCGAGCGCCGGGGAGACAAGCTTACGCACGATGCGGGCGTCGAAGGCATCGCCGGCGAGACCGAGGCCGCTGTTACCCAGAAGATCCTGCGAGGTCCGACCGCGAGCACGGACGCCAGAACCTACATGGATCAGAGAAAAGTCGCTGGTACCTCCACCGAAGTCGCCGATGAGGATGAGCTCATCATGATCGAGCGTCGATTCGTAAGCGTATGCAGCCGCGATCGGCTCCATCTCAAAGGCGACGGACTCGAATCCAGCATGAGTGAAGGCTTCACGAAGTCGCCGAAGCGCGAAGTCGTCATCGTCGATAGAGTCGGCACCGACGAAACGGATGGGACGGCCCACGGTAGCGTGGCGTATCGTCTGGCCGAACTGTTGCTCGGCACGGAGTCGGAGATCAGTGATAATGCGTGAAATGAGGTCTTCGATGCTGTAGCGGCGGCCAAAGACTTCGGTCCCGGAAAGGGTGCGACTGCTGAGATAGGACTTGAGCGACTGAATGAGCCTTCCTTTGTGCTCGGCGAAGAGATAATGCTCGATGCCGGAGGGGCCGGTATAGCTTTTAATTTGGGTTCGACCCGCATGTTTGTGCTGTTCCAGGTAGAGAACGGAGCGAAACGACTCTGTAGTTGCCGAGGCAGTAGGGAAGGAAACGAGTTCAACCACTCCGTCTGGGCGCGCGAAAGCGATGGAACTATTGGTCGTTCCAAAATCGATGCCGATAGAGGGAAGGCTTGTGGACGGAAAAGGCATGGTCTTCCAGAATGCCAGATTTTTGGGGTGCGAAGCCAGTGATGCTAGCGGTCTAGACACTCAAAACTAGTCAGGACGAGGTTGCACTCTGAGGTGCGCGGGAGGATACGGACCTATCTTATTCATCTTGAGTAGTTCGAAGCTATCTGCTGTGCACAACGGGATCCGAGTTCGGAGTCGAACGCCTGGCCGACTATCTGCTGGAGTCCGGTGAGTCTGGCTGAGAACAGACGATGTCAGGAGGCGGTCCGGGAGCTTCGCGAGGGTGCATGGTTGCGCGAGGAGATGGATTTGCTCGGAGATTTCCGCTCGGAGAACACTCCGGGCGAAACACAATAGGAGGCAGATCGAGCCACGCTTCAAAGGCGGAACAGCCGCAGTGTTGTTCGCTCGCTGCTTTCCCTGTCGAGCGCATGTGTTTAAAGCGATAGTGGAGATATGCCAATCGGCCGCTTCTCAAGGCATGAGCGATAGATATTCTGCACCAATTGCAGAGCGCGGTATCCGTCCGCACCAGAACACGCGGGAGACCGACCGGTCTTACAGGCTTCGCCAAAGTCTAGAAACTGCCGTTCGAATGGCGTTATTGAGATTGCCATGGGATCAGAGGCTCCCGATGCTTCCTGCCTCGCGAGGGGGGGCGTCTCGCCAACATCATCCTGCACATCCCATGAGGTTAATTGGTCACCGGTAATGATGGCGGTGCCCTTCGTCCCGTGGATTTCCAGCCTCTCCGGATAGCCGGGCCAGAGCGATGTTGTGGCTTGAAGGACCCCCGTTGCTCCACATGCATAGTGCATCAGGGCGCTGAGGGAGTCTTCAGCCTCGATATTATGCAGAGAACCGAGTTGCCAGTACCCAAAGACCTCGTCCACCCCGCCGATCAGAAATAGGAGAAGATCGATCTGATGAATAGCCTGGTTGATTAGGGCGCCTCCGCCCTCGCCTGCCCAGCTTCCCTTTACCGGCCGGCTGTAATATTCGGCAGACCGAAACCACTTCACGTATGCGTCGGCTTGAAGGATCTTTCCAAGACGTCCATCCACCAGAGCTTTCTTGAGAAAGAGTATCGAACCGTCGAAGCGGTGCTGACTGACCACACCGAGGATGATGCCCGCCTCGCAACCAAGAACGATCATCTGTTCTGCAACATCAAGGCGAGTGGCCATCGGCTTCTGAACCAGCACATGCTTCTTGCTTTGTGCGCATAGTTCGAGTGCCTGTAAACGGTAGTTGGGAAATGTGCAGACATCCACGTAATCCACTCGTGGATGCCAACACACCGCCTCCGGCGTTTCTACGAACTCCGCTCCATTTTCTTCTGCAAATCGCAATCCACGTTCAGCGGTTGTATTGGTGCAGACGGTAATCTCATACCCGATATTCTTGTATGCTTGGGCATGTTTTCTGGCAATGGCTCCCGTCCCAATAATTCCAACACGCATCTGTTTTCCTCTCAGTTGGAGTGGAACATGCCATTTAATTCAGCGGCAGACTCGGCATCCAGGTAGAGAGTCGCGTCGGGATGGGTGCGGAGAATGGTTGCTGGACAATCGGTTGAAATTGGAGCTTCGAGGGTTTTCCGAATGATTTTAGCTTTGCGGCGGCCGGGCACAATTGCAAGCAATTTCGGTACGCGAATAAGGGTTGGAATGGTGAGCGTGATAGCCCGCTCCGGAACATCCTGGTAGGTCTTGAACCAGCCCTCGGCTGACTGCTGTTGCCGGCATAAGGTATCCAGATTCACGACCTTCATGTCGAGAGGATCGTTGAAGTCGGCTTCAGCTGGATCGTTGAAGGCCAAGTGCCCATTTTCTCCAACGCCGAACAGGCAGAGCTGCGGATCGGCCGCACTGACTTTTTCTGCATAATCCCGGCATACCTGCTGTGGATCGGGGGCGGTCCCATCGATCATAGAGAATTCCTTCATTTGCGTCTGTCGCGGCAGGTTCTCACGCAGATAGCGGCGGAAAGAAGACGGATGATCAGCGGGGATGCCGATATATTCATCCATATGAAAGCCGCAAACCTTATGCCAGGGCAGACCTTCGATCGCGTTGAGAGCACGAAGGGTATCGAGTTGTGACGCTCCAGTCGCGAAGATGACTCCGATGGTCTCCCGTCGCGCGTCTAGCTGCTGCAACTCGTGCGCCGCAGCGCGTGCTGCAGCTTGTCCAGCAGCTTCGCCGTTAGGATAAATCTCTATTTTCAACGTTCCAACTGTAAGAGATTTCATCTCTATCTCCGATTCCGTCATACACTTCTCCCTTGTTTAGTTCGCAATTTAAATACATCTGAGCCATCGGTTTTGTAAGGTCATGAGGCAACCGCTGTTCCTTGGAGGGGCTTGCCGGACGACACATCGTCCGAGGCTGTGATTGCCCGGCAAGAATCCCTTTTAATAAATTCGGTGGGGATAATAACGCTCTGTTGCGGCTGATCAGACTTGGCGATGCGGCTGAGAATCAACTCCACCATTTTCTTCCCCAACTGCTCAGGAAATTCCCGAATTGTGGTCAGCCCTGGATAGAGCCACGCGCCGACGGTATCGTTGCAGCCCGCGACACTGATATCATCTGGAATCCGCAAGCCGCTGTCTCGTAGTGCCTTATAGACACCATGGGCAGTTGGATCATTGCCGGCGAAGATAGCTGTCACAGAGGGATCGCGGGCAAGTAGAGACTTGGTGCCAAGGTATCCGATTTCAAGATTGTCTTCAGAATCAATGCTGCTCTGGCGTGACTCGAGGCCAGCCTCCTCCATCGCACGGTGGTAGCCTGCGAAGCATCGCGCAAACCACGGCAAACGCGTATTGCCTACATACCAGATGTGACGGTGGCCAAGGCTGATCAGATACCGGGTCATGTCATAGCCGCCTTGCGTGTCATCGGAAAAAATCACATCATTGTTCAGCTTGTACGGGTCGCCGAGGACGTTGTTACCGAGAGTGACAAAGGTGATGCCCTTGTGGTTCAACAGGTCGATCAGATTGGTGGAGTTTGTTCCCGCTAAGATCACGGCGCGAACCACATCGTGGCGCTGGACCACCTTCGGTAAATGCAGTTCTTTCCAAGAGGCGTGGGGTGAATAGTTGAAGGACAAAAATATGATGTCCCACCCATGGGCGGCGCAGTAAGCCTCCGCGCCGATTAGGATTTGCGAGTGAAAGGCATCGTGCATCGCACGGTTACTGAGTAGAAACGCCAAGGCTTTTGTCTTGTTTCTCTGGGAAAGATCGACATCGAGTTTTGCTGCCGCATCCAGAACAATCTTTTGAATAGCCGGGTCAACGCGGTTGTTTCCATTCAAGACCCGGGAAACCGTGGCTATACTTACCTGTGCCGCGGCTGCGATCTCTCGAAGTCCAATCTTCTCTTGCTTTTTAGGCTTTATAGCTTTCATACCTCTAGAACCTAACCTCATCCTTAGATTGATTCAATGCTCTATATCCTGCACCCAGTTCGCAGCGGCCTAATGTGGTGGTAAGTGTGATCCAGAGAAGCTTTTCGAGCCCTTCCCTTACATAAGAAGGGACTATAAAGAAAAATTTCTCGCCTGACAAGAAAAATATTATCTGGTATGCAATTTGTGACTTTAATTCGTCACGATTGCCGAGACTGGATGGAAAATAGCCCAACGACAATCCCTTTATGTCAGGGCTGCCTAATTCCGTTCGCTTATCAGGCATCCGGATATTCGAATAACGAAATGTTTGATTTCCTACAAGTTTCCTTGCCCTTGTTGAAGGAAAGGTGTCTTTAGAAAATCCCACCGCTTATCAAAGATAAATTCGCAAAGATTTAAGAAATTTTTCTGTTGACATTCATTTGCAAGAAGAATTATTGTGAGCCCCATCAATTACAGGACCGCTTTACCTGCAGCGGCGCGAATTATCCCTGCGGATGTGAGCGGGCATATTGGACGTCAGTCAGACGGATTGGCTTGTGGATTTAATTCAGGAGAATGAGATTTTGGTCAGCAATTTGCCACAGCCGGAAGTGAAGTCTTCCATCAAATCTCAGCCCACCGGGCGGCTGCGATGGTGGATTGTGTGGACGCTCTTTTTTTCCACTGCGATCAACTACATCAGCCGCCAGACCTTCTCCGTACTGTCACCAATGATTGCGGTGCAGTTTCACCTCAGCCACACGGATCTCTCCAAAATCTTTGGCGCATTCCAGATTTCCTATGCGCTTACATGGCTTCTTGGAGGGATATTTCTGGACGCTGTCGGAACCCGGATCGGGTTGACGGTGGCCGTGATTTTCTGGTCCGTAGTGAATATATTGACGGGCTTTGCCGGATCGGTCTTTGGATTTGTTGCGTTTCGATTCATGTTGGGGATTGGAGAAGGTTTCAACTGGCCGGGAGCCAGCAAGACGGTCGCGGAGTGGTTTCCAAATGAAGAGCGCAGCCTTGCTGTGGCTATCTTCGATAGCGGCTCAAGTGTGGGCGGAGCTCTGGCTGCTTTGGCGATTCCCTTGATTGCGCTGGCGTTTGGCTGGCGGTGGGCATTTGTCTTGTCAGGGCTGCTCGGCTTCCTTTGGTTAATCGGATGGTTGCGCATTTACTATCCGCTGGATCGTCATCCGCGAGTGACGCCAGAGGAGATTGCTTATATCCATGCCGGCCAAACTATGGCTTCGAAGTCTGAAGGAAAAGGTCTTCGGCGATGGCTTGATTTAGCAAAGAACCGGAATGTCTGGGGGATTGTGCTGGGACGTGCCCTCACCGATCCTATCTGGTGGTTCTACGTGTTCTGGTTACCCCAATATCTGAGCGACGCTCGAGGATTCAGCCTGCAGCGAATTGCGTTATTTGCATGGATACCTTTTGTTGCAGCTGATCTCGGCAACTTCACAGGTGGCCTTATCTCGGGCTATTGCGTTCGGAGAGGACTCCCCGTCATTCAGGCCAGGCTATGGGTTTGCGCGATCAGCTGCGCGCCTATTCTCGCAGGCATTCCAGCGGCTCGAGTTCACAGTCCATACACAGCCTTAGCTCTGATTTGTGTGGCCTTATGGGGTTACGCAAGTTGGTCAACGATGGGTCTCACTTTGCCCTCCGACCTTTTTCCGCAAGACGTAGTTGCCACTGTCACTGGAACGAGTGGGTTGGCGGCAGGTCTCGTCGGTGCAGTTTTCACTTTCGCTGTTGGTATCTCGGTCGATCGGTTTTCGTATCGTCCCGCGTTTTTGGCTGCCGGCCTGTTGCCCATTTTGGCAACGGTATGCCTATTCCTGTTGATTCGTCCGCCTAAGAAGGATCCGGAAGAAATGCCTTTTCGGGAGGCATTTATCTCCTCAGACCAAGGCTGATCTAGGACTTCCCAAAGCAAGTTCTTACAAGTAGTTACACAATCGATTGTTTTCCACGAAAAGAACAAACGCCAAGTCCTCAACCATTTACTGCAATTAATCGTAGCTAGGCCGTTCTCTGGCCAACTTCTGGAGGTTTCATATGTCCGTTCGAAAAATACTTATTTGCTTCACGCTGCTCCTCCTCGGTCTGTCGACCCCGGCGTTTAGCCAGGCAGTCAATGCCACATTGCTCGGTACGGTTGCAGATCCGACAGGTGCAACTGTCGCTAATGCAAAGATCACCGCTACTGAGATGAAGACGGGCGAAGTCCATAAGTCAGTATCAAATGGAAGTGGAAACTATACTTTTCCTGATCTCCAGCCCGGCATCTATAGTGTCACCGCCGAGGCCCCGGGCTTTAAGAAAGCAACGCACCAAAACATTGATGTTCAGATCAACTCCTCCACTCGAGTCGATCTTGATCTCGCAACCGGTAGCGTCTCTGAGACAGTGTTTGTCACTACAGCTCCGCCACTTCTGCAAACTGACCGTGCCGATATCAGCACTAAGATAGAAGCGCACCAAGTGTCAGATCTGCCACTGAGTGCGAATCGTAACTTCCAGTCGTTGCTCAATCTGGTTCCTGGAACGGCGCCTGCAACATACGAGAACTCGCAATTCTTCAATGCGGCAGGATCTTTGCAAACGCGGGTTAACGGTATGCCGCGGTTTGGAAACCTGTACCAAATTGAAGGTATCGATGACGATAACCGCACAGGCCTTTTGCAGATCATCGTGCCACCAGCAGAATCCATCCAGTCCGTCGATATCTCCACCAGCAACTTTGAAGCCGAGCTTGGCCGTGCCACGGGAGCCGTCACGAATGTAATCCTCAAGTCCGGATCGAACGCATTTCATGGCTCTGTGTTTGAGTTCATCCAGAACAGCGCAGTGAATGCTCGCTCTTACTTCGGCGGTCCGCTTGGGCATCTCTCCTACAATTACTTCGGCGGCAGCATCGGCGGTCCGATCTGGAAGGATAAGTTGTTCTTCTTCGGGGACTATCTTCGCACCATCGATCACGAAGCGATCTCAAACACCTTCACTATCGTGCCTCCCACTTTTTACACGCCGAATGCCGCTGGATTTATCGACCTCAGCGCGCCACTGAATACTGCCAAGCACGCTGGCCAGATCTATGATCCGGCAACGGGAAACCCAGATGGGACCGGGCGCAAACCTTTTGCCAATAACCAGATTCCTTTCAGCCGGGTCAATCCCGTATCGCTCGCGCTCTTGAAGCTGCTGCCCCAGCCGAACCGGAATCAGAGCAACCTCGCTGCTCCGTCGAACAACTACGTAACCAACCTTCCTTTCACAAAGGGTTCAGACAGCTTCGACGTCAAGCTCGACTACACCCTGAATGAGAGAAATCATCTGAGCGGTCGCTATAGTTTTCAACACGTCCCCACTTTCCAGGCGCCTGCTTTTGGAAGTTTCGCGGGTGGTCCGGCGGGTGGTGGATTTCAAGGCACAGGCCTACAAAATGCCTATAGCTCAGGCCTGAACTACGACCATGTCTTTTCGCCTTCGCTCTTTACGGAACTAAGATTTGGAGTGGCACATCTTCGCAACAACGCCCAGCCAAGCGACTATGGCAAAAACGATGCGACAACCGTTGGCATTCCGGGCGTCAATATTGGTGGGCAACCATTTACTTCGGGACAGGTTGGCATCACCCTCAACGGCGGTTTCTCCAATCCGACCATCGGCTACTCCGCTTCCATGCCTTGGATCCGCGGTGAGGCCAACATTGACTTCGTAAACAACTGGACCAAGATCATCCGGAACCACACGATCAAGTTTGGAGGAGATCTCCGTCGCGTCCGGGATGACCTCTTGCAGGGCGAGACATTCAGTCCGCGCGGCCAAATTACTTTCTCGGCAGGTCAGACCTCCACGGATGCACCGGGCGCAGTGCCTAACGTTGCAAACGATGTTGCCAGCTTTCTACTGGATCAGCCCAGCCAAGCCGGCCGGGATCTCACCACGATTTTTCCGGCCTACCGCCAGTGGTGGTTCTTCGCATTCGCCAGCGATAAGTGGCAGGCAACGTCGAAGCTCACGCTGGACCTTGGTCTTCGCTGGGAATTCTATCCGCCAGCCACGCCGAAGGTTCCTGGAGGATTCTCCAACTATGATCCCACGACGAACAATCTCGTCCTGGCGGGCATCGGCGGCAATCCTTTAAACGTCGGAATGCAGACGCGCTATCGGTATGTTGCTCCACGAACTGGCTTTGCCTATCGCGCCACGGATAACACGGTCATCCGCGGTGGATTCGGCATTAGCTTCTCTCCTTTGGCAGACGACAGTTATGCTTTCAACTATCCCGTACGCGCCAACAACAGCTACCAACCGAACACAGCCTATACGCCGGCGGTGCTTAGCAATGGACAGGTAGCTACCTTCCAAGCAGGCTTCCCGGCTCCTGTCCCAGTTGTCATCCCTTCCAGCGGGATCATCTCAGCAAGTACACCAAGTCTCATTAGCCAGCAATACAACGTCATCCCTAAAAACTATAAAAATGCTTATGTCGAGTCCTGGAATGTGGCTGTTCAGCAAGCGCTGCCTGGCAATTTCTCTATGCAAATCGCGTATGTTGGGAACCATGGCGTAGATATGGGCGCTCAACAGAACATCAACCTGCCCAGCACCTACGGCGGCGGCACCAAGTTCGAACCGGAGAACATCGCCTTTGGACGAACAGCATCCACAAATGTAATTGACCAAGGTTTCTCTTCGAATTATCAGTCGCTCCAAGCTCAACTCAACCGCAGACTCTCCAGTGGGCTTTCACTCACGAGTGCCTTCACTTGGGGTAAGGGCCTGGATTACGTCAGTGGTGATGACGGTGGTCTGACGTTCTTCATCAATCCGCGTAGAAATTATGCTCCAAATAGCTACGACCGGACGCTGAACTATGAGCAGAGCTTCACGTACGCTCTTCCCTTCGGCAGAGGTCGCCGCTGGCTCAATTCCGGGCTCACATCTCTAGCATTAGGTGGATGGAAGGTGTCTGGGATCATCTCAGTAGTGTCCGGCACACCGTTTACCATCACTGCGGACGGTAGCACCCTCAACACGCCTGGAACAACGCAGACGGCAAGCCTAGTAGATCCATACCGTGTACTTCACGGCATCGGCCAGGGGAAGAACTGGTTTGACCCAACCTCATTCGCTCAGCCTGCCGGATGCACAGTGCAGCCCTGCACTGCCGCAAATGTTGGTCTCGGCAACACCGGCAGGAACCAGTTCCGCGGACCTGGATACATTCAGGACAACATCTCGCTGTTCAAAAGCTTCGCGATCTTCCGTGAGTCATCTCTGGAGACCCGCATTGAAGCAAAGCAGTTGAGTAACACTCCGCAGTTTGCGAATCCGAATAGCACCTATTCAGCTAACCCAACGTCAACCTTCGGCCAGGTGACAAGCACACTCAGCAGTGGCCAAGGCAGTGTCAACGGCATTGGAGGCGGCCGCAGTCTACAGGCATCGGCAGAGATCACGTTCTGAGGCGAATAATCAGACTGATTCTCGTTTGATTGGAAGGGGCGGCCATTCCGTATTAGGAATGGCTGCCCCTCTTCAATTTAAGCAAAACAGTTATTCTGAATCGCGGGGATGTGTGTAGTGCTGCTGGGGAAGGAGCATTGATACTGGAGCCGCGAAAACCATGTGCGTCGGGAGCACGATGTGAACTGCTTGAGTTTGCAGGCCTCAACCGACGCGCGTGGGGTTGTGCTACTGCGTCGATAGGAAGCCGAGAGAACCTACCTCCGGCTGCTCTCTTCTTGGACTACGCACGTGACTACGAACGGCTCAACAGCTAAGCTTCAACAGCATCAGAATAAGTCACCTCAGACGCTTGAATATTTTCTGCAAAGCGTCTGAATTTCGGCGACCAGCTTGGGCACGCCGACGGCCGCAGCGTCACCCCCAGGAAGGCTACGTTCATATTCAGCCGACACGTAACCCTTGTAGCCAGCTTTGGCGAAGAGCTGCCAGACGCGGTCCATATCTACGGGAGTGTGATCGTAAAAATGGTCACGAATATGGATGTGGGTGGCGTAGGGCACGCATGCCGCAATCTGCGCGTAGGCGTCTTGACTGGCGGTGGGAATATAGTTTGTGATATCGAGATTAATTCCAGCGTAAGGCGAATTGACGCGCTGCATGATTTCAAGACACACGTCCGCGCTCTGTGATACACCGACATGGTCTTCGAGGCCAAGCGTGATGCCCTTCTGGGCAGAGTAGTCGCATCCGGCCTTCATCGTTTCAACCGTCCAGCCGATGCCTTGCTGCAATGTGGCATCTGGTGGCAGTTTGCCAGCGAAAATTCTCAGATGGGAAGCTCCAAGCTGCTCCGTGACATCCACCCACTTTTTAATCTCTTTTAGGCAGTCGGCGCGTTTCTTCGCATCGGCTTGAACCATGCTGGCCCGACATGCAGAGCCAGAAAAGGGTACCGCATGTTTGTAAGCCAGATGACGAAGGCCATGGAGATATTTCGGATCGGTTGATTTGAAGTAATACGCCGTCATGTCGATGCCGTCGAGCCGCAGCTCCACTGCTTTTAGAATGAAGTCCTCCAGCGTCATCGTGCCTTGTCTCAGCTCTTTATCGTATGAGTAGGCACAGCAACCCGAAAGCAGTCGCGCCACGTTGGAGCTATTTGTATTGAAAGCCGGCGATATGGCCGCAACGGCAGGTAATTCGAGTAGCTCCATGCCGGTGGCTGCTAAAGCGCCTAGTCCCACTGTTTTTAGAAACTGGCGACGAGCTAATTTGTGGTGCATTCTTCCCCCGCGGTGAATATTTTCAGAAGAGTGTTGCTCTGGCCAGACAGAAGGTGCTGCTCGAGATGCGTGTAATGACAGTACCGCGTTAGCAGCGTTTGTCAATATAAATTTCTTGGAAATACTGAAAAATTGCCGGCGGCCTTACAGTTTAGTGCTGTGGACGATGGAAGATGGCAATTGCATAGTCATAAGGCCCGAGGGGGCACAGCCCATGTATACCCATCCAAGCAATGGATTATAGATCCATCACGTGTTTCATCGCCGGATATCTATAAAAATGTCGGTCCATCAATATCAAATGGGGCAGGACAGCCTCGAACTCAAATGGGGCAGAACAAGCCTCGAAAATCGGGGGAAACTCCTGTCTCAGAGGTAAAAGCCTAGCCAATCTCCCAGTCTGCAGAGAATGAATTCGGTGTCGATCTACCAACAGAAAATCTAAAGTAATTTTTCCGTTGACAATCGAATATTTTCACGACTAATGTGATTTGCATCTGGAAATGAATGCTTTGTTCTTTTGGAATTCGCATGTGTAAATCAAGAAATCCATAACACTCCAATAACGCGTGGGCCGTTCAGCGCATTGAACTTTCCCGCCTCCACCATACGAAATATCCCTCCATCCAGTATGCGTAGTAGGAAAGGATTCTCTTAAATGACATTTTCACGTCGTCACTTTCTAGTTGGCATTGGAACCGTGACCGTAGCTTCTTACGCAGGCGCATCACCTCTTAACGCCTTTAAGAGGCAGGCCTTGCTCTATCCGCCCATGGATTTGTCATATTTTGATCGCCCACTCGACCATGGAGTACAGGAGATGAAGCTTGGCGCTAGCGCCAGGATCTCCAAAGGAGATAGCCACCAGAGCATCGCTATTGCTTCTGCGCTTGGGTACCCTGGTCTTCATCTCGATTCGAGCATTCTCCGACAATATCCCGATCCCCATGAGCTGAAAGCCCTTCTTGCTTCGCACGAGCTTGCACTTGTAGCTTTGTCCAGCGGCAGTATTGGGCTCGATCCTGGGCTTGATGCTGAGATCATTGAAGCGCATGTAAAGAATGCGCGATACCTGCGCGCCGCCGGCGGAAAATATCTACTAATAACTGGAGTGGCCACTAAGCGGCAAGACTTTACCGCGAACGAGTACAGGCAAGCAGGTAAACTTCTTACCGAGATTGGCAAACGCACTGCAGACTACGGCGTCCAGACCGGATTTCAGAACCGCATGGATACAATCGGGCAGACTCCGAAGCAAGTGGATTCCATCTTGGCTGCTGTAGATTCGCGCTATGTGAAGTACAGTCTCGATGTTCAGCATTATTTGCAGGGTGGCGGAGATCCGGGGACGGCAATCCGTGTTTACGACAAACGCATGGTATGCGTACACCTTCAAGATCTTCAACCTGCCGTAGCAAAAGACCAATATCAAGCTCCCACTCTACTCCCAGCAAAAAACGACATCCGCCAGATTGGCCAAGCGCTTCATTCGTCGAACTTCAATGGGTGGAGCTTCATCGGTCTGGATGGGCAGAAGTTGAATGCAATAAACGCGGAGTATCTAACGAAGAAACTAGGAGTACAGGCATGAGCTGCCCCTTTCGACTTGCAGTAATTAACGATGAGATAACCCAGGATTTTGGAAGGGCATGCGAGATAGCGTCGGGATCAATGGGACTCAGCTGGATTGAACTTCGGAGTATGTGGAATAAAAACATTGTAGACCTTGACTCAACTGAAGTAGCGGAGGCAAGGCGCATCCTCGAGAAATATCGACTGCGCGTTACCGATATTGCAAGTCCGCTTTTCAAAGTAGATTGGATCGGCACAGCGCCCTCTAAAGACGCTCCGCAGCCCGGCAACCGCAAAGCGGACAAGGGAGCATTCCACAATGATTTTGCCTTCGAACAACAGGATGAACTGCTTGAACGGTGCATTGAACTAACAAAAGCCTTTCACACCGATCGCATTCGATGCTTTGATTTCCTGCGGCTAGATAATCAGGCACCTTATAGAGAAGCCATCAATGAAAAGTTGCGCAAGGCCGCGGTACTCTGCGAGAAAAGCAACAAGATTCTCCTCCTGGAAAACGAGGAGTCCTGCAACACGAGAACTAGCGAGGAATCTGCAGCAGTTCTGAAGGCAATTCCGAATAAGAACTTCATGCTGAATTGGGACCCGGCAAATGCCGCCTCGGTTGGCGACAAACCGTTTCCCCAGGGGTACGATTTATTGCCCAAGGATCGTATCGGCCATTGCCACTGTAAAGATGTCGTTCGCAAGCCAGACGGAAAATATGCCTGGGCGCCGGTAGGTGTTGGGATTATTGACTGGGTAGGCCAGTTTCGTGCCCTGAAGCGAGACGGGTTTAACTATGCGGTGAGTCTCGAGACTCATTGGCATGGTGGAGGGACACCTGAAGCGTCCTCACTTAAGAGCATGCAAGATATCCGCACTGCACTGGACAAAGCGAGAATCGCCTGCTAGCTGTTGGCTTCCCAGTTAGTTAGCCGAAATCATGCGATTTACAAAAAAACGAGCACCAGAACAATCAAAGGAGTAGGTCGAAGATGGAAAATGACGGGAAGAAGATAGATCGCCGGGAATTTATGGGAAAAGTAGGAATGGGTGCTGCTGCACTTGGAGTATTTCCTGCTGGTCGGCTGTTTGCTGCGAGCAATCGGGTTTTAGGCGCGAACGATAGGATTCGAATTGGATTGATCGGAGCTGGAGATCGAGGACAGGACGACTTAAGGCATGCACTGAAGCAGCCAAATGTCGAATGCGTTGCTGTTGCCGATGTATACTCGCGTCGCCGTGATCAGGTAAAAGGCTACTTGCCCAACGTCGCAACCTATGACGATCCTATGCGATTGCTGGAACGCAACGACATTGATGCTGTAATCCATGCAACTCCCCAGCATTTACATAAGAAGTACTTTCTAGCCACGCTGGCTGCGGGAAAGGATCTCTATTCCGAGAAGACCTTGGCTTGGAACATTCCCGAGGCTATGGCCTGCCGGGATGCCGCAAAGTCCTCAAAGCAGATTGTGCAGATAGGGATGCAGGACCAAAGCAATGGTGAGATGGAAGACACGAGAAAATGGATTCGAGACGGACTGGCGGGGAAGATAACGATGGTCGACTCGTGGATGAGTCGTAATACATTGGAGGGCCATGGACAGTGGGTTCGCCCAGTGCTTAGCGATTGCAATCCGGATCACGTCAATTGGGATTTGTTTCTCTCCGGTCGTCCGAAGGTTCCGTTTGACGGCTACAAATTCATTAACTGGCGCCTGTTCTGGGAATTCTCCGGCGGTAATGTTACAGAGAACATGGTCCACCAGATAGGGTGGATCATCAACGCCATGGATTTACAACTGCCGAAAGCTGCAACCATGACCGGTGGCGTGTATTCAAAGAAAGATGGGCGCCAGGTACCAGACACATTTAGTGTCGCGCTTGAGTATCCGAATGACCTCCTTGTCACATGGCAATCGACCTTCAGCAATAGCCGTTATGGTCTGGGAGAGCGCTTCCTCGGAGATAAAGGCACGATTGAACACATGAGTGGTTCGAACGATATGAAGACGGGTGTGTACCAAAAAGGCCAGCCACACTCGGATCAAGCTATTGGACCTACAAATTATTATCCGGAGAAGCTCAATAACCCAAACGGCGTTCCTCTCAAGGGAGAGAATCCAGGTGTCGATCACATGGCAAACTGGATGGATTGCATCCGTAACCGCGCGCAGCCAAACGCGACAGTCGAAATCGGATACTTGTCGGCAGTCGCATGCCATATGTCGAATCTGGCATACAAACAAAAGCGCCGCGTTACCCTGGAAGAAGCTATGGCTGCGAAGCCAGAAGCCTGGATGTAGCTGCTGAAGTCTGTCCTCTTCAAGAGCCCCCTTCTAATCTGATCGGGGTTGATGACTGATAAACAGAGAGCTTTGAAATTGAAGAGCGTTAGAGCGTTAGTTGTCTGTAGAAATCCGAATCCTAAGTGCTCTATGCCCTCAAGGGCATAATCTATTGCTCTCCATAAAACGAATCCGTCGATATACGAGGATTGTGGGTTAATCTGACGGTGATGTTCACACTGGATGTGAGGATCGATCCTCACATCCAGAATGGTCATTGAGACAAGACACTCAATACCTTAAGCCTATGTAGACCTGGGCTTGTTGCTCTGGCCGCCTCCCGGCTGTAGCGCCAATTTCCCGGCATATTGGTTGATGTCGTTGTAAGTTTCCCCGAGAACAACGGATGGTTGAAAGTGTTGAAAGTTTCCAACCGCAACTGGAGCTTCATTGCTTCCGTAATGCTGAAGTTTTTGGAAAGATTGGAGTCATCGAGGATAGTCCAGGCTTGGCGAACTCCGGTGTAGACCACATTGGGATTCGCCCCGTCATTCGGGATTTGAACGAAGTCCGGTAGAGTGTAACCGAAGTTGGTCGCTTTCTGCGATTCTGCAATGGCACCGGTCTCGGCGTTTGTGGTCCAGTAACATGGTGCCCACGACTGAAGATTGTGGTTGTCCGAGCGCCAGTAGTGTTTGATTTTTGCGCTATGCACGTAGTCCCATGCGCCGGGCACACACATGGCCGCGCCCGATTGGAAAATAGCCATCGAGGAAAACCCAACACTCCATCAACAATACGGTTTGAGAGGGTGAGTTCCTTAAGGTGCTCCTATTGTCCGTTTTCTGACGCCGCCTTGGTTTGTCACGCAATGGGCTACTGATAATCCCACTAGGGTTCGCTAGCGGGGAGAAAGCATCGCGACGCTTGCTTGCCACTGGAGCTGCTGCTGGTCGAGAATTCCCATCTGGTAATACGCATCGGGCTGGCGCGAATCTGCTGCGATAGCGCGCTTGAGCAGAAGCCCGGCTTCACCCACCCAGGTCTGGCTCGCCGCCTGAGTAGTCGGTGCCATTCAGCAAGCTGTATTGATCAAGATAGTATCTCGTGTAGCCAAAGCGAAACTCATTCAACATGGTCGCCGAGAAGGTGTGATCTTCTGTGATTGAAATCGACTGAGCATCCCCATCCTGATTGTTGGCCTGATCGGCATCCCCAGCGCCCGGGACCACGGTACCGCCGTGATATGGGTCCGTGACCAGCGAATTGTTTGTACCCCAATGATAGATGGCATGTAGGCGGTCTGACTGGGTGTTCACCTGATAAAAACGCGAGTCGATCTGGTTAGTGTTGGATGTAACGGGAGAGTCCACAGCATAGTTCGAGAACCATCCATTGCGGGTTCCGGGGAGGTTGGGCTTGGGGAAAAACTTAGGCAGTGTGTTCAGCCCCGCCGCACTCACGCGGCTCGCCGGAATGATGAGTAGCGTCAGGAGTAGCGGAAGAGCGCTTTGAAGCCGTAGTCCATGTGCTGCTGAATGTGGCAGTGAAAGAGGGCGAGACCGGGCTGGTTGGCGGTGAAATCGACGACGGCACGACCATAATAGGGGACGACCACGGTGTCCTTAATAATGCCCGAGGTTTTCTTGCCGTTGATTTCGGCCAACTCCCACAGGTGGCGGTGCAGGTGCATAGGATGGGCGTCGTCGGTGCGGTTGCGCATGACGAGCCGATAGCGCGTGCCCTGCTGGAGGAGGAACTCGCGCTCGTGAGGATAAGGTTTGCCGTTTACAAGCCAAGAGTTGAACTTGCCCATGCCGCCGGGGATCTTTTCAAAGATAAGCTCGATGGTTTGCTGCGGAGCGGGCGAGATGGCGTTTGGGGCGCCGAAGAGGGTGTAGTCCCAGGACACTTTGGGAGGGTCAACCCACTGGGGACGCCGGGGCTGGCCGGCGTATTCCACTACAACACCGAGCCCGGAGTCGCGAACGATCTTCTCGGTCGAACCGAGCACCCAGACGCCGGGAAGGTTCATCTCGATGACGACATCGATGCGTTCGCCTGCGCCGAGGAAGATGGAATCGAGCGTCTGTGGTGTTGGGACCGGGTTGCCGTCGAGGGCGATGACCTTCATCTTATGACCGGCGAGTGCGATGCGACGGTTTTCGATGGCGCTGGCGTTGAGGAAGTGAATGAGGAGACGCTGCCCTTCGCGGACACGGATAGGGTCACCCGATCCGAGCGCCTTGTCGTTGATCGAGTAGATCATGGAGCTGACTTCGAGACCGTTGGGATCGGTATTGAGTATGGCGGGTTTTTCCAGGAACGGGCCGTTATGGGTGTCGTCATCGTCGTCTTCCATGGTGGCGGTGAAGAAGGGTTCCCAATCGCGGAGGGCAAGAAAGAGCTCCTGGTCGTAGTGGCCGGGGTCGTTGCCACCGTCGACGAAGACGAAGCCGAACTGGCCGGTGTACGCACCTTTGTGCAGGTCGTCCATGGCCATGGCATGAGAGTGGTACCAGCGGCTGCCGGCCGGGCCCGGCGTGAGTTGGAAGCGATGGCTGCCGCGCGGAGGAACCGGCGGCGAATCTTCCTCCTGGGTGCCGTCGACCTCTGGCGGTATAAGCATTCCGTGCCAGTGGACGAGTTCCGGGGTGTCGGTGTCGTTGACGACATCAACGGTGATAGGCTTGCCTTCGCGCATCCGAAGCACCGGTCCTGGTGCAATGGCGTTGTAGCCGATGGTGGAGAGGATGTGCGAGGGGGCGAGTTCGACGGTCACAGGGGCGATGCGGAGGGTGTAGTCCGCTTTGCTGCCGGGCGAGGGCGCGGCGGGGGACATGGCCGCCTGAGCCAGCAGAAACGGACGCATTATGCCGGTTTGCGCCAATGTCATGCCGCCGAGCTTTAGTAAATCGCGCCGTTTCACTGTGGTTCACCACTAAAAACGATTGGAACCGGGACGCCGGGTGCAACAAGCCACCCCCTCGCTCCGTCTATCTACTTATTAGACAGCGTCGCAGGCATTTCTGGTACTCTCGCCGCGCAACTCCCGCGGAGGTCCCGATGAAGCTCTCGCAGATCGCAGTAACGTCGGTAGTGGCTGCAACCTGCTGTGCGGGAGTGTGGGGCTACCAGAGGGTGGCTGACTTCGGGTTCGGGAATGACGATTCTCCGACCAATGTGAAGTCGGAGTTCTACTGGTCGCGGCTGGCCTATACGACCAATACAGAGGACAGCTTCGGCGGGTATGGCGGATATGGCCGTCGTGGCGGATACTGGTGGCGCAATGCCTGGTCGCGCGACTATCCGAAGGCGGACCGCCAGTTCCTGATCGCTATGCACCGGCTGACTCGCATTGACGGACGACCGACGGAGCAGGTTGTGACCCTAGACTCCGACGAGATCTTCAACTATCCGTGGATCTATGCGGTGCAGGTGCAGATGTGGTCGTTCACCGATGCAGAGGCTAAGCGCTTACGAGAATATCTGTTGAAGGGGGGCTTCCTGATGGTGGACGACTTTCACGGAACGGAAGACTGGGAGAACTTTATGAACGGGATGCGACAGGTGCTCCCTGACCGCCCGGTGGAAGATCTCCAGAGCGGGGATGAGATATTCCACACGCTTTACGACGTTGATGACAAGATGCAGATTCCGGGCGAGCAATGGATTCGCACCGGCCGGACGTATGAGAAGGACGGCTACCAACCTAAGTGGCGCGCCATCCGAGACGACAAGGGCCGCATCATGGTCGCCATCTGCCACAACATGCACTTGGGCGATGCATGGGAGTGGGCGGACGATCCAAATTATCCCGAACCGTTTGCCTCGATGGCTTTTCGCGTGGGACTGGACTACATCATCTATGACATGACGCATTAGAACGACGAAGCTTGTACCCGGGTGCAAGGGCATGTTTGAGTTTCTCTTCAAATATCCGAGTCCGGTCTTCACCAAAGGGCGGTTTTTGCTGCTCTCTTCGTGGCCTGTGTGGCTGCTGTTGGTGATCATTGTCGCTTCGATCGGCGGGCTGGCGCTGCTGGTGCACTGGAGACTGCGCGGCGCTGCTCCAAAATTGCAAAGCCGGCGCGCATGGACGGTGTGGGCGATGCAGTCGACGTTCGTGGCGCTGGTGCTTCTGCTGTTGTGGCAGCCGGCGGTCACGGTGGCGGCGCTGAGCTCGCAGCAGAACATTATCGCCGTCGTGGTGGATGACTCGCGCAGCATGGCTATTGCGGACAGCAATGGCAAGACGCGCGAGGCCGCGGCTCTGGCTGTGCTTGAGGACGGCATCATCTCCGGCCTGCAAAAGCGTTTCCAGACGCGCATCTATCGGCTGGACACGGGAGTTGCGCAGGTGGATGACCTTAGCAGCATCGCGCCAACGGAGGCCGCAACACACATCGGCGATGGACTGAAACAGCTCGCCACGGAGACATCCGACCTTCCTGTTGGAGCAATTCTGCTTCTTAGCGATGGCAACCAGAACACTGCCGGGATGAGCGGGTCGGGGATTAGCGTGGATGCGTTCGAGGCATTGCGAAACAGGCATTTGCCGGTACACACGATCGGCTTCGGCAACCCGGAGCACGCACATGACGTGGAACTGGAGAATGCAAGCGTCGCGCCGAGTGCCGTCGTCAATGCGCGTCTGGCCGCAACGGTAAGTTTTGCGCAGCACGGCTATGCAGGCCAGAAGGCGGTGCTCACGGTCCGCGATGGCGACAAGACACTTGTGGCTCAGGAAGTAACGTTGGCGGCTAACGGCGCGATCCAAACAGAGCAGCTTTTTTTCTCCGCTGGCGTCGCAGGTGCGAAGAGCCTTCAGTTTGGAATTGAGCCGCTGGGGGGCGAGGACAACCTTAGCAACAACACGATGACGCGACCGGTGCTGGTGAGCGATGCGAAGCGGAGGATTCTGTACATCGAAGGCGAGCCGCGGTGGGAGTACAAGTTCATCCGGCGCGCGGAAGACGATGATCCCACGGTGCAACTCGTCTCGATGCTGCGCACGAGTGAGAACAAGATCTACCGGCAGGGTATCAGCGATCCAAATGAGCTGGCCGACGGCTTTCCGGTGCGGCCCGAGGATCTCTTCGGCTACGCCGGCATCATTATCGGCTCGGTCGATGCCGATTACTTCACACCGCTACAGCAGGAGCTGTTGTGCGAATATGTCGATCGGCGTGGTGGCGGGGTACTTTTCCTCGGTGGCCGGTCATCGTTGAGCGATGGAGGCTGGGGCGTCTCGAGTATGAATGCGTTGTTGCCTACGTTTCTGCCTGCGGGTCGCAATAACTTTCATCGCAACTCGGCGACTGTGGAGTTGACGGCGGAGGGTGTAGATTCCCCTATTACACGGCTGCTAGATGATCCGATTAAGAATGCCCAGCGCTGGAAGAAGCTGACGTATCTGGCCGATTATGAGGATCCGGGCTCGCCAAAGCCCGGCGCGACTGTACTTGCAGAGATGAACGTTGGGCGTCACGAGTTGCCGCTGCTGATTACGCAGAGCTATGGACACGGCCGCACCGCAATCATGGCGACCGGTGGCACATGGCGGTGGCAGATGAGCGAGGCTCTTGGCGATCGATCGCACGATCTGTTCTGGCAGCAGCTTTTACGTTGGCTGGTTGCGGATTCTCCCGGCCCGGTAACTGCGTCTATGCCAGCCCGAAATCTGATGGACGAGGGTAATGTACAGATCTCGGCGCAGGTGCATGACCGAGAGTTCAAGCCTGCAGGGGACGCGCATGTTACGGCGCACATCGTCGGCCCAGAGGGTGTTAATGCGGTGCTCGAGCTGGCGCCATCGCAGGACACGCCGGGCCTGTATGAGGCAGAGTGGACCGCTGAGAAGCCTGGAGCGTACCTGGGGGAGGTCACGGCGGAGTCCACCGGCAGCAAACCGCAGGAGCTGGGCCGCGACGTGCTGATCTTCCAGCGTGAGAACGGCGTCGCCGAGAATTTCCATACGGAACAGAACCGCCAATTGCTGGAACAGCTTTCAGCGCAGACCGGCGGCCGTTACTGGGAGCCCTCGAAACTGAAGGATTTACCGCGCGACATCTCATATTCGGAAGCGGGAATTTCGGTACGCACGACAAACGAGTTGTGGAATATGCCAATCGTATTTCTGCTTCTGCTGGGGTTGCTGATTGCCGAGTGGCTGCTTCGTCGCAAGTGGGGTGTCGTATGAGCCGCATCTCTTTCCGTATAACTGTCTTCGCAGCGGTCGTTGTGTTCGCGGTGCAGGCGCGTGCGGCAGTTTACTACGTCACCGTAGCCGGGCTTGGCGGTGAGCCGGACTATGAGCAACGCTTCACGGCTGAGGCGAAAGACCTGGACAAAACCTTTAAAGCCGCAGGGGCCGCGGCACATGTCTATACGCTGACAGGTGCGCAGGCAACCGCGTTGCAGTTGAAGGAGACACTGACTGCAGTGGCACACGATGCCAAGGCAGAGGATGATTTTGTACTCATTCTGATCGGTCATGGCTCCTTCGATGGCATCGAGTATAAATTCAACTTAATGGGACCGGATGTGACCGGCGCTGATCTCGCGGCGATGTGCGACCGTATTCCCGCGCGGCGTCAGCTCGTCGTCAACACGACCAGCGCCAGCGGCGGAGGGGTACAGGCGCTCGAGCGACCAGGGCGCGCAGTGATTGCGGCTACGAAGTCGGGCACTGAGAAAAACGCAACGGTCTTTGCGCGCTACTGGGTGGAGGCTTTGCAGGATTCGGCCGCCGACACGGACAAAAGTGACTCCATTAGTGCCATGGAGGCCTTCACCTATGCGACGAAGAAGACGACTGCCTTCTACAACTCGCAGAAGCGGCTGGCAACGGAGCATGCGGTCTTCGATGACGTCGGACATGGGGAAGCAGTGCGCGAGGCCAGCAGTGACCAAGGAGCGCTGATGTCGAGTTTCGCGGTGCTCCGCCTTCACGGAAGTCAGCAGGCAGCGAACGATCCAGCAAAACGTGACCTGCTGGCGAAGAAAGAGGAGCTCGAGCAGAAGATCGACGCACTGAAGTATCAGAAGGCGGCAATGGATCCCGCGGATTACAAGAAGCAGCTAACAACCGCATTACTGGATCTGGCAAGAGTGCAGGAGGACCTCGACAAATGAGACGCCTGATGCTATTTCTTGCACCATTGTTGGCATGCACCGTTGTAGCTCAGGCGGCTGTGCCTGCAGACTGCTGGTCGTTGCGCAAGCATGGGCATCGCGCGGAGGCACAGTCGTGTTTTGAGGGATTGACCCACGGCAACGATGCGTACACGCGGGCCGAAGGCTTCTGGGGCCTTGAAGAGTGGGAGCAGGCGAACGGACAGTTCCGCCTGGCCACGCAGCCGGTGAACAGCAAGGCTATTTACAAAGTGGAGTGGGGCATGTTATTGCACGAACGCTTCAATAATCCCGAGGCCGCCGATCTGTTCCATGAAGCGCTCGCGAAGGAGCCGACGAACGCTCAGGCGTATCTGGGGCTAGCGATTGTCTCGGCAGACGGCTTTGATGGCAAAGCGAGCGAGTACGCAGAGAAGGCCGTTGTGTTCGATCCCAAGCTGGCCGCGGCGCATGAATTGATGGCAGAGCTTGCGCTTGAGAATGATGATCGTGACGCGGCTACAGCAGAGGCCGACAAAGCGATTGCATTGGAAGATGACGCTCTAGATGCGATGGCGATCCATGCCGCGGTGGAACTGATTGATGATCGCACTCCGGATGCGTGGTTCGCGAAGATTGCCGCGATTAACCCCCACCATGGCGAAGGTTATGCACTGGTGGCGCATCAGCTCGAGATGCACTATCGCTACGAGGACGCGGTGACGTACTACCGCAAGGCGGTCGCAGCCGACCCGCGGCTGTGGTCGGCGCATTCAGCACTTGGTCTTGATCTTATGAGGCTTGGGAAGGAAGATGAGCCGCTAAAGGAGCTGGAGCTGAGTTATAACAACGGCCATCGGGACGCCGCGACAGTGAATAGCCTGCGCTTGCTGGACAGCTATAAAAATTTCGAGACCTTTCGCGACGATGCGACGATTCTCAGGTTGAACAAAACGGAGGCCGAGTTGTTACGGCCTTATCTGCAGACAGAACTGCACACGATTCTCGCAACGTATGACAAGAAATACCGAATGAAGCTACCCGGCCCAGTGCAAGTTGAGGTCTATCCGAATCACGAGGACTTTGCCGTGCGTACGATGGGAATGCCGGGGCTCGGCGCGCTCGGCGTGACCTTTGGAGAGATCATTGCAATGGACAGCCCGTCTGCGCGCAGGCCCGGCGACTTTAACTGGGGCGCGACCCTTTGGCATGAGATGAGCCACGTCTACATCTTGACAGCCACCAACCATCGCGTACCGCGTTGGTTCACCGAGGGATTGGCGGTCCATGAAGAAGGCGAACGCTCTGTTGAATGGGGCAATCGCGCCACGCCTGAGGTGCTCATCGCGATTCGTGATAAGAGGTTGTTGCCAATTGAGAAGCTGGACCGCGGCTTCGTCTATCCGGAGTATCCATCGCAGCTTGTTGTCTCGTATTTTCAGGCAGGCAGCGTTTGTGACTTCGTAAAAGAGAAGTGGAGCGAAGAGAAGCTGCTGGAGATGGTCCATTCGTACGCGAAGGTGCAAGCGACGACGCAGGTTGTACAGCGGGACCTTGGACTGACACCGGAGGAGTTCAACAGACAGTACTTTGCGTGGATCGACAAGAAGTACGGCGCAGAAGCTGCGCACTTCGACGATTGGCACGAGAAGATGAAGACACTGGTAGCGACATCGGAGCAAAAGCAGTATGACGCCGTGCTGGCGCAGGGACCTGCGGTTTTGGCGATGTACCCCGAATACGTCGGCGACGCGAACGTCTATGAACTGATGGCTGATGCGGACAAAGCAAAGGGCGATACAAAGGCCGAATTGGCGGCGCTTATTGCTTACGAACATGAAGGCGGTCAGGAGCCTGATGCCTTGAAGCGGCTGGCTGCGCTGGAAGATGCCTCTGGGCAACAAGCTGAGGCGGCCGCCACTCTGGAGCGCCTGAACTATATCTATCCGGTCAACGATGAGGAATTACATCGCCGGCTGGGCGAATTGCTGTACGCGCAGAAGCACTATGATGGCGCAATCCACGAGTATGCGGCGGTTCTGGCTTCTAATCCACTGGACAAGGCAGGCGCGGAGTTTCATCTTGCGCAGGCCTACCTTGCGGCAGGACAGAGAGACAAAGCTCAGGAGAGTGTGCTGGCCGCGCTGGAAGCAGCGCCGGGGTATCGTCCGGCGCAAAAACTCTTGCTGGAGTTGAATCAATCCCCCAACAAATAACTAACGAGGACAAAATCGATGGCTACTTTTGCCGACTTGAATCCGGATGCAGCACAACTTCAGCAGCGGGTTGAACGCTTTCACGAGGTGCGCGAAAGCATTGTGCGACAGGTGCGCGAAGTGATTGTGGGACAAGACGAAGTTCTGGACCAGGTACTGATAGCGCTTTTTGTAGGAGGCCACTGTTTGATTACCGGCCTGCCAGGAACGGCGAAGACGCTCATGGTGCGCACCATCGCCGAGGCTCTGGGTCTCGAGTTTCGGCGCATTCAGTTCACACCTGATCTGATGCCCTCCGACATAACGGGAACCGACATCATTGAAGAAGATCTGGTTACGGGGCATCGTAAGTGGACCTTCGTAGAAGGCCCCATCTTCGGCAACATCCTGCTGGCAGACGAGATCAACCGCACACCGCCTAAGACGCAGGCCGCCCTGCTCGAGGCGATGCAGGAACGTTCCTGCACCGTACGCGGACACATCTATCAATTGCCCGCGCCGTTCTTCGTGCTGGCCACGCAGAACCCCATTGAGCTGGAAGGTACTTATCCGCTCCCGGAAGCGCAGTTGGATCGTTTTCTGTTCAATACTATTCTGGATTATTTGAGCGCCGCGGATGAGTTGAAGGTTGTGGACCTTACGACAACGACCCATACGGCAACTATCACGCCGGTTACTTCGGCGGAAGAGTTGCTCGACTTTCAGCAGCTTGTGCGCATGGTGCCTATCGCAGATTCGCTCGCGCGATATGTAGTGAGCCTTGTGCGCGCCACGCGCCAGAGGAGCGAGAATGCCCCCGACTTCGTGAAGAAGTACGTGAACTACGGAGGGAGCATTCGTGCAGCGCAATTCATCGTGCTGGCCGCGAAGGCACGGGCACTCACGCGAAATCGTTATCACGTCACGTATGACGACATTACGTCGCTGGCGGTGCCGGTATTGCGGCATCGCATCCTGCTTAACTTCCATGCGGAGTCCGAACGTATCGACGCGGACGAGATCCTGAATCGGATCATCGAATACGTGCCTCGCCAGAAGGAGAGATGATGCAGCGATTCCTTGATCCCGCAGTGCTGGCCGGCATCTCTTCGCTGGACCTGCTGGCAAAGACGGTGGTGGATGGCTTTGTGGCCGGCCTGCATCGTTCGCCGGACTTCGGCTTCAGCCAGGAGTTCGCCGAGTATCGTGCCTATGTGCCCGGTGACGATCTGCGCTACGTAGACTGGAACCTCTTCGCGCGCACCGAACGCTGCTACCTCAAACGCTATCGCGGCGAGACGAACAGCCAGCTAGTCATTCTGCTTGATGCAAGTAACTCGATGCTGTACACGTCGGGTCCTCTCAAGAAGATGGATTACGCGCGCTTCATCGCGGCGTCACTTTTCTATCTGGCTATCCGCAATCAGCGAGATGCTGCGGGGCTCATCGTCTTTGATGATGAGGTACGGGAGTACATACGGCCATCGACCCGACAGGGCCAGCTTGCGCGGCTCTTTGCCGGTCTTGAACGGGCCGAGCCGCGCGCACGTACGGACTTCGGCAAGCCCCTGCAGCACTTTCAGTCGCTACTGCACCGGCGCGGCATCGTGATTGTTATCTCCGATTTTTATGAGGAACCGGAGACGATTGTGCGTACCATCGAACCGTTGCGCTTCCACGGCAACGATGTTGTGCTCTTTCACATCCTCGACCCACAAGAGGTGCGGCCTGTGCTGAACGGGCCCGCTATTCTGGTTGATCTTGAAACCGACCAGAAAATCGAAGTTATCCCGGCGTACACGAAGACTACGTATCGCGCGAAGATGGAGGCGCATATTGAGCAGCTTCGCTCGCGCACGCGGGGGACGGGTATGGATTATCAGATGATCGTTACCGATCAACCTCTCGATGCGACGTTGCGTGAATATTTGACACTGCGGCAGGAGGGGAACTGATGGGATTCCTTTCTCCATGGTTTCTAGCGGGTCTTGCGGCGTTGAGCGTTCCAATCTTCGTGCATCTGTTGCGCAAGCATGTGACCATACCACGTCCGGTGAGCTCACTGATGTTTTTCGAGCGCGGAACGCAGAGCTCCGCGCGCCACCGACTGTTGCGGTATCTACTTCTGTTTGCCCTGCGGTTCGCATTATCGCTGCTAATTGTGATTGCGTTTGCCAATCCATTTGTGCGGCGGCCCGCTGCAAACGCAACCGGCCACCTGTCGTTGATTGTGTTGGATGATTCGTTCAGTATGCGCGTGGGAACGCGCTTCGCAGACGCGAAGCAACAGGCGCTTCGGTTGCTCGCTACAAAGCCCCATTCGCAGAAGGTGCAGGTGATGGCCTTGGGAGGACAGCTAGAGGTGCTGACACAGCCGATTCCCGATGAGGTGCAATTGCGCTCGGCGATCGAGAGCATTAAACCTGGGGATGGCCGCGCAAACTTTGGTGAGTTGGGTAGAAGCGTTCGCGCTATGGCTGAAACGGTACGCGTGCCGATCGACGTGCATCTCTTCAGCGATATGCAACGGACGGCAATGCCGGCAAACTTTGCCGAGATGGTACTGCCAGCGAGCGCGACGTTGATCCTGCATCCGATAGCGAATGGCACTGCGCCTCCTAACTGGACGGTGGAGAGCGTGAGCGCGCCGGCGGAGCTTGATGACCCAAAGGACCCGCGGCGGTCCCGCGTTCAAGCCGTGGTGAAGGGGTTTAGCACACCCGCAACCGAGAAGACGATATCGCTGGTCGTGAATGACAAAGTAGCGGCGACGCGCAAGGTGAACGTGCCCGCCAATGGACGCGCTTCAGTAGAGTTTGCTCCGTTGGATTTAGGGTATGGCTTCAATCGCTGCGAGGTGCGGATAGAAGGCGGTGACGCATTTCCTGCAGACGACGCAAGCGTCTTCGCGGTACGCCGTTCGGACCCGGAGCGGGTACTTTTCGTGCACGTTGCGAACGATACGCGATCCGCGCTGTACTTCGGTTCGGCGCTGGCGGCGGCTGCTCAGGGATCATTCGTGTTGCAACCGATAACTGCGGAGGAGACCACGGATCTTGATCCGTCGAAGTACGCTTTTGTAGTGTTGTCAGATTCGGTCTCGCTGCCGTTGATCTTCGAGCATACGCTCGAGCAGTACGTCTCGAAAGGAGGCAGCGTTCTTGTTGCTTTGGGAGCAGGCGCCAGGTCTCACATGCGTATCCCGCTGTGGGCGGGCGATGTGAAGGGCATGCATGATTACGCGCGCGATGGTGCTGCGGCGACGGTCGGCCAGGTAGACTTCACGCATCCCGCGCTCGAACAGACGCAACCAGGGCGTGACAATGGCGGCTGGGCGGAGACGAAGTTCTTCTACGCTGCGATAGTCGATCCCCTGCAGACGCGGGTTGCGGCGCGACTGAGCGATGGCACACCTCTGCTGCTCGACAGGCTGATGGGCGAGGGCCGCGTTTTATTGTTTACATCCGGGTTAGAAAACCTGACCAACGATCTGCCGCTGCACCCGGTCTTTGTGGCGTTCGTGGACAAGACGGCTCGATATCTTTCGGGTAGCGAACGGCTGAGTGGCTCCCGCCTCGTCGATTCACTCGTACAACTTCGCTCCGCTCCCAAGTCAGTGGGTGAAGTGGCGAGCGTTGAGGTCATCGACCCTGGCGGACAGCGACCGCTCTCGCTGGCTGAGGCGCGCAGCGCGGAGACCCTCAAGTTGCAGCGGGCAGGCTTCTATCAGATTCGTTTTGCTAATGGACGCGATGCAATCATTGGGGTTAACCCTGACCGGCGGGAATCGGACCTCGAACCGATTGCATCGGATGTGCAGCAACTTTGGAGTGGAAGCAAGAGCGGCACGTCTAAACAGGCAAACGCGGTTGCTATCGCCGATGCAAAATCCCGTCCCATGAGCCTGTGGTGGTACGTTATGCTGCTTGCATTGGTGGTCGCGCTGGCGGAGATCACAGTGGCCAGCGCCTACATAGGCACGCAGCGGGAGGAAGTATGAGCAGGCAGAGCGAGCTCAACTCCTACATCATGCGGCTGCAGCGCAGGTTGCGGCTAGGGGCGTGGTTACGCGGCACGGCAATCTTCGCCGGCACTGCTCTCATTGTCACAATTGCATTGGTGCTTCTGCTCAATCACTATGCCTTTCCGACAAGAGGGGTCACGGACGCTCGCCTTGCGATGCTCATCGTGCTCGCAGCAGTCGGGGCTGTTTGTATCGCGCTTCCGCTGATTCGGCTGACCCGAACACGGGCTGTGCGCGCAGCCGAAGCCGCGCATCCTGAGCTTGAGGAGAGGCTTACCACCTTCCATGAGCGTGAGTACGACGGCGATCCC
The DNA here is from genome assembly GCF_039993895.1 of Edaphobacter paludis. NCBI lineage: Bacteria > Pseudomonadati > Acidobacteriota > Terriglobia > Terriglobales > Acidobacteriaceae > Edaphobacter > Edaphobacter paludis. The sequence continues at coordinate 2,176,232 of NZ_CP121194.1, forward strand.
TTTCTCGAATTGCTCGCGGTGGACACGCTTGCGCGAACGCATGGTGCAGCGCCGTCATCGCTGGTCCCGGACAACCGCCTCTTTGCGTTGGGTGGCGCGGGCCTTGCGTGTCTTGGCGCGCTGGTATGGATGATCGCAGCTGGACCGGGATATGTCGGCTACGGCGCTTCGCTGCTCTGGACAGGGCCTAAGAAGGATGTGGCTCCGCTGTACGCAATAACCGTAGCGCCGGGTGACATTACGGTGCGGCGCAACAGCGATCAACTTATCACGGCGCACGTCACCGGCATGAGGCCGGAGAGCGCGAAGATATTCGCCCATTATCAGAGCGCAAGCGCGTGGGAGCCTGTCACCATGCAGGCACAGGCGGACAATGGCGGTGCGGCGGCGTATCAGTTCGTCTTTGCTGGCCTGCCGGAGAACGTCGAGTATTATGTGGCCGCCGGCCCACTGGCTTCGCCGCGCTACAAAGTGCGTGTGGTAGACCTTCCCTCCGTCAAGGGGATTCGAGTTACGTATCAGTATCCGAAGTGGACCGGAATGAAGCCGGTGACCGAAGAACATTCGGGAGATCTGCGCGCGATCGAAGGGACGGACGCCGCAATCGAGGTCGAGATGGACCGTCCGCTGAAGGACGGACAACTAATGCTCGACGGTGGCAAGACGATTCAACTCGCGGGTAGCGAGGGAAACAAGTATCGGGGCACCATCCATATGGAGAAGGATGGCACCTATCATGTGGCGGCTACTGATGAAGGTCAACCGGTGCGGCTGACGGAGGACTACTTTATCGCGACCGACAAGGTGATGCCGCCCGAAGTTGTCATCAACCGTCCTAGCGGCGACTATCGTGCCAGTCCGATTGAAGAGGTAACCATCGGTGTTAAGGCGGCCGATCAATTTGGACTGAATGACGTGCGTCTGCACTACTCCGTAAATGGAGAACCCAATCGCGACGTGAGCCTGCTCAAGGCTCTCGGCGCGAAAGACTCAGACAGCTCCTACACGCTGCGACTCGAAGATTTCAAGCTGGCGCCTGGCGACCTAGTGAGCCTTTATGCAACGGCGCGGGATGGCCATGCCGAGTCCCGCACCGATATCAAGTTCATTCAAGCCGATCCGTTTGAGCGTGAGTTTTCGCAGTCGCAGCAGAGCGGTGGCGGCGGTGGTGGTGGAGGAGGGCAGAACAATCAGACCGAGATATCCAAGCGTGAGAAGGAACTGATTGCCGCGACGTGGAAGCAGCAGAACGACAAGTCCGCAACCGCGAAGGATGCCGCCGTTGCGGGGCAGTTCCTCTCGGAAGCACAGCAGAAGCTGCGCGACCAGGTGACGGCGCTTTCAGCCCGCATGGAGAGCCGCGATCTCTCCGAGGCAAACGAGGAGTTCACCAGCTTCGAAAAGGATATGCAGGCCGCAGCCGAGGCTATGGCTCCTTCGGCGGACAAGCTCAAGGGCATGCAGTGGAAGGATGCGATTCCTCTCGAACAGAAGGCGCTGCAAGCTCTGCTTCATGCAGAGGCCACGTTCCGACAGATCCAAGTTGCCTTTGGCCAGCAGGGTGGCGGAGGCGGTGGGGGCACAAACAGCGCGGGACGCGATCTGGCCAGTCTGTTTGACCTTGAGCTGGATACGGAGAAGAACCAGTATGAGACCGCACAGACGGCCTCTCCGGCAGAGCAGCACCAGAAGGGTGTAGAAGACGCACTCGCGAAGCTCGACGCACTTGCGAAGCGACAAGAGGAACTGGCCAATCAACAACACAATACACAGCAGAGCTTCTCGGAGCGTTGGCAGCAGGAGATGCTGCGCCGCGAAGCAGAAGAACTGCAGCGCCAGATGGAACAGCTGACGCAGAACGGCCAGGGGCAGCAGGGTGGCCAGCAACAAAACGGGCAGCAGAGTGGCCGGCAGCGGAACGATCAGGCTTCCGGACAGTCATCACAATCTTCCGACCAGCGGATCGAGCAAGCGCTGAGCCGGTTGCGGCAGGCGAGCGACGCGATGAAACGCAGCGGCGGACCCCAGAGCGCCGATGCCGCCAAGCAGGCTGCTGAGCGTCTACAGGAGGCGACAAACCTGCTGGGCGGAACGCAGCAGCAACTCGCCTCCGGAGAGCTGGGCTTGTTATCGCACGAGGCGGAACGACTGACCCAGGAGGAGCGCGCGCAGTCGGACCGAATCGACAAGCTCGCGAATCAGTCGAACGATACGGGCACGATGGACCGGGACAGCATGATGGCGCGTCTGCGCGAGCGCGACCAGCTGGCCGGGGACCGGCAACAACTCTCCAACGATCTTTCGAAGCTGCAGCAGAACGTACGCGACGCCGCTCGCGAGATGGCTCCGAACCAGCCGGACGTCGCCCAGAAGCTCCGCGATGCGCTGACAGAGATGGATCAGTCCGACCTGGACAACCATGTGCAGCGGACCGCCGACTGGCTGCGTGGCGGCATCAATCCGAACTCCAATGGCACGGAGAAGGAGATCGCTCAGGGACTCGGAAAGCTGAGTCAGCAACTACACCAAGCGCAACAGGAGATGGGACAAATCAAACCCGGCCAGCGCGGCGCCGGACAACACGATCAGACTGCGGCGCTCAGTCGGGTCGAGCGGTTGCGCGGCCAACTGGAGGCGATGGCTATTTCACGGCGCTGGAACGGCCAACAGCCGGGACAGAGCAATCAGCAGGAACGCACCGGTCGGCCGGCCCAAAGCAGCAACAAGAGCGACAGTCGGCAGGGTCATGCGAACGACAACGGGCAACAGCAGGGCCAGCCGGGTCGCGGCGATCAACGACAAGGTAAGAATCTGCAAGGCGGCCAGCAACAGGCTGGTGGCCCTGGCTGGCGGCCAGGCGATCCAAACGCACAGCGCGGCGAACAGAGCGGGGATGTCCGGTACGGTGGTGGCGGAGTGGACGGCACCGTATGGGGCAACATCAACACCGGCAACAATCGCTACGGTCAGGCGGGCCAGCGGGCGGTTCCAACTGATGCCTCCGGCAACCCTGCCGACACTGAACGCATGTATAGGCAGGGTATGCGCGAGCTGAGCCAACTACGCCAGATAGTTAAGGGCGATTCGCATGCCACGCAAGAGGTACAGGATCTGACGCAGCAGATGCAGCAGCTTGACCCTAACCGCTTCCCTGGCAATCCGGCGATGGTCGAACAGATGTACCGTGAGATGCTGAGTTCCGTCGATCGCATCGAGTTCCAATTGCAGCGCGACGGCGCGTCGCCTGAAGCGCGTACGGGCAAACCCTACGCCGTTCCTGCGGGATATCAGGATTCGGTGGCGGAGTACTACCGGCGGCTGAGCGAGCATCGCTGAGGCCCCCGGGTATTTTTGGTCTAAGCGCTTGATAGCGCTCGCTCGCACCGCGTTCAACCCTCATTCTTCCTATTTCCTGCTGCAAGGTGAGAGTCTCCCTCCGCTAGCTCCGATGTAGCCCTGTTTTAAGGAGCCTTCCGGCACGTCCTCCATGGCCTTCAGCCAAGGCAAATTACTCTTCGCCGTTCTCCTCTTCCCTACCGAACCACTCTGGAGGTATCAGGTTGAACTCAGGCAATCGAATGCGGCATCGATCTTGGAATGACGGGTAAAACCTATTCTGGTTTTGCATGCCCTAGAGGTTCTCGACCAGCGCGGCATCGCCGATCGCTTCCTCACGCAGGGCCAAGCGATACAGGGTGGCAGGGTTCGCCCACGTTCGGCCTACATCGGCGATTTTCCGACCTGGCATAACTATGGGCTCGCTCTCTTGCGAAGCGTCGAGTTGCCCGAGGAGCCGGAGAGGAGAATGCACCATAACTTGGCCCCGTAAAGCTGGCTGTGACCAAGCGCGTCCGCCTGATCGAGAAAGGACACGGGCGCCATCATGTCAATCATGGGCTTCGCGCTCCGATTGGGACATCGATGCTTCCAGAGTGGTGAAGCTTATCGGCAATGTGGCCCAGTAGCGACCGCAGACGCTCACGTTCGTGCAAATTGCTCTGCCCATGCAAAGCTTACAGAAATATTATGTCGCAGCCCAATCCGCATATCTTTCCTCCGCCGTCCAATCAATGAAGAAGGAAAGTCATGTACACAGTTGAGAGCGATAAGAGTGAAGAGCTTCTCAATATCGGCATAGACATGCGGTGAGTTCGCGAACTGCTGGAATCGCTTTAAAATCGAGGTCTCGTAACTGCCGCTGTATTTCTGATCGGTTCGTTTGGCATTGAGTACGCAGAAATCCTCAAAGCCGCGATCGGTGCCATCAAGGCGAAGGTCGAAACGGTCAATCACCAGTGCGCTCGCATCCTCAGAGAGGGAGAAGCGGGGCACGTCGATTCCACATTTCTCGGCGACCTTGAGACAGAAATACTCGTTCGCCGCCAATTGCGGAAACTCATTCGGTTCCCAGAACTTCACAATGTGCGTCGCACCTCGATAGCTTTGCGACAGGCGTGCATCTTTTCTATGGGCAGAGAAGGCATTCTCATCACGGACCAGAACTTTGGGCTGGACGCCGCTGATGTCTGAGAACGAGGCGAAGCGCTCGATAAGGTAGCGGAACAGATCACCGCCACGTCGGCGTTCCAGGATCTCATCGACGGACTGAAAGGGGACATCCTCCTCCAGCTTTTCTTTCTGGCCGGTATAGCGAATGCGACCGACCTGCGAGCGACCCACGATGCCCAGCAGGTCAAAATCATCGAATGTCCCGGTAGCTTTTGCAAAAGCGAGTCGTAGTCGCTCGCGAAGCACGCCTTCCGGTAGATTCATCTCGAAAATGGGCGCAAGCCCAAAACGTGTATCCCAGGATGCGAGGCGCACTGGCATCGTGACTGATACAGCGCGCATACCGATGGTTTCTGGCAGGTACACGAAAGTACTTCCGCGATCACCGGAGCGGTCGAGCAACCCGGCTTCAGCGCTGTCGGTCCAGACCTTGATCATCATGATCCTCTTCCATGAGTTCTTCCAGCGTTGGGCGGCGTCCCGATGTTTCCTGAATCTTCAGTTCCATTCCAAGCACCGACAGGAGCTTAATGATTTTGGATAGCCCGAGTTCTCCGAGGCGGTCGTTCTCCAACGCATCCAGCGTGGAATGGCCGACTTTTGCCTGCTTTGCCAATGCAGCCTGACTGAGGCCTAAGGTTTTGCGTCGGACGGCGATTTCCTCGCCTATGGAACTGAGGCCTATGGGCGCCATCCAGTTAGTCGACATCTCGCTGTGCGAGCCTTTGAAGCAGACTGGCTAAGGACGCAACTACCCAACGGCAGCATCAACGTACAAAATTATCTGCAACTCGGCTCCGGTATTGTCCTGCGATAAATCGCGGATATCTCCGAAGGTTCCGTAAGACGCGGTAACCGCACCGTGCGGCGTTGTCGTTCCGAGACCTGACTGGGTTGCCACGACGATAACAACGCTTGTCTTGCCACCGTAGAGGTCGCAAGCCACCCCACACTCTTGAAAGGTCTCCGCTAAAGAAATAGCAGACGATAACTACAACCTGGACAGGAAGAACCCACACGAGATAGCCGTGCACCATGGCGATCCTGTTGAGCTCATGCAGGAGTATGAACAGATCACGAGGCAACTCACCGTAGCGCAGAATGCCCTCAAGGCGGACCTAATGCAGGCGCACCGGAGAAAATGATGGATTTGCTACAGACACATTTTGACATCGCCTTTGCCGCGCCTGATGGCATCAAGAAATTGCGAGAACTGAACCTCACCTTAGCCATGCATGGCAAGCTGGTGCCGCAAGATCCATCTGACACTCCCGCCAGCCAATTGCTGCGCTAGGTCGAAGCGGACAAAAACGCCTGATCAAAGAAGGCAGGATACGACCGAAAAAACAGTCTGCAAAGGACGATTGAACTAGATTGTTCCGCTCGAACGTGTCTCCATGCCGGGTAGAACCGTAGTCCAGTGGGACAAGGAAGACCGCGCGGATCTCGGCATCATCAAAGTTGACCTGCTCTCCAAACAGCGCTGTATGTTTCAGGGCTGCCGTCTTTTCGGCTTCCATTGCATCTCCGTGAACAATCCTACGACTCTTGTCATAGCTTGCGGATTGATTATGGCGTAGATCCGGGCATAACGTGGTTTTGAATTCGCCGGACGAAAAGGCCCAGAATGCAGAAGTTCAATCTCAAGGAACTAATCGAGTATAACGACAACAAGTTCAACCCTAAAGTCCTGGTCAATGAAGCAGGTACCGCATGGTGCTTCTCAATCTACGTAAAGGCAAATCTGTTCCGGAACACGCAAATCAAACCATTGTTACCGTCTACGCTCTCGTTGGTCACATAACTTTCTATGGGGGAACCGATTCATGTGAGTTGCGTGCGGGAGAGCTAGTGCGCCTTGACGCAGGCGTGCCGCACCGCCTCGAGGCACATGAGGATTCAGCGCTCTACGTCCTCGCTGCGGGCCAATCCAACGCGTCCGTCGCGGCGTCCGAAGAGTTGGACCTGCGCGAGGTTCCACGTTCCCTGCGTCATCGCTTGTATTTGAAAAGCTGGGTGCGCTCGCCGTCGGAAGTTCCTTTGTGCTGGTTAACGATCACGATCCGGTGCCGTTGAGCAGGCAGATTGAGAGCGTGCGGCAAGGACAGGTGGCCTGGGAGTACATCCAGCGAGGTCCGGATATTTTCCGTATTCGCATCCGGCGGATCGTCCCTTCCAACGCTTCGGAGATTCCGGTTAAGGCACGGCAGGGAGCGGTTACGGGAATCAGCAGGCCGTAAACGTAACCTTGGCGTTCACGTAGCGAACATTATGGAGATAGATATGGCCACAGCTCCCCCAGATCTTTCAATTTTCCCGCAAAAGAATTATCTGAACAATGAGTATGGACTAAAATCATGGCTCCTGACGCAGGACCATAAGCGCATTGCCATCCTCTATATGCTCTCCACAATTTCTTTTTGTGATTGGCGGCGTGATGGCTGCGCTGATAAGACTAAATCTACTGACTCCGGGTGGTGAGCTTGTATCCACGGACACCTACAACAAATTATTCTCGATCCATGGCCTCATCATGGTGTTCTTCTTTCTGGTGCCGGTAGCTCCCACTGTGCTGGGGAACTTTCTCATACCACTGATGATTGGTGCTAAGGATGTGGCCTTTCCGCGGCTGAATTTGCTGAGCTGGTACCTGTTTATGGGGGGTGGCTGTTTAGAGCTGTACATGATTGCCTTCGGTGGAGTGGATACAGGATGGACATTTACAACGCCGCTCGGTACTCACTACCTGAATACGCATGTTGTCGCGGCTGCGATGGGCATCTTCCTGGCTGGGTTTTTTCTTACTACGCGACATCAATCATTTTCGTTCTGGCCACACCCGTTGTTGCGATCACGATGGTGCTTGTTGCGCTTGAGCGGTTCACTGATATCGGCGTCTTCGATCCAAAGAATGACGGCGACCCGCTTCTCTTTCAACATCTTTTTTGGTTTTATTCGCATCCTGCTGTGTATGTCATGATTCTGCCCGGTATGGGCATTATCTCGGAGGTGGTTGGCTGCTTCTGCCGGAAGCGGGTCTTCGGGTATACCGCGTCGCATTTTCGTCTGTGAACATTGCGGTGTTCAGCTTTTTTGTCTGGGCCGATCACATGTTCATCATGGGCATATCCAACTACTCGGCGCTGGTCTTCTCCATCTTCAGCATGATGGTTGCGGTTCCTTCTGCAATTAAGGTCTTCAACTAGACTGCGACGATGTACAAGGGCTCGATTACGTTCGCTACGCCGATGCCTTGTTCATTAAGCTTTATCGGTCTCTTCGCGGCGGGCGGAATGACGGGGATATTTCTGGCGGCATTGGGCATGGACATCCATCTGACCGGGACGTACTTTATCGTCGCGCATTTTCACTATGTGATGGTAGGTGGAATGGTGAGCGCATATATGGCCGGACTACACTTCTGGTGGCCAAAGATGACGGGAAGGCTGTATCCGGAATCGACGGGGAAGTTGGCTGCGGCAATTCTTTTATCGGCTTCAACCTTACTTTTTTCCCGCAATTTATTCTTGCCTACCTGGGTATGCTGCGGCGCTATCACTCCTATTCACCTGAGTTTCAGGTGTTAATGTACTATCCACGGCTGGGGTTTCAGTATTCGCCATCGGATATCTGTTGCCAGCCGTCTATCTACTTTGGTCGCTAAAGGTACGGGAAAGTTGCCGGAGCGAACTCCTGGCAGGCGGCCGGCTTGGAGTGGCAGGTTCAGTCGCCTCCGCTAACTGAAAATTTTATTGAGGTTCCCATGGTTACCGAGGAAGCCGATGCCTATGGCAAGATTGTCAATGAGATCGAAGTAACGCATTGACTCTTAATATTGAAACCCGCTCCGGCAACAACGGAGAAGTGCGATGAGCACTCCCCTGCAAATTCTGGACACAAACAAAAATGCCAAACGTGTTGCTGTGGAGCGGCAGAGCCAGCGGATTGTCTCTGCTTTCGTCATCACTGGCTTATTCTTCATGCTCTTGCCGGGGACCTTTCTTGGAGTCTGGAACCTGGTGGATATCTCAGAGGCACACCTGTCTTCAGCGCTTCGCCAGGCGTGGCTGCAGGCTCATGGGCAAGCGCAGATATTTGGCTGGATAGGCTCGTTCATTCTCGGCATCGGGCTTTACTCATTGACAAAAACCCAAAGCTCGATGAACTTTCCGGCGCGCGCTGCCTGGGCTGCGTGGAGTCTTTGGACTCTGGGTATTGCGCTACGGTGGCTCGCACGCATTGTCATGTGGGAGTGGCGGATTGTGTTGCCGTTTTCAGGGCTTCTGCAACTGACATCATTTTTATCCTTCTGCTACGCCATTCGACGGTACGGCCCGAAGGCATCTGCCTCACAGCCTGAAGCGTGGATGCGCACGATTGCGGCGTCGACGGTGGGTTTTCTGCTAAACACTTGCGATCAACTTTGGCCTGTTCCTCCGGCAGGCTTTCGCTGCTGCCTCACCGGCTCTCCCGCATGTCATCGACCAGGAGTTTGTTCTTCTGGCAGTATGGGGGATTGTTGTTCCTACCATCTGGGGGTTCAACGCGCGCTGGCTGCCGGTATTTGCGGGACTTAAACCGACGAATGGCAATCGTCTTTTGTGGGCTTATGTGCTAGGCCTTTCGAGCTGACATGCCTGGGATTGGTAGATGCCAACCACGGAATATCGCCATGACTCTGAGCCAGAAACAGAGGATTGCGCCCACAATCATGGTCACAAAAGACGGGAAGTGCAGAAGATGTCCGATCACCACCGCGATGCCGGCAGCAAGTGCGGCAACGGCGTAAAGATCAGCCCGAAGCACTGTAGGAGTCTCGTTCACCAGGACATCACGCAGTATTCCGCCGCCAATGCCAGTCAACATTCCCATCAGTGCCGCCATGATTGGGTTGAGCCCGGCGGCCAGCGCTTCCTGCGTACCGGTGACAGCAAATAGAGCGAGACCGGCGCCATCGAACAACAAAACGGGTCTGCGGTGCACATCAATATGGGGATACCACAAGAATGTCACCAGCCCGGCGAGGAGACAGACTCCCAGATAACGCCAGTCGCGGATGGCTGCAGGCGGTACCGCGCCGATAAGCAGGTCGCGGGTAATCCCGCCCGCGTTCCCTGTCGCAAAGGCAAGGACCATCAAGCCGAATAGATCTAGTCTGCTCTTCACGCCGGCTGCTGCGCCGCTAAGTGCAAAGACGAAGGTTCCGAGCAAATCGAGTGCGACAAGAAATGGGCCGGCCAGATGTCGTCCGTAAATAAGAATTTCGTTCACGATGCCAACCAAGCATACGACGCGACGACCAGAGCCTTTACTCCCGTTTCTAGAGTGGGATGGATCACGGGTGCGAACCGCGGATTGTGGTTGGTCGGAAGCTCGTTGATTTTTCCATCTTTCTTGGCCTTGTCATAGACCCCTGGATCGTCGCCACCAAAGAACCAGTACACCGCTGGGGCGTGCCACTCTGCTCCAAAGCATCCGAAGTCCTCGCTCGCCATGCTCGGCTTCGTCTGCTCCACAGAGCCATCAAAGAAGTTTTGACGAAACGCGTCAACGACCTTGTTCGTTGCATCGACATCGTTCGTTACCAAGGAATACCTGTCTAGGGGCGTGATCTCAGGCGGTTTCGGTGCACCTGCTGCAGCTGCTTCGGCATTAGCAATTCGTTCGATCGCTGCGAGCACGTGTTTGCGGACTCCCTCATCGAAGGTGCGCACATTCAATTTAATGATCGCCTCGTCTGGAATAACGTTCTCTTTTGTGCCTGCCTGCAGGACTCCAATCGTCACCACGGCAGCATCGGTCGGAGCGACTTCTCGCGAGACGATGGTTTGCAGCTTCATGACGGTCGAGGCAGCCATGACAACAGGATCAATGCTGGCCTCTGGCATCGAGCCATGCGCACCACGCCCAAACAAGCGAATTTGCAGGCTATCAGCAGCGGAGGTCACAACTCCTGTACGCCAATCGAGGTGCCCGGATGGCAAGCTCATGACGTGCTGTCCGAGCACGACATCGGGCTTCATAAACCGTTTAAAGAGCCCGTCGTCGATCATGGCTTGGGCACCCTGTGCTGTCTCCTCCCCTGGCTGAAAGACTGGCATCAACGTTCCCTGCCAGCTATCGCGGCTTTTGGCAAACAGCGAGGCAGCTCCAATCAAGCAGGCCACGTGCATGTCGTGTCCGCAGGCGTGCGCCACGGGCGTGGTCTTGCCATCAGGACCTGTCGCAGTAACAGTACTGGCATAAGGAAGACCGGTTGTTTCTTTGATGGGCAGTGCATCCATGTCGGCGCGCAGCATGACGGTGGGGCCATCTCCGTTGCGCAAGATGCCGACAACCCCCGTCTTCCCGACTCCTGTAGTTACTTCGAATCCGCTCTTCCTGAGATGGTCCGCCGCGATTCCTGCCGTTCGCGTCTCCTGCATCGACAATTCGGGGTGAGCGTGAATGTCTTTGTAGATCGCCTCCAGATCCGGGAGCAATTTGTCTAGAGGTGCAAGCATCTCACTTGGTTTATTTCCATCTGTCATCTCAGACTCCTGTGCTAATGCCCTATCGCATCATCCGAGAGGAGAGCACCTTAGAGCAGCCGGCGCGCCCCCTAGCGCAATCGTTACTGACTGCGAGCCTCGTTCCCTGCTTCAGGAATGCCTAGAAACGTGATGCTCTGAGCGTTTAAGGTCATCCTGCCAGACGGCGCTTTGGCTCCGTTCATGGCAGGGAGGGCATCGTCCGGTTGAAGTTCGAGGACGCGTCCGTTTAACTGGGCGCTTCGGCTGTTAAGCTGTTGCGCTGACAGTGTGTAGCGCTTCGATGCTTTTGATATATCCATTGCCTGATGGCGCGAACTCGCGTTGATAACAAGGAGTGCGACGCCACCGGATACACCTCTTAGGCAGTGCGGATGGTGATAAAGATCAGGCGAAGGCGAAGTTCCCGGCTGTAAGACTGTAGTTCCCATGAGCCAGCGCCATAAAACGGCTGCCCAGAAGTTCGGTCGCATTTCAACGTTGGACGACTGGAATCGTTCATCGACTGTCCAAATCCGCTGCAGTTTCGGCGGGTCTGTTTCGCTCGATTGACCCTTCGCACAAACGCTGCTGATTGCGCATGCTGCGAAGGCGATGGTTCGAATGGGCAGGTTGAACGTGGTTCTCATTGACGTGCTCCGACGGTGATCGACAACGCTGCGTGTGTTGGGAACATCCACCTTAGATTTAGATACAGCGGCCTGATTTTCGAGCGCTACAGGTATGATCGCCACACTCACAAGCTTCTGGAGTCAACTGCATCTCAACATCCGCGAAAGCTGCTGCAGTTAGTGCTCGAGTACAGCCAATCTCTTTCTGTTCTTATACAACCGCTCCTCGAGCGGTCTGAGCTTCCGATATCACACTCTCTCTGCCTGTGGCTGCTCGAAACCCTTTTGGGGCGACATGCTCGAAAATCGCTGTCTCTTGTTTTTTTTTGAGCGATATCAAGACTTGCTCGTCCTGCTCGATAAACAAACGAAGAGCCTCAATTTCGGCCATTTCATTCTCCTTTCGATCTCAAGATAAGCAGACTGGGAACGCCTCTTGTTCTTGCCCGATTTGGCAAACGATCGAATTTCCCGGCCCCAGCAGTCGTGCCTGGGTTAACGTCTTCAAGTACGGATGTAGAGATCTCAAGTACGAATTCCTGGAGAGACTCGCTTCCGTGATCTGTTGATGGTTGCTCCAAAAGTTGAACCGCCGCCGCTCCGTCAGTGCACGCAATCATACGCCTAGCTTGCGACACATTTGTGGTTTTCTTTTTGGAGGGCAACGCCAACTGGTTCCGCAGCTTCGACCATCTTCGCTCTACGCTCGAGTTCCGCCAAAGTCTCGAAGGAAGCAAGGCCTTGGCCCAGCGCCCTTCACAAAACCACAACCATCAATGGTATAAGCACATCGTCCGCACTCCTGTCGACGGCCAATTCTCTGCAAATTCCCAGGCAACCCCTCACCGAATTCTGCATCCTATAAGCCGAAAATCCGCCGGCTTATTCTCCCCTTACGCTCCAGCCGTTCGTCTTCCTTCACCTTCCAACCCGGGCCACGCACCTAGCAGTCCTGGCAACATGCCAGCCATAGGAGGCTACCCAATGCTAAGAAGCCACTCCCCCCATCGTTCTATCAAAGCGACGTGCGAGGTCGCCGCGTATGCCATCGCTTTGATCGCTGCGTCCACGTACTCGCGCGCCGACTCCTTTACCCAGATCGATCTTGCCTCCAGCGTGCCCAATCTTGCCCACACGACCGATCCCAACCTCAAAAATCCCTGGGGTGTCTCCTTTTCGCCAACCTCACCCTTCTGGGTCTCAAATCAAGGATCCGGAACGGCCACTCTGTACGACGGCGCAGGAACCGCGCAGGCATTGGTGGTCACCATCCCGCCCGGTACTCCTCCGGTCACCGGACCCACCGGGCAGGTGTTCAACAGCACTACCGGTTTTCTCGTAAACGGGGTTCCGGCACACTTCATCTTCGATACGCTGAACGGCACCATCTCAGGATGGGCTGCAGGCACGTCAGCGTCTGTGACAGCCACGACCGCGGGGGCTGTCTACACCGGCCTCGCGCTGAATACCAGTGGCAGTTCGACCTACCTCTATGCGGCGAATTCGACCGGCAATATCCATGTATTCAATTCATTATGGGCTGATGTCACGGGGACTACCTTCGCCGGCAAGTTTGTCGACCCGAACGCGGTGGCAGGCTTCGTCCCCTTCAACATCCAGACGATTGGATCGAACCTCTACGTGACCTACGCTGACCTGACCCCGATAGGTACCGGCCTGCCCGGCGGCTATGTGGACGAGTTCGATGCAAACGGTAACTTCATCAAGCGGATCGCGACCGGTGGCGCTCTTTACGCGCCCTGGGGAATGACTCTGGCTCCCTCCGGGTTCGGCTCTTACAGTGACGATCTTCTCGTCGGCAACTTCGGCAACGGCGAGATTCTTGCCTATAATCCATCCACGGACGCATACTTGGGCACGATTGACGGAATCGACGGCTTGCCCCTCGTCAATCCCTTCCTCTGGTCGCTCGAAACCCGCACTGGTGGAACCAACGCGAACCTGGACGCGGTCTATTTTACAGCTGGCATTAATAACCAGCAGGACGGGTTATTTGGAGAAATTGACCCAACTATACCTGAACCCCCAACAATTTTCGGAGCAGCATTCGGCCTGCTCTCACTCGTATTAGTCAAAGTCAGACGAGCCGTTCACACGTAAGATGTCTCTTACTGAGTCCGGTTCCGTTACTGCCAACAAAGCAGCGGCCTTGGCCGCTGCTCTGTTGGCCTTGTCTTGGGCTTTATCAGCCTTCTTCTGCTCCTTGGTCTTCATGGCTTTGCGCTCGCCTTGTCCGCCTTCGTCTGGGCCTTGTCTGCCTTGTGCTGCTGCTTCAATTGTCTCTGAGTCTCTCTGGTCTGATCGACATTTGACTGGGCGAAGCCCGATCCCATTAGGGTCAATGACAACATAGAAGCAGCCGCAATTTTATAAATCTCATCGGAATCTCTCCTTCGTTTTGGATGGCAACCCGCCGCTGAACAATGGCCCGGACCCTCGTCGCAGACTGTTCATGTATGTTGGGCAGCGCCAAGCAGAATCCACAGATAGATTTCATACGCACCATCGTGGTTTTGCCACCTATGTCCCACAGAAAGTCTGACTGACTCACTCCTCGGAGCTGGCTGGCGTGGCGTAACGCTCCAGGTCTAGCCTGTCCTCATAGGGACGTGACACAACAGCGGCTACGAGGCCTGATTCAATTCGTCAGCATGAATTATCTCCGCGGAGAGGTAGTGTTGTTATAGCGATTGGATCCCTCACACGAACAACAGCGGTTCATTCCTTATGTACCGCCCTATCGGCATTGCAACTCGCATCAAAGTTCGATGCAAAGGCAGTACCGAATGAAATTAGTAATATCGCGGTAAAGATATTCGAGGCGCTCTTCGGTACTTCGAATAAACTCAGCAGCTGTCAACCGTCCGCTGGCTAACAACATAAGTCCTCATAAACGCGCATCGAGGAAGTGATCGGACGCCCTGCTGTTCCCAATGAGGCATTGCCCTGTTATCGCCATTTGAGCTTTCGCTGCCAGAAGTTGGTAGACACAATGTGACTTGAACGAAGCCGCTACGGACCTTGCCAAGGTTCACGGCGAGACTCCCTCCTGCCCGCAACACGCCCACGTCGTCGATACCCATAAAGCTGAGCGCCTTGCGGAGCACCGGCGTGACCAGGTCATCTACCTCGCTCGGCTCGCCTGCATGGTAGCTGTCGCGCGACACCACAATCAGTCTGGCTCTCTTGTTCGCCAGCATGCCCGGCCAGCCTGAGGCTAGACGGAAGGTGTAGCCGGGCCGCACCACATAATCGATCCACGACTTCAGAACCGCAGGGATGGTGAAGTTGTACATCGGTGTGCTGATGAAGAGCACATCGGCAGCTTGCAGTTCTGCGATCAACTCGGCCGAGAGCGCAAGCGCCTCCTGCATCTGGGGGGGTGCGCTCCACATCAGGTGGCGCATACACACCCGCGATCCAGTCGCTGTCCATGTAGGGAATGCGCGATGCATTCAGGTCATGATAGATCACAGTGCCACCTGGGTTGCGCGCTTGCCAGTGTTCGACGAAACGCTTTGCAAGGGCGCGAGAGATCGACCGGTCTCCGCGAGGGCTTACATCCAGAGCAAGCAGGGTTGGCATGGCTTATTCCTTTCGGTTGAGTTTGCAGTTTGGAGGAAGGCTTGGAGGAGCGTGAGACCGCCGTCGATGCGCAGTTCTGTTCCCGTGGTGAAGCGAGATTCACCCGAGCGGAACCGGACGATCAGCCGTCCGGTTCCGCCCGTTGCAGCCAAGACAAGTACTTTCATGTTTGAGCTCGATCTTTCTTCACGTTAGCGCCGCAGTTCCCAAGGAACTGCGGCTGATTCAGCTTGCCCCGGACCTACGCCTTGAGGGCGTTCTTTGCAGCCGCAAACACATCGCGTGCGGACGTCGTACCCTCTACGTGCTCCGTACCCGCGATTCCGAGGCCCATCCATCCCGCGTTAATGGCCTCATACATCTCTTCGGCAGGTCCAGTGTGGCCCTTCGGGACGCCGAACTGCTCGAACGCTTCCGCCCACCCTGCACGCGGGACTGCAAAGGCTTTTACGTCGAGTTTCAGAACTTCACCCAATTGTCCGGCCACTTCATCCGCGCTTACCATCGAACCCAGTTCGATGACGCGATGCCCTGACCACGCCGGCCCGGTCAGAAGTGTTGCCACCTCTGCGCCGATGTCGTCTGACGCGACCATTATCGATTTCCGATTTGTAGGATTGTAGAAGACCGGCAGTGTTCCGCTCTGGGCGGCCTGTAAGCCGAAAAGAAAGTTTTCGAAAAAGCCGCCTGCGCGCACAAATGCGACCGGAGATGGCAGGCTGCGAAAACCTTGCTCCAGGAGTGACAAGGCCGTGATGATCCCCGCCCCGCTTGTTCTATGCGCGCCCGTCGACGAGAGCGCTACTACCCGCGGAGGCACTACCTTTGTCAGTGCCTCGACATAGTTCGCAATCACGCCCTTTGCTTCTCTGAAATCAGGCGAGGGAGCCCATACAGCCGGCAACATAACAAACGCGCCCTCAACACCCTTGAGTGCCGCTGCTATGGCTGCCGCATCGTTCCAGTCTCCATCGACCAACTCCACGCCCTGGTCTGCCCACTGCGCCGTTTTCTCGCGATTGCGCACAAGTGCTCGCACCTGTTTGCCTTGCTTGAGCAGATGCCGCGCGGTGGCGCCGCCAACTTTTCCAGTAATACCCATGACTAAATACATGCTCGTTTTCTCCTTGTTAGAACGAAAGTGATGCTCCGATGCGAACGGCAGAGCTTGTGAGTTGCGCAGCTAGCACTCCGCTAGTCCCGTGAGTTTCCACAGTTATCTGTCGCATGAATCGTTACAGCCCTTTACACAGCCGGTCGGATCGCCTCGATTCGCGGTAACGAGCTGTTATCGACATTCGAGGCCAGAGAACGTGATCAGGCGGCATTTCCGGCCGTCGTGTGGGGGCAAGACGCAGGAAGCTGAGAGCCAATGTCACCCCGCAGATGAGCATGGTGATATGGAAGGCAATTTCAATAAAGAGCAACCCATGCATGTTCATTCCGTTATGCATGTGCAGGTTATCGTGCATCCACCAATTTCCCATGAACCAGCAAAGCGTGACGAACAACCATTTGTTAAGCCACGACGCCCCAAGACTTAAGCGGCGTATCGCCGGCCATCCGAATATTGCGAACGCTACAGCAAAACCAAAAGCGAGCGCCTCGATCGCGGAGAGTGCAATGTAGCCGGGCAAAAGATTCGCCGGCGGCATGGGAGCGTCGGGGCTCATTGGCCAAATCCGTGGTCCAGTGAAAAAGGCCGCAAGGCCAATCACTACCGTCAAGAACAACATGCGCGTTATCCTGCTATTCATCTCCATCCCCTTCAAATGGTGTCTCTTTGTCCAAGCCTCGTTCTGGTACTACACAGGTCATGTGGTCGTGACCGTCACGGCCTGACGCACATACCGGCTGCTTTCCAGTTGCTGCACCATGAAGGCTGCCAGATCGGCCCGCCCGATCTTGTGCGCCTTCTCGCCGCCCTCCGTGCTCAGCACCCTGGCAACGCCGGTCTTCTTGACGTCGGTCAACATTGGCGGCCGCACGAGCGTCCAGTCCAGGTTGCTGCCTTCGATCTCGGCCTCCATGCCCGCCTTGTCTACCAGCAGACCCCGCAGAAACGTCCTCATGAGCAGGTGCTCGTTGAAAAAGCCGGCGTTCCTGACGCTCTCGCCCGCACCCACCACCGAAATCTTCAGCAACCGCCGCACGCCATTGCGCCGCATCGCGTCCACAATATTGTGGGCCGCGCTCGTTTCCCTCGTCGTCACTTTCCACGGCGTCTTGCCGCCCAGCGCGTCGATCACAGCATCCTGTCCGGCGACCGCAGCGTCGACCGCGGCCGCGTCCAGCGCGTCGCCCGCAACAACTCTGACGTTCGCCTTCTTGTACTGCGCGGCACCGCGCACGAAAGCCGTCACCTTATGTCCGGCCGCCAGCGCCTCATTTACCAGCGCTTCTCCGCTCCTGCCTGCTGCTCCAATCACTAGAACTTTCATCGCTTCCTCCTTTTGCCTCGTATTTGGCCGCCGATCCAAATGAGCGACCTGACCATTAGAGACTCGGAAAAACCATTGGTTGCAAAATAATCCGTGGTTTTATATCCAATGGATATAAATCAACAATCGGTCGCACAAATCGTCAAAAGGGATAAGCTATTGAAAGTGACATCCACATCACCAAGTCGCCGGCTAGAGCGCAGGGAAAGGTTGCGGGGCGAAATCCTTGCGGCTGCAGGTAAGATGTTCGCCGATCGCGGTTACGAAGCCGTGACGCTTCGCGAGATCGCTAAAGAAATCGGCTATACGCACGCCGTGATCTATCAGCATTTTCCGGACAAATCGCACATTCTTGCCGAGTTGAGCCGCGAGACGATCGGGCTGATGATTCAGAACTTCGACGCGATTGCCGCTGAACATCCCGCATCGAAAGAGCGCCTTTTTGCGACTTCACGCGGCTTGATTCAATTCTGCGTTGCCCATCCACAGCAGTTCCGCAACGTCTTCTTCGGGCCGGAGAGCCGCAACGGCATCCGCGCTGGACAATACATCAACGACATTGGCGCGCCTTTGTTCCAGCGTTTCGTACAGCTCTTTTTCGATGTTGCCAAGGATGAGGGATTGCCAAATAAGAATGACATAGTGGTAGCTCACACTTGGTGGTTTTCGATCTTTGGCCTCGCCACGCTCATGGTCATCCAAGGGGTTGTGCCTGACTTGCCAGACCAGACTCTCGTGGTCGAGCAAACGATCGCCACGCTTTGGGCGGGCGTCCAGGCTGTTCCGCGATTGCCAAAGAGCGCAATCACTAAGCGATCCGGCCGATCCAGTGCCTCAAAGCACTAACAGCTTCTGTCTACTTAGGAATCGTTGGAGGTATGCCCGTGGAGTACCAGGAGTCAACCACTTTTCCAAGACGGTAGCCTTTCTGGTGGCACGAGAGGCCAGTAAAACTGGATCCTTTGGAAGAAGGAAAGTCCCAGCGGGCGCTACCGAAGCCTCCTGAAGTCCATTACCAAACACCACCTCAAGCCCAATTACGTCAAATCGCCGATGCACTCACCGACAATGGAATCCGTCACTGCGAGTGACGTGTAACACCGTCAGGCGTGAAAGCCGGGCATGGGATCTAAACGCAAGCGAACTGGATCAGATCGGCCAAGATCCCTTTTTGGTGGCGTACGCCCTTCCCATGGGTCCAGCCGTCACCATCGTGACCCGCTAAGTCTCGAAGCCCAGGAAGCAGCACCAGAATCGAAAGGTGCCGGATGTTTGTGCTCAATTCAATTCGGTGTTCGTTGTATCGGCGATTTCCAGTTTTTCCGTGAGCTAGATTTCAAAATAACAAGCTGAGGTAGCGCTCCGATGGGTTCGCCAATACAGACACTTCGAGACATCGAATTCTGCTCATAATATTGGAAAATAAAGGGTTATAAAATATCCGCAATCCGCTGTTGTGGATTTTTTGCTGCTGTAAGTCATTGAAATGACGCGCACGGTTCAGAATTGCCAAAAAAAATCAGCATTATGGATATTTTTGACAATTTCCTCAACCCTCGGGTTTGTTTGCGATGCTTGTCGTTTCGAACTGCGAATGGTCGTAAGAAGCAACAACCGGGGCTGACGCTGAAGTCCCCTGCTTTGAAGAGGCGCGATAGCTGCTGCTCTGTTGCTTCGGTCTCAGCGAGAAGATCCTGATATTGCTCGTCTGTGAGTAGAGGCCTCTGTAACTGCGGTAAAAAGGTGTAAACCGGGCTGTCGACCAACGCTGCGCTGATGACGCCAACGATGATCTCTTTGAGTGCGGATCGAGCCCGCTTCGCCTCTCTGGCTCCAATATCTTGACCCAGATGACCATACTGAAAGGTATTGCTGTGATCCAGATCAAAATAAAGCCGTCCAGCTTCCTCCTTCCTAATGATGGTGGAACGCGGACGAAGAGCGTGTCTAACGCCAAGTTCATAAAGAGCATTGGCGTTTCCAGTGGAGATGTCGGCAATTACTAACTCCGCTCTGAGGAGCATCTCGAACATCTTCGTGTCGATGATCCCGGGATGCATGATCTCGTCCGCACGAATACATCTGAGCTCTGCATCTTCGGCAGCAGGCTTGATAATCGCTTCATAGGTTGCGTCGAGATCCAGGGTTTTACCGGTTTCATAGTCGGTTTTTAACCCAAAGCCCATCACCACAAAACACACTTTTCGCGTATCCGACACCGCTGCACCTCAGAGGATCAATAGCCGATCTTTGCATTGCGCAATGCTTCCACAATGCGATCTCGTTCGAAGCTTGTAGCCCAGGAAGTGCCGACATTGAGTAGACCTTCCGGCGTCACATTATTCTGTGCGAGCTTCACCGCAGTGAGCTTCAATCGGACATCTGGCTCTTTGGAGCGCGCAATTTCCCAGTGCATCCACTTACTGGTATTGCTCTTCGCGCCAACCAGGACGAGTAAATGCGTAGCACTTTTCAATCTTGAGACCTACTCCAATCTCCATCTGGGGCCATGCCGGAGAGCCGTCACGACAAGTGCTGGAGAGATACTCACTGATCCTTCTGAGATCTTTTGCGATATGCCAACACGCATGTGCCGCATCTTTCTCGGTTGGAAGCACGGCTTGAAACCCATCACTCGTAAAGCTGATGACGGAACCATTACACTCTTCAACAGCTTCGTTCCCCCCGAAAGAAGATCGCGGAAGAATTGGGCGGTTAAACCGTCAGCTCGAGCCCCTATCAATTTTTCGGAGCCGTTAATGTCAACCACGAGAGCAACGCAATTCAAATAATGCTGCTTGTGGATGGTGCGTCGGTCTATCACGCGCTTTTTCTTCGTCGCCAAGCGAACGCTTCGACTCAGAGTTAACCTTCTTTCCTGGGTCCATGAAGAAATAATCGAGCGTGTCCCTCCCGATTCAGCCGACAATGTGTTCGACCGGGCTCGCGTGACAGCGCCTGTACTTCAGTTGGCTCCCGCAGGGACAGACTTCGTTTCGTCCGGGCGAGATCTTTCCCAGAATCACAGGGAGCAAGGCGTTCAGGAGCTCCCCTTATTGTTTTCCAGTATCGGGAGCATGAAATCGAGGTAGCCGTACTTCCCTGCCTATACTGTGGGCGTGGCCATTGCTTGCCTCAGGTGGCGTCATATACCAGCTGCCGTTCAAGGAAAACCGTCACCTCATCCAGGAATCGCAAAAGACTGCCATTCGGGTCGGCATCGTCCTAGGGAGAACATGGCGGCGGCAGCCAGAGGCAAAACACTCCGCTGGAGAGAATATGCCGGTCGACACCTCTTGGGAAGAATGCGCCAGCATCATATGCGACCGGCTCGGATGACGGATAGTCGGACGGAAACCTGATCCGAATGCGGATGGCAGTCGGGATCCCACACTCTGCCTTGATAACGAAGTCCCCTTGAAGAAGCATCCGGCCGCTTTCACTGTCTACATGAAAGGCAAGGCCGGGATAGTGCGCTTTGACCAACAGCTGCTGCTGTTGCAGCAGCTGCCCTCGCTGCGTTGAAACCACGATTTTGGCTTAGTACCCGAACGAGGATGACGGTACAAAGGAACGACTCCCTGGCGTCGGCTGGCTGCTTACGCTGGCACCAGCGACCCCGGACGCAACATAGACTGGCTGTTTGAAGAGCGATGCCTTCTGAGCACTCTCACCGCGGCGCTGACGGAATCGAACGCGAGTTTGCGGTTCTACCTCCGCAGGATGTGCAGATCGGACTCATGCCTTCTATCGGATTTCCTTTGTAACTCCAATAGACCGGGGGAAAGACTGGCGAAGGTGGACTTTGACGGACTGCTGCCAACGGTGCTCTTTCAGTGCGTCTTCATGAGCTACACCGACCGCTATGTAGTTTTGGCTCCCTGGTTGATTGATTCGGAAACTTGGCTCTATGAAAGCGAAGATTTGCAGTGCAAGCATCCGAACTCCCATCTTAGGTCTGTCCTGTCGACCAGGAGACCAATTGGGGCGGGAGAACGCTGTCGACGCTGAACCGGCACCGGCAACCCGGCGCACGCAATCGACCTCGCTCTCGATGAGTGCTTGACCATTCCCCGCACCGCATCAGCAATCAGTTCCGACCTGTCCAATATCTGGCGACTGACTCAAGTGTGAAGGGATGTTGTAAAGAGTTGGCAAGAATTTGCATACCTATGCAAACAGGAGACGGGTGGTCGGCTGGTCGTATTCGTTCCAGGGCCGTCATTTTAGCTAACTTTGACCCGTACCTCATGGAAAGATCCCCATTATTGCCAGTCATATCCCACTCGCTTGATGTTCATCGAGCTGCGGCTGGCATTCGAATTGCAATGGGGAAAGGAATTAGCCTGCAAAGCTAAACGAACGGGAGGCTCGGCATGAGAGCGGTTCTCCTCTTTTTTGCAGTTGTTGCGACGAGTAGTTTAGCTAATGCTCAGGGGCGCGGATGCAGCGCGGTTCTAAACAATATCAATGAGGGAGCAGCGCTAATTGAGCAGAGCGCGACTACTTACTGGACGCACCGGGCAAAGTTTGTTGACCTTATCTATGGCCCGTCCAGCCAGGTGGTTCCCAATGCCGTGCAAGTTGCGGAGCACGAGAAGAGCGCAGCTGACGTAGAGAAGCAAGCGATGCCAGGCAGAGTGAATAGCCTTAAGGGTCTGCTAACAGCGTTTAACGCGCAAGGTTGTGATCCTTCACTGCTATTGGTGACTTTTGAGCCGGCGATCAAGCACGGAAAGCGCGTTAATTTCGATCAATTCCCGCCTGAGAGCGAACTGGAGGAGCAGGCTGGGCCAGGGCCAACCAGAATGCCGCGATAGCCGCAGGGCCACCCGGAATGCCGCAAATAGCTGCAGGAGGCAACAATGAGAATCGTGCATGCACTGATTTTTTGTGTGATCTCCTGTCTTGCGAGTACGGTAAACGGTGCATTTGCGCAAAACGCTATTGTCACCGAAAATCAGTTGCCGGGCACACCCGAGAGCCAGTGGGACCTCGTCGGACCGGGCTCAACAACCCTCCAGGGCTTCGCCACCGACATAAGCGTCAACCATGGCTCTACGATCAATTTTAAGATTGAGTCCGGGACGGCTAATTGGCGGATCGACATTTACCGGCTTGGTTATTACCAGGGGAACGGCGCCCGGCTGATTACGACTATCAACAAGACGAGCAAGCAAACTCAGCCGAATCCGGTGACGAATGCGACGACGGGCGAGGTGGACGCGGGCAATTGGGCAGTGACCGCGTCGTGGGCTGTCCCGGCGACCGCGGTGTCCGGCGTCTACATCGCCCATCTGGTTGACCAAACAAACACCAACAACGAAAACCACATTCCGTTTATCGTTCGTGCTGACGAGTCGACCAGCGATATCGTTTTCCAGACATCGGATACGACATGGCACGCCTACAACGGCTGGGGTGGCGCCAACTTGTACGGCGGCAACGGTCCCGGCGGCGATTCCTCTCCCGGACGTGCCTACAAAGTGAGCTACAACCGACCAATCGCAACGCGGGACTCGGTCGGAACATACGCCGGTCCCCAGGACTTCCTGTTTGGCGCTGAATTCGCCGCCATCTTCTGGTTGGAACAAAACGGCTATAACGTCTCATACATAGCCGAGGTCGACACCGCGCGCGCTCCGTCGGTATTAGGTCAACACAAGATATTCATGTCGACCGGACATGACGAATATTGGGACACCACCGCAAGAGCGAATATCCAGACGGCGAGGAGCACGAAAGGTCTCAATCTTATCTTCATGAGCGGTAACGAAGTTTATTGGAAGACCCGTTGGGAGCCGAGCATCGACGGCAGCAACACACCTTTTCGCACGCTGGTTTGCTACAAGGAGACCCGTTTCAATGCCCCGCTCGACCCCCTAGACGCAAGCCCGACCTTTGAATGGACCGGAACCTGGCGCGACCCGAGATTCAGCCCGCCTGCGGACGGAGGCAAACCTGAAAACAACCTAACCGGCACGATCTTCCAGGTGGATTCATTCCGCGCCGATTCGATCCAGATTCCCTCCTCGATGAGCGGACTGGGGTTTTGGCGCAATACTCCGAACGTCTCGAAGCTTGCAAATGGCGCGACCTGGAGCCTCACGCAAAACCTTCTCGGGTATGAGTGGGATGGATCCCCGGATAACGGCTTCGCTCCCGCAGGCATGATCGACCTCTCATCGACGACACTCGCCGTCAATACATACCTTCTCGATTACGGTACAACGACCGGTAACGGTACGGCGACCCATAATCTGACTTTATACCGAGATCCGAGCAGCCACGCTCTCGTATTCGGCGCCGGCACCGTTTTCTGGTCATGGGGGCTGAGCGACGAGCACGATCTCTCGCCAACCCCGAGCGATCCGGATGTCCAGCAAGCGATGGTCAACCTGCTCGCTGACATGGGTGTTCAGCCGGGCTCGTTGCAGTCGGGACTGATCTCCGCGCTGCAGTCGACGGACACAACGCCTCCCATCTCGTCGATCTCGACACCTGTCAACAACGCCAGCTTCGTGGAAGGCCAACCGGTCACGATCAGCGGCGTTGCAAACGACACAGGGGGTGGGCGGGTCGCCGGCGTCGAGGTATCGCTAGACGGCGGCGCGACCTGGCTCAGGGCTTCCGGTACAACCAATTGGACGCGTACCTGGAACGCGGCCGCTGGATCGGACACGATCATGTCCCGCGCGACCGACGACAGCCTCAACACTGAAACGCCATCGGGTGGGATCACCGTCAGCGTGGCTGCGCGTTCCAATTTGTTTGGGAGCACAGCTGTCCCTGATAGCCAAACCGCCGTGGACATGAATTCCGTCGAGCTTGGGGTCAAGTTTTCATCCTCGACCTCAGGGACCATCACCGGCATGCGTTTCTGGGAAAATTCCATAAACGGCGGCCCTCACTCCGCGAGTCTGTGGAGCTCGACGGGAACCCTGCTCGCCAGCGCGACTTTTGCCAACGAGACAGCGAGCGGCTGGCAGGAGATCCAATTTCCGCAACCCGTTCAAGTCACTGTGGGTACAACCTACGTTGCCTCCTACCACACCGCCCAAGACTATTCCGTGGCCAGCGGTTATTTTGTCAACCCCACGACCGTGGGGCCTTTGACGGCTCCGTCCAATGCCGGGGTTTATGCCTACAGCAGTTCCCCCGTTTTCCCAACCAACACTTTCATGTCCGATAACTACTGGGTGGACGTTCTGTTCACCGCTACACAGACAGGTACCCCGCCGACGATAACCAGCCCGTTGACGGCCAGCGGCACAGTTGGTACAGCATTCAGCTACCAGATTACGGCGAGTAACACTCCGACCAGCTTCAATGCCACTGGTTTACCTTCCGGGCTCTCGGTAAACACCGGAACCGGTCTCATCTCCGGAACGCCCACGGTGGCCGGGAGTTTTAACGTCACGTTGGGCGCTACGAACTCAACGGGAACAGGTACGGCGGCGCTGGCCCTGACGCTGGCGGCTTCAGGGACGACCGCAACTCTGTTCAACTCCACCGACACACCGAGCATCGTGACGGTAAGCGACCCTCAGGCAGTTAATCTCGGGGTTAAGTTCCAAGCTTCGACCAATGGCACGATCACCGGCATCCGCTTCTATAAGGGGCCGAAGAACACCGGAACCCATATAGGCGCTCTGTGGACCGCCTCGGGCACTCTACTCGCCAGCGCCACATTCACCAACGAGACCGCCAGCGGCTGGCAGCAGGTCAACTTTTCAAAACCGGTCGGCATCACCGGAAACACCACCTATGTCGCTTCGTACCACACCAAGACGGGAGAGTATTCGGCCAACGGCAACTACTTAGCCAACGCCCATACGAACGGACTGTTGACCGCCCCGTCGAGCGCCTCGATCGGCGGTAACGGGGTTTATGCCTATAGCGGCTCGAACGTCTTCCCGAATAAAACCTACAACGCCAGCAACTACTGGGTCGACGTCGTGTTCGTCTCTCAATAGCGGGATTAGACCAATCCGCATCAGGATCGGAGTTGAGGTTGCGGCTGAACCGGAGACAGCGCGTCGGTATGCTTGGGATTTTCCCAAGAGTCGAGGAAGAATCCGCGGCGCATAGCGTTTGCAAGTAGGTACCTTGCGATTTCGGCTTGAGCGCTGGCCGGTGACCCAGCTGCTGCGATCAGATCGAGGGCACGTTCGAGTTTGTCCGGCGGATCAGAGAGGTTGACCCCGAGCCACGAGTCAATCGTCTGGGTTGCTGCCTTTGGCAGCCTTCGGACGTGCTTTCCGTAATTGGGAAGGTATGCTGCCAAGCGACTGGCGGGAAACACATCGGTCAACAAAGGTGATGTGATCATCACTTGCGTTGTTGCAGCAGATACACCTTTCCTTAGGCACACCCCCGTCATCTATTCCGTCGGGCGCCAAGAACGAGCAACGTGTCTGCCATCTCGATGAGTGATAAATCGCCAATGCGCTCATCGAGCGGCCTCATTGGTAAACATAAGCCGACTCGTCGTTATCCATGCCAATGGTCAGCGGTTGAAACCTGCGGAGATTGCCAGATCCATCCAGGGACCTGCTTCCTCGGTACGCTCGGTTCTACGCGCTATCTGTGACCGCGGATTCTCTGGGATGATTGGGGCAACATGACAGTCCGCGTCATGTTGTCCGCCACAGCAAACGCGATGTGTGCGGCGGCTTCCATTCGAGGAGTTCGGGGCCTGCTGGTGGTTTAAAAAATGAGACCTGATCGCTCTTGCGGTCACTATCCGAGATTCGCCCGCGACTCACGGACGTTCGCTACGATGACCTCGTGTCCAAGTTCCTGAAACTGCTCGCTTATCCAGATCGAGTGTGTCCCCGCTTCCATCGCAACCCGCGCTGGAGGTATGTCGGTAAACCATTTTTCGAGGGCCTTCGCGGTGGTCCTAAAGCGGCCTCGATTGACCATTTCTCCATCTTCGTTGAGGGTGCAGTAAATGGCTCCAGACATCTGCAAGGTCAATACCGATCGTCGTCTCAACTCTGGACCGTCTGCAGGGTACTTCCGCGATGAGGTGCGGTGCCGTCTTCTTCATGGGAAACAGTCTCTCCGATCCGAAGGACCTGCTCATCCCATTTACCGTTATTTATTCTTCCTTGTGGGTATATTGGCGATCTGGCGGTCATCGGCTCACTGCTGTTTGCCATCTTCGAAAACACCTCAGTAATGCATCCCAGTGCTGAAAGTATTGAATGTAACCAAAGCATCCGGGCCAACATGCTATTCCCATTCATTTTGAGTGGTAATTATCAGGCTAACGCTTGTTCGGCTTTGCCGAGGATAAATACATCAGGAAAGAGCCCAACCGGAACGGTCTTGTCGCCGTATAAACTGCGCTGCCTGTGGACAATTTTTCGCAACCATCTTCGGCCCGTCCCATTCGATTTTCTGGCCGACACGCAATGACACGCAGCCCAGCAGCATGATCTCCGCGAGACGCGCGCCGATGTCAAAGCGCGAGTAGCACATCTGCGGCTTGTTTTCCTTGATAGCAGCGAGCCATTCCTGCGCATGGGCAACAACGAGATTTCCGGGATGAGGGTTGCGAGGAATCCTCTCCGGATATTGCGCCATGGCGGGGTGCTCGAGATAGTGGACGAACTTCTCTTCGCCCTTCAGCTTTATGAAGAAATTCGTCCCATAGTCGTCCGGCGAAAAGACCGTGCCTCCGTCGCCGATCAGCAGACAACCGCTATCGGGAATCTTGCCCTGCAGCGCGAGGATGTCGGCGGTCAGCTCGACCGGGGGCTTGTTGGTCAGGTCATGGCCTCCACGAAGCGCCGGGTTAGGCTGTCCGCCGTCGTACCACCACAGTGTCACCTGGTCGTGCTCAATCTTTTTGTAATGGTGGAACAGATGCGGATGCTCAAAGGGAATGCGGCCTTTGCGCTTGGAAAAAGCGAAGCGGATCTTGGAACCGACGGGATACGATTCCTTGTTCATCTTTCCGAAAGGCATCGCTTCAATCTCTGTGGGGTAATCGAGATCTAAAGCGCGAAACGGCATATTGACCGTGTGACACGCCATGTCGCCCAGTGCGCCGGTGCCGAAATCCTGCCAGCCGCGCCAGTTAAACGGCTCGTAGATTCCATCTCGCCCTTTTGGTTCCCGGCTGCCCTTATAGGGCCGCATGGGAGCCGGGCCAATCCACATGTCCCAATCTAATGTCGCAGGAACCGGGTCTTCTCCAGCCGGACGCTCCATTGCCTGCGGCCAAATCGGGCGGTTCGTCCAGACGTGAACTTCGTGCACCTGTCCAATGAGCCCGTCCTGAATCGTCTCCACCGCGCGGCGCAAACCGTCCGAGGCGCTGCCCTGATTGCCCATCTGCGTGACAATTTTTCTCTCGTGGGACATCTTCCGCAGATAGCGCGCCTCATAGATCGTTTGCGTGAGCGGTTTCTGGCAAAATACAGCCTTGTTTCTCTTCATCGCCATCGATGCTGCGATCGCATGCATATGGTCCGGCGTCGAAACCGTCACCGCATCGATCCGGTCGCCCATCTGATCCAGCATCTGCCGGAAATCTTTGTAAAACTTCGCGCTCGGATATTTCTTGGTCTGAGTTTCGTAAGCCACGGAACCTGAATCCACATCGCACAACGCGATGATGTTCTCGCTGGCGCAGGCATCCGTGTCGCTCCGGCCTTTCCCGCCAATTCCGATGCAGGCGATGTTCAACTTGCTGTTGAGATTCTGTCCGCGCAAAAGCGCAGGCGCGCCAAACGCGAGCGCCCCCGCAGCGAGAGACGTGGTTTTGATAAATTCACGACGGTCGACACGCGAGAGTTCGGCGGTCTCACCAGCTTTCAGAGAGGGCAACTTTTCGGATGGTTTGGACACGCGTCCATGATACATTGTTCATCGCTGACGCCAACCTTTCAGAGCCTCTCCTTGCGACCAGCCCTGCGTCAGTCCCAAGAAACGTGCATGTCGTCGCTATCCAAAGACCCTCCAATTGCCCGCAATGACGCCTGAAGTGAGCCGCTCGAATCCAGCCTCATCTCGGCAGTTCGTTGAACCCTCGTCCGTTCTGGATCATTGGCACACATCTTTCTGCTCGCGCTGATCTAGTTTTTTCCTGCTTAGCGCTTGAGATGTGGAAGATGTATGACTTTCTCCGTCCTGGTGTGAGCACATTGAAGGACGCCTTCAATGCCGCGTTATTGTTCAACAGGGTCTGCAGTTCCTAGGGAATAGTGTACTCGGACGGCTTCTTGAGTTCTACCTTCTTGCCGGACTGTTCCAGCTTGATGGCTTCGTAGAAGTAGCTTCTCAGAGGCAACTGCAAGGCTGTTATGTCCTTGATCGAAGTAAATTTTATCCATCTTCCGGTCTGTGTGTGCTCTCCGGCTTTTTCAAGAACGTGCTTGGGGTCTTTGAGCAGAGCGCCTTTGAAGAACGCCAGCGCGCACGACTCCTTGAGCGGAATTACAATCGCGACGTTTTTCTTTAGAAATGTGAAGCAGGGTTTGCCCCACTTGAGTTCTTCGGTCAGGTTGCAGCCAAGCGCAATCTCTCGCAGCTTATCCGTTTCCTTCTGCCACCTCTTTGCGTAGGGAACCTGCATCGCTTCCCCTTCCTCTAGATTTCAAATCGCCGCGTTTGTCGCCAACTGAGAGGAATCCACAACTGTGGATCGATCCGTACCAGTCACGTAAGCAAGCGTTCTAGCGGCGATCCGATCATCTTTGCGCCTGCTCTCCCCGATCAGTGGCACGCTGCGCGTGTGCGCCACGATCGCCTCATGTCCGAACTCGCTAATGCAGGGCCACCTGTCAAAGCTTAGGCAGACGGCCTATCACTAGTTGGCTGCGGTAGCCGGATTAGCTGCGAGATTTGGAGCAGAGATAAGAACAACGCTTCCCTGGTCATCTGTTTCCATCTTTGTATAGAAGCTGCGAAGTTCAGAATATTCTTTGGGCAAAAAGCCGATCGCACCCAGGGAGTAATTTCGACGAACGGTGACGCTTGTAGGAGTGGATGTAGCCGAGATGTCGTAGGCAGCGAAATTCTGAAACGGCAATTTGTCAGCTGGCGGTATAGATTCCACCTTCAGTGAAGCCGGGAAACTAACACGAACAGCGTCCTGGTTTAAAAATGGATACTCGAAGTAGACAGGGATATCTCGTTTCATGTGGGGAAAACTTGGTTTTGCATTGACCTCGAAGATATCGCCAGGGATAATCAGACGCTTGCCCGTGAAAGACGCCATCTCTCCTTTCACTGCCAAATCAACCTGAAGAGGTTGTTCATAGTCCGCAAGCTTATCAATGGACGATACCTTAACGTTCATTCCCTGTGGCGGTGGCGGTAAATCCAGTGACCAACCAGGTCTACGTCGCTAACTACAATAGCGCTTCGATGTCGGTGATCAATACCGACGGAACCGGGTTCGATTCCCACCGTCAGCGTGGCAATCAGGGTATTGCTGGTCCGTCGATCACCGATACAGAACCACTTTGGTTAGCGACGTAGACCTGGTTGGTGACCGGATTCACGGGAACGCCATAGGGGCTAGTCCCCGCCGCCAACGTCGTGATCACAGTATTGGTCGCCCCGTTGATCACCGACACCGTGCCGTTACCTCTATTGGTGATGTAGACCTGGTTGGTCACGGAATTCACAGCCACCGCAGCGGGATTGCTTCCCACCGTCACCGTCGCGACCACGGTGTTGGTGCCCCCATCGATCACCGTCATGGTATTGCTGCCCTTGTTAGCGACATAAATCTGGTTGGTGACCGAATTCACAGCCACCGCATCGGGTTCGCTCCCTACCGTCATCGTCGCGGTGGTATTGGGTGCCCCGGTTAATCATCGTGGCCGTACCACTGGTCTAGTTGGCGATGTAGATCTCGTTGGTCACTGGATTAACCGCCACCGCAGACGGTGTAGTCCCCACGGACAGGGAGGAGGTAACCGTCTGAGCAGCCAGCTGCCTGTCCGCAAGAGCTAGCAGCATTAGCACAACAGCAACTTTGAGGGTTGCACGGACCATCCGGCCGGGCCGGATGGGAGAACGAAACAAGCCAAAGAAGCTGGCCATAGACCTATCGAGCGAAAGAACAAGACCACCCAACACGCACAAGCGAGCAATGAGCCAACTTATAAACAACATACCTATCCACCTTGAAACGAACGAGGGATCCTAGGCAGATCAAGAAAGTCAACATCGCAGGGTGGAGGAAGCACAATGCGACACCGGAAGAGACAGTGTAAAGCCAATGCTGGCGAAACATGCGTGTTCGCCATACGAATCCAGGCGGAAGACGCAAAACTTCGTCAGCGGGCAAGAAGGAAGAGCAGCAATCCCCTGAGCCCGGAAACAATTTATTGTTCTTGTACCGATACAAGGTAGCACGGCATTTTCAGGCCAAAGTCTCCTTGGGATAGAGCAGGTTCATCCCGAACGGAGACTTACTGAGCAGGCAAGACGATCGTTAGCTTTTCAACCGACGCATACAGGGCGAGTCACTCATTGAACCTGAATCTATACTCACTGGCTATCGAAGAGACTTACTTGCTTGTTAGAAATCGGAGTCGTCTCCACAAATCGCGTGCGCATCTTCACTGCCGCCAGGATACGCAGCAGGTGAACGGGAGGTCTTTCGGTGGGTGCCAGATATTCCTCGTAGTCGCGCGGCTCCAGGAATGTAGTCATACGATCATGAATCGGCGTTATGTGGAATTAGATCTCGACGTGAAACACAATGAGAAACCAATGACGTTTTCTGTCGAAGTGAACCTCCAAGACCAGAAATAGAGCGTCAGAGCTTGCATACACCGTTAGGGCTTACTCGGACTTTCCCTCACTCACGATGCGCAAACCGGTGAGTGTCCGGGGATATCCTATAAAAGGCAGCAGCTGAGTCATCACGTCGACCATCTTAGCCCGATCGTTGCCGACATTTAGATTTGCAGCGACATGCCCTTTGATTTGCGGTTCGCAGCCTCCCAGCGAAACGAGAATACTCAGAGTCAAGAGTTCGCGCGTGGGAACGTCGATGCCATCTTGCGTGTAGTAATCCCCGAAGCAATTTGCAGAAAGTAAATGCTGAATGCGCATCTGATCGGACGGTGCGGCCTCGTACATCTTCTCGACAGCCTCGCTACCGACGATCAACTTCTGGATTGCGAGGCCTTTCTCCATGCGGTTCTCCGGGGTCGTGGTGGACTACGCCGGCAACGGGATTTCAATGCCACGTTCCATCATCACCTCGTTCGTAGCCTGGATGAAGTCATAAGCTCTGGCTATGCCCACGTACGGAACAGCGTGGTACAGAATCTCCTTTGCCTCGATAGGTGTCACACCAACATTGAGCGCTGCGCCGAGCATTGCCCGATACTCACGGACCGCTTGGCAAGCGATGATCGCAGCCAGTTGCACCATCAACCGCGTGCGTATGTCCAGCTTGGTGGTTCGGAGAAGCTCATCGAAAGCAAAGTTATCGAAGATCTCGATCAGTTCGGGATCAGTTACGGCGACGGTGGAAACGTGATTTGGGAAAAGCTCGTCGTGGTTCTTTTGTGCCTGCTCGTTCGGAGCCATTGCAGTTCTCCTTCATTTGTGACTTGTGCGCTTGCCTTAGGGCTGATATTGCTGATCCGTGACTTTCTCCATCCACTCAACGGCTTTGCCATCTAGCTTTTCGGCAATAGCGATATGGCTCATCGCCATGGTTGCCGTAGCTCCATGCCAATGCTTCTCTCCGGCCGGAAACCACACTACATCTCCAGGGCGAATCTCTTCGATTGGACCGCCTTCACGCTGAACCCAACCCGTGCCAAAGGTAACGATTAGAGTCTGGCCGAGTGGATGCGTGTGCCAAGCCGTCCGTGCTCCCGGCTCGAATGTCACGATGGCCCCACTCACGCGCGGGATCGGTTCCCTGAAAGGGCTGATCAATACGAACCGTCCCGGTGAAGTATTCCGCTGGCCCCTGCGCAGACGCGTGTGACCCATTCCGTTTGATTTCCAAGTTCAGTCTCCTGTGTTGCTGTGTGCGCTTCGCTCACTTAAGAAATAAGGGGCGTCCCCCGATCAGCGAAGACGCCCTTCAGAAGGGCTACCTACTTGCCGACACGAGCCTGCAAGTGAGCTGGGTACCGATCTCCCTGCACTTTGATCTCGGAGAGCGCACCATCAATCTGCTTGAGATCTTCAGGCGTCAGCTGTACGCTCGCACCGCCGAGGTTCTCCTCAAGCCGATGCAGCTTGGTAGTGCCAGGGATAGGAACGATCCAGGGCTTCTGTGCCAGCAGCCATGCGAGCGCGATCTGTGCGCGTGTCGCGCCCTTTCCCGCTGCAATGTCGCCGAGAACATCGACAAGTGTTTGGTTTGCTTTCCGGTTGTCCTCGTCGAAGCGAGGAACCGTGTTGCGGAAGTCCGTGCTGTCGAACTTGGTGTTCTCGTTGATCGCACCCGTGAGGAAACCTTTGCCAAGCGGGCTGAACGGAACGAAGCCGATGCCGAGCTCTTCGAGCGTCGGGATGATTTTCTCTTCGGGCTCGCGCCACCACAAGGAATATTCGCTCTGGAGAGCCGCCACCGGCTGCACAGCATGAGCGCGGCGAATAGAATCAACTCCCGCTTCCGACATGCCGAAGTGCTTAACCTTGCCCTCTGCAATCAGATCCTTCACGGTGCCGGCAACCTCTTCCATTGGAACGTTCGGATCGACGCGGTGTTGATAAAAGAGATCGATCACATCCGTCTTGAGGCGCTTCAAGGATTCTTCCGCCACCTGACGGATGCGAGCGGGAGTGCTGTTCATACCACTGATCGCACCCTTCTCGTCGAAGTTGAAGCCGAACTTCGTAGCGATCACAATCTTGTCGCGGAAGCCTGCAACTGCTTCGCCAACCAATTCTTCGTTTTTGCCCGGGCCATACGCTTCCGCGGTGTCAAAGAACGTAACACCGTCTTCATAGGCTTTACGAATGATCTTCAGTCCTTGTTCTTTTTCGACGGCGGGTCCGTAACCGAAGCTCAAACCCATGCAGCCAAATCCAAGTGCCGAAACTTCCAGCCCGCTCTTACCAAGTGTGCGCTTTTGCATTGCTACTCCTTTCAATCGGTTGGGGCAAGAGCGGCGCGAAGCGCCTCTCCTGCGGTTTGCTGCACTCTCCTCTTAGGAGCGCTTATGAACTCCAAGGCTTTGCCGGATGGCTATGTCCGGCTTGGTTGCCAGTTTCACTACAAGGTCGGCTACGCTCTTGCGCGAGACGACGCCGGAGGCATTCTGGAAGGGCTCACCCTTCTGTGTCGTCCCGTAGTTGATTTCGTCGTTGTCATTGAGCCAGGCAGGCCGGATGATCGTGTAGTCCAGGCCGGACGCCTCGATGAGCTCAGCCGAATCTCGGTACGGATCGAGGATGCTGCGGTAGCGCTGACCCGGCACCTCGCCGTAAATGCCCATGGAGCTTACGAAGATGAGGCGCTTGACACCTGTATTCACCATTGCCGTCACGATGTTTTGTGTTTGCTGCTTCATCGGGCCGGAGAGATTGGCGTAAACCACATCCTGGCCAGCCATCGCAGCTTGCAAGGTTTTGAGGTCAAGGACATCACCTTCGACAACTCGCTCCCGCGCAGGATTGATGACCCTGAGCCGCTTCGCCTTGCGAAGATAGAGGGTCAACTGAGCATCGGTGCGCTCCAGAAAGAGTTCCGTCGCCACCTGCGCGATTTGCCCATTTGCTCCAAGAATCAAAACTTTCAAATGAAACTCCTTTGTGATTAGTTGGGCCTGTCGGTGAGGGCTGCTCTTTGAGCTTCTCGCCAGTTCTTCGGGGGCATGCCCTCCCAAGCGCGAAAGGCTCGCGCGAACGAGTTGGCATCCTCATAGCCAAGAAGATAGGCAGCCTCGGCTAATTCAAAGACAGAGTTGCTGAGGTAGTACCGCGCCATCTGGTGGCGGGCCTCATCGAGAACGCGCTGATAGTTCGAGCCAACATCCTGCAAGCGTCGCTGGAGCGTACGAGGGCTCATGTGCAGATCCTTCGCAACGTCGTCCACCACCGGGCGGTGGCCGGTGAGTCGCTGCTGAATTGCTCCCCGCACCAAATCAATGAAGTGGTCCTCGTTGGCTGCGCGATCCTTCAGTTCCTGGTCAAACTGCGGCGCGAGCATTTCCAGAAGTTCGGCATTGCGCGTGACAAACAGAATTGCCGCATCTTCGGCGCGGAAGATGATCGCGTTCCGGGTTGCGCCAGAGACCACGGGACAACCAAAGTGTTTCTGCAGCGCCCTCGTATGCTTGCGAGGTTGAACCAGTTCCACGCGAAGCGGCTTGATGCGGGTTCCAGTGCCTTCCCGTGCGATGGTAAGAACCCAGGCGAAGCAGTGTTCCACTAGAACGGATGGCTCGACATCCATAGCAAGCGTCCAGCGGAACTGGATGGCCCACTCGCCGGCTTCTGTCTCGTGCAAAATCTCTTCCGGCGCGGACAGTTTCTTATACCGCGCCATGTGGTCAATCGCCGCGCCAAAGCTCTCCGTGGAAAGTGCCGCTATACCCATCGGGTGGAAGCGGGCAATGCTGGTTTCTGTCCCCAGCAGCAGACCAATAGACGGGTCTTTGCTCACTTCGCCAATGGCACGCCAGAGGGCGAAGAGTTCCTCGGTGGAGACGAGGATGCGGGTCTGCTCAAAGAGGTTCTGCGGGAGTCCCGCTCTGCGAAGTACCGCAGAGACGAGGACGCCCGCTTCTTTCAACCTCAACCGAAGACTGCCAGGAACACGGAAGTGCTTGACCATTGTTTACTCAGCTTTCAGAGAAGCCATATCGATTGAAAAGCGGTACTTCACGTCAGCGTTGAGGAGCCGCTCGTACGCCTCATTGATTTGTTGGATGGCAATCACTTCAACGTCGGAAGTGATATTGTGTTTCCCGCAGAAATCGAGCATTTCCTGGGTTTCTGCGAGTCCCCCGATGGGAGAGCCCGATACGCTGCGACGTCCAAAGATGAGGCCGAAGGAACTAAGGCTCAGCGGCTTCTCGGGCGCACCTACGAGGACCATGTTTCCGTCCCGCGTGAGCAGGTTGATGTAGGCGTTGATGTCGTGATCTGCCGACACGCAATCAAGAATGAAATCGAAAGTGCCTGCATGCTTCTGCATCTCGTCGGCGTTCTTTGAGATGACGACTTCATCTGCGCCAAGCCGCTTAGCGTCTTCTACCTTATTGGGCGATGTCGTAAAGACGACGGTGTGGGCGCCCATGGCGTGGGCGAACTTGACGCCCATGTGTCCAAGGCCGCCGAGACCGACGATACCAACCTTCTTGCCCTTCGTTACACCCCAGTGGCGCATCGGCGAGTAGGTGGTGATGCCGGCGCAGAGCAAAGGTGCAGTAGCAGCGAGGTCCAGATTGAAAGGAATACTCAGAACGAAGCGTTGATCGACTACGACGCTGTCGGAATAGCCGCCGTATGTGACGCCGCCCAGATGCTTGTCCGGAAATCCATAGGTGAGGACCTGGTTTGGACAGAACTGTTCCAAGCCTTCTTTACAGGCTGGGCAGGTTCCGTCGGAGTCGACTAGGCAGCCAACACCCGCGAGGTCGCCCGCCTTGAACTTAGTGACGGCAGAGCCGACTTTCGTGACGCGACCAACGATCTCATGGCCGGGAACACAGGGGTAAACCGTAGCCATCACGCTGCTCCACTCATTGCGGGCCATGTGCAGGTCGGAGTGGCAGATGCCGCAGAAGAGGATCTCAATCTGCACATCGGCTTCGCCAGGATCGCGCCGCGCGATCACGGTGGGGGCTAGCGGCGAAGTAGGACTTACAGTCGAGTATGCTTTCGCGTTGAACATGAGTTAAACCTATGCTCCTGACAGCCTACGCGCCCTGCAAAGCACGCCAAAATAGGCGCGAAGGACGCCAAACGGACTTAAAGCGGGAAACCACTCGCCCCAAAAAGAGTACGGAGTTTAAGTCGCTTGGACTTCAACTCCGCTGAATCTGGCTAAATCAGGAACTAGAGTGCTGTAAGTAAGCTCTGCGACGGCATCAGGTCCGGTATAGTTCGTCCGGTCTCCGAGAAGTTCTTCAATCCGCGGTGCGGAGAAGACCTCAGCTACAGCCTGTTCATCACGAAAGTTGATCTGTGCGGCTGCCACGATGTCGGTCTCCTTATCTGCCGGGAAGAAAGCCTCGATAGAAAGCAAACCTCGCGGTCCTCCGATCTCTCGCGTGAGGGGCAGGTGCGTGTTGACGAATACTTGCGGTCAAATCGAGCATCCCGATCACCGCGATATGTAACAAAAAGTGTTCTCATCGGTCCTCAGACTCCTAAAGCAGTAGGTGGTTCAGTGTCGATCAAGCCCAGATCGGGGATATCGAACGGCATCCAGATTCCTGCTCTTGAGGCGCGGCTATTCACTCTTAGGGTGTCGGCAGAAGACCGGCAAGCA
Source organism: Edaphobacter paludis (assembly GCF_039993895.1). Lineage (NCBI taxonomy): Bacteria > Pseudomonadati > Acidobacteriota > Terriglobia > Terriglobales > Acidobacteriaceae > Edaphobacter > Edaphobacter paludis. Next base: position 2,213,373 of record NZ_CP121194.1, read on the forward strand.
TGGCGGAGATGACGCCGCCATCGATCAACAGATCGCTACCCGTCACAAAGCCGGCATCCGGGCCCAACAGGAAGTTCGCGGCAACGGCGATTTCGTCGGGCGACGCCATGCGCTTCGCCGGGGAGGCTTCGATCATCGTGCGGTACATGTCTCCGATAGGCGAACTCAACTCATGAAGCGCGAGCGGAGTCAGGATAATCCCAGGGCTGATGGAGTTGACGCGAGCGCCACGCTTGCCCCAGCTGATGCTGGAAGCTTGCACGCGCAGATGATTCGCGCGCTTCGATATGATGTAGGCGACCATTGAATGCTTGTCTGGCGTCACTTTGGCATACCACTGAGTCGATTCAAGCCGGCGATGCCCGAGCCATTCTTTCAGTGCAAAGAGAGACATCGGTTGCTTGGCGTTATAAAGTTGGCTGGCTATGGTGGATCTGGCTCTGTGGCTTGTGATCGAGCCGCGCGTATCCTTCTCAGGTACACCGGCCTTCTTGCAGAGGGTTGGGATGATCGTGTGATTGATGATGCACTTTCCGATTGGGCGACCACGATACATAAAGAGGAAGTCAACGAGCTCGCCTGTTTTTTCATCCGGGATCGCCAACTCACTCAGTGAAACTGCCAAAAATATTTGATCACTCAATGAGTGACTTGCCCTGTTGTCGTCAATCGAGGATTACTTCGGGTTTTCCGGTTTATCAGCAGCAACCTTGAACATACAGGGGGTGCGCGAAAACGAAAGAAATGAGCGGGCGGAGAAAAGTCGGAGCCGTGACGATGTCGCGGCTCCGACCAGACTTGCGATTGATTCTTCTCCCTACCAGCCGTAGCCTCCCGGAGCGAATGTAACTCCGCGGAGCACTTCGTGCGAGCGGGCACTGCGAACCGTGGTGAAATGGCCCAAACGATCGTCTCCCTTCGGCAAAGTGGTATCGCTTATACGGTCGGTGACCTTCACCAGTTTGTTCGGGTCAGCTCCCGTGTCGCCATTGGCGCTGATGGTTGACGTAATGGCGAAGATGGTCACGGTTCCGTCGAAGTTATCGCGTCCGGTGATGTTGCGGCAGCCGCCCGTCGCGGGATTGAGCGAGGAAGGGTAGCCGCCGATGCGGTAGGGCACGCCGATGTTCAGCCCATCCTGCAGGACGTACTGCATCCCCCAGGTGCCATTGATCAGGCTCCATTTCTGCAGGCCGGCGGTGGCCAGCGATTGGGCGTCGGCCACGTTTCCGTTGACCGCCGGGGACACCAGAGTGCCGTCACCCTCGTCGCAAACATAGAGCGTCGTGGGGTTGGCAAACCAGATGCCGAACGGGAACGCCGTGTTTGTACTGGCGGCGGTGTTGGGAAATCCGGGCAGGATGGTCAGGGGCACGGTTGCGAGCGTGGCGACGGAGCCGGTAGGCAAAGTGCCGACAGTGCCCGCCTGGTAGACGGTGTTGACGCCATTGCCGCCGCTGCCCTTGGTGACGTACAGCGTGTTGTTGAAGATGGTGAGGCTGCGGAAGTTGGTGTCCTTGCCCGGCTTGTCAGTGCCTAACTCGAGACGCCCGATCATCTCGATGTTGGGTGGAAGCGGTGGCATCAGCCCCGGATAAAGCAGCTCGGCGCCCGTTGCATTGGACAGATCGATGCCGTCAGTGGTCGTCGACATCTGCTTCTTGGACAGGTTGCCCGAGTTGTCGTTGCCCACCATGTAGTACAGACCATTACCGCCTTTGATGGCCGCGCGGCCGTTATCGCCGCTGTACGCATTGCCGTGGGTGATGCTGAGTTGGCCGTCGGCATCCACTTCGGCAACCGAGCGGTAGTAGGCTGCGGGAACAAAGGGATTGCTGGTAAACGTGGTGAAGACTGGATTGGTCGGATCGCACACGCCCGGAGTGTTGGAAGCCGAAGCATCCAGCAGGTTGGGCGCAGTGGGAGAAACCGCGACGCCTCCGCACCCGATGCCGCCGACGTAGCCCATGAAGGTGATCGAGCGCCCGTCAACCGAGCGGTTCAGCGCAAGCTCAGACTTCGAGCTGAAGCTGGTCACAATCTTATCGCTGGGGATGGGGAGCGTTCCCAGCTCCCGGCCATCGGTCGTGATGTCGTCCAGGAAGATGGGCGACGTCACGCCAAAGCTGCCATCGGAGTTTGCGTTATTCCAGACGTTGTGGGTATCGAATAGGTTCGGGTACTCGCCGTTATCGGTCGCGACGCCGCACGGAACCGTCACAGGAGTCGTGCCGCCCGTTGTGGTGGGAACATTGATGGTCAGTCCCGTCGTACCGCCCTGGCATCCCAAGGGCAACGTTTCGCCGGTGGTGACGGTCGAGGCGTTCCCGTCATAGACACTGCGGCTGACGACCAAAGAGCCTGGAACGAACCGGAAACGATTGTCACGGTCATGGGAATCGCCGCGGTCATGGTCGAGGTCCTGCGAATGATTCGAGGAGTTCCCTTGTGCGTTGAGTCTTGCCGGTGAACCTGCCGCTGCAGCCAGGATCAAGATCGGAGCGATAAGCAGATACTTAACTTCGGTCATATGTTGACCTCCGTGCCTATTAAGTACAGACCCCGGTAGCCGTCCAAATAAATAATGGGAGAAAGAATAATAAATACTCAGTAAACAGCTCAGCGGTCGCACGACGACCGCGTTCGGGTAGGATCGGTTTCGGGAAGCGCCCATCCCGCCTGAATTTCTTCTCGCTTGACGCCAAATCGCCTGTGCGCTCTCACCCACCTCGAACGACACGGCAGCGGCGACCGCGAAAAGATATATCTCGATGGCATGCCAGCGGCGAGGAGGTCGCTCGTATGCGCAGAAAAAATAAACACAACAACAGCAAGAAAACCGTCCTCCGCCTACCCGACTTAACCCACAGCCCTCCACGCTCCCATCTCGCCACGTGAATCGGCGTGGTTCGGACTTTCAATCAGATCGAGCCTCCGAAAGTCTCATCTGTGTTATGAGCTTGCTCAATGTATGGTCCGCAGCCTGACTGCAATGGAAAAGTTCAGGGTTAGAGAGTCTGCGTCAAAGGACCCGGCCTGTATTTCGGGTGGAGAGTCTCTGATGGGTTCGATCTGCCTGCGTACATGACGATTGATATGCGCTGCCAGACTCGATTCACAATTTTGAAACATTGCCTTAATCAAACAGCGCATCTACTCCGGCACACTGAAAAGATAACGTTGTCCTCCTCAACTGGTTCACCTTAAACCGGTGTCAGGCACTATGGCTTATTACGGTAAAAGTCGGTGCCGTCTCTTGTCCGCGAAGTTTTGTGCGTTGACTTTGGGCCTCGCCGTTTTCTTGTGGGGAACAGGATATAAACTTTCGCTCTACTTTTTGCCGAGCGAGAGCCATCCGAGTATTCCAACAGCCAAGCTGCTTTGCCCGGAAAACAGTCCAGTTACGTCATCCAAAGCGGATTGCACAGATTCAAAGGCGAGGTCCGCCACCACGCCTCACCACTTTAGCTTTGTGACAGCCACGAGTGCATCCTCACTTGTGCAGCCGATCCAGCGAGTCGATCAGCGAAGCCGCTATGTCTCTCCCGCGCAGAGCGCCAGCTTCATTCACTTCGCATCGCTCCCGCCTCCCGCTTCCATCCCACCCGCTTCATCGATCTGATCCCATCCAGGAAACACGCAGTGTTTGGTATGCCACGCCAGTGCGGGTGACATAAGCCGGCCCTCTGTTCGCGCCTGCCAGTTCCCCTGCATCCGCAGGCTTCTGTGCCGGTAGCCATTGGTCCCTGATGCCTAGATTCCCAGGTTTTGGAAATTAGATCGTTGTCTTCGCTTATGCCCGAATGGGCGCGCAACCATGCATTTATTTCAAACCATTTCAGGAGACTTTTCTCATGCGACTGCTTCGATTTCTTATGTTCTTCAGTCTGATCTTGCTCGCCGGTCTTGGCACCGGCTCGGCGGCTGATACGCCCAACATTCAGGGAAAGGTGGTTGACTCCAGCGGAGCACTCATTCCTCAAGCGGCTGTTTCTATAACAGATTTGGCAACCAACACAGTGACTCACACAACGACGGATGCAGTGGGCCAGTTTGTCTTCAAGAATGTGCTTGTCGGGCCAAAGGTCATCAACGTCCAGAAGTCGGGATTTGAGTCCTTCACACTGCGGTTCTCACCGGCGACACAGCACACTATCACTGCCACCCTACAGGTGGCTGCGCTCACTGACAGTGTCATCGTGCGCGGAACGGTTGACCCCGAGGCCACCCCGGTGCCCACCCGCGAGGACGTGATGATGATGCCGGAAACAGTGCGGGTGCTCGACCGCAAGCAGTTGGATGCGGCTGGCCCGGTGGCCGGCGGAGCACAGATGCTGCAAGCCACCCCCGGAGCAAATGTTGTCGGTTATGGAAATACAGGCGGACAGAAATATACCGTTCTCCTGAACGGAATCCAGCAGGGCTGGGCGGGCGAAGCGACGAGTTTCACTGCGCCGGGCTCGCTTGGCATCACCTATGACGGCATCCCGGTAGCAGACCCCGCCACCGGTCTCTGGCAATCCGCCACCATGCCGCAGAACCTCGTGATCCAGGACGTGCAGGTGACCTATGGACCCGGCCAGGCGGCGGATCGCTGGTACACCGACGAAGGTGGCCGAGTGGAGTTCACGCCAATTCAGCCGACCGTGGATCGCCACCTCAGCGCTGCCACCACGCAGGGTCCCTACGGCCAGCAGAACTTCGCCTTTGTGGGCAACACAGGCTCGTTCAAAGACTGGTCCACCGTCGTAGGCGGCGGCCTCGGTCGCGGCAACGACTTCCGCAGCGCTCCAGACGGCTTCGGTAACCACACCAGGAATGGGTCAGTCTTCGGCAAAACCGTCAAGACATTTTCGCCGGGAAGTCTTGCCTTCGGTGTCCTTTACGCGAAGGGCGGCGGCTATCGTCCCACGGTGATTCCCACCACCGACGTGGGCCTCATCGAACATGGCAGCGGCATCAATTTCAGCCAGGCCACAAGCGGTTTCTACAGCGCTCTACCCTACGCCAGTTACAACAAGTACGACACCAACGAGATGTTCATGACCTATGCGCGTGAGCGGATCCATTTGAGCCACACCTCTACATTCGAGAATTCGACCTGGTACACCCACATTCGTCGTTTTCACCGCCGCAATCAAGATGCTCTCAGCCAGGGCGCCCAGGTGGACGAGTGGAACAACCCGCACAGCAACATGTTTGGCGACCGGATCGGGTTTACCCAGGTTCTCCCGTACAACACGATTCAGTTCGGCGGCTACCTGATTCACGAGGTCTATAACTCGCACAATCTTTTCTATAGTCCGGCGGAGGGTGGAGACGGCGCCAAGCAGATCGTCGGCGCAGGCTCGAAGTTCCGCTCCGGCTACTTCCAGCAGGACAATGTGACATTCTTTGCCCAGGACGATATTCACCCCATTCCGCAGATTCACATCATTCCGAGTGTGCGCGTCGATGGGTTCTCCACCAACTACAGCGACCAGGCGGCCCGTGACTTCACCTTCGCCTCCAGCACCTACTTCTCCCAGGCCGCTGATGGCACGATCACTCCATCTACCTCTCCTGTCTATCAGACCCACTGCTCACTGAACCCGCAGACCGGCAGCAATGCGACAGACCCCTACTACAACTTCTCAGGAACTCCCGTTCCGACTTCCGACGGCAGTCAGACAAAGGACCAGGGGTCGCTCTGCGGAGCCCATGAGAGCCGCTCTGCCGTTGAACCCGGCATCGACGCCTCCGTGACGCCGTTTCAGTGGCTTACGATCTACGGCGGCTATGACACAATCTACCGTTCGCCCGCGCTGGGCGGCGGTGGCGGCATGTTTCAGGCCGTGAACCCCAAATACTACATCCTGGCGAAGGGAGCCTACGCTCAATTTGGCGGCAAGGTTCATTTCACAAACGCGCCAGCGCTCAGGAACTTCATCGCCGGAGTAAGTTACTTCCACAACGATTACACCAACCAGGAAATTGACGTGGAAACGGCGCTCGGCGTGGTGGAAACCAGCGGCGGCAACTCCGCCTACCACGGCGTGGATGCCTTCTTCGACGCCGACCCCCGCAGCAATATCCATTTCTTCTTCAATTTCGCAGGAGAATCATCGAAATTTACAACCTACGTCACGGGTGGTCCGATCAACGCCTGCGGCACAGCTGCCAATCCTGCTTCCGGTTGCGCCTTCTACAACAATCTGCCGGTGTCGTATGTCCCGAATGTGACGCTGAATACAGGACTCTATTACGGAATTCAGCGCCACGACCGCACGATCATCGAGCCTCGCTTGTGGATCGAGACAACCGGCTCGCAGCACCTGTGGTCGAACAATTCCGGAGGACCCACCACGCAGACCATGCCGTCCTACACGACGCTGAACGTATCGTTCAATGCTCCCATCACCTTCGAAAAACAGTCATTAAACCTCAGGGTTGACATGATGAATTTAGCGAATAAGCAGTACAACGAATACGAGTACATCTCCAGCGGCGGCTACTTTGCGGCCCTCAACCCGAACGCAAGCGGATACATCAACGCCTATCCGGGGGCTCCACGCACCATCTACGGCACCATCACCTATCAGTTCTGATGGTGCGGATGGCAAGCGCGGGGCGGTGCATCTCGACCGCTCTGCGCTTGTACATCGGGACTCTGGCGTTTTCCGGTGGCATCCGCGCTATGCGTTCTTGAGATCATCTCCTAACGCGAAGGTCGCAGGTTGGCACAACAACCACCACGCTCATCCCCAGTCTTCCCGGCATGGCATGGCATGGTATGAGTTCGATCCGAACTGGTATGGAATATCAGCTTTGCGAATGGTAGGTCTCGCTTGGCATGTGAAGGTGTGGAAGCTCGAAGCCGTCGGCCATGTTTAGCATTTCGCTATTTGTATGGCGTTGCTCGATCTCGAAGAATCTCGTTACTATTGAACCTTCTTGAAGCCTTCGGTATTCCCCAGTGCAGAAACCTGGCGGCGGATCTCATCTCGCACGGCACGCAATTCATCTAGGGGGCGGCCTTCAGGATCGGGTTAGAGGCCAATCATGCCGGCGCATCCCTGGAACATATTGGCATTTGTCTCCGCAGCCCATTGTGATGAGCAATTGCGCTTCCCGCGCCAGTTCCTCGTTATTTTTGAGGCTTCGCTCAGATCGATGCCAATCTCTTGAAAGACAGCCAGAACCTCAGGATGCACCCGTAGGCCGGGTTCGGTTCCCGCAGATACGGCTTCCGCTTTATGCCGGTCGGCAAGCTGATTGACGAAATGCAGCTGCCATCCGTGAGCGACCTGCATGCCCTTGTACCGGCCAGTCCGGGCTTCTGCACCGTTACGGACGCGATGAAAGACATAATCAAGCTCCGCCTTCACATTTTTGCGGCGGCTCTGTTTAGGGGTGTGCAGTGGTTGGACGCGACCGGTGGCAGACGTTTGGTGTTTGTACAACAAAGACATTCTCGATTTCCGTCATCTGGCCGACATTATTTTTTAGCGTCGGATGGATGAGGTTTTTCATGTCGACAACAAGGCGATTTCTTCCAATCAGGTTCCGTTTTAGTCTACTGAGACATATAATGTTTCGCCGACGCAGTTCACAGCGTTCCAAAGGAATGCATCAGTCGGGAAACGATTTGCGTAGGGCCGGACGAGAGAGATTTGCCAGAAAAAGGATGTCTCGCCATGCTAGAGGATACCCCGCAATCAAACTACGAAGAGGCCTTTGTCGATGTGGTTGGCGCTCGCGTGTATTATCTCCATGCGGGAAGCGGCAGGCCGATGCTGCTCATCCATGGGCTGCTCGGTTCCAGTGCGAACTGGCGGAATAACATCACGGCCCTCGCTCAGCACGCCAGCGTTTATGCGATCGACATGGTGAACATGGGAAAATCCCAACGGGTCGAAGGGTTGGACACGGGGCTTAGGGCCACCGCCAATCGCATCGTCGCAGTCATGGATGCGCTCGCTCTCACCGAGGCCGACATCGTCGCTCACTCCTATGGGGGAGCCGTCGCACTGATGCTTGCGGCGTTACATCCCAGGCGTGTGCGTAGGCTCATCCTGTTCGCGCCCGCCAACCCCTACTGCCACGCGAGCGATCTGATGGCGCGCATTTATGGCACTCCCTGGGGCGGGTTTCTCGCCTGCGTGCTGCCCTATCTTCCGGCGCCAATTCAGCGCATCGCCCTCGGAGAGATGTATGGAGGCCCCCACCGGGTTGTCGATAGCTGTTTGCAGGAAATAGTCGCTGGCCTGCGGAACCCCGGCACATTGCGCCACGTCTTGTGCATTGTTCGCTGCTGGTTCGCAGAGAGGGCCGGACTGAAAAGCGCGCTCCGCCGCGTGAAACGGATTCCAACGCTGCTAGTGTGGGGGGATGGCGACTGTACGGTCAGTCTGAGCTCAGGCAAGATACTGAAGCGCAGACTGCGCGGTTCCGAACTTATCGTGTTGCGGGGTGGTGGCCACTCCGTTTTCGAGGAGGCACCAGAGGAGGCGAACCGCATCATGGTGGAATGGCTTGGTCGTCATTCGTTGTCCACTCCGCGTCTGCGCGAACTGCCTCAGGCTGCCTCCGTCGCCAGAAAGGCCAGAGGCCGCGCCATGCGACACCTATCGCCTGGGACCTGACACAGCCTTACCAGTCAATGATCAACGAATGTTTTTGGACTACGGTCTGAGATAGGGATCCCAAGCAGTCCAGCCAATATGACGGCAGAATGCAAAACACCTTTCGTTTCACCAAGCGATTGAAAATCTAGGTCTTGCTGCTGCCGAGGATAGTGCTGGAAAGTACGGCGCGCCGAAACCATATTACGCTGGACTCCTACGGCACCAGCGTTATCGGGGCCTGCCGGAACGTGATCTTTTGCCCGGTTGGATCAAGCACTGTCACCTGGCAATCGTAATCTCCCGGCGGCAGAGGGTTGAGCGCGATGTTGAAAAGCAACGGCATCGTCTTCAGTGAGTTGTCCATTCCGCTCACGACCTCGCCCTGTGCTATTTTTCGAATAGCATCCACCAATTGAGTTGGATTGCTATGTTTGAAAAGAACTCCGGCCACACCAGCATTAAGTATGTCCAGAATGGTACGCTCACTCATCCCCGCCGTTACCATCAGTACTCTTGCCGAGCTTTTGCAGGCATGAAGCTGGCGCAGTAGATCGGTTCCCCGCTCTTCGCCGAGATCATAGTCCAGCAGGACAACATCAATTGGGGTCCGTTGGAGAACATCGATTGCCGCGGAAACGGTTGCACAATGGGCCACAACACGGAAATCCGGCTCCGACAGGATTCTGAAAGATGGAACTGTCACCTTCGAATGGTTTGTTCGCAACCGCTACTTCCCGCTTCGCGAGGGGGGACTGGCGGCCAGAAACGGCGAGGGAGAAGAAGGCTCAAATCGAGATTGATTTGATCTCGAAGTTCGGCTCGGAACAATCGAATCGTTGAGACCTTTCGGCAAGACACCCAAGAGTCTCGGCAAGATGCATCTTCCGGATGACCTCGCCGCCGAGCTCAGGCAGTGGAAGTTAGAGTGCAAAAAGGTATTGGAAAAGAAAAGCTTGCCCGATGCCTTCATGTTCCCGAACGCAGATGGCGGGTTCATGGACACAGCCAATTACCGCACCTGAGTTCTCAAGCCTCTCGCGGATTCCTTGGGATATCCCGAAGCTGAGCTTCCAGGTGATCCGGCGGATCATCGCCACCAGAGCACAGAGTCTGGGTTCAGTGAAGGACATCCAATCGCACCTGGGGCACTCTCGAGCGGACACCACCGCGAACGAGTACATGCAGGAGCTGCCAGAGAGCGTGCAGCAAATGGTAGGAACGGTCTTTACGATGCGGAGAGGGCTCGCAGATGGTGAATTGAGCATTTGCTACCAAATGCTACCAATCGCCTCTCTCAAAACTCTCTAAGTTGTTGATTCTATGGTGGGCACAGCAGGATTCGAACCTACGACTTCCACCGTGTGAAGGTGGCACTCTACCGCTGAGTTATGCGCCCCAGTCGCAGCAGAAAGTAATCGAATCCCCTTCCGGCGAATGTCTTGGTCAAGAATATCATCTGTCGGCTTGCCCAGCCAAAAGCATACATTATCTCCCTGTCGCCCTCCCCGGCAGTAGAATGATGAGGCAGAATGCCAGCTATTCCTCCCCACGTCGGCTCTTCGCGTTCACTCACCCCTTCGGTTCCAGAGAAGGCGGAGGACAGCTTGACGGAATTTGACGAAGAAGCGCAACCTGCAGGCGAAGACGGTGTTAAGGATGGTATGGCTACCTTGGCAATCAGTCCGAGACTTCTCGAAAATCTCCAGGCCGTCGAAGCCCACCATGCCACCGGTAATTTCGGCGAAATGGACGATGCCGCGATCATGCTTGCACTCCGCGACGGCAACATGGCCGGCTTCGATTTTCTCATTCAGAAATACCGCAAGCCAATTATTCATTTCATGTACCGCATGGTCCATAATCAAGCCATTGCCGAGGAGCTTGCCCAGGAGGTATTTCTCCGGGTTTACCGCTCCCGGGAGACTTACCGTGCCGAGGCCCGGTTCAGCACATGGCTCTATCGAATTGCCACTAATCTCGGCGTCAACCATGCCCGCGATACAAGGCACGAGCGTACCGCCTCCATTGTGTACCTGGATGAGACTGATTCCGAAACCGGAATGACGCCCGATGTAGCCGACACCACTCCTGGCGTTGAGGCAACGCTGCTTCGTCAGGAACGTCTCAACGCTATCCGGCAACATGTTCTTTCACTCCCTGAACGGCAGCGTATGGCCGTTCTTATGCACAAATACGAAGGTATGGACTACAAGCAAATTGGCGATGTGCTCAAACTGAGCGAATCCGCCACGAAATCTTTACTCTTCCGCGCGTACCAAACATTGCGGGACAAACTGAAGTCTTTTATTTAGTTCGTTGCATCGACAGACGCGCATCGCAATTATTCGACGCGTTCAACAAAGCAACACTGGAAAGGGTCATAATGATCTGCCACGACTGCCAATCCGCTCTACCGGAACTCCTGCTTGACCCGGTTGCCTCGTCTCATGGCGCAGCCCGCGAACACCTAAATTCATGTGCTGCCTGCAACCAGGAATTCCAGTCCCTGAAAGCAACCTTTGCCCTGCTCGATACATGGCAGGCACCGGAGCCTTCTCCATATTTCGACCAGAAGCTTGCCGTTCGTCTGCGCGAGGCGCAGGCGCTTCCTGCTGCCGGTTGGTTGGAGCGCATGCGGAGCCGTCTCCTATTCAATTCTGGGCGGCAGTTCCGTCCGGCCGTTGCAGGAGCGCTTGCCGTGGCTTTTCTGGTGGCCGGTGGAACCTTCGCCGATCTTTCAGGATTCCCACATCCGGCCAAGGCTCAAATTTCAGCTACGGTCAATGATCTACAAATCCTCGACAAGAACGATCAAGCGTTGCAGACGATGAATCTGCTGCTGCAGGATGACAACTCGAGCAATGACAGCTCGGCCCTTGCTCCCAGCAGCTAGGCTTTGGTATTGCTACAAAGGAGATACCGACATCGCACTTCAGCTATAAAGTTGTACTACCAATTAAATTAGCTTTACGACAGCCTCGACTCTCATGCCTTTTTCTACCAAATTCCGGCTTGTGCTCCGACCGGCACTGGCGATTCTCTTGCTTACGACTGTCTCCTCGGCCTTCGCGGGACCGCTCGGTGGTGGGCGCAGAGGATTTGTTTCGCAAGAGATGCACGCTCCCCCGAACCAAGGACGACAGGGGCAAAGGCCGCAGCACCAGGAGCATCTGGACCAATGGATGAATCGCCACGGCAACATGCCTCTTGCCCAGCAGCAGCGCGCGCTGGAGAACGAGCCCGGTTTCCGCCAACTTCCGCCGCAGACCCAGCAGCAACTGCGTAACCGGCTCACCCAGCTCAATGACATGCCTCCGGCGCAGCGTCAGCGTTTGATCGAGCGGAACGAAGCAATTGAGCGCCTCACACCCCAACAGCGTCAGCAAGTCCGGGGGGCCATGCAGCAGCTTGGTACGCTTCCTGCGGATCGTCGCCGCATGGTTGCCCGTGCTTTCCGCGATCTGCGGGAGATGGATCCCTCTCAGCGCCAGGCGATTCTCAGCTCCGACCGCTTTCGGAGCCAGTTTTCTCCCCAAGAGCGCGGCACTCTCTCTCAATTGCTTGATGTAGAGCCTCTTTTGCCTGCTCCGCACTCCGACGGCACTTCTCAGCCTGCGAGATAGTTGGCCGCACTTTGGCAAAGATTCGAACCCGTCTCCGATAGCGGCTTCTAACCACCTTTCGCTGAGGTTCCCATACGTATCCGTGTATTGGCCAACACCCGGCGATGCACTTGGGGCCACTTGACCGACGCGCGGCATGCGGCCGCCCGTACAGTGCTCGCAGCATAGACTTCCTGAAGCTCCAGCTAATCCGGAACTGCTGACGAGCTCAGGTCGCAGCCCTGAGCTCGTCGTCTCCGAATCCTTTTCAGCGACCGGCCTCGAAGTTCTAGCCCACCGGGAGGCGATGATTTGTCGACGCCGTTCGGGCCATGTAACTTTAAGTACTTAGTTTGATCCCGTCTGCCCAACCTGCACAATCATGAAGCTCCCAGGTTTGGCTTTCGGACGTGCCGACGCCGCTCCGGGTTTTGTTTCTTCAAACTCAGCAGTAGGGAGATAGATCGTGTGAGCAGTCGGATCGATCCCCATGGTCCTTGCTCCGATAGATTCAGCCATCAGCGCTCGTGCAAGGAGATCTGCATGAGCCGATTCCAAGAAGGAAGTCTATTGAGGCTGAAGCGCAAAACCGGCCCGGACGCCTGGGTTTTCCGCTGGTACGAAGAGATCAACGGAGAACGCAAGTACCGCAAATCCGTCATCGGAACCGTCGACAAGTTGCCGACGCGTCACGCTGCGGAGGCGTGATTTTGTCGCTTCGGCGCAACATCAACTCCGAGCTAAGAGCACCGGAAACGGTCTCCGAACTCATAGCCCACTATCGAAAGCATGAGCTTGTCCCGGAACGGAAGGCTTTTGCGACCATCGAGTCCACCGGGCACTACCTGAAGCGTCACATCGAGGCCAATTTCGGTTCGAAACGTTTTCTGGAAATCTGGACCATCGATGTCGAGATGTGGCTGCACGCCCTGAACTACGCTCCTGGAACACGCAGCAAGATCCGCAACATCATGTCCGCATTGTTCAACCACGCAATGCGTTACGAGTGGATGGACCGGAATCCCATCACCAAGGTACGCAACATCGGCCAAGCGCTTGCGCGAGACAGATATCCTTACGCCCGCCGAGTTCGCAGCTCTACTTTCCGAGCTGAGCTGCGCGAGAGGACGATGGTGATTCTGGCCGGAAGTACAGGCCTTCGCCGTTCGGAGCTGGTGGCGCTCACATGGAGCGACATCGATCTTGAACTGATGCTGGTAAACGTTCGGCGCTCCTGTGTGCGTAATCGTTTCGGAGATACCAAGACCGAGGCGAGCCGCAAACCGGTTCCGCTCCATCCTTCGGTCGCGAAGACGCTGGCCGCCTGGAGGGAAGAGTCTCCCTAGCCAGCAGACAACGACTTCGTGTTCCCGTCCTTGCGGTTGCATGGCAAGAAGCCGGTGACGCCAGACATGATCTTGAAGAAGGTGATTCGACCTGCGCTCGAAAGAGCCGGCATTACGGAGAAGGTCATCGGCTGGCATAGCTTCGCCACTCGCTCGCGACCAACCTTCGCGCTGCTGGGGTTGATCTGAAGACGGCGCAAGAACTGCTCCGTCACGCCAACTCGCGGATCACGCTTGAGGTATACACACGGGCTATTTCTTCCACGAAGCGGGAAGCGAATGATCGAGTGATGCAGATGTTTTTGGACGAGGGAAAGAAGACGATTTCAGCACCCTCGCCAGCACCCTCGCACACTTCGGCAAGGCTTCTTGAAGGGGGAGATGTTCAGGGAAAAAGCATTGAGGAAAGGCACATGGAGGAGGCAAGCTAATGTTCAGCACCCTCGCCAGCACCCTTTTTCGTGACTGTCACTTTGGTGTATTGCCACAAACTCATTATTATCTTGAGTTTAGTGGCGGGGACGACGGGGCTCGAACCCGCGACCTCTGCCGTGACAGTGAACCGGAAAACTGTAACTAGCTGAAACAATGCGTAGCGGATGGCCCGTTTTAGCGCTATTGGGAACAGCAAGGAACAGTTATTGGACCCTTATCGGACCCGTGGGTCCAAAACCTCGACCTCTGCCCTAAACCACTGCTTCGACGCGGCAGAGGTGTCGTCAAAAATGCCCTGCGAATGCTTCGATAGGTTGCGTTTGCTGCGAATAAGGGCCATAATAAGGCGAGGTTAAAACCGTGCCTGAAGCCCTTCTGACCCAGATTTTACCCACGCCGTCCGAAGCCAAACAGGCCGAGGAAACCAGCCGTCTGCTCTCTTCCCGGCTGCGCTCGAAGACGCCTCTTCGCCTCCGGGTCGTCGGTGCGCCGGAAGACGAGACGGTTGTACTTCCCGCTTCCGCCCTCAAGATGCTGGTCGGAATCCTCGACGAAATGGGACGCGGAAACACCGTCACGGTGATCCCCGTTCATGCCGAATTGACCACCCAGGAGGCAGCCGACATGCTCAGCATTTCCCGCCCTTCCCTGATCCAAATGCTCGACGAAGGCAAGATCGAGTTCAGGAAGGTTGGCACCCACCGCCGGGTACGTTTCGAGTCCCTGACGGCGTACAAGCGGAAGGTCCATGCCGAACGGCTCGCTGCGCTCAATGAACTCGCTGCCTACGACCAGGAGATTGGGATCTGATTCGTGGCGATACTCGGGGCCTTCTTCGATGCGAATGTTCTCTACCCTTCCGGGCTAAGAAACTTCCTCATGCACCTGTCATTGACGGGAATCTTCCGCGCCCATTGGTCTCCCGAAGTCCACGACGAATGGATACGGAATCTCCTTAAGAATCGGCCTGACATCACACGCGACAAACTGGAACGCATTCGACGCCTCATGGATCAGGCTGCGCCGGATGCACTTGTGACCGGCTATGAGCCTCTGATCGAATCCATAGAGCTGCCCGATCCGGACGACCGGCACGTCTTGGCCGCCGCTATCCGCTGCGGCGCAAGCGTAATCGTCACCCTCAATTTGTCCGACTTTCCCAATGCCGCTCTCGCGGACTTCGGAATCGAGGCCCAGCACCCGGATGAGTTCGTTCTGTCGCTTATAGAGACTTTCCCAGCCCTTGTGCTGGAAGCAGCGAGGACCCATCGCGCCAGTCTCAGGAATCCGTCAAAGACCCCTGACGAATACCTCGCCGATCTGAACACTCAAGAACTGGGCAGAAGCGCTGCGACTCTTCGTGAGCTTATCGCCGGACAGGATTCCATCATTTAGCCGGTTGTCGCCTGAATAGGCGCCTGCCCAAATGAATGCCGGGACGGCGATTGTGCCTCCGAAGTGAGCTTGCATGACCTCACTTTTTGGCGACTGATGATCGCTTGCGCCTGACGGAAGCGCGGTCTGCCGAATGCCTTCCCCACGATCTGAGGCGGTGTTTGGTTGTCAAAATGCCACACTTAGAGGGAAACTAATCGAGAATGCTTTGACATCTAACTCTTTGTCCCAAAAGGCCAGTTTTCCATCATGAGAATGCAGCCTCGTGCATTTTCATCTATGTAGTTAGCATTGTGGCGAGTTTGATGACAACTTCTCAGGATGAAACGGATGCGGGTTTTGAACCACAACGAGGTCTTTCCCGGCAATTCGGAGACGAGCGCGGTCCTGCGATCACTGGACTGGACCAAAACACCGCTCGGATCGGTTGACACCTGGCCCCAGAGCCTTCGGACTTCGATCAGCATTTGCTTGAACTCTGCTTTCGCCATCCTGGTGTGGTGGGGGCCGGAATTGGCAATGCTTTACAACGATGCATACATCCCCGTCATTTCGAGCAAGCATCCCCGGGCTCTCGGAGCGCCGGGGCAAAAGATCTTCCCCGAGATATGGGAAACGATCGGTCCGATGCTGGATAGTGTGCTGTCTCGCGGCGAGGCAGTGCGTGCGGATGATCTCCTGCTGGTTCTTGATCGCAATGGGTATCCCGAGGAGTGCTACTTCACCTTCTCCTATAGTCCGATTGTGGGTGAAACGGGCGGCGTAGAAGGTGTCTTCACTCCCGTCCATGAGACTACGGAGCGCGTCATCAATGAACGCCGCCTGAAAGCTTTGAGCATGTTGGCACAAGTCCGGGCCGAACAATCGACAAACGCAGAGAGTGCATGCGAAGCGCTGGGCCGGGCACTCTCTCAAAATCCAATCGACCTACCTTTTACCTCCATTTATCTGTTTGACAAAGAGAGTCCGCACGCAAAGCGATGCGCTGTTTCAAGGGAGGCTGGGGAGACTCTGGCCCCCTTACAGGTGGATGCGGAAGCGACGTGGCCCCCGATGGAGACGATTTTGAGTGGCAAGATCGCCATCGTATCTACAGAATTGCTGCCACGCGAGCAGATTCCGCTGGATCATTGGGGAATTCCGATACAAGAGCTCGCAGTGATTCCTCTCAAACAGGCCGGGAACGACAGGCCAAAGGGTTTCCTCCTGGCTGGCCTGAACGCGCGAAAGCGACTCGATGAAAGCTACACGAGTTTCCTCTCGCTCATTGGCGAACATCTGTCTGGCGGGATCGCTGACGCCGAGGCCTTTGAGCAGGAGCGAAAGAGGGCGGAGGCGCTGGCAGAGATCGATCGCGCAAAGACGGTGTTTTTCAGCAATGTGAGCCATGAGTTTCGCACCCCGCTTACGCTCATGGCTGGCCCGATCCAGGAAGTGCTCGAAGAGGACAATTTACCGGAAGGGGTTCGCGAGCGGCTGCAACTCGCGCAGCGCAACACGTTGCGCTTGCAAAAGCTGGTAAATAATCTCCTAGACTTTTCACGTATCGAGGCTGGCCGGGAAAAAGGCCATTTCGAGCCAATCGATCTTGCGACTCTGACGCAGGACTTGGTGAGCAACTTCCAGTCCGCATTTGAAAAGGCGGGGCTGACGCTTGAGTTCCGAGCAATGCCGTCTCTTCCTCTCGTATATGTAGATCGCGAAATGTGGGAGAAGATCGTCCTGAACCTGGTGTCGAATGCTTTCAAGTTCACGCTTCGCGGAGGCGTTCGGGTGGAGCTCTCGCTCGTTGGCGAGTCTCTTGAAATGGCAGTAAGCGATACCGGGACTGGCATACCAGCCGCTGAGCTTCCCAAGATTTTCAGAAGGTTTGAGCGGGTGGAGGGCGCAACGGGAAGGAGCATCGAAGGCACGGGCATTGGGCTCGCGCTTGTGCAGGAGCTCGTGAAAATCCACGGAGGGAAGATCGCAGTTGAAAGTGAGGAAGGGGCCGGAAGTCGATTCACGGTTGCGATTCCAACTGGTACTTCGCACCTGAACACTGCGCAACTCGGCCACCGCGCAGCCCATCCTGCCATATCGCCCAGGGCGGAAGCGTACGTCAATGAGGCGATGCGCTGGATCGGCGAAGGCAGTAATGCGGATGTATCGACGACCTCGCTGACTGCAGATGGCGAGGCCTCCATCGCGCCGGAGCGCGAAATCGTGGCAGCTAAGAATCGCGTTCTTGTAGCCGATGACAACGCGGACATGAGGCAATATCTTCAGCGGCTTCTCAAAGAGTTTTGGGAGGTGGAGACCGTTTCGAATGGCGCTGAGGCATTGGCTGCGATCCACAGGCGAAAGCCGGACCTTGTCCTGAGCGACGTGATGATGCCGGTCATGGACGGGATGTCGCTGGTCAGCGCCATTCGCGAAGATCCGAATATTGCCTCAGTGCCTGTCATTCTCTTGTCCGCGCGTGCGGGAGAAGAAGCTCAGGTGGACGGCTTGGACATGGGCGCGGACGACTACTTGATCAAGCCGTTCTCAGCACGAGAGCTAATTGCGCGAGTCTCTGCTGCACTGAAAGTTGCGAGATTGCGGGAGACATCAGAGGCCGCGATTCGCGAGGAACGAACCAGACTCCTGGAAGTGCTTCACCAAGCACCGGCGTTTTTCGCACTTTTGCAAGGACCAGACCACATCATCAGCTTGGTGAATCCTTTATATCTGCAGCTAATCAACAATCGGGATGTTATCGGCCAGCCGGTGCGCATCGCGCTGCCCGATGCTGCCGAACAAGGCTATATCGAAATCCTCGACAAAGTATTCGAGGGCGAGCCATACGTCGGGATCGGTTCCCGCTACGATGTTTTCGCGGGGGAAGGTGTTCCTCCGGACCAACGTTATGTGGACTTCATTTACCAACCGCTCCGCGAAGCCAACGGGATCGTGTCCGGGATCATCGTGCTTGGAGTCGACGTCACCGACCGTAAGATGGCCCAGGATGCACTCTTGCAATCCGAAAAGCTGGCGGCCGTAGGGCTGATGGCGAGTTCGATCGCTCACGAAATTAACAACCCCTTAGAAGCTGTCACGAACTTACTTTACTTGGCACGGAGTGCCGCGGTTAGTCCTGCCGCCCAAGAGTTTCTGGAGATTGCCGACGATGAGCTCAAACGCGTTGCTGCAGTTGTCACAAAGACGCTGCGATTCCATAGGCAATCTTCAAAGCCGTCTCCGGTTTCCATTGATTCTCTTATCGACAGCGCTCTGTCGCTTTACCAAACCAGAATCGTTCAAGCGGAGATTGCCGTGGCGAGACGCAGCCGCCTATCTCCCCTTATCAACTGCTTGGATGGGGAAATCCGACAGGTTTTGAGTAATCTGGTCGGGAACGCGGTCGATGCCATGATGACGCAGGGCGGACGCCTCCTGGTTCGCAGTCGATCAGCGACACACTGGACCACGGGCAAGCGCGGAGTGCTTGTAACCGTGGCGGATACGGGACCTGGAATATCTCAACAACATTTATCCAAGATTTTCGAACCGTTCTTCTCAACAAAAGGAGAGCAAGGAACGGGTTTGGGACTATGGATCAGCAAGGAGATCATCGAGCGACACCGGGGCATCCTTAAGGTCAGAAGCAGAGCAGGAAGCAGCAACTCTGGTTCGGTCTTCACGCTCTTTTTGCCGTGCGAGTGGTAGTCGCGTGATCGTGCCAAGCTAATTTGTCCACGATAGGACGGAGTATTGCTGAACGCGGCGCAAGTGTTCGTGATAGAACCTGACGCTCTTCGTCGAGACTCTTCAGCGTGGCGCGCGAACTTTATGGAGCACCCGTTGCCCGATCATTTCCGGAGCGCCTACGGTCTCTCCGAAATCGGCAAGGTGATCCAGCATGGCCTGGATCTGAGGTCGCATCACCTCGGTGAAGTCGTACTCGACATGCCGAACCGACCCGCCTAGGTCTCTTCGAACCACCAAGCCGGCATCCTCCAACTCTCGCAGGTTCTCGGTCAGAACCTTCTTGGAAGCATGTCTCAGTTCACGTCGAAGTTGGCCGAGCCGAACCGGGCCAGAACGGATGGCACACAGGATGTGTATCTTCCATTTGCCCTGAACGAGGTGAACGGTGTCGGTACACGAGCGGCAGTAATCCTCTGAAGTGTGGCTCATGCTGTGGCCCTCAGCGTACGACCCTATCTGATAGGTGTCGTCGCCCTTTTAGGTGTCGTCGCCCTTTGTTGCCAAACAAGTCTCAGTGGCAAGAGACGAACCTGTAGATCCGTTGCCGTAAAGAGAAGGATGTCTCCGTGGCAGCCTTTGGTTGCAACGTATTAGAAGTTCGCAAGCTTCAATACCGCCCTTCTTCGATAAAGCAAACGCGTCCTGAGTGAAGGTTTAGTGGGACGCAACGGAGACCGAAGCTGACGGAAGAGCCGAAACACTGAGTAGATATAGCCTCCTAAGGGCGCTCCCAGTCGAAACAGGCAATCGCGACCGATTGCCAAGTCGAAAGAGATGTTCGATGATGGAGTCGGGATGGTGACGCGCCGTCCTGGGGTGTGGAAACCCCTTCAAACCGAACGTGTGCCGTATGGCACACGATGCTTCCCTACGCCTTTGCGGTCGGGGAGCCTGTGACGAATGTCCAGGCCCCCAAAGCTAAAGGTCACAGGAACCGCTCGGTTTGACGGTTTTCCAACTCCCCGATCACGGGTTTATAGGGCAGTTTGCGGGGGCGCACCGCAGACGTTTCTTCCCTGAACGAGTTGGATGGGCCTCCGTTGACAGCGGAACATGTACAGGCGAAACTCGAACGATTCGCGATGTTCCGGAATTTCGGTTTTCTGGCACGAGCGACATCCTCTTCCGATACGCTGTAACGCGGACGGTTACGAGGCTTGAGAATGGGATGTAACTACCTCCTCAATTTCCATCAGAACGAAGAAGGAAAGCTCCTTCTCCCCCTTAAATGCCTAGTGTCCATAGACTGCTATGACTCGACGGAGGTGCGGGACGCCGTCGCCGCCAGCATCGAGCAGTCGCTTTACGCGCTTGCCCTATCAGGCACGGACTTGCGCGCCCTCGATGGCGTCACCGTTTCCAGCGACGCTCGAAAAGCGGCTTGCATACTTCAAAGTCTTCCGGATGGAGCGGTTCCGCTGGAGATGAGCGATCAACCGGAGACGATGGAACTTGCTCGGACGGTGGCTGTGCGTCGGGAAAGCGAGCTCCGGTTTCACATCGTACTGAGAGCTGGGCTTGGCCTGATGACGCTTTCTGCAAAACCAGAGGAGCAAGCATTAGCGTGCGGTTGTCTCGCCCATGAAGCGGCGCACGTCGAACATGAAGGACATCTCTACAAAACCTTTCCCGATATCTATGGTCGTACGCTTGACTGCGGGGATCGCTCCCGGCAAACCTTTATCAAGGCACTTGATGTCTGGAGTGAATATGCAGCCTGTCGATCTTCCGCCGAGTATCGTCCGGAAGCACTGGGAGATTTCGAGAGCGCTTTTTGCCTCGCGCTCGATGGAAGCCGTTCAGCATCCCGAAGGTGGATCGAAAGTTTCCGAGACGGCGGAAGAGCGACAGATACGTTCCGAGAAATCCAACAAGCCTTCGGTGACGCGTTTATCTGTGCCGGCTATCTGTTCGGCCATCTCCACGGATTGGAACTGCATGAACCCCAAGAAGGAACTGCCGCGAGACAGCTTCTCTCGGAGAATCCTTCAGTAGCGGCGGTAATTGACCGATTGGGACGGGTGCTGCACGAGCTCTGGCTCTCCGAATTCGCCTGGAAGTCCATCGACGTGTTCGCGCCAATCTACGATCTGATATGCGAGATGATGGCGTTGTACGGCATGGCTTTCGCACGGCACGGAGACGAGTGGCGGATCGTGATGAGCGACGAAGCGTCCGGGACGCCGGCGCTGCGAGACTTCCTCTTCTCCAAAGCCAAGGCGCAGTAAGAAACCCAACGATCAATCAGTAAGCTTGCTGCCGGTAAGTGCTGAGGTCCACGGGACACTATCTTGTACGCCGCCTTTACTCCTGTGTCTATGATGTAGCGGCCTCCCTCGGCGACAGATAAAGCTAATCGACGCCCAACACAATGAGCTAATTGGAGTACACGGTCACGGCGGGCTGTCTTCTTCCGATCCGCCCTCGTAGGTGGGCACGACCCGCTGCGGGAATAGGCTTTCATGCCTTCGGAGCAGTTCGTGCATTACGCGAATGCTTATGCGAGCCGCGAAGCTGACTTCCTTATCCAGGTCCACGTCTACGTCTGAGAACTGTGCGTCCGCCGACGATCTTGCGACCCATTTGGCAGTGCGGATTGCGACGATTAAGGCCGTAGCGATGATGATGGACGGGCCAAGTTTCGGCCAGTCTGGGCGGCGCTCGTTTCCGACAACTTTCATTGGTAGAGTATAGGCGAAGAATAGGCGAATATGCCACAATGAGTTATCCGCTGCGCGGCGGGCATGGAGGCGTGTTGGCCCACAAAGCGATATCGCGGGAAGATCCCCTCATCCAGGTTTTCTCACCCTGCGATGGTGGGACGCGTCTCCTTGAAGAATTCGCTCGGGCACGTCCTGCGGACTACACTTTTCTCGAACCGAAGGACTTTAGCGATCTCCGCAATTCAGCGTTTGGCGGTATCGCCGAGTGGGATAGTTTTGCGGAACACGTCCTCGGCTGCGCTCGTTGTGGTGAGGTTTAGCTATGTGTGGACGATACGTTAGACGAAGTGACAAACAAAAGATCGCTGAGCATTTCCACGCGAACCCGAGCCCGCGGGACTTGCCGATGCCTGCCGCAGACTACAACGTCGCGCCAACGACGCATCAACCCATCATCCGCCAGAGCCGAGAAACGGGAGAGCGGGAACTCATCTTGGCTCGGTGGGGTCTCATCCCGTTCTTTACCAAAGACCTGAAAGAGATAAAGGGGCTCTCAACCATCAACGCTCGCGCGGAGACCATCGCTACCTCTCGCA
Source organism: Edaphobacter paludis (assembly GCF_039993895.1). NCBI lineage: Bacteria > Pseudomonadati > Acidobacteriota > Terriglobia > Terriglobales > Acidobacteriaceae > Edaphobacter > Edaphobacter paludis. The sequence continues at coordinate 2,235,748 of NZ_CP121194.1, forward strand.
CCTGGCGCGAACCGATGAAGAAGCGACGTTGTTTGATTCCAGTGAACGCCTTTTACGAATGGCCCAAAGAGGGTAAGCCACCGAAACGGCCCTACGCATTCGAACTATCGAGTGGGAATCTCTTCGCATTCGCGGGGATATGGGATGCCTGGAAGGACGGGGAGGGCCACTGGCTCCAGTCCTACGCCATTGTGACGACGGACGCAAACGAGCTGATGGCGCGGATACATCCGCGTATGCCAGTCATCTTGCATTCTCGGGACTATGACCGCTGGCTCAACAGGGAGGAGACAGAACAGCTACCGCTCGATCTGTTGCGACCATTCGAGTCGGAGGCTATGGAGATGCGTGAAGCGAACCCGAAGGTGAATAACGTTCGCAACACCGGGCCTGAGTTGCTGGAAAAAGCTGAGTCTGCAGCCGAGTCTGGACAGTTACCGTTATAAGGACACATGCCCGCTAGCGGCTTACACCCTCGTTTTGAATGAGGTTGTAAACACGCGTTTTTACCTCGTCACGAATGACCCTTACCTCTTCCACAGGCAGCCCTTTCGGATCACGCAAGGGCCAATCATCACGACGAAGGCCCGGAACATACGGACATTTGTCCCCACAACCCATCGTGATGAGCAAAGAAGCGCCTTCGGCGAGTTCCTGCGTAAGCTTTTGAGGTTTGGCATCACTCAGGTCGATTCCGATTTCCTGCATTGCAGATAGAACTTCTGGGTGGACGCGAAGTCCCGGCTCTGTCCCAGCCGAAACCGCTTGCGCCTTGCTGTGATCGGCAAGTTGATTGAAGAAAGCTGCGGCCATTTGCGACCGGCCCGCATTGTGGACGCAAGCGAAAATGATCTTTTGCATGGTTTCCTTTCGGGGCTATTGCTTACCGATCTTGTCGATCTCTTTCTGAATTGCGAAGCCGTCGAGGGTTCCAAGGGGGAGACTCAGGAAGAGACTGATACGCCGATCCAGCGCCTGGAACGCCTGACTGAACGCGCGGTCAATCTCGTTCGACGTTCCTTGAACGGTGGCGGGATCAGGAATACCCCAGTGTGCAGTCATCGGCTGACCCGGCCAGATAGGGCAAACCTCATTGGCTGCGTTATCGCACACCGTAAATACAAAGCTCAGATGGGGGGAATCCGGGGTGGAGAATTCATCCCAAGACTTGCTACGAGCACCTGTAGCGTCGAGTCCGGCCTTCTCCAGTTGACGAATAGCTTCCGGCCGAACGGTTCCGGCCGGATGGCTTCCTGCGCTGAATGCCGTAAAGTTACCACGCCCCTTGCGATTCATGATTGCCTCGGCCATGATCGAACGAGCCGAATTGCCAGTGCAGAGAAAGAGAACGTTGTAATGCGGCATAGATGCTCCTAGGAACGTAGTTCGATTGCGGGACGGAAGGCTATGCGCAGCACTCAGGGCCACAGCAGGCTTTTGAACTCGCGGTATGCGGCTTGACTGCGTATACCTTCACGCTGGCCGCCGCGGCATTGACGTCATACTGCGAGAGCAGAGCTGTGAGATCCTCGTGGAGTGAAGGCTCAGTCGGTGCCGGGGTGCACCAAGCTGCTTCAACGACTTGGAACGGATTTGACGTGTCCATCGCCGGCGAACAGCATCCCGCCTGGTTCTCCACCTTCGCGTAGGCATTTAGGTCCGCACCACTATCTACGATCTCGACATGCTCGAATCCCGCTGCGACCAGACCGCTCTTGTAGTCCTCAATCTTGATGGCTCCGGCTATGCAACCCACATAAGCGGCCATGCTCTGCGCTACCGCTTCGGGAAGTTCATGTTTTAGCGCGATATCGCTGACGGCCACCCTTCCTCCGGGCTTTAGGACGCGAGAAATCTCGCGGAAGACGGCAGGTTTATCTGGAGCAAGGTTTAGGACGCAGTTCGAGATCACGCAATCGACCGAGGCATCCGGGAGTGGAATTTGGTCGATCGTCGATTGATAGAACTCAACATTGGTGTAACCGCCACCCTGAGCATTCGCCCTAGCGCGTTCGATCATGGCCGTGGTCATGTCGATCCCAATGGCGCGGCCGGTTGGTCCGACCATCTTGGCCGCCAAGAACACATCGAGGCCTCCGCCTGAACCGAGATCGACGACCACTTCCCCAAGCCGGAGATGCGCAGTAGCGGTAGGATTGCCGCACGAAAGGCCCATGTTGGCCTCGGCGGGGATGGAGATCAGTTCCTCGGCGGTATAGCCGAAGGCCTCTGCGACAGCCTGCACACCCGCGTTGTTGTTGGACAAAGTGCTTTCCGCTACTGCCCCATACTTCGACTTGACCGAATCCAAAAGCTGCTCTGACATATTTCCTCCTTCACATCTGCTTAGGCGACTATATGTCTTGCTTTCGCATTCGTCAAGGCGTATACATTGAGACATGGCGAAACAATCATTCAATGTCGAGCGATTCTTCCAGGCCCTCGGCGACAACACACGGCTCCGCCTCCTGAACCTGATGGGCGATCAAGAAATTTGCGTCTGCTACTTCGTGGAGATCCTCGGCGGTCCCCAGCCGAAGGTTTCCAGACACCTCGCATACCTTCGCAGCGCGGGCATCGTCGCGGCACGGCGCGAAGGAAAGTGGATGCATTACCGGATCGTGATGCCACCACACATCGGTGCCGCGCAAATCCTGAAGCAAACCTTGGGCTGGCTCAAGGAGGATAAGGCAATGCAGGCTGATCGAACACGCCTCTCGAAGGCTTGCTGTTCGCCTTCTAAGTACGCATTGCTCGACGGCGCACCCCTTCCAACCACGATCCAAGAATCATCTTGCGAGGCCTGCTGATGTCCACCGCTCCTTTTACTCAAGGGCAGATTTGTGCTCCTGCAGCCCGCAAGAAGCTCTCTTTTCTTGATCGCTTCCTGACATTGTGGATCTTCCTCGCGATGGCGATTGGTGTCGCGATTGGGCACTTCGTTCCCTCCACTGCCGGATTCGTCAACCGATTCCAGACCGGCACAACGAACATCCCGATTGCCATTGGTCTCATCATTATGATGTTCCCGCCATTGGCAAAGGTTCGATACGAGAAGCTGGGCGAGGTATTCCGCAACAAGCGAGTCCTCGGTTTGTCATTGGTGCAGAACTGGCTCATCGGTCCGGTGCTGATGTTCCTGCTGGCCATCGTCTTTCTCCGGGGCGAGCCGGCTTACATGCGCGGCCTGATCTTGATCGGGATTGCCCGCTGTATCGCGATGGTACTGGTTTGGAACGAACTGGCGGAAGGCGACACGGACTATGTGGCTGGGCTGGTCGCCATCAATAGCGTCTTTCAGGTTCTCTTCTACAGTCTCTATGCCTGGGCGTTCCTAACAGTGCTTCCAAAATGGTTTGGTCTGGAAGGTAGCATTGTCCAGATCGGCATCGGCCAGATTGCCAAGAGCGTTGGGATCTATCTTGGTGTCCCGTTCGCAGCCGGGTTTATCACGCGTTTTGTCTTGATTCGGATGAAGTCCGAGGAATGGTATCGGACCCGCTTCATTCCACGAATCAGCCCGCTTACGCTTATCGCTCTACTCTTTACCATCCTCGTCATGTTCTCACTGAAGGGCGATCTCATCGTCCGTCTGCCGCTCGACGTGGTGAAGATCGCTATCCCGCTCGTCATCTACTTTCTCATCATGTTCCTGGTGAGCTTTTGGATGGGCAAGAAGCTGGGCGCTAACTACGCACAGTCCGCGACCCTCTCATTCACAGCCGCCGGAAATAATTTCGAGTTGGCGATCGCCGTCGCCGTTGCCGTCTTCGGGCTGAACTCGGGCGAGGCGTTCGTGGGCGTAGTCGGTCCGTTGATCGAAGTGCCCGCTTTGATCGGGTTAGTCAACGTCGCTTTTCGGATAAGGCGGCGCTATTTCAATTCGGGGTCAACCGGATACTCCGTCCATCCCGTCGAAGATACGCCTTAGGGGAACGAAGATGCGTACCTGAGCTGGCTTGAAGGTGCTATCGTCACCGAGAGGCCTTTATGCACGACGGTGTTGACTGGAAAGCCGCTCCGAAAATCGCTCAGTGGTGGGCCGTGGACGCTGACGGGAAAGCTCATTGGTTCAAGGCACCCAACGTCGCAGCGTTCACTGATTTCTGGTTTTCGGAGAGTGAGCAAGCACCCCTGTTTGGCTACTCGGGCGACTGGCGCGAGAGCCTTACCAGGAGGCCGTGAGCAGCCGTGACATCGCTCGATTGAGGCCGAGATACTGTTTACAGTTAGGCACATCCTCAACGTTGTTTATCGACATCGAGTGACCTACGGCGTTCACCAACAAAGGCCAACGTCTGATGGCTTTCAGAGAATTCGTACCACGCATCCATCTCGCCCCTAAATAGGTCGGGCGGCAGCTTCTTCGATGCGACCGCGTTCTCCCACACGGTGATACCTGTCTCTCTCGCTTCGATGTCATCCGGGAGACCTGCGGTGCCGTTGTAGATTTCTTGTATCCGCTCCTGTTTGGGTCCGCCGTCATCGGTGTGCATGTACTTCCTCATGGCGAGGTGCCACACGGCGAACTCTTGGATCGAGATCAGTGCGGCGATTCTGGTGTTCTGGAGTCGCGAAGGTCTTACCATCTTGCCTTTGCCGATCAGAAACTCCGATGTCACTTCCGCGTCAGCTGAGCGGCGTCCTTCGGGATCAAATGGAACGCGAAATCCGAGATCGCCATACATCGCGCCTAACATGTAGTTCGGATCATTAAGTTGAACGAAGCTGCCCGGAGGAGCGGCCAGGACCAAGCCACAAACATAATTCGCTGTCGATTTGAACTTCCGTGTGCCTTCTTCGATATGCTCCCGAATTGGCTTGTATGGATCGAACGTGCTGAACCCTAACGGAGGCATAGAATTCACGATGTCTTTTACTTCGAGCAGAATCTTGCCGTGTGTCGGATGGTGGATCACAAAGTCTATGAGCTGGGCGACGCCGGGCAGCTGTGGCTCACGCTCGAACGCAACACCATTCGCCGTGAGATAGGCCGCGAGAACGTCCTCGCCGTACGTCGATTTGTTCTTGCCTTTCGCCATCAACGTACAGACCGATGGGGGAAGCCCGCGACCCGATGCGTTTCTTCGGTCTGTATCCATTCCGTGTCGATGTTGGTGTGGGAGAACACCCCGGCGAACTTCACAAACGGAACCATCGGAAGCCACTTCGGATTGAAGGGATTTGCAGCGTCGGGATGCAACAGGCCAACAATGCGCGACTCACGGTGATCGACCGCCATGAGGAGAATCGCACCTACACTCCGAAGAGCAGGCTTAATGATCGGCGTTCCCGTTGCGTCAAGCAGGCCGGTCGGACGCTGGAACACCGAATTCTTCAGGTCGGTGCTCATGTACTCCCTTCCGCCACCGATAGGAACATTGATCTGGGGCGCGGAGGTCATCAGGTACTCGGCGGCAAGGGTATCCATCAGGATGCTCGCAAACGCATGATCGGACGTGATGGCAAGGACGGTGGGCATGCCCTGTCCCGATAGCTGTTTGGCTTTGCCCTGTATCTTCGCCTTTAGCTTTTCGGTAATGAGAGCAAACGACCCGCCGCCAGCTCCTGTGATTTCTGCCGCGAGGCCGGAACGCTCCGCCACCATCTCCGAATCCAGAGATGTGGCTTCGACGAGAAAATGATCTAGCTTCGCGTGCGTGGCGCAAAAGTCTGGACCTCCAGTGCCAGCGTCTTCGAAGAGGCGCGGCTCCAGTTTCTCAGCACGGAGCCAAGAGAACACGACTGCCTCCGCCCGGGCGGCCGCAGGGTCGCTCCTCTCGCGCTTCAAGAATTGGGTGCAGTGATTCGCAAGGTCGCGGTTACGCCCAAGATAGCTTCGATAGGAATCGTGGACATCCCGCAGTGTGTCGCCCGTGTTGTGTGGTGCCTGAGAGTGCCGCATCTTGCGCGCCTCTTCTCATTTTATCGGGTCAAAGAGCGGCATGTTATCTCTGGATTGGCTGCAACGAGGGAGGCCGAAGGCAGCAAAGGGGGATGGTGCAGGAAGGGGGAACGTCGTCCTGCCGCGCAGCCGGCGAGCGGGGGCCGGCAACCGGGCGGGATGAGGGTCCGGGAGAAACCGAAGGGGTGTCTCCCGGCGCGATTTGGGCGGCATTCAAGAGACAAAGCGGCCCCGGACGAATCCGGGGCCACAGGTGGTCAATTTAGGCCGCTTTCTTCTTGGTCGTCTCTTTCTTTGCCGAAGCCTTGGCCGCTGCTGGCTTAGGTTTGCTCAGGCCGTCTCCCTTGGCTTTGACAGCCTTGGGCTTCTTTGGCGCGAACACCTGCTCGGCCTCTTGTCAGCAATTCCGGCTGGCTCTCTTGAGGAATGCCGATGTGGTCAGAGAGGACGAGGCGCAGGGCGAAGCTGGTTAGCTTCTCATCTGCCGTGCCGTCCAATGCGGCCAGCACAATTTCATCATCCGACTGTTGGGAGTTCTCGTCTCCGTTGGCGAAGTGAGACGCCACCTCCTCAAGGAAGCTGTAGTCCAAATGGATGACCAAGCGAAGGAAGACGCGCAGTTGCGCGGGGCTGAATGACGCGGGAGCCTCTTCGATGATCCGCTCGAGGGTGGTGACTCTCGCCTTGCGCTGTTTGTCGCGGTGCGCTTGCTCGGTCTCGTACTCCTTCTGCTGACGTTCGAATTCGGCTTTGCTCTCCTCCTCTTTGCGCTCCTGTTCGACCTTGTACTCGGCCATGCGTTGTTCGTGGTTGGCCTCGCGTTGCGCGGCCTCCTCCTCCGTCTCAATCTCGGGCGCGGGCGCCATCGTTGGGATGGGATGGGCTGCTGCTTCGGCTGCTGCCTGTGGGTCATGCACCGGGCAATGCTTGTCCGTGCAAACGGTGAGCTTGCGACCGAGCTGCTTGCCGTAAACGACGATTGCGGTCTTGGCTGCGCCGCACGGCATCACTGGCTCCGCGTCGGGATTGTCGGTCGCGGTCGGAATCTCCCGAACGTGGCCGCGCTGCACGGCTCCCGGTCGCTGCTCTTTGGGATTGCGCCAGCCGTTCTCGATCTGGACGAGGCCGGGGTGTGCGGCAATCTCTCGGTCTAGGAATGCCTCTATCTTGCCGTGGTAGCAGCTTGAATCGAGGCACTGGTCGGAAACCACGTCGGCAAAAAGTGCGGTGTTGTATCCGCTGCGGCGGGGGCAGGTGACGCAAGCTCCGGCTGTGGGATTGAGGGTGGGGTCTTCGCGGTCGAAGGGCGCATCCGCGAGAGACAGATAGAGGTTGGCCTGTATCCAGGCGGCAACGTGCTTGGCGGGTAGCAGGTGCGGCTCTTTGTCCTGCCAGTCCTTGCGCCAGCACTGCTCGAAGGCTTCGGCCTGGCTCTCCTGCGGGAGACGGGCGATAAGGTTGGCGTGGCTTGCGGTGATGCGCTCCTGGGTGAACGCCTCCGCCACAGTGGGGATGAGTTGCAATAGGGAGAGACGTGCGTAGACATGGCTTGCGCTCTTGCCTGACTTCTCGACCAAGGCGGCAACGTCATAGCCGGGGATGTCGAGCAATCGTTGGAAGCCCTGCGCTTCTTCATAAGGATGCACGTCGACCCGCTGGCTGTTCTCCACTAGCTGCCATTCGAGCGCCTTGGCGTCGTCGATCTCGACGATACGGGCGGGAACGGAAAACAACTCGGCAAGTTGGGCAGCGCGGTAGCGTCTGGCTCCCGCGACGATCTCGAAGCCTTGGTTATTCGGTCTTACCGTGATGGGCTGAATCAGGCCGTTGTGCTTGATGGAGTCGGCAAGTTCGTACAGCTTGGCTTCATCAAAGGTGCGGCGGGGGTTGGTGGTGGATTCGTGGATGGTGTCGATGGCGAGTATCTGGAAGGCGGAAGAATCCTGCATGGCTGCTCTCCTTGAGCGGTTGCACTGCACTAAGTTGTGGAGCGGACGCGCTTGCCCATCCGCTCCGGGGCGGGAAAGGGTTTAGGCGCGTGGGGTCTGCTGTTGCTGCTCGAAGACTTCGGCGAAGCCCTGCAATCTCAGGTTGTTGTCCCACACCTTGGCGAATCGCTCGTGCTGCTGATGCAAGCTGGCGAGGTAAACGTAGTTGTCGCGGACGATGGTGCGGCTCCACTGCTCCACGCCGACATAGTCGTTTCGGTAGTAAAAGGCGCTCAGATGTGGCCCGTCGATGAATCCAAGCTCGAAACACACCTCCGGGTCGCGCATGAGGTCGCCGTTCTGTTCGCCGTAGTGCGCGACAGAGATAGAGGGCAAACCGCACGGGCCTGATTCGTCGGTCGCCTCAATGACCAAAGCCATATACGGCGGGTTCTCGATCTTGAGGTACAGTCCGTGGTGCCAACCTCCGGCCTGTTTGAGAATGCGAAGAATGGTCTGCATTACGCCACCTTCGCCAATTCTGCATCGGGCATCTCTGCCTCTGCTGCGGTGGGCGGCTGCAAGGCGGCAAGGATGACTGCGGATGCTTGCTGGATGACTTCCAAGCTCTCAATCAAGAGTGAGGCGTTGCCATGATAAAGATTGATGTAGTCGGCGCTTGCCGTTCCGGTTTCGAGGTCTACGGCCTTGCCGATCACAAAGGCGATGGCCTCCGCTTCCGTCTCCCGCACTACCTTGGTCGTGGTGGTCCTGCGCTCGGCCTTGTGCAACATCTCGTGCGCGAGTTCATGGACAAGGGTGCTGAACTCCTCGGCCTCGGACTGGCCGGGAAGGATGGCAATCTTGCCGCCGTAACTCATGCCCAAAGCGGGGGCAATCTTTTCGGTAAACGCAAGCTCGATGCCCTGGGCTTCAATGAACGAAACGAGACGGTCGCGGTTCTCGCCTACCGTTCCGGTCATCTCCCGTAGGGTGGGAAGCTCTGCGCCTTCGGTTTGCTCGACGTCAAAGACGTAAGCGTTGCGGAACCCAACTAAAACCCGGGTGTTCTGCTTGGTGATGTCCTTGTTGGCTTCTTCGTCTTTCTTGCGCTTGATGCCGACGATGGGCGCGAGAATCCGAATCCCTTTCTCACCTTTCTTCACCTTCCGGCCTAGCTGGTTCCATGCGTACAGCCCTGCAACGCGCGTTGCGGACGGCCTCTGCCGGGCAATCTCCAGAATGTTTCCAAAGCTGTAGTTGTGGAATCTGCTCATCGCGTCGAGGTAGGCGGTGAGGGCGTCGGAGTGTCCGGCCTCTAGCTGCTCAATGAGGCTTTTCACGTTGGCGGCGATGATGTCTTTGGCGGTCTGCCGTTGCTGCGGCTGTTTGGGGGCTTCGCTGATGGGGGTGATGGTGCTTGCGGTGGTGTTCATGGGTGCTTCCTCCTTGGGTGTTGGCCTTTGCACGTCCGCGTTGAAACGCGGCATGTACATGCCGAACGCCACCTGGCGAAGGCGGGGGTAGCAAGGCGCAAGGGGAGGGGTCTCCCCACCCTTGAAGAGGAAGCGGAACGCTGGAACGGAAAGGGCGAAGCGCAGCGGAGGTCTGCACAAGCGAAGCGCGGAAGATTGGGGATACCCTTGCGCCGCGCGATCGGGGCAGAGCCCCTTAGCGCTCGGTCCGTTCACCGTTCTTGATCGCGAAGCGGACGGATATGGGGTGGGCGTTGCGGGCGGGAAAGGCCCGCAGAGGTGGGGCGTGGAAGACGCCAGAGCGGCTGCAACGTGGGGAGGAAGCTTCCTACCCTTCTGCTACGGGTTTAGAATCACGAAACACGGAAATGACGACCGCACACTGGTTGCTATAGACGTGCCACAGGAGACATCTTGACGAAGACGAAGCAGCAGAATGAGATTGCAGCACCAGCCTTATTACTCCAACACAATCCCTTCGTTTACGTGGTCGTGCTTCCTGGCAAGTGGCTTTTGACCCATACGACACCCTCATGGAGGCTTCAAGACCCTATTGCCGGATTCCAAAGGATCGTCAATGAGGCGCGATCCCGTGCCATCGCAAGAACAGTGCTGGACAACGAACGGACTTTCCCGAACGCAATCACCCTTGCCTCAAATGTCAAGACCTTGAACTTCGATGGACGTAATCTCACTCTGCCAGATAAGACCAAGTTTCTCGTCGTTGATGGGCAGCATCGACTGTGGGCTCAGAATTTCTCGAACAAAGAGGCGAACTACGCCTGCATCGTCCATTTAGACAAGTCCGAGAAAGAGATGGCCGAACTTTTTCTAGAGATAAATGACAATCAGAAAAGAGTTCCCTCGTCTTTGCGTTGGGATCTTGTCCGATTGGTTCAGCCGAACGGCGACGAATCAGCAATCATGGCTTCTGAGTTGGTCTTTGAACTGGTCGAAAGGAAAGACAGTCCCTTCTACTATGCTATCGACCTCACTGGCGAGCAGAAGGACGTCAGCATAAAGCAGGGGTCATTAGCGCCTGAGATCAAGACGCTCATCACCAAGACGAAGAAAGCTCACTCTGATCTCGGTTTCGAAGCTTATGCTGGACTGCTGATTCGATTTTTTACGGCGGTGAAATCATTAGACACAAAGGGATGGGGAGACACAGACAGTACGTTCTACAAGGCACGGATTCTGCGAGCTCTACTGCGGGTTCTCACCGAGCTGATTCTAAAGAGTCCAGCGCCCGCGATGATATCGACGCCGGAATTTTTGGCTACGCTCAGGAAGATTGACCCCCTTACCCTCACGCCTGAAGTAGTGCGGGCAGCTCAAGGGACAGCCGGGGTCACCGATCTCTTTCAGGCCATGCTGAAGCAGGTTGTTGCCTAATGCGACTGTTCGATTACACTCAGGCTCAGCATTTTTGCGCACCACTACCTGCTTATCAGCAAGGCGTCGGGCAGTCACTTCCGACCCTTTACAGGGGCTCGGCTTCCAAGACTGTACGCGAAGGCTCGCAAAACTTTACTATCCATCGGATCAGTCTACTCAACAATGTTGAGCGCGGAATCCTCTTCGGGGTGAGCCAATATCGGCGCGCTTTAGAGATGTTCACTCCAAGCAACGCTGCATGGTCGCAGGTATCTCTCTATTACGCATCGTTCTTTGCAGCGAATGCAATCCTTGGCATGTATGGAGTGTGGGTCGGACAAGGCTATTCAGCCGATGTGGAGTCAGGGATACCGAATCATCAGGCGTTTCAGATTCATAAGAAAAATCTGAAAGGGCCGAGCGGCTATCGTGGAAGCCACGAAGTGTTCTGGGATCTCTATTACGAGGGATGCACGTCCTTTGCGCCATGGGTTCCGACTATCCTCACCGAGGCGATCGAGCCCGTGAACAATAACCGGACGTGGCAGATTACTTCGCGTAACGGTGTCAACTACGACATGGCACAAGCCTTTGACGCATCCGTTCTCTTGAAGTCAAATCCTCGCCCAAAAGACTTGAGTGAATACGGCGGGTCGCTTGGCCAACAGCGTGAGGTAACGGAGCATATTCTTAAACTCGCAGTTCACTTTGCTAAAGAGTTCAAGGTAAGCAGCTTTCCTTATGAGGGCCTTTTGGCCGGAGATCGGCCAAAGGTCATTCGCTCCCTCGTAACCGCGCCGCCGCCAAATCTTGTAACACAATCCATTTTGCAGCAATTGTTTGTGTAGACGTCGTACGTACATTCAGAAGAGAACGTCAATGCGGTCTTTTCACTTTTGCTTCCGTCGATGGCTGCGCAACTTGGAAAGAATCTTGCCGACCAGCCTATCTGCGACATCTGACTGGCCCTCCGCAAGATAGATAGTCTCAATAACGTCCTTGATTATGTGGCGTTGTGCGGGTGGAAAATCTTGCAATGCATCGGCAGTATCCGGGTCATCGGGAAGAGCCTTTAGTTTGCTCGTAATCTTTTTGATCCTTAGTTCGAACCGGTCCCCCTCAGAATCGCTAAATAGCCCACGTTGAGAGGTCTTTGCCAGCGTGGAAAGGCACGATTCAACTTCCTCTTTTAAAGAAGCTACAACGAAAGCTGGAGTCCGGGGCTTTGACGCAATGGCAATGCTTTCCTCGCATTTAGCGAGGTCAGCTTCGTGCTTCTGAAGCGCATTTCTGCTGATCGAGCTGACCCGGCAACGGTGTGCGATGTCCTTTGCAGTGGGAGTAAGACGGGTCAGCAAATCAGAGAAATGGGCGCTGTGCTCATAGTTGTCTCTGCGCCCATTCGGAATAATCTTTTTGCTGAGGACGTGTGTTTCAGCGATCGTCCATCCATTAAAGCGGCTCTCCGGGAAGAGCTCTTCTAAAATGTCGTTTCCGCCAACCTGCACATCCCCAGACCGCAATCGCCAGCCATTTATCATTGTGCTTTTAGGCAAAGTACCTAGATACTCGTGATGCAAAACCCAACTGACTGCGGAGCACTCCCCCTCTCTATCTAGGGTCGTGAACATTTCAGGAGCAAGCAGCTTGAGTCTCTTACCTCCCAGCGCAATCTCGTTGCGATGGGGTCTAAAAACGGGCCCCTCACCCTCGATCTCAACGGACAAAGGTGTGTAGCTTACACCGTTATCTTTGAGATAGTTGGTAATCTCTTCTCCAAAGCTGAACTCCGGGTGAAACGCGACGGGTGCGACCTGCCCCAGGTATTGAGATACGTCGAGCGTATTTAATAGCCTGTCGTCTCGGTGGCGCACAACATTCCGCAGCTCTACTTCAAAAAAGTGGTCTGGATAGCCGCTAGCTGGAATTGTTCGGGATTCGATGCTCTCTGCAATGATCCCTGCGAGGTCGAGTTGGGTATCAGAAGAGCGCAAAAGCGTCCGAACTTTGCGAGAATCCCACCGCAGCTCATAGACAGAGTCTTTGCCCGCCGGGCGAGTGCGGAAGATGAGTTCTTGGCAGTATGCTAATCCTGCCAATCGCCCTACACCTCGGAAGCCTCGCGCGTTTGTACCGCGCTTCGCACTTCCACCGATCGACGTCAGTCGCTTACGGAACTCGCGTTCGCTGAGGCCGAGGCCGTCGTCCGATATCAGGATGCTGCGTTCTTGCCGATTGATTTTTATACGAACGGAACCAGAACGATTTGTGTTGCGAGTAGTCGCGTCTGCATCATGCGCATCGGCTGCGTTTTGAATGTACTCTCGGTACATTGTAAGCGGATCGACGTACATAGAAGTGCTTAAGAGTTCAAGGATGTCTTTGCCAATGAATATCTGATCTGTTGGCTTGGACCATTGCGGTTGTTTCACTTGTAGGCTTACGAGTCCTGACATCAGGCGGTGATCTCCACGTAATCAGAGGCTGCTAGTGTTGAAGCCCGGTCAGCATCATCGTTTAGCCCTGCATCTTCTACTCTCTCCTCGTCGGGGACGGCAGCAGCAGGCCTTGGAGCATTCCAGATCAAGGCTTCTTGCTCCTTGTCCATAGGAATATAGAACTGAAGAATCCTGCGGACGGCTGAACTCTCAGCAATCGTGGGCAACAGCTCAAAATTCCTCGCATCGGTTGACGAAACGAGGCCGAGCAGTTCGTCGCGATCACTATCAGCAAGGCGCGCAAAGTCCGATTGAAATTGATCCAATTCAGCCTTTCCCTCGCCTTTCTCAAACCATTGACGGTTGAAGATGAAGTGGTGTGGCATAAGAAGGATCTTCTCGAAGTCCTGATACGTGTCGCCGAAGGCATGACGAAAGAAGTCGGGCGCACCACTGACAACGCCGTGTGTGGCTTGGAGGATCAGCTGCATGGAACGCAACTGATAGCGCGACCATTTAGCTCCAATGTGCGACCGGTTAGGCAGGTCCGTCGGTTGGAACCGCATAGGAAAGGACCAGATTCGTATTTTCAACTCTTCGTTAAGCGTCACATTCACGCGCATTCTTTCGAACAAATCGCGTGGTGAATCTTTGAAGTTGTACAGCATGTAATTAGAGAGTTCGGTCAATCCGAACTCTGTTGCATAGCGAACGGCTTGAGAATAGGGCTCTATAAGGCCCAGATGATCAAAGGCGATCCGGAGCGGTCTCAAACAGATCGTCGAAAGTTCCCGCAGGTACATCTTGTCCTTGCAGAGAATCCGCGCATCCACGCCCTGATTGAAATCCACTCGCCGTTGCACAGAGACACGCCCGCGCTTCAGCTTCGCGCCAGGAGTAAATCCAAGATCGCGGATCTCTGCGATAATCTCTCTAAATTTGCCTGATGCGACCACATTGTTGTCCATCAGGGTCAAGTCCTTCTTGGCTCCATAAAATTTTTCTACCCCGCGGACTATGGCCGAGATTGATTCGGTATCTCTCTGATCTCCTTCGAGCTTTGGAACGCCACAGAAGCTGCATTTTCTGATGCAACCACGAGACCCGTATGTGAAATAGGCATCACTCACGGGATACTTGTATTCGATCTGATCCAAGATGCTGTAGTCAGGAATGAGATCTTCAATGGGCGTGCCGCTGGTATCATCCGCGTAGAGCTCATCAGAGAAGTCATCGAGCTGCAATGACGTCGCTGGAGCGGTATTGAGTAGACCCTTTATAACTCGGATGCCCTGCCAGCGGCGTTCCTCCAGAAAGCGTTCGTGCATGAGCGATGCGGCAATACCGCCAACGAACACCTTGTCCCGACTACCTCCGGCAACTCTGAGGGCAAAGTCGATGGTCTCAGCTATTTTGGGGTACTCAAATGAAAAGAGGGTCGTCACATAAATCCGATCCCAAGCTTGCCCAAGGACAGATTTGTCTTCACCCTTGATAAACGTGACGTGATCGCGTTTACCTCGTGGGCCATGGTACTGCGCGATCTTCATCAAGCCAAGTGGCGGATATTTGTTCTTGTATCCGGGCTCAATAAGCAGGATTCGATTGTTAGCCACGATTGACCATCCTTAAAGGGCTAACGCCTCTACTCTGTCGAATGCTTGCAACCACCTTACCCACGCCACCTTCTCCGCCAAAACCTTGGAAAGGCCCTTGCCTGCTCCAATCGATATCGCCTAGGAACTCTGAAAGCTTCATAACGAAATACCTCTTGTCACAAATTTGCCCTTTCGCCTCCGTATAAAGATCGGCGGCGATGATCATCAGCGCATAAACACCAACACCTTTGTTGATCAAGTACGCTCTTGGCGCATTCCACAAGTCTTGAAGGACGACAGATACGGCGGACCAAAACGCGATCACGATCTCAGCAGCTGCTTCCGCCGATTCGGACTTTATAATTTGCGTTTGGCTTAGGAACTTTTTGACTGCTTTCTGCATCGTTCGTAGAGACGCTCGACGCATCATGCCAGACGTAGCTACGCCACCCAAATCTAGCTGTTTGCTCCAAGGGGAATCTGGATGAATGTTGAGCTGCAATGCGATATAAAGCTCTGGTTTTTCGCGGGCTAGATCCCCAGCAAGCGATGCCTCATGGAAGTCCAGCAGGCTGTTGCTTAGTCCTCTCGCTTTGCTATTGATCACGCTGAAGATTTCCATCTCTTCGGCCTGATCAAGGCCGATGAAAGTCATAAATGGGAGGGTGACGTCGACATCGCTCAGGTACCCAAGTCGGTGCTGACAGTCAACTTGGACCATGACCTTCTCCGCGCCTTCGCGAACTTCGAGCACGGAGAGACCGCTCACGGCTTCCGTAAGGCGCCACGCCTCTGTTCCACTCGGGCGAAGATTGAACGTTAGCGGAATGGTCGAGCTTTGCGCGCCTTGAATGTAGCGGCGAAAATCCAAGCTGTGTTTCGCGTTGAAGCGGCGCTGGTATCCGCGTCCCGTCTCCTCGACGAGAACATCAGCAAAGCTCAACGCTGCCAATAGGCGAGCAGGAGCGAAGCCCATTGCGACTTTACGCCCTGCAGAAAAGCCGATCTGGCATGGAATTTTGTGGATAGACACGATCGCTCCTTGCAGCGTTCTACTGCAATTGTGCCACAGTTCAAGTGCACAATGGGGGTCTGATCACTGCAATGAGAGTTGTGCGAACATTTTGCTAAGTCCTACACTCTGAGCGGTTTGTAGTCAAGGCAGGCCTAAAACAGAGGGAAGGATTACCGAAGGGTCTAATTCGTTGATTCTAAAGGAAATGCCATGAACGTTTCGCCTCCCGGCGTCGGCAAGCTCCAGCTCGTACCGATCAATGAGATCGCGTTGGACCGTGACAACCCGCGTATCCGCAAATTTCTTGAGATGTACGGAGAGAATCCGACTGCCGAGCAGTTTTACTTGGCACTGGGAGCCGCTGGGGATGATGAAGGTGATCACAGCGCGACTTTCGAGAAGCTCAAAAACTCAATCCAGACAAACCAAGGAATTATTCAACCTGTCATCCTTACTAGGCGGGCCGGCCAATTCGTTTGCATCGAAGGAAACACCCGCGTTGCACTGTATAAGAAATTCCTCGCCGAAAAGATACCCGGCCCATGGACGGAGATCATGGGGATGGTGTACGAGGAGATGGGCGACCTCCAGGTTGATTCCATACGCCTTCAGGTTCATCTCGTCGGAACTAGGCCGTGGGACCCTTACTCGAAAGCAAAATATCTGCATCATCTTCGCAATGAGAAGAACATGCCGTTAGCCCTTCTTGTCGAGTTCTGCGGCGGGAAAGAGAAAGAGGTCGTCGAGGCAATCAACGCCTTTGCCGACATGGAGAGCTACTACCGTCCTATCGTTCAGGAAGGTAGTTTTGATACGAGCCGCTTTAGCGGCTTTGTAGAGTTGCAGAAGTCGAACATAAAGCAAGCGATAGCAGAAGCCGGATTCCAGTTGAGCGACTTCGCAGCTTGGGTGCGCGACGAAAAGATATACCCGTTGAACACCGTTCGGCTATTACCGAGGATTTTGAAGCACAAGAAAGCAAAGGAAGAGTTCATAAAGCATGATGCTCGACGGGCCGCTGAATTTCTAGAACAACCTACCGTGACAAAGGCACTAGAAGACGCCAGCCTCGCTCAGCTTGCACATGCGCTCACTCAAAAAATCTACAACGTCTCTTGGCACGAAAAGGACAAGCTCTGCAAAGACCCTAACGGCGAGACGATGCAGGTCTTGAACGAAGCGGCGGACGCGCTGGAGCAAATGCTCGGTACCGAAGGCGCAAGCTGAGGTGGGTGAGTCAGCTAAGCACATTGCGCTTCTAACAAAGTTGCTCCAATACGTCCGGGGTTCAATGGAGGACAGCCAGCACCTCTCCGTTTTGCACGATCTGCCCGGTCTAATTGGCTGCGACAAACCCCCAAGGCTCGGCGCCTTCCGGCCTGATTTATATGCTGCTAACGCGCCGACAACGGCGGTCATCGTTGGGGAGGCAAAAACAGCTGCGGATTTAGAGACCAGCCATTCAAGGCAGCAGCTATTGGCCTTTCTCAAACATTTGGCTCTCTACCCAGGATCAACACTTGTCTTAGCAGTTCCGTGGTCCTCAAGGGTTCGAGCAAAGCAGATGCTAATCAACCTCAGCAAAGAGAGCGGTTCCACGCAGACCTACCTTATCGTGATTGACGACGTTCAGGAGATTTCGTGACGATCAGGGCACCGAGAGAACCAGACCTGTCAGCGAAGCACCAGGGTTTTCCCTATCAAGCTCAAGCCTTGGCCGCGACCAAAGATCTTCCATATGCAGCCATTTTCCATGAGCAAGGACTTGGAAAGACCAAGATAGGGATAGATCTAGCGCTTTACTGGATCTCTACTGGGGTGATCGACTCCGTCCTCATTGTTACAAAACGCGGGCTCATTCAGAATTGGATCGAGGAGCTGAGGTCACATACTTATGTGGAGCCGCGCGTCATCTCGCAGGACCGACGTGCCAACTTCCTTGCCTTCAATAGCCCTGCCCGCATCTACTTGGCCCATTATGAGGTAATGAAATCCGAACAGGCCCGATTGGACCTGTTTCTAAAGACCCGCAAGGTAGCGATTGTCTTGGATGAAGCTCACAAGATCAAAAACCCCGAATCAACAATCGCACAGGCCTTATTCAAGCTTTCTCTCGGCTTCGCACGTCGAGTTATTATGACCGGAACGCCGGTCGCAAATAGACCATATGACCTCTGGGCTCAAATCTTCTTTCTCGACCAGGGAGCCGCTTTGGGCACCGATTTCGACGAGTTCCGGAAGACTCTCGACCTTACCAACGACATGTACGACGACTCAATCAAAACAGACCTTTTTGAAGGGGCATTAACCAGTGTCTTTGAGAAGATACGACCCTTCTCCATACGTGAAACAAAGCAAGGCGCAGATATTCAGCTGCCGCAAAAGCACATTTCCATTGTTAAAGTCGGGCTGGAGAGCCGACAGGAAGACCTGTACGACCGCTACAAGAAGGAGTTTGCTTCGATACTCGTCAAGTTGGGACAGCCGGTACTTGACGAGGCAGAGGATACTCTAAAGCGATTGCTCAGGCTTATTCAAGTCGCGTCTAATCCACGCTTGATCGATGATTCGTACCATGGGGTTCCAGGTAAGTTTCCCGTCCTGAGTGATCTCGTAAGCGATATTGTCTCTCGCGATGAAAAAGTCATCATCTGGACTACATTCACCCAGAATGTTGATTGGTTAGCTAAGGAATTTAAGAGCTACAACGCCGTTCGCATCCACGGGAGGCTGGCCCATGAGCAACGTGAGCGCTCTGTACGCCTATTCAAAACAGATCCAGATTGCAAGGTTTTAGTAGCCACTCCTTCTTCTGCAAAAGAAGGTTTGACGCTGACATCAGCTAATAACGCCATCTTCTACGATCGCTCTTTTAGCTTGGACGATTATCTTCAGGCGCAGGACCGCATTCACCGGATCTCCCAGAAAAAAGACTGTTCTGTCATTAATTTAATAGCCGAATCGACTATCGATGAATGGGTCGAAAAGCTTTTGTCCGCAAAGCATCTAGCAGCACAGCTTGCGCAAGGTGATATCAACCGAGCCCACTATCACAAGAGCGCAGACTACTCCTTTGGAGACATGATCAAAGACATATTAGGTATCCGGAGGGACGAACATGAAGCAAAAGGCTGAGTCAGAGACGACAGGTTCGCTGCGCATTAGCGGGAAAGATGTCCCAGTCACAACGAGGCTGCTGGAGCAATCTAAACTCCTCTTTTTCGCGGAGAACCCTCGCGTTTACTCCGTCCTCCATGGAGCCGGGAAGGCACCTGCCCAGGAAGATATACAGGCGCGCCTGCAAGACATGGAGCACGTTCGCACCCTAATAGTGGAGATTCGTCAGAACGATGGCCTCCTTGAACCTCTGATCGTGAAGGACAAGACGTTTGAGGTCTTAGAGGGCAACAGCAGGCTTGCTGCCTATCGTTTTCTGGCGAAGAATGCACCTGTCAAGTGGGGGATGGTGAAGTGCACGATTCTCCCAGCCGACATCGATGAATCTCTTGTGTTTGCTCTTCTCGGTATGTTTCACATTAAGGGCAAGAAGGATTGGGCACCATACGAGCAAGCTGGTTTTCTATCGAGACGGTATAACAAGCACAACCAAGATCTCAAGAAGCTTGCGACCGAGATCGGCATTAGCTCACAAAAAGTCAAACATTTAATCGACGTGTACGACTTCATGGTTAAGTACGACGAAGGCGTAAACCGTTGGAGCTACTTCGACGAGTATCTGAAGTCCACAAAAATAGGCAAAGCGCGTGAGAAGTACCCGCAGATGGACGATCTTGTGGTCGAGAAGATCCGATCTAAGGAGATTAAGAAGGCTATGGATTTGAGGGCTTATCTCCCTGTGATTGCAACTACGCCGCGAGCGTTGACCAAGTTCGTTTCGAAAGCACAAACTTTCGAGAAGGCATACGAATCTGCGGTTACTCAGGGCGGCGATAACGCTCACCTCAACACCACGAAGCGTTTCCGGCAGTTTGTTATTCGAAAAGAAGTCGAGGAAAGCCTTCTAGAAATGGAAGGAAGCGCTAGATCAACAGTGATTGACGAGCTTAAAAAGATTGAGCTCAAGATTCATCACCTTCTTAAAAAGTTGCAGTCCTGAACCCTCTCTAACGGATTGTCATCGTTGCTCGCAGCTTGTGAGTTCGTGTCAAAAGTTTCCTGTTTTCTACGCTCGTCGTTGGACCGGGCTGCGTCCGTGCCTGACGATTGTGTTGAGGCTGTGCATACCCCCGACGTTTGTCTCTCTCAAGGTGTAGCTTGCCCAACATCGGGAGATTGCCGTTTTGTTCAGTACATCGGGCCGATAAAGTTCACCTTCATTTCGGACAGCGAAGTCGTCTTGCTGAGACGTTTCTCAAGTACAGGTATCTTTCGAAGCATGCCAGGATGCCCTCGTCTTTATGGGCGCGCTGATAGACAAAGCCGGTTTAGGGTGCGGGCCGTCCAAGACAAGGCAGCAGTTCAAAGTTCAAAACCACTCACCGACGCATTTTCAGAATGTATCCGCTGTTACAGTCCAAGTCCAAAATCATGAGATCGCGAAACATCTGACGAGCGGTCCGTACGATCACGTTGCGGGGTGATCCGCTGTAAGTCCTCGCGGTCGATGGCACTCGTTTTTATGCTATCGAGATCCAACCTGTGCCCAAGGGAGTGAGCGTCGTTGGTGTAGATACGAGCGTCTTCAGATGCTCGCGAAACGGATACGTACGCGAGTCGATTGTTGATAAGCCCGGGTGATAAATTGGTGTCGATTTGTACGAGCACGCGGCCCGCTGTGAGTCCCTGCGAACTGTGTGAGGTTAGCGCGTAACCATGATCAAACTGACGAAAAACCGCCGTGTTGAAGGTCACGTTCCGATTGAACTTTCCGTCTAGCCGCACTGTCATGCTGCCGTCTTCGATGCCCACGACCGTTCCGAGATCACGATTTGCGACGCCCAGGTCCTTGTTCGGGACAGTGAATTGAAGTCGGTCTCCTGTGGCGAATTCACGTTCGGCTTCGCGGAAAACATTGACTCCCCTCAAGCGTCGAGGGTCATACGTCACGGTCGAACCATCGTTAACTTCGACCGTCAGCAGATTAGCCTGCGGGTCAACCTTGCGGACAGTCGCGAAACTGCCTCGCTCAATGCCTTCCGCTTTGCTGCCGGTGACGTATTGGAGAACGTCGTCCTTACTGTATCGAGCCGCCCAGGAGCGATCCGCTCCTGTCATGTCCGAGCGGTGAGTCAGCGTTCGGAATATCTGGCCGTCGTCCGCAATTAGGCCCGCTTTCCTCAGTTCGACTCTAACGGCGTCATTGATCTGCTGACGACTGCGATTATCCGGCGACACAATGATCGTGTTTTCCCGTTGTGCGGCATAATCCTGAGCGATGGCGGTGATACGATCACGTCCGTTCTGGATCTCGGTAATGCGTCCCTGTTCCGCCAGCATGGCGATACCCTGCACAGTCTCGTTCTTTGCAAGATGCCCAACTGCCTTGAGCAATTCCGGGTCCTTCTGGCGCATGATCCTGTCGAGCTGCGATGTCTGCATTCCGGCCTCCTGCATCTGCTGAAAGGGTCGGCCTGCATCGACCCCCTGATGTTGCCGAGTGTCCCCGATGACGAGCACACGGTCATTCGGTGTAAGTCTGCTGAGAAAGGACCGCATCTGATTTGTGCTGGCGAGGCTAGACTCGTCCAGCATGTAGAGATGACGAGCACTAGGCTCCGCACCCAAGAAATTTCGACCTCGTGCGAGAAAACTTTGAAGTGTGGTGGCGTCAATTCCAGACTCACGGAGCTGACCTGCCGCCTTGGAAGTGGGAGCGAACCCTTCGACCACGTAGCCGCTTGCCTCGGCACCTTCGCGAATCGTCTGAAGGGTCGTGGTTTTCCCCGTTCCCGCAAGTCCTTGAAGACCATGAACCCGGTCCGACGAATTTAAGACCTGCTCGATCACTCCACGCTGAGAGTCGTTCAAGAGGGATCGCGTATTCGCTTGTTCCCGCGCGTTTGCGGCGGTCATAATCGGCTCGATAGTGTTCCGCCCCTCCAGAACAAATCGGACATTGGCACGTTCGGCGGCAATAGTTTCAGGAGTTGTGAAGCTGCGACCGGAGTCGTGTTTCATTCCTTGGACAGAGCGAAACTGTCCCGCTCCGCGCCGTTCGTCGAACTCAGCTCGGATGTCGCGGTATGAGGTCTCGCCCATGCCGCGCCTGAGCGCGTCTCGGAGGATGGCGCGCTCGTCTGCCACAGCCTCCCTCTCAAAGATGCTGTCGCGGGCGAAGGTGACCGCCTCTTTGGCGCGACTGATCTGTTGAGGCTCTCGTTCCTGTTGCTGAGCCCGGGCTCGGGCGGTAGCGACAACCTGCTGAGCCTGATTCCCAAAGCTGGCCGCCATCTCTTTATGGGCGCTGAGGACTTCTTCGGCCGTGAACGGCTGCTTCCTGTCTCGGGTTGAGTGCGCTGCGATCTGGGCTGCCTCTGGCCCGCTGTATCCAAGTTTTTCAAGCTGTTCTCTGATCTGGCGTGAGCGCGGACTGGAGGCATCGAGATAGTCCTGCGTGTATCCTTTGATCTCAGGAGCTCCGCTTCTCCCAGGCTCGATTTCGTATCCAAGCTGCGACAGCCGGAGAGTCAGCTCAGACTGATAAACGGCTGTCGCAAAGTTTTGGCTGTCGAACAATCCCTGCGGCTGGATGGCGCGCGTGCTGCCGTCCGCGCGTTCGGTGACGTTGAAGATCACAGCATGAGTGTGGAGCTGCGGTGCGGCATATCCGTCTACCGGACGCGCGGTGTCGTGCTCAAACTTTGCCGAGATGAACTTACCTGTAGCCTCCGCCGGATTATTGCCGCCGATCCGGGCTTGGGTATAACGCTCCAACTCCTCCAAAGCAGTCGTGACAGCCGCGCGGTGCGCCTCCCGCACACGGTCGTCGCCGCCCACAAGGGCGGTAAGAGAAACGGACTTGGGAGCCGAAAAAGTGGCATCCCATCCGGCACGATGCTCGACTGAGTTGGTGGTGCCGCCGTCGGCGTTCTTGTATTTCATCGCTGTTCGGTGCCTCACCAGCTGCTCGTCGGTAGAGGGGTTCTTGCCGTCCGCGAGCCGCGAGAATTCTAATGGCGATACCTCCCCGGATAAGCCAAGGCGAGCGGCGAGCTGGCCTTGCCATTCGCCTCGGACAGCATCGCCCTGCTTGTAGTAGTTCTGCGTCGCCGAGGTGAATTCCAGCTTGTGATAACTCTGCGCCTGGCGGGAACTGAGGGGTTTGGATATGGTTAGCATGGTTTAGAAGATCCCCGGATGAACCCCGTGCTCAAGCTCATCCAGCGGCGTTTCTAAAGCGTGATGATGTGGACCATGAGGCAGCCTGACAATCTCGGGGCCGTCGGGGGCGAGCGTCACTTCCGAAGCGACGCCAGCGGCTTGTTCGATCTGCGATCCAGACGCTGTTTGTTTTTCGATTTTGTGGGCCAGCGGAGCGCCGTCACCCGACGCCACTTCCGACTGTGCTGGAGGTCGAGCTATCTCAGTTCTACGCGGTTTCAAAGTGTCAGGGTCGAAGCTCATCTCGCCGTCCGCAGAACGCCTCTGTAAAAAGCCAGGTGTCGGAGTGGGCAAGTCCAGATAATCGAAGTCAAACCGGGCCACATCGTTTCCGAGCTTGAGGTAGGCATGCCGGTCGTCCAGCCCGCCGATCTCTGAACCCATTACCAGAGGCTCAATCTGCCGGTCAACGGTAAAGTTTTTGCCAGAACGTGAGCCGTCAAATTTGGTTTCCTTCAGCCTCTCAATCTCGACTTTACCGATAGCTTCGGAGATCCATTCCGCCGCCTTGGGCTCGGCTGTTTTCATGAAGATTTTGGTAGCGGGCTGGGACAACATGACCTCCGCTAGATGTCCGTATGTCACTTCAAGCTGGGACTTCCCCTGGAAGCCGAGCACGATCGGATTTTTGCTTTTTCGGTTTTCGGTTATGGCGGTGTGGAGCTGCGGGAGCTTCTGCAAACTAGCCAACTCGTCAATCACAAACCACACCGGCTTTTGTCCGGGCTGCGGGGCAGTGAGCAGACGCATGACGAGCAAATCGATCCACAGTGAATGGAGAGGACGGAGCGTTTCGCGCTCTGGCGGACGTGAAGTAATGAAGATCCAACCTTTCCTCTCCCTGGCCCATGTCCGGGCGTTCCACGTCTGATCGGTCTGGGTTTTGTCGGGCAGGAGACGAAAGCATTTCGCGACTAAACCAAGCGACGCGAGTACGCCGGCACGCTGCGGACCGGCCTTACGGTCGATGTAAAAGGACATTTCCGTGCCGGCGACCAACTGCTCCAACGTTTCGCTGTTTGCCATCCACTCTGCGAGTTGATGCGGCGTGGGTCCCTTCCTTAATAGGTGGGCGAAGATCTGTGCCGGGGTCTGGTGAAAGAACTCGTCCTTGGCATCGGTGGCGGGTTGATAGAGAGATGCGGCGATAGCATCCGCCTCGGCGTTAGAGGCCATCTCCTGCGCCGGGCCCCAGTACGGGCATCGTTCGTCCAATGGGTTTAGAACGATGTCGCCGCGATCCTTGTCGAAGAATCGCTGGATGTATTCGCAGGCCGGATCGTAGACGATGGCGGAGTCGCCGCGCTCGCGAATCTGGCGCAGGATTTGCATGATGAGTTGGGTTTTCCCGACCCCGGTGTCGCCCATGATCTGGAAGTGCTGGGCTTCCTTCCGAGCTGGTATTCGCATCATCTTGCCCAACTCAGTCGTCTTGAAACCGATTCCGTCACCCTTCTGCTGCCGGTTGAACTCCTGCGGCGAAAGGAGCTGAGGGCCGCGCAGAATGCGTCCATACTTCATTTGCTTGAAGCGGCGGATATCATACGGAACGGCGAGCGAGAGCATCAGAGCGAGGCAAAGCCCACCCTCGATGAAGCTGACGACGAAGAGCTCGAAGACGCCTTTGTCTTCGTAAACCGTGAGGCGGAGCCAACGGTTCAGCGAGAGGTCCGCGAACTTCTGTTCCGGTCCGCGATAGAACGAGCGATATCCCTGCGCGACCGCCAGGTCCGAGAGCGCGGCGGAGACGATCTTCCCTCCTGGAAGAATGGTCTGCCCTTCGACGAAATCGACTGGAAAGGCAAGGCGCGGCTTTGCCTGGCCGCCTCCGAGATACAGAAGCCGATAGGATTCGT
Organism: Edaphobacter paludis; assembly: GCF_039993895.1. NCBI lineage: Bacteria > Pseudomonadati > Acidobacteriota > Terriglobia > Terriglobales > Acidobacteriaceae > Edaphobacter > Edaphobacter paludis. The sequence goes on from NZ_CP121194.1 coordinate 2,260,681, forward strand.
GAGCTTTGAAAGTGCTGCCTACGCCAGAGCGGATGTACTCGGCGATGTAGCTCTTCTGGAGCGGCTCCAGTGAAAAGGCGAGCCTCTGCCAGACAAAAACGCAGGTGAAGAGGATTGCAGTTGCAATAGCCGTATAGCTCAGGATCGGCACATGCGGAGGCCAGATGATTGTTTCTTTTCGTCCCCATTGGGTGCCCATGATTAGAACTCCTTCGATGAAGCGGTGGTGTACTGCTGCTGAATTTCTTGGGCGACCTTGCGCTTGTCGGAACGCACGGTCGCGCTGATACGCATGAAGTCCTCGGGCGTGACCACTTGGCCCATCGCCAGAGGCTTCAAGAGGTTGAGCAGGATCATCCGCGTGGCGATGAGTTCGGTGAACATCGGGTCATCTGCGCGGCGGGCTTCCCGCAAGAGAGCTTCCCGAGCCCATTCGCGAACCTTCATTCCATCCTTTGCAGCGGCTCGTGAGAGGACTGTCAGTTCACTTCTTGTAAAGCGGGTAGCGAAGCTTTCGCTTCGGGAGTCACGTCCGTTTCGGGAGGCGATCGTGGTCGGATCATCAGGAGTCAACTTCATGGAATTCACCTGTGAAGAGTGGGTTCCAGATGCAACCGGCATGGTTGCATCTGGAACCGGGGCCCTCATTAAGTTGTTCTTGCTCAGCATGTTCCCCGTTGGAACCATTTCGCTGCTTTGCACGACCCTCGAAGGGGTGGAGTGTCAACATTCTTCCGGTGCGCAGCACCGCAGTGCCTTTGCCCCGGAATGAAATGGAGGATCAAGCGCTTTTCGCCTGGGCTACGGGAGCGGCAACAGATGTCGGAAGAGGCTTCTGAGCAGTCGGCTCAGATGCCTCGGCGGCCGGGACCTTCCGTATCCGCAACGTCGATGTAACCTTCCGGGCTTCCGGGGTCTTGAGGAAGTCCTGGAAGTCGCGGTCTTTGCTGAAGACATAGGCGAGGGCTTGTTCGACTACATCATCGGCGCAAGCGCGGATGAAGGCGGCGTACTGATCGACCTGGGTGGCGGTTGAGTCAGTGAGCCGGATGGATGCGCTGATCTGACGGGTTTGGACGACTTCAAGCAATGGCATGGTGGTTCTCCTTTGGGTGATGAATTGAGGCAAACTTTGTGCGCGAAAGCATCCGCTTTGCTGTGGTCGCAATCTCCCGCGCACGGGAGGAGCAAAGCGAAGCTGGAAACTCGGCGGAACGACGGCGTTCCAGCATGGCGATTACGTCTTCAATCGCCACACCTTCGAGCAGCGAGAGCCGAGCGGAAGCCATGTCGATTGTGCGCTGGGCGTAGTAGAGAGGATTGGGCTTATCCGAGCGCCGGGAAGCGAGCATCAGTGTTAGCTTCCCGGCATCTTCACCGAGCGAAAGCTGCTGGACAATCCACGCCCAATCTTGCTCGGAGTGGGTATTCTTGTTCGCGGGATACATCCGTGCGAAGCCGTAAGGCGGTATCACGGCATTCAGCAATGCATCATCCAAGCGGAAGTCTTCAGGACGATAGGTAGAGTCGCTGGGGTACTCGACCGTGACCGGGTGAGCGGGATCGTATTTGCAATTGCGGAATCCCGGGACTCGGAGAACGCGGTTGCGGTCGGTACAAGCGGAGTCGCCGCCGAAGGCGATGGCGAGCAACTTCAGCGTGTTCTCCTGATGGTCGAAGTCGAAGCCTTCGACCCTCCATAGCACCTGATACTTGTCCGGCGATGTCGAGAGAATCACGGTCGGAACAGGCACGGCCTCCGACTCCATGAGCGTAGCGATTCTGTTGTCGCCGTCTTCGTCGATGTCGAGGTATAGGTGGCGAACTTCCGCGATGCAGTCCTTCGTCCGCTTGCGGCTGCCAGAGCGAAGCGGATTGGCAGCGACATAGACGTTCGCGCCGTTGTGGTTCTCATAGCGCAGCCACGCGATATAGCGGGACGCGGTGGCCTGCTCCAGCGTCACGATGCGCTGCGTCGTAGACGCCGGACTCTCCTTGCGAAGCAAGAGGGCAACTGTCTCTCCTGGGTGGAAGCATCGGGTTAGGAATTCTTGTGCCGTCTGCGTGTTCATTGCGGGTATCTCACAGAGTTTGGAAGCCCGGCATTTACCGGGCTCCCGAGTTGATGGAAGGAAAGCGGCTTATGCGGCCGCTTCCTCCGGTGTAAGGTCTACGACTTCCTGCTCGTCATCCTGCGCTTCTGGGCTGGCCTTCTCCGCCCGGTCCAGCTTGAGAATCGAGTTCACCCGGATCTCCCAGATGGTCTTCTTCTGGGCTGGCTTCTTGCCGACCTTCTTGGGCTCGTACTCCCGGCTGCGTAGCTCGCCTTCCACCTGCAGATGAGCGCCCTTCTTCAGAGTGCCGGCGAACTCACTGAGCTTGCCGAAGACAACGCAACGGTGCCATTCGGTATGCGAGATGTACTTGCCGTCCTTCTTGTAGGAGCTCTTGGTTGCCAGCGAGAGGGTTGTGAAGCTGCGGTTGTCGTTGGTGCGAACTTCTGCGTCGTTGCCGGTGAAGCCGATGAGGGTGACTTTGTTCTGGTACATGATGGTGATCTCCGTTTGAGTTGAATTTCCCGATCTTGCTCGGGTCACTAAATAGCGAAGTGGGCCCGGCTCCCAAGTGCCAAGCTCTGCATTTGCGGAGGGTCCGGCGAAGCTGGAAACCGTAACCCAAAGGGCGACGCAGTCGAAGCAGAAGAGCGCCGAGCCGCAGGGCGCCGGTTAAGCCCCGAAGCAGTGACCGTGCATAGGCGGGATACGAGACGGATGAATCCCTCTGGACCGAAGTCACTTTCTCGCTTCTCGGCTGCGGAAGCTCGCCTAAACCGCAGCGAACTTCGCTGGCTAGAGCGCATCGAACGGACGGCCTCTCGTCACTGCCGTTACGTTCTTCGCAACTCTGAAGCGGCCCGCTGAAGGAGCTTAGAGACAGATGGGGCTGTGCCGCCGAAATGGAAGCATGATGGTGCATCGGTAAGGACCTCGGTTACGGGTTGGGTCTTCTAGCGTTTGGACTGTTAGTTAGGCTGCGGAGGCGCGGTAGACCTCCTCGGTCTGGAAGCTCTGGTCTGCATGGCTGTAGCCGCGCACTATAATCAATTCGCGCACACGACGCCGGCCTGTATGGTCGCGCTCGCAATAGAGCACGAAGTCGATGGCTTCTGCCGTCTCAGACCGCATGAATGCGTGATTGAGATTCGGCCTCGCACTGAGAGCTAGATTTGAGAGACGGTTCAAAGCATCCCACGCGGACTTCGCGTGGATCGTAGACAGCGTTCCGCCGTGACCCGTGTTCATTGCCTGGAGCAAGTCATAGCCGCATTCGTTGCGAATCTCGCCCATGATGATGCGGTCGGGACGATGCCGGAGAGCCGCTGCCAATAGCTCGCTTGGCGTGATGGCAACTTGCCCCGGAATCTCCTCCACTGCCTCCCAACGAACTGCGTTCTTGTGGGCGACCTTCAACTCCGCCGGTTGCTCGATAATGAGCAGCCGTTCGGTCTCCGGGATGTGGTCAAGGAATGCCTTCATCAGGGTCGTCTTCCCTGACCCTGTTCCGCCGCTGATGATGCCATTCTTCTTCTTGCCGATCAGCTCTACCACCGTGTCCCGGACTTGCTGGGGCATAGTGCCTGCTTCGATCAGCTCATCGGACGTGTACCAGCGGTTGAACTTGCGAATGGTTAGCGTCGGTCCATTGATGGACGATGGCGCACCCACAACGGCGACACGGGAGCCGTCCGGCAGACGGGTATTCAAGATCGGATTCTGGGTCGTCAAGTCCTGGCCCAAAATTCGTGCCACACGCTCAATAGCCGCCTGTAGCCGGTCGTTGGTGTATGGCTCGGACAGCGGAATGTGCTGCACGACCCCGGCTCGATCCGCATACACGCCGGTCGTCCCATTAATCATCAAGTCCGAGATGGATGGGTCGAGCAACAGCGCTCGCAATTCCTCGGGAAAGAACGGAAGAATGAGGTGGTAGCTCATCGCGCTCCCTCCGTAGCTTTGGATGTCGCCGCCACAGGAGCGACGGCGTTCGCTCCGACCGCGATGGGATCGACGGACATGCGATTTTCGTGGAATTCCGTGATGGTCAATCCCAGCGGATTGATCGTCTCGAACTGCGGGAAGACTCTAGCCTGGTCACTTACCTGCTTGGGGTTCAAATAGTAGGTGACACTCAGCAACCAGTGTTCCGTCCTCGGCTCCCGAGAGTTCCGCTGTGAGTAGAGCTTGTCGATGGTGACCAACGCAGTCCCTCGGGCGATCGTCGCATTCTGAACAGTCTCCTCCGACATGGTCGTGATGGTGACGTTCTTGACTTCCACATCGCTCTGCTCAATCTGGCCTCCGACCACCTGCGAGACGAGGTGATTCTGATTGTCCTGGCCCATCAACTGCGAAGCCAAGTTCTGGGACAGAAAGTAGTAGTTGAGCGGATACTTCTTGGCGATGGTGTCGCGGCTGACGGTATACCGATAGTTGGCCCAATCGGTCAGATACGTCCTCACTTCGCCTTCGCGCGGGCTGTAGTTAAGGTCGGTGTACGCGATGGCCTGAGCGCGGCCCATCTCGTCAATGCGGATGTAACGATTCGCAATGGGACGATGGGCCAGAGAGAAGATCAGACCGAACGCCCCAAGTAGGATAACTGTCTCGGTCCCAATGACGAACCGGCTTAGTTTCCGCTCGGCATAGTGGGAGGCATAGACCTCGTTTCCAATCTCGTCGGTCAACAAAGAATGCTGAGGTGTAAGTCGGCTCTCATTGGGAAGAGTGGTGCTGTACATGGTGGCCCTCCGGCGTTGAACGGACTGCATTGAACATGGCGATTGCGTAGATGAAGCCAACGACTACGCAAGCCATCAAGATGATCAGGAGTGCGGCTCGCATATAGCGCCAACCGCCCGTTGCTCGACCTACAAGAAAAGCTGCAAATAAGGACCACATGTCTAGCCTCCTGCTCCTTTGATGGCGGCTCCTCCGACAACGGCTCCTACCGTGTTCACTGCGGAAGACGTGAGTCCAGCCGCCCCGCCAAAGATGGCCTGCGTCATACTCGGAATGAAGAGCATGTTGATGATGAAAGCGATGAAAACCATGACGCAAGGGATAAGATTTGCGAGCCACATCTCCATCGAATAATTGCCGTTGAACGTCTGCTGGATGAAGGCGTTCATGAACCCCGACCACACGAAAATGAAGGCGGCGGCAACGGCCCGAATCATCGCGAATCCAATCAGCACATCAAGAAAGTGAAAGAACTTAGATCGGAAGCTTTTCGTCATTAGCAAAGGGACGAAGATCGGTCCGAAAAGCGCTGTGACACCGTAGAGGATGAAGGCGCTGCAATTGATGAGGAACAGGATCGCAGAAGCCAATCCCAAAAGAATCTGCACAAGGAAGTAGCAGAGGATCTGAACCGGTGCAGTGAACGACGGCATCTGCGTCTGATCGCCAGCCGTCTTCAACAAGTTCAAGAGTGAATCCAGAGAACTCTGATCAAAGGCCGCAACCATCGCCTGGGCGATGTAGGAAAAGAAGTGGTTGATGCCGAAGCTCGCGCCGGGGAACGGATTGACCCAATAGGTCTCCAAGAGACAGCAGATGATTAGCTGGAGCAGAAACTTCGTCAGGTCGCCCGCTTGAATCGGGTGATGATGCAGACGGAACGTCATCGTAGAGGTCTGCCAGTTCACAACCATGCTGACGAGCATGAAGAATGAAATGCAGGCTAATTCGGTCATCCCGAGCTGAGTGAGAGCCCCGCCATTCTGTGTCGTCAGGTTGGTCAGATTGTTGGTGAACTGATACAGCCAGTCGACGCCGGAACTCGCGCTGGGAAGGGCCTGGGCTAATACAACAATGGAAGACATGGCGGATGCTCTCTCAGGGTTATCGGACTGGGCTTCAGTCCGGGATTAGGGGATGTAGGTTTTCCAGGTCTTGCCTTCGTGCGCGGCGGCTGAGCTGTGCTGTTTCTTGTCCGCCTCGACCTGCTTACGAAGGGCCTCGTTTTCCTGCTTCAGGTAGTCGTTGTCGTCCTTCTGTATCTGAAGAAGTTGGGCTGCTTTCACCGCGGCTGCGGCCGTCTTCGCTGCCTGGTCGCGTTGATAAATGGCGGCACCGCCTATGACGGTCAGTGCCGCAAGGATTGCAAGGAGAATCTTCGTATTGATTGCTGTCAGCATTTCTTCTCCGAATCAAGGAAGGTAAGTCGTCCAGGTGCTGCCTTCATTGGCCGCGCTGGTGTCGTTCACGGTTCGTTGCTGTTGAACGGCCGCCGCCGTATTCAAGTCCTGTGCTGCGGCGTTCCGTTGCTGCATGTTGGCGACAGTCATCTGGGAAGCGAGGCAGACGTGCATCGCGGCCTGGGACTGCATCTCGGTCAACTGTTGGGCTTGAGCAGCGTTCAGAAGGTTCAGTTGCTGAACCTCACTGTTCGTCGCCGACGTGGTGTCGAACTGCTGCTGCGCGAGAGAACTGCTTGCGGCTCCGTTCTGGCTGCGCCCGGCCCGGTATTGGCCAACTGCCGTAAGGCAGTCCGGCGAGACCGAATCGGACATCTCGATCATGGCGAGTTGGGAGAGCTGGGCGCTGTTCCCGACCGTCTGCCCTTGCAGGTAGGTGGTCGTCCCGGTGCTGACCGGCACGGTTGCCGTCTTCCAAGCTGTGAGCGATGCACTCGGTGAATTGCTGTTCAGCGCGATGTTCACGCCTGCCGTCTCACCGAACATATTCGCCACGTTCGCGTTCTTGAGCGCACTGAGCGTCGTCTGCCATTGCTGCTTGAACGAAAAGTGGGTGACGTTGTTCTTGAGCATGTTGTACTGCGACTCAAGGGTGGTTAGCTGGGATACGAGACTCGCGTAGCTCGTGGGATCAAAGACGATGTCTCCGATTCCGAAGAGCGCGAAGCTCGGCGTCGCTGTTGCCAGAAGCAGCCCGCCCGCAAGCAGGTACTTCCGTCGTTTGTTTAGGTTGAACTTCATAGAGGCTCCTGAAGGGTTGAGGGTTAGTTGCACTCAGAGCAGGTCGGGTTCATCCGCTCCGGAAGCATTTTGAAGTTGGTCACGACCTCGCTGAAGCGGTCGGGTACGTCGGCATAGAACACAACGCGGTCGATGACATCGCTTGCGTTGACCGTCCGCACAATATGAACTACGGTGTGGCTGGCAGGCACAGCTAAGGCCAGTGACAGAGCGATTTTGGGAATACGGACCTTCATCTATGCCTCCAGTACGCATGGGCTACAAGGTTGAATCGACGCGGTGTTCCGCGTAGGACGGGATCAGGATGTCCGTGCCGATGTAGACGCGGGCGCGCGAACCTTCCTTGAGCGTGATGATGGGAAGTCGATTGAGAAAGTGGTTGAGTACCTGTTCTCCCTCGGCTGCGGACTGCTCCGATATGCCGTCACGGATCTGGGTCGAGGGCGAGAGGACACTCCCGCTGTTGCCGATCTGGGCGAGGCCGCCCAGACCGCCTACCGCCGCTGCTGCCGCGAACGCCTGCAAGTAGCCGTGGTCAACCTTGGTAGCCAGGCCGGTCGTGCCCAGTGGATCGAGTCCGACGTACTTATCGAGTTCCAAAGAGAACCCATCCGGGCAGATCGCACGGTGAAAGGTAACAAACATCTTCCGCTGCTGGGCATTGCCAACACTCTGCACCGTTCCAATCAGGCGTGTACCTTGTGGCATGAGAAGCTGCTGGTGGTCGTGCGAGTAGTAGTCGGTAGTGAGCATGATGAGGATGGGCCCGTTCAGGCCACCGTCGATATGGTTCGTAACGACACCTTCCAGAACGGTTCCTTCAAATACCCGGTAAAGCTGACCCTGATAGGAATCGAAGTCATAGGGTGCCATCGGATTGCTCTTACCGGCGAACTTCGGCTGCTGATCCGAGACCGCCTGAGCGCCTCCGCCCCTCCTGGTTTCTCCCACCTCGGGAGTTGACCCTGCCATAGTTTCCGAAGCTGCCTTCGCCGTCATCTCCGCACGTTCGCCTAATATGGCGGTGGATTGAGCTGCGGGCGAACCTGCTGCGGGGGCAGCGGTCGTCGGATGAGCGAAGTCGATGGCGACGGTATCGCTGTTCAGCGCTTCTTGATGCAGCTTCTCTTTCTCCAGTGCCTTCTGTTTCGCCTCGGCTTGTACTTGCGAGACATTGGATGTCTTGGCCGGTGCGTTCGGGCTTTCGCCATACATGGCGGAACGCTGGGCGGCGGTCATAGGTGGTGCTCCCGCTGATTCCGGCCCTGGCACATTTTGCGCGGCTTGGAGTTGCTGCATCTCGGCGGCAAGCTCCTGTCGCCGCTGCTGATCCTCGGAATCTCGCTTCGCCTCCGTCGCCTGCTGCGTCTCGAAGCTGGAGACCTGCTGAGGATTCGCGGTCGCGGGACGCATCGGCAGAGCGCTCTGCGGTGCGGTTCTCTTCTTGCCGCTCACAAGGCTCGATATGTTCGCAAGTCCAATGAGACCGACGATCACGACAAGCGCAATGATGACGGGCGTACTCTTCTTCACTGGCCCCACAGCTTCACGCTGCGCAGGAACAGTAGCGGGCGGGTTGGGATTCTGGTCGGTCATGGCTAGTTTTTCTCCCCTGTTCCGTTGGAACTGCGGTGGAAGTCCACACGCTTCTTGCCGATCGCCAGATAGCCCGTCTCCAATTGCTTCGGTACGGTGTACAGGCCGGCGTTGTAGTCGAAGTTAATGAGCGATCCCTTACCGTCTTTCAGTTCATACAGCGCAGGCGTCTCCTGAAACTGGCCGCGCAGGTAGGTGAACTTATCGTCGTGCCATATCTGCTGAAGGCCAAGCTGCTTACCCTTCTTCTCGTCCCAGCTGAAATCGAAGTGCAGACTACCCGGATACTGACTGCGATAGGTCTCCGCTTTGGCCTCTTCCGACTTCAACTCGGCAGCTTGCGCGGCCTTGGCTGCGGCGGCTTCCTGCTTGGCTTTATCCAACTCGGCAGCGGGTACAAAGACAGGCATGTCGGTAAGCCTGTCCTTGGCTGACTTGTCGCCAGGCACGATGAACACCTTGGAATCGAAGTGCGTGTCCGCGTCCTCCGAGATCTCCTGAAGCTGTAATGTGTATTCGTTGCCGTGGTCGGACACGATGTGAATGTCAGTGGTCGTGTTCGCGAGCTTTGGCTTGACGCTGATGAAGCGGCTGGCTACATGGCCGCCATCGAAGACCCAGTCCACCGTGTCTCCACCGAAGACGGTCGCAATTTTCTCCTCGGCGGGTAGAAGAATAAGGGTGGACTGCAGCAGCCCGGTCCGTATGATGGGCGGCGTCTGCGCCTCGGATACGGTGACGGAACGTGGAGCGTTCGGCTCAAGGCGATGCGGCGGAGTCGCAGGCGATGCCTGAGCAACGCCACAGGCAAGGGAGAGAAGAGACGTGACGGTTAGGATCATCGGCGGTTTCATAGGGGCCCTTTGGTTGTGAAGTGGTGATGCGGGTTACACAGCCTCGCCCTGGGCAAAGCGGGAGATGCCCTCAGAGAGTCCGTACTTTTCGATTAGCTTCGTCCGGCGTACACGGTCCTTCGGCTTCGTAGAAAATGTTGCATAGCTGCGGCTATCGAGATTTAGGGTGACGACCTTCGTCAACCCATCGCGCCGCATGTAAAGTCCTTCGCGGTCCTGCAAACTCTCGAAGAGAGCGAGCTGCTGCTCGTTCATCTTGAAGAGTTCGGCGTACCGCTTCCGGTTGAAGGTCGCATCCTTCAGGAATAGGAAGGATGTGCAGGAGTTCACAATGCTGTCTGCGTTAGCGCCGAGGTCGTCGGCGGACTGGCCGATCATGGTGACGCCGCCAAGGTTCTTGCGGACAGTCTTGATGGAAGCGAGAGCGCCATCCAAGAGCTGCTTGTTCTTCATCGAAGAGAAGATCTCTTCGATGAGGATGTGCTTTGGTACTCCAAGATTGGCGGGGCTGTAGAGCACATCGTTAATCCGCCTCAGCAGCCACACCATAAGCGGCTCGATCAGGTCGGCATACTGCTCGTTGTTAACACCCTGGAAGTCGAAGCATTGGAGCCGCGAAAGCGATAGGCTGTCTTCGATGTTGTCGAAGACGGCGTTATAGATGCCCTTGCCAACCCACTTCGCCAAATACCTGTCGAGCTTTTTCGGAAGGAACAGATTGGACAGCCTGCGATTCGCCGCGTCGAGCAGATACATATCCTGCACGGCCTTGTGGATCACGTCGTCATCTTCCGGCTCCAACTCCGCGCCGCCGTTTGTAAGCAGTAGCTTCACGAACGAGTAGAGGAACTTGATATTGCTCTCGGTCGGCTCCAGTGCGAAGGGATTGACTCGTGGGCCGTCCTTACCGACGCGGTCTACTTTGCCGCCATACAGCTCAACGACACTCTCATAGCTGCCACCGATGTCGAAGATGTAAGTGAATCCGCCATATTTTTGCTCAAGCGAGATGATTTGGTTGCCGTGGACCGACTTTCCGGTTCCAGTAGGCCCGATGATGAGCATGACCCGGACGCCGTCCACATATACGTCCTGGAAGAACGGCGTCCGTGTACGTGTCTCGAAGATGTTCAGATACTCCGAATCGAGATCTTCAGAATGAGGATGTCCGATATGAGGCGCAAACACAGAGGAGAGACGAGCGTGATGGTCCTCGGCCAGCCACAACGGGAAGACATTGAACTTGTGATTGCCGGGGAACATGGCATAGAACGCGGAAAGATTGCCCAGCGTCTCCTCCATCACTTGAGCCCTGGCATCGACGAAGATCCGATGCACATTGGGCACGGTGTCGCGTAGCTGCTCCGGGCTTTGGGCAGCCAAGAGCAAGCGAAGTGAGAACTCACCCTGAGCTTTCTTATCGAGCGACCGGATTACGTCGCTCAAGTCATCTACGCTGTTGTTCGCAGCCTTCGCTCCAGCTCCTGTTTCGAGCGAGGCGGTATCACGACCGCTCATCACGCGGCTCAACACCCCGACTTTGAAGAACGAGATGAACTTCTCCTGGGCATCGATCTCGCTGCGAGCCGCTGATGTTGATTTCACCCGCCATGTCGAGCAAACGACACTGTCGCAATCCAATGTGAGCAGCTCGGAAAACAGGCACGGCCGCGACGCCTCCGGGGTCATCTTCAACGAGAACATCTGAACGTGCCGCTTGCCGATCTGCACATGATCGCTATGCCAGGCAACCGGGCTTTTGACGATCTGGCGGTCAACACCTGTATCTGCGCGAAGCTGATCGCGGCCTGACCATTCCTCCAGATTGAACAAGTAGCTGAAGAACTGGAAGGCCTCGGCCTTGCCCAGCAATGTGAGACCGAGGGAATTGCCGAGGTGACCTTCTAGCAAGGTTGCCGTCTTCTCAAGATCGGAGAGCATCCTTGATGTGTCGGCGGTATTCTCGTCTGGCTTGCGCTGGAAGGCCTTCGCCTGGGAGGGCTCTAGCGTCACGCACCAGTGAAGGTCGATACGGCGAAACGAGGCCGTCTTGTCGAGATGGGCGAGACGGTCGCTCGCGAACGTCTCCGTCACCTCGTTGCCGTATTGCTTCTGACGGGGTAGATCGAACCCGGACATCACTCGCGTGTACTGATAGAGGCACGATCCCTCAGGCAGTCCGCGCAACGCTCCCTCGACCTGCCGGACACGCGCCTCAAGTTCTAGATCGGTGAGTGCCTCTTCATCCAAGCCGGTGAGAGAGAAGAGGCACCCGTAGCCTCCGCCCTTCAGCGCGAAGATGTTCGGGCCGACGAACCGAGAGATCGGGACGATGCTGCACGCCGCTCCAGCCTTCGCGAACCACGGGGTATGTTTGATCTGTTCAGTATTTGCGCGGGTCATAGTAGCTCTTCTGGCCGAGGCTGAGGCCCCACAGTTGAAACATCTTTGGGTGTTTACGGACGATCAACCATGCGCCGCCCGCCAGTGTTGGAAAGCTAAGGATTGCCAGCATTCGGAAACCGACGAGGAAAACCGTCACGCAGACAAACACGATGGCCATCCATGCCGAGAGGTCAAGCCCTAGCTTGGCTCTCGGCCTGTTCAATGCCTGATTAATCGCTGACGGTTCTCCCCGTTTGGTCGTGTGCATGGCAGCTCCTACATCGACTGCCCAGTGAGAGACCCAATCCAGCCCGCGCCCCATCCGAGAACGCCAGCGCCAAACAGCGCACCGAATAGACCTGGAATGGCGTCCTGAAAGCGACCGCTCATCATCCGAATGCCGGCAAAGATCAAACCGCCAAAACAGATGACCGCGCCGGCATAGACGGCGAAGGTTTTGAACGTCCCCATAAGCGTTTGAGCGCCGGAGAAATCCATCGTTCCTTGGGCATGAGCAACACTCGCGAAAGCGAGCACGAAGAGCGACGGCATCATTACACGAAATGCTTGGGTAAGCTTCCGGCTCAGTAGTTTGAGATTGTGACGAAGTGACATCCTGGTTTCTCCTGATGGCGTGTAGTGATTGCCATGTCAGGAAACTAGGTCACTTGGTGCCGCTGAGTCCAAGTCTTCTTTTTTAGATCAAGCAAAGTTTCGCTTATAGAAGAGGGCTATCCGAGAAGTTCCAACTGCTTCGGTAAGGGGCGTACTCCACGGGGTCGTTTCCGCTGAACAGTAAGACCTTCCTGTCGCAGAAATCTTTGAACAAATGGGAGCGCAATGTGTTGGCTATTCTTGCTGGCAACAAAGGCTGTCTGGGCCGACCAGTTCACCCCCGCAATCGGCCGAGTCGTCAACCCAGATTCGAGAGGCAACGCTTGATCAACAAGGGCGAGCCCATACTTCTCTTTGACCATCCATTGGATGTCCGCAGGATTCGTCACAGAGTTTGCAAGGCTGATTGGGATGCCAACCTCGGCGAACAGATTGACCAGATGCGCATGGGCAGATGGGTGAAGTTCCGGATCACGAAAGACTCTGATCCGTGGTGCAACTTCGTGGATATCGAGCTGCATGTGTAAAGCCAGTGGGTCATCGGTTCTCATGCACACGACAAGTTGAGAATGTGCGACCGTGATCACGTCCAGCGTCTTGCTGTCAATGGGGCAAGGCAGGATTCCGCAATCGAGCGCATTCGATTCAAGCCGCTGCACAATGAGAGCTGAATCACCGCCTGAGAATACGACTTCACACTTGGGAAAGAGATCGGAATAGCACTGTCGGAATGTCGTCAGGAGTGTTGGGTTCACAAAGGACGAAAAGCCGAGCCTCAGCGTCGGGACTTCGCCCTTATGGATCGCTCGGGCGATCGCGAAGACTTCGCGCCGTTCTTCCAGGACTGTTCGAGCCCAACTCAAAACAAGTTCGCCGGCAGGAGTCGGCGTGACGCCATCTCGGCCTTGCCTCAGAAAGATGGGGAATCCGATGTCGCTCTCAAGCCCACGTATCTGCTGACTGATGGCTGGCTGCGAGCGGTACATCTTCTCAGCCGCCCTCGTGAAGTTTTTACCTTCGTTGATGGCGACCAAATATTCGAGATGGCGAAACTCTACCGGTTCTGACATGGCCCTGTACTCCGCTGGTGTGGGCCTTGCACTCCACACCGATCTGTGGAAAAGACATACTTAATACTTGGCTGTGGGTATCAACACTGTCAACGGGGCACCTCAAGGTGCCCGGTTACTTAAAGGTGCTCCCTCGGCTTCGGATATCGGCACTCTTATAAGTTTTGCCATGGGTGGCATAGATAGGAAGTATTGGACTGTTTTGGAGCCGCGGGGCACGCTGAGTAATCGTCTCCTTCGAGACGAAGCAGAGATCAATCAAGGAGGCACAATGCTGCCTTTGTCGTCCCGTCATCAACAAGAGTCTGAAGCTATTCCGAAAAAGCCTCCTGCCTCAGCCGATGTTCATCCGGAACCATTGCTGGACTCGGACGAAGCAGCGGCGATCATGCGCATTCACCCCAAGACGCTACAGCGGTACGCCAGGCAAGGAATCGTGAGGGGACTGCAGCTCGGGTCCATGTGGCGATTCCGCGCAAGCGACATCGACCGATGGATATCCGAGCGCCTCGCCGGATAAGAAGATTTTTCAACAAAACCTCTGCCCGGCGTGCGATAGGCTTATTTCAAGCCATCCGCTACGCCTACAGGAGAATCATGCCAAGGCGGACACGGTATCAGCAAGGAAGCGTGCAGTGCGAAAAACGGCGGAGTGGACCAGATGTTTGGGTCTTCCGCTGGTGGCAGTCAACATCTGATGGCGGAACGAAGCGTCGGAAAGCAATCGTCGGCACCATCGCGGCCTTGCCAACCGAAGCAGCAGCACTCAGAGCCGCTCAAGCATTGCGCATCGACGCAAACCAGGAAACCCCGCAGACTGAAGGCGGGCCAAGCACGATCGCAGAACTGATCGCTCATTACCGGCTAAAGGAACTCGCCGGTGAAGATCAGGGACGCAAAGCGTTCTCAACGCGCGCTGCTTACGAATGCTATCTGAGGGGTTGGGTTCTGCCTCGTTGGGGAACACATCGTCTGGATCAGATCAAGCCAGTCGCAGTAGAAGAGTGGCTGGGTGGCATCAAGCGTTCGAGGGGAACGAAGGCAAAGATTCGGAACCTTATGAGTGCTCTCTTCCATCACGCGATGCGCTACGAGTGGATCGAACGAAATCCGATCAAACTCGTGCGCCAAAGCGCGAAGCGAGAGAAAATTCCTGACGTTCTGGAATTGCATGAACTCCAACTTCTCCTCAGCAAGCTGGCGGTCCGAGAGCGCACGTTGGCGCTTCTCGATGCCGCGACCGGGTTGAGGGTCAGCGAACTCCTGGCACTCCGTTGGGACGATGTTGACTTCAAGAACTTGGAGATTCGGGTCACCGAATCGATCTGGCATCAGGTCGTCGGCGTCTGCAAGACCGAAGCCTCAGCCAAGCCCGTCCCGATGGACGAGTACATGGCTGAAGATCTTCGTCGCTGGCGGCGCAACAGCCCGTACCCGATGGATGGTGATTGGGTCTTTGCAAGTCCGCGCATGAAGGGGAAACAACCTTACTGGCCGGACAATCTTATGAAGCGGTACATCAGGCCGGTGGCACGTCAAGCCGGCATCACCAAGAACATCGGCTGGCACACCTTCCGTCACTCCTTCGGCACACTGCTGAAGGCAAACGGGGAAGATGTGAAGACGGTACAGGAGCTCTTGAGGCACGCGAACAGCAGGATCACGCTCGACGTATATACGCAGGCCGTGAACTCGCATAAACGAGCGGCACAGAGCAAGGTTGTAAGGATGATGGTGCCCAACGTGGGTCAGAGAGAGGTTGAAACTGACTCGCTTCTGGTACCCCGGCGGGCGTAATGGACCCTAATCGGACCCTGATTCGCTTGTCACATTAGGTCCCATACGAAGCTAAGTGCTTTGCTTTGTATGGCGGGGACGACGGGGCTCGAACCCGCGACCTCTGCCGTGACAGTTACGCTAACTGGTTGTATCTAAATGATTTCATGGGCGTTGATGGCTAATCAAAGCACCCAAAGGCACTCAAAAACACTGGGAAATACATCAGTTTCAAATTTCAGCACCCTCACCGACACCCTCGCAATTTCAGGATTCAGCGTCAAAATCGCGCTCAGACCTCTGCCGTGCCACGGCATTTCGTCTGAAAATCGCTTTTGACCCCTGCCTTGTAGCAGCAGAGGTTTTGCCTCAAAACGTGCAAATCGCAGCTTTCCACATTTTCCCGTCGAGGGTGCTGGAGAGGGTGCTGAACGCAAAAAGCGAAGGCGCACAATTTCGTTCCAACCTGCGTCTGCCTTGAACGGCAGAGGTCGCGCCCACCCAAAAGGCCGATCACCAGGTTCGATAGAACTAAACATCAAAACGTAGAAAAGCCCCTGAGTCAGGGGCTTTTCAGAAGGGAAAGGGACTTGTGCTCCAGAGGAGGACGTGTCCCGTATATGTTTAGGGTATCTCACACCAGAACTAAATTTGGGGTCTCTCATCGAGAGAGAATGGGTGCGAAAAACAGACGCAGTTCTTCCACTACTTCGGAGAGCTTGGCGGGCGCTTCCGTGAGCCTGGACCGCTTTACGAATGCACTCCACTGCATCTGCTTCGCAGGATCATTGCCGAAAGCCGATGACAGTCCAATCGGATCGAGGTCGAGCTCCATCCCTCGGTTTGCAAACGTCCGCTTGATCGCTTCGACCAGAACTTCCCTGCTCAACTCCGGTTGACGGGTCAGCAGCCAAAGGTCGAAGTAGTCCTTCACCCGTGTGTTCAGCATTCGGAGCTGGACGAGTGCCTGTAGCTTTTCGGCCACCACAGTTTCTCGGCTATAGCCAGAGAGTGTTGGAGCGGGAAAGTCGAGTATCGTCGGATATGTCAGCGTCTCCGGTCCTGGTGTCATCACATCCCCGAATCCGATGTCGATTTGCATGTGGACTCGCGCGCTATCAACGCGCCCGACAAAGGTCGTGCGGACACCCGCATAGTCGGCATCCTCTCGAATGACTTCGCCGGCGAAGGACGACGGATCGAAGACGATTCCGTCGTCTGTGACTTCCGCTTGCGAGATCTCGCGCATGAGCGCGATGATCGCGTCTACAGCGTTGTCCGTTCGGCCATGAAGATCGATGTCCATCGTTGGCCGGGAGATGGGCGCTTGCCAGGCGGTGAGCAGCAAGGCACCCTTCAAGGTAAAGGCTTCGACGTGCGGAGACATCGAAAGACGGTAAAGGAACCGCTCCATCGCGTAATATTGCAATACCTCAGCGAAGGGCCTGCCGTTGGCCTTCGCATAATTGAGCAGTCGTTGCCGCACGGAAGCGCCCATATTCTTCACAACATCGACGGTCATAGAATGGCCTCCATGTAGGGCCTCATCACCCGTTCGATGCGGCACAGCTTGGCATAGTGTTCCAGCTTATCGAGCTGCATTCGTCCCCGACGCCGGTACAGATTCAGCGCCTCGACACACACATCAATTCCAATCTTGTTGCGGTACTTGAAACAATCCGCCAGAGTCCTTTCCATCGAGTAGATGCGGACCTTCGTGCCGTCGAGTACAACCGCTTCTACCCCATCCTCAAACCCGGCCTTTGAATACCAGAACAGCCGGAGGGGAGGATAACGAAGCGCTGGGGCCTGATCGCTCGCCTCAATCGCTAGGTATACGGCATGGGGAACCTGCGCCGTCATGCGATGAAACGCGAGTGCCGAGATCAGGCATATAACTCCCTTTGGAACCTTGAGGGCCACCGTAACGAGATCAGGGTTTTCGAGCGGCTTTCCATCGGCAATCCGGTAGAGGCCACGATCCAGACGTTCCAGCCGCTCAGCGTCTCGAAGCGCATAAAGCGTTCTTGGGTGTATTCCCAGCTCTATTGCACTCTTTGTCTTGAGCACGCCACCGTGCGCTCTAAAAATGCTCAGAGCGTGCTCTGCGGTCGGCGATGGAACTGAAACAGACATGGGATACGTTCCTCGGATAATGATATTTCTTTCCGAGGATTTTATCCATACGCCCTAAATCAATCGCAGATGGACTTTGCACGCCTGTCGGCTCACGGGAAGTTTGCAAACAGCTCTCGCGGCGGCACTGAGAGTGCCCGAGCTAGCTTGATGATGTTCTCAAGGGCTACGTTCCGCTCCCCTCGCTCCACCCCACCCACGTAATTCCGGTGCAGCCCCGCCCGTTCGGCCAATTCCTCTTGCGAGTATCCGCGTTCGTCGCGGAGCTTTCGCAATGAGGAGCCAAATCGAGCTTTTACGGAGGGAGAAGTCACTCATCCATACTTGGATTGTGACCACTATGAGTCTACACACGATGAGTGTGATATTCATTGATTGGCGCAAGCGCTTGGTCTCGCAGCGCAGTAGGCAAACGATAGAAACTGCCAAAATGGCAGCCGTTTGCCAACAAATCGCTTGCACTTCTCTCTGCAACTCAAGGATGATTACCTCGTCTTTTACTTGTAGAAAACCTGCGGTGGTTTCCGCTGAGCTTGACCAGTTGCAGATCGCCCGAGTTCGGGCGCGGCCCTTGCAGAAATTGCATTTGAACGGCCATTCCGCTTCGTGTGAGGTCAGCAGTCATGTCGGACGACTACATTGAGTGTCCCCAGGTATCGGGAAAGACCATCAAGGCTCTGCGTATCTATAAGGACACTGGAGACGGAACCGAAGTCTTGATCGACCTGACGGACGGTACGAGCTTCACGTTTTCCCTCTCCATTAAGCCCACCTTGGAAGCAGCGGTCATCCGGCCGGGCGTAGGTGAACCCGAGATCCTTCATCGTTACGATCTGGAGTGAATCTCCCAGACACATGTCATCAGTCTGCAGATCATAAGCAACTTTCAGGTTTGATAACGGCTCGAGCATACGGAGCTTTCAACATGCAGGAAGCTCACCGAGTGCATCGGCGACTTCGCACTCATCCAGATCACAAATGACGAGAAGGGCGTTTATGAGGACTAACGTCCATATCCGCGATGCACTCAATTAGCGAAACCGCGCTAGCTTAGATGCTGCCGTGCTCCGAGAGAGAATCCGCTGGCTTCAGTAGCTGAATAACAGCGATAAGAGCGCCCCAGCCTCCGAGCAAAATGACCCAGAAGACCACCGTAGGCCAGCTATGACGATTTTGGGCATATAGATTCCAGTAAGCGTTCTGATCTTGGTGAACACTATTCTGTTGACTTGTGAAGTCACCCGCAGTGTTCGTATCCGAAGTCTGGATGGACTGATCGCGCGTATCAAATACGAAGTTTTTAACGTGATCAGTACCTTGTGGCTGAAACTGCGACTTGCTGTCCAAATAGGTGCCAACGAAACGCCCATCGTGGAACTCTAGGTCAATGATTCCACGAACGTAGCCACGCCCGACCCATGGAACATCCGTGGTCACTCCCGGTGCACGAACATAGCCGGAGTAAGTGTTCAGACTGCCTACTACGTAGCCGTTCGGGAGAGTGACGTAGGGGTCAGGGCTGTAGCCGACGCTTTGATGAGCGATGTGATTCGAGATGAAAGCGTGCAATATCAGTGCCGCGACCAACCATCCTAGCGCTAGAAATGGCGCGGCAGCATTGAGTATGCGATAACGTTTGGCAGCATAGGTTGACGTTGGGAAAGAGCGTTTTGCAAACTTAAACAGGATGATCGAAAGAACGATGCTGACGATCGTGAGAATGAATCCCCACGTTAGGAATGTCATCACAACTGCGAATCCGGCCATGGAGGCATTCTACTTCTTGTATCCACGCTGGCTACGCAGGCAGACGTTCTCAACATAAGTAACGTGAAGTCGGCATAGCGGAAGTAATCCGGTCTGGCGGTTCTCAAAGTACGCTAATAGGCCAATGCGCTAATCGAGAACCCTTCCAACCAGCCCAGTACCTGATTCGACCTCGCATGTATTCCAACTTGGAATAGTCCTCCGCCAAAAAGTCATTGGACTTGCTGCGATAGCCACCCGTAGGTTTGCGCCATACCCGACACGATTCAAGTCGGATGGAGGTGCAAATATGAAGACGCTTCATCGTGCAGCCCGAGTTGAGAGGCCGAGTCTTCGGCCTTCCTTCTCGGGTTTTTTACTGCTCACCCTTCTCCTGTTTCCACTGGCAGCTCACGCGCAAACCGGGAGTTCGCCTTTTGACACAGGTCTCACATCCATTCAGACGCTCTTCACCGGAACGATTGCCAAGGTGAGCAGCCTGATTGCGATTGTGTTGGGCGGGTATGCGTTCGCCCACGGAGAACCCGGCGCGAAGAAGACTCTCGCCGGAGTTGCGGCTGGCACCGGAATCGCGGTGATGGCCACCAACATCCTGACTTGGCTGTGGGGTTCGTAGCCCCTTGGTCTCGTCCTTCCGCTCACGCTTCACTCACCCGCGAGGGGCTCTATGACAGAACTCACACCAAGACGCCGAAATCGGGTCTACAAGGCTCTGCATAAGCCCCTCACGTATCTCGGGGTCGAGCGCACCGTCTTCTACTTCGTTTGTGTTGGAGCAGTCGGCGCTTTCAACCTCCTCAACTCGCTCCTTGCCGGAGCCGCAGTTTTCATCGGCGGCTACATCTTCGGTCGTTGGATCACGACCACCGACCCGGCATTTCTCAAGATCATGGGCAAGTCCGAACGCTTCAAGTTGCGCTACGACGCTGCCAAGCAACAAGTCCCGAACGTGGAGATACGCTGATGCTGCGACTCGCCAAGATCATCAAGCCGTGGACTGAGGCCAGTTCGCTGAACGCGAACATCAACCTCTATGGATTCTGGGATGAGACGACTTTCCTGACCAAGAGCGGCGACCTCGGCATGATCCTCAAGGTCTGCGGAGTAGACTTCGAGAGCCTTGACCAGGCGGGACAGGAGTTCGCGGTCAAGCGGCTGGAAGCGGCCCTCAAATCTTTCGGGCCAGGATTTCATGTCTATCAGTATCTCTTCAAGACGAATCGGCCAGAGATGCCATTCGCTCGCTATGGCGACCCGCTGATCGACGCGGCCATCGACCAGCGCCGTGAATTCTTCGAGTCGAAGCGCGACCATCTCTACGAGATAGAGATTTACTACGCGGTGGTGCTTGAGGGAGCAAGGTCCAAGACCGGCATCATGGCCGCGTTGGGACGACTCCCAAGCGATCCAGAGGGCGCGGTTCGAGAGCTCAAAGCGCAGTTCACCAGCAACGTCATGAAGGTGTTGCTCCGCTCTCAGATACAGCGCGATCATCTTCGGCTCAAGCAGCGTGTCGAGGCGTTTGAGCAGCAGCTCCGAGATCAGGTCGATATCGAGATACTTTCGTCCGACGACCAGTTCCACTTCTTTCGCCGTCTGCTCAACTTCGATGCGTGGCGTATCGCCGGCAAGCCGCAGACCTCGCAGTATCTCGACTTCCAGGTGGTGAACTCGGACATCGAAGCGGAGCGCGACCACCTCCGTATCGGCGATCACTTCGTTCGCCTGCTGACGATGCGCGAGTCCATCACAGAGACGCGCCCGCTGGTGCTCGACAAGCTGCTCAAGATCGAGGCGAATTTCTACGCCGTTACCGAATGGACTCAACTTGCTACCGACGCGGCCAAGAAGGAAGTTGTGAAACGGCGGCGTCACGCCAATATGTCAAAGGCCGGACTCATCTCTTCCATGAAGGATGAGAGCAAGGTCAATCAGCGTGACGTGCTGATCGACGAAGGCAAACAGGCGGACATCGAGGTCCTTGGCGACTGCCTGCGGGCACTCAGCGACGGACAGACCCTTGGCGATCTATCGCTGACCATCGTTCTGTATGGCAAGGACAAGGCCATCATCGACCGCGAGATTGCCGACTTCGCTACTGTCTTCACGAACGCAGACGGCTCGCTCTTCGCGGAGACCTACAACCAGCTCAATGCGCTCTTCGCCGTGGTCCCCGGCAACTACGCGCAGAACCTCCGCAAAATGTACATGCTGTTGAGTAACTACGCCGATCTATCTTTCTTCTTCACCATCCTGCAAGGCGAGAAATACAACCCGCATCTGGGAACTGAGTACATGGCCGTGATGGAGACGGACAATGCCACGCCCTATTACCTCAACCTGCATAACGGCGAGGTGGCGCACACGCTCATTCTCGGAATGACCGGCTCAGGCAAAAGTTTCCTATGTAATTTCTTGCTCACGAATGCCCAGAAGTACAAGCCACTCAGCTACATCTTCGACATCGGCGGTTCATTTCAGTCGCTCACCGAGATCTTCGGCGGGAGCTATTTGAACGTCGGCCAGGAGTCGCGTGACTTCCGTATTAATCCGTTCTCTCTTGAGCCCACCAAGGAAAACCTGCAATTTCTGTTTTCCTTCTTCCGTGTCTTGATCGAGGGCACCGGCCAGCGGTATCACCTCGACTTCAAGGAGGAGCGGAAGCTGTGGGCGGCCATCGAGAATATGTACGTCATCGAGCCAGCGCAGCGAACGCTCTCGACTTTCGCCGAGATTATCGGCGAGTTGAAGGAGCGGCTGCATCGGTGGACGGCTGACGGGCAGTATGGCTTCCTCTTCGACAACAGCGAAGACACGCTCACGTTCTCCAGCTTCCAGACCTTCAACTTCGGCGGTTGGGGCGATGCGCCGGACGTGCTGGAGCCATTGCTCTTCTATGTCCTGCATCGGGCCTCGCTTGAAATCGGCAATCCACAACGGCTCTCTACCTTCAAGCTCTTCCTGCTGGACGAGGCTTGGCTCTTCATCAAAAACGAGACGATACGGAACTATGTCGTTACCGCTCAGAAAACCTGGCGCAAGCACAACGCCGCGATGATCCTCGCCACGCAGTCCATCAAGGAGCTTGAGGAGTCGGGGATGTTGCAGATCGTCTCCGAGAGTTGCCCGACCAAAATCTTCCTTGCCAACCCGGAGATGAACCGGGAGGTATACCGCGAGGCATTTCACCTCAACGATACGGAACTCGAAATCATCTCCGACCTTACACGCGGACAGATGCTCATCCGTAAAGCCCAGACCTCCAAGAAAGTCCGGCTCAACGTCGATTCGGTTTCGTACTGGATTGCGACGAACAACGCCAAAGACAACCAGCTTAAGCGCGATTACTTTGCCCGGTACGGCGTCGCCGAGGGCGTCCGCCGTCTGGCTGAAGATCACCCCTTTCCACCCAAGCAACACGCCACGGAGAAGAGACCCGCAGCGTCCACCGCAACCCCCAACCGCAAAGGAGCTGTCGCATGAAGATCACCCTTCTCGCCCTCGCCCTAGCATCGGCCCTGTCTTCGACTACGGCCTTTGCCCAGGCCGCACCCGCTGCACCCGCCGAACAAGCCCGGACGGTGCAGTACCACTCGCAGGACATTGTGCCCATCCGCGCCAAGGTCAAGTACACGACCTTGATCGTGGTGCCTACTACCGAAAAGATCATGGAGGCCGCGACCGGCGACAAGGACTTCTGGATCGTCGATGTGGTGGGGAGTTTCTGCTTCGTTCACCCGGCCAAGCCGGGTATCAGCACCAACCTCAACTTGATTACCGACAAGGGCAACATCTACAGCTTCACCTTGCAGGACATCTCCGCCCAGGGCGGCGATCCCGACCTGAAGGTTATCGTCCAGCCCGCAGATCAGTCTTCCATCACAGCCTCGGCAGGACCGGCGCAGTACGTCCCAGCCGCACAGCTAGACCAGGCCAAACAGCAGCTCGCTACTTTACAGAGCCATGTCACCCAGGCGGTAGACGAGTACAAGAGTGCGTATCCGCTGCAGCTCAAGTTCGACTACACGTTCAAGAACGAAGACCCGTTCGCTGTCCAGTCGATCTACCACGACGACAAGTTCACCTACATCAAGACGACAGCCAGCGAGAAGTTCAGCGTGTACGAGATGAAGGACGGCAAGCCCGACCTCATCAACTATGACCTGCGCGACGGCACCTACATCATCCCAAAGATCGTGGACAAGGGATACATCGAGATCGGCAAGAAGCACATGGACTTCTCACGAAAGGGGTAATGTCATGACGGATCAGACACCGCAGCTCTCGCAGAATGCCTCCGAGCCGAAGGGCGTGATACGCAAGAACATCAAGATGTTCGTCTATCTGGGTGCCATTCTTCTGCTCATCACGGCGAGCCTCTTCAGCTCCAAGAAGAAGACGCCGAACGGCACCCCAGCCAAGGGAACGCCTCCGCAGCCGTTCGTGCAGGACAACACCGCCAACAACATCGCCGACCTCCAGAACCAGCTTGCTGCTGAAAAGCAGAAGCAGCAGCAGGACGCACAGCTTGCGGCGGCGATGGCGGCGTCGCAGACACCAGCACAACAACAGGCAGCGGCGATGTATGGCCCAAACGGCCAACCCAACATGCCGCCCGCGCAGGGTCAGCCGCAGAACAACGGCCAACCTCAGCTCACGCCCGAGCAGCAGCAACAACAGCAGCTCGCTAACAAGGAGCGAGAGTTGACCTTCGATTCTCGCTTCGCGTCGAATCTTGCCTACAGCCACAGCAAGGAGGAGGAGCAGCGTCAGAGCCAGCCGCAGAATTCGCCCCAGATGATGCCTGTCTCCGCTGCAAATCCTTATGCCGCAGCGCTAGCGGGCGGCGAAGGTTCCAGCTTCGTTCCAGGCCGTGCGGCTGGAGAGCAACCCGCTCCAGAGGCCACCAAGAAAGCTCCTGAAGTGAACCTGAATTCAGCGGTTGGGCAGCCTTACGTCATTTTCGAGGGCGCGGTGCTCGACACGGTGCTGATGAACCGGCTTGACGGAGATGCCGTCGGCCCGGTCAAGGTGCTCGTCTCCAACCCTTTCTACTCGCACGACCACCAACACGTCCTCATCCCTGACGGGACGGTCGTGTTGGGCGAGGCCAAGAAGATCGGCACGGCAGGCTTCGGCCAGCAACGTCGGATGGCCGTCGTGTTTCACCGCCTCATCATGCCGGACGGCTACTCCGTGGACCTCGACCAGTTTCACGGTCTCGATCAGATCGGCGAGGAGGGACTGAAGGACAAGGTGAACAATCACTACCTGCAAATCTTCGGCACATCCATCGCGCTTGGCGTGATTGCCGGCGCGGGGGAGATTGAATCGGGCGGTGGCACGATCACCACGTCTGGCAGCCAGGCATTCACTAATGGCGCGGCGGCCAGCGTCTCGCAATCCTCCACCACCATCCTTGACCGGTTCATGCAGATACCGCCGACCATCACCATCCGCGAGGGGCATCGGGTAAAGATCTACTTCACCCAGGACATGCTCCTCCCGGCCTACACCAACCACAACATACCTCAGACGTTCTAGGAGAATCCATGCGAACAGTTCGCTATGCCTCATTCGCGCTCGCTCTGCTCACGCTCGCAGGCTGCGCCGACAAGAAGTGTCTTCCCGGCGACTCCGCGACAACCTGCAAGGCTCTGACCGAGTGCTTTGACCGTAGGAATACAGCCAAGGCTTGCCGCCAGATCGAAAAGGACCAGGCGGAGTACGAGAAGAACTTCCAGAAGAACATTGCCCCCGCATACACCGGGGCCGGTTCGGCCCTGAGCTACGACCCCAACAAGGCGACTCAGAAGCCACCGGCCAAACCACAACCGAAATAGTGACCAACCCAGAGATAAGGAGACCGGCCATGAAACGACTTGTCTTGCTTGCAGCACTCGCAATAACGTCCCTCGCACCGACCGCGCACGCGCAGTTCGGCTCGGGGATCGTCTTCGACCCGACTCAATCGGGCCATGCCGTTCAGCAGCTCGTGCAGGAAACAGGTATCAGTGCGAATACCTTGCAGGAAATGCAGACCGCCATTAAGGCCTACAACTTCACCCGCCAGATGATGACGGCTCCGCAGATGCTCTACCAGCCGTTCATCTCGCCGTACACATGGGAAGCGGCGATCAATACCTCCGCCAACACCTACAACAACACCTCGTCTTGGACGAACGCCGCGAACACCGGCAGCGGCGCGTCATTGGCGACGCAAGCCTATGTCCCCCGTACCGGATCGCAACTACCCGGATACGGGAGTCTGACGGCGCAATCGCAGCAGCAGATCGCCGCCCAGGGCGCGACAAGCGATCTGAACGACTCTGTGAACGCAACTACCCTGCAAACTCTCGGCACCATCCGGTCAAATGCACAACAGCGGGCGACCGATATCGCCAATCTGGAGGCCGCAAGTCACTCCATCGACCCAACCCAGCAAACCGAGTTGGCGACTCTCCAGCGGATCAATCAGGCACTCCTGCTCATGCTTCGCACTCAGCAGGAGACGAACTCCATCGGCACCACGCAATCACTGCAACAGATGATGGCGGCCAAGCAGCAGCAGGACAGCCTCAAAGCCAGCTTCCAGAACGCCACCAGCTACCAGAACAACTTCCAGACATCCGTCGCACCGGCTTACTCCGGTGCATCGTCCGCAATGCGTTACTAACCGCCTCATCCACTACGCGGGGGTTGCAGTATGGGACTACTGAACTTCATCACTCAAGGGTGCGACTCTCTCTCGGCGACAGCCGCACCCTCCGTTACCGCAATGGGCCTGCGTATGTGCATCGCCCTCGCCACGATCATGCTCGTCTGGTTCGGAGTGCAGGAGGCGCTTGCATCCTCGCAGGGCGGACCGGGATTCAGCATGTCGCGCTTCCTCAGCTTCTTCATGCTCATCACCTTCGCCTATGTCATGGTGAAGTATTACGACTCGTCCATTCCAGGACTGGGATCTTCGATCAAAGGCTACATCAACGGCGGCGCTCAGAACCTCGTTCAACTCATTGGGACGGATAGCACAGACCAGATGATGAACACTCTGTCGCAAGCACAACAGAACGCTGGCCCCGGCATGGTGGCGAGCTTCGAGCAACCGTATCTTGTGCTGATCTTCGCCATCACGCAGGTATTGCTTGGACTGCTGTCGGCACTCATTGCCGCCATCGTCGGATACGGTGCCATCGCCAGCACGGTTGTCGGACTCCTTGGCCCGGTGTTCATCCCATTTCTCGTCTTCGACAAACTGGACTTCCTCTTCTGGGGCTGGCTCAAGGCTTTCATCAGTTTCAGTTTCTATAAGGTTGTCGCCGCCGCTTGCCTCAGCGTCCTCAGCCATATCCTGACGGCGTATTACACCAACTTCATCAATGCGACCGACCCGGCGACGATGGTCAAGAACTTCCCACTGCTCCTGTTGCTCATCCTCGTTAACGTCTTCGTTCTGCTTAAGATTCCGGCTCTCACCGCTTCCATCTTCTCCGGTTCGAGCAGCGGGCATGACGGTGGCATGGGCATGATTACCACCGCGATTATGGCACTTGGATAAGGAGACTCGTCATGCAGGAATCTATGAAGTCTGAAGTCACTCCCGACATCAGCCGTGCGGCGGAGCGGTACTTGGAACAATATGGCGATCCACTGGTCACGAACACCTACCTCAAGATCGCCATGCTCTGCCTTGCTGGACTCTGCGTGATGCTTGGCTTGCTCGTATTCAAGAGCCAGAAGGCACTTGCCTCTGCGAAGCCGTTCATCATCCGCATCAGCGATGTTGGGCACGCCGAAGCGATCGACTATCGCAACTTCGACTATCGGCCCCAGGAGGCGGAGAACAAGTATTACCTCACCCGCTGGGCGAACCTGTACTTTGGTCGCAATCGCTACACCATCGAGCGCGACCAGACACAGGCGCTTTACTTCCTCAATGCCGACGTACAGCGGGCCGTCATTGAGCAGGAGCAGAAGAACAACACCATCGCCAACTACGTCAAAGAGTCCACTCTGCCGTATGTGGACATCGAGGTGAAGAACGTCATCCTCGATGACTTGCGCCAGTCGCCCTACTCGGCACGGATCGAGTTCGACAAGGTGTTCACCAACTCCGGCGACCAAAGCGTCTTGAAGCGGGAGAAGTGGACAGCCACCGTCACCTACGTCTTCAACCCGCAGGTATCGAACGAGAAGACCACGGTTGATCCTCTCGGCTTGACTATCATCCGTTTCCGCGTTGACCAGGCGTTCAGCTAGAGAACAGACTCACCCATCCCCACGAGGCTTTTCGATGTCCAGACTTGCTGCCAATCCGGCTGCTTCACCCCACTTGTGCCTGTGCAGGGTGTTCGCGGCGAACCGAGGCCAGAAGCCATGCAACGTCGTTGGCGAATGGTCATCCCTCATGGGAGTTCCCGGTCGCTCGAATGACGCTGCAGTTGGGGCAAACTTCCGCAGCCAAAGAGCAGATGAGAACTCAGTTCCGGCATGTGTCTGCCGTTTTGTATCCCGCCTTTTGCACGGTCACTGCTTCGGGGCCTATCCGGCGCCCTGCGGCAGCTCGCTCTTCTGCTTCGGCTACGCCGCCCTACGGGTTACGGTTTCCGTTCCGGACCCTCCGTAAATGCAGAGCTTCGGCACTTGGGAGCCGGGCCCACTTCGCTTAATAGTGACCCGAGCAAGTTCGGGAAATTCAACAAACGGAGACACGACCATGTACCAGAACAAAGTAACCCTCATCGGCTTTCTCGGCAACGACGCAGAAGTTCGCACCAACAACGACCGCAGCTTCACAACCCTCTCGCTGGCAACCAAGTCCTCCTACAAGAAGGATGGCAAGTACATCTCGCACACCGAATGGCACCGTTGCATCGTCTTCGGCAAGCTCTCGGAGTTCGCCGGCACCCTCACCAAGGGCGCACATATCCAGGTGGAAGGCGAGTTGCGGAGCCGGGAGTACGACAGCAAGAAGACGGACACCAAGCAGCGCATCTGGGAGATCAAGGTGAAGTCCATCCTCAAGCTCGACCGCGCCGAACAGGACGCCGCAGAAGAAGCGGAATACGAAGAGCACGAGGAGATCGCAACCGAGGACGCGGTCGCATAGGCCGCTTTCTCCTACCCAAGCGGGCAGCCCGGCATCTCTGGGCTGCCTACTTCTCTGAGGACGCTATGAGCTTCGAGTTGATACTTCCGTTCCTTCGCCCCATCGAGTCGCTGCTCTTGGACGACACCGTGAGCGAGATCATGGGCAACCCCGACGGCGTGTGGTGGTACGAGCGCCGTGGCAAGCTCTACCCCGCACCCGAAGTCAAATTCGAGACGCGGCAGCTCTTGACAGGGCTTGATGTCATCGCCAACAAACTCGGTCGCAAGCTGGGAGCGGACAAGCCGCTTCTCAATGCTCAACTCCCGGACGGGAGCCGTCTTGCCGCCGTCATTCCTCCAGTCGTCCGTCCTCATCCCTCTGTCACGATTCGGAAGTTCGCCAGAACCCGCTACACGCTTCCGCTGCTCATCCAGGAAGGTGCATTGGATGAGTCGCTTGGTGAGTTTCTGAGTGGCCTGATTGCTTCCGGCAAGACCGTTCTCATCAGCGGCGGAACTGGTAGTGGGAAGACCACTTTGCTGAACGCACTCACCGATTTCATCCCGGAGTCGGAGCGAATCGTCGTCATCGAAGACACTTCCGAGCTTCGCATCGCCAAGCCGAACCTGCTACCCGCAGAATGCCAGACGGACGGACACACCGGCCAGGTGAGTTTCAACGACCTCTTGAAGGCCGCACTCCGCTGGCGTCCCGACCGGATCATCCTCGGAGAGGTTCGGGGAGATGAAGCCCGGACTCTACTCGATTCGTTCAACACCGGCCACGCCGGTTCGATGGCGACCATTCACGCCAGCTCCGCAGTGAAGGCACTGCGTCGCTTTGGCGAGCTTGCGATGCGGTCGCATCAGCAAGCCAACCGCGACGACATCGCCGCAGAGATCGCGGACTCTGTGCAGTACGTCGTGCAGGTACAGCGGTACGCCAATGGCCGCAAGATCAGCGAAGTTGTCGAAGTTCTTGGCTATGACCGCACCGCCAAAGTCTTCGAGTTCGACACCAAGTTCAATCGCGCTGACCTCGCCGACTCTGCCCAGCTTGCACTCCCTGCGGAGTGGGCGCAGTTCGACAGGCCCACAGGTTCCATTGCACTCATACATCACTAAAGGAGAAACAGCATGGCACTACTTGAAGTCCAAACCGTAAACAAAGTCACCGCCACCATCGCTCTTGACGAGTCGATTGCTCAACGGACCGACCAGTACGCACTCTTCATCAATGCACCTTCGGACGAGGTCGTCTCGAAGGCCCTGGAGTACGTGTTCTCCAAAGACAAGGACTTCCTTACTTTCGCTCAGACGGCGGATGGGAAGAAGCCCGAACATCCGCTCCGTATTCGCAGGCCGATGGAAGCTGCGGAGAGAGCCAAGCGCGGACGGCGCTCGCCTCCCCCGGCAACTACTCCCTCAACTCCAGTGGCAACTCAGGGGACGAAGTAGTGGCTTCCCTGAGCAGTCTCGGCGGGGTGGAAACGGTGCTACGCACCGGAAGCATATTGACACTCCACCCCTCCGAGGGTCGTGCAGGGTGCCGTACAGCAACCTGCACGCGGACGTTCAGGATCAATGAGTTGCCCGAACTAAGTTGCCCTGCGATAACCCAGAGCAACTTGGAGTAACGCGAGAGGACACATCCAATGGCGATCCTCGAAGATAGCGAAATCGCAATGAAAGCGGAGGAAAGAACCCGCTTTCGCCTGAAGAGCGCCGGAACGAAACTCAATCAGCAGGAGCTTCGCAATCTCACTGCCTTGGCAAAACGCCGAGGAGTGAGACCTGGCGAGCTTATCCGCAAGCTCATCCTTGACGAGCTCGCCCGTGATGCCGGTGTGGTGGCGGCCAGCACGGAGCTTACGGAAATCATGGGCATCCGCCTCATGCTCACCAACCTCTTTCGCCCTCTTGCCACGGGACAAAAGCTCACACCGGAAGCCTTCGACAACATGGTTGCCGAGGTCAAGAAACGCAAACGCAGCGTCGCCGAAGACGCGATGCAAGACCTGGAGCGTGCATGATGAACACCACACAATGGGGTCGCAAAGAGACCATCATCTTCCCACCGCACTCGCCCATATACAGCTACGGCGCGATCTTCTTTGCGCTGATTCTGACGAGCATCTTTGTCTACCTGCGCTTCAGCTACGGGCAGACGCCATTGCAACAGTTCTACACACCGATCTACGCAAAGAGTGCGGCAGGAGGATTCCTCAACCGGAAGGGCAAGTACCAGCTCCTCTACGTCGGAGACGGAGCGAAGTCAGCCCGACTCGCCACCGAGTCTGACGTGCAGGATGGCGTGACCGCCGCTCCGAACGGTAAGCACATCCCGCTCGCCGTATCGGCCCAGGCTGCCGCCCAAGGGCTTCGCATTCTCTATCGCGGGCCGGAGCAGACATTCTTCGATGCGCCGCTCCATGCCTACCTCCGCACGGCGGTCTTCGGCGGCGATCAGCTCCGCAGCATCTACGCTCCGCCGCTCCTCTTCGGCTTCCTGTCACTGCTCGCGCAGCTCCCGTTTGCCATTCGGAAAGACATCCGCCGCCGCAAGGAATTGAAGTACGGACGGCGGCTCAAAGGCCCCGTCCTGCTCACGCCAAAAGAGTTCAATAAGACCGTAAACGGCGATGGCATCGGCTTCGTAACAACCGAGGCCAAGGACATGATGCGTATCCCGTTGCAAGCCGAGGCGCAGCATATCGAACTCATGGGCGACACAGGGGCCGGCAAGACGACTTTGATTATGCAAGTGCTCCGGCAGATACAAAGTCGGGGTCATTCCGCCATCGTTTACGACCCGGCCTGCGAGTTCATCCAGAGATTCTACGATCAGAAGCGGGGCGACCTGGTCCTCAATCCTTTGGATGAACGGTGCCCGTATTGGGGACCGTCCGAGGAACTGCGTCGCAAGGCCGAAGCCAAGGCTATCGCCGCCTCGCTCTACCAGCCGACCAGTGACAAGAAAGGTGAGTTCTTCACCGAGACGCCCCAGAAAATCTTCGCTCACTTGTTGACCTACGGCCCCAATCCGCAGCAGCTTGTGGAGTGGCTTTCCAATCCTGCCGAGATCGACCAGCGCGTGCGCGGGACAGAGATGGAGGCCATGATCGCCAAGGGCGCACAGCAGCAGCGGAATGGCGTTCTGGCCTCACTGGGATTGGTGGCGGACAGCCTTCGGATGCTCCCGACCAAGGAACAGGCCAAGAACAAAACGTGGAGCGCGACCGAATGGGCCGTCGAGCGGAAGGGTTGGATCTTCATTACGTCGAGTGCCACGGAACGCGAGGCGTTGAGGCCTTTGCACAGCCTTTGGATCGACTTACTCGTCATGCGGCTCCTCACTGCACCGCAGCAGAACCAAACTCCCGTCTGGTTCGTCTTGGACGAACTCGCCAGCCTACAGCGTCTCCCGCAACTCCATACGGCTATCACCGAAAACCGGAAATCCAAGAACCCTCTTGTTCTCGGATTCCAGGGCAAGGCTCAGTTGGAAGTCATCTACGGACATCTTGCCGAAGTGATGCTCTCGCAGCCCGCAACCAAGATATTCCTGAAAACGACGGAGCCGAAAGCAGCCGAATGGGTATCAAACGCCATCGGCAAAATCGAGATCGAGCGCATGAAGGAGACGCACTTCGACGGCTCCCGTTCTGGCAAGAACTTCACCATAGACCGTCAGGTTGAACCCCTCGTCATGGATTCGGAAATCTCCGGTTTGGAGAACCGCCATGCCTTCCTGAAGCTGGGCAACAACGTTGCCCGCTTCCACTTCGAGTACATGGACGTGGCACAAACCACACCCGGTTTTGTGCCGCGCAAGGTGGAGGACGACGAGCTGCCCTTCGACCCCAAGACGCTCGTACCGAAGGCGTCGGCACCCGTCGCGCCGAGTATCGACTTGGAGGCAGCTACACCCGCCCCAGCGCCAGTTCCATCCCCTTCGATTGCCGCGACGGAGGACGAAGACAACGCGGAACCTGAAGCGCCAACCGCAGAAGAGATCGCCTCCAGCGGAGCCAATCCCGACAGCCCGGACGACGATCAAGAAGAGGATGTACCGGTCGCAGTCGATGAAACGATCCGTGTCTGAGACCGCCCATGCTCACTATTTCCAAACCGCTCAGTTCCGGTCAGGCGCAGACCTACCACGCCAAGGAGTTCACGTCTGCGGAGCAGAACTATTGGAAGCAGGGCGATACCATCCTTGGCGAGTGGCAAGGACGACTGGCCGAGCAGTACGGCCTTGCCGGGGGCATCGACGCCCAACACTTCGCTCGCCTCAGTGAGGGGCAAAATCCCCTCACCGGCGAGCAGTTGGTTCGGCACCGTAACGGCCAGGAGTATACAACCGCCGATGGAACCACAGTGAAACCCGTCGAGCATCGGGCCGGTTGGGATGCCACGTTCTCAGCCCCAAAGTCTGTGTCGCTGACCGCCCTTGTTGGTGGAGATGACCGGGTGCGCGAGGCGCACCGGCAAGCCGTGACAACTGCGCTCACGGAGCTTGAGCGGTACACCCAGGCACGAATCGGCGGGAACCACGCCGCCGAAACAACCGGGAAGTTTGTTGCCGCCAAGTTCGAGCATGACACCGCCCGTCCGGTCGATGGCTATGCCGCGCCCCAGCTCCATACCCACGCAGTCATCTTCAATATGACGGAGCGCGCGGACGGCTCCACTCGCGCCGTCCAGCCCCAAAGCTACTTCGACAGCCAGCAGTTTGCGACCGCCGTCTACCAGTCTGAGTTGATGTACCGGCTCTCCCAGTTGGGCTATGAGATCGTACCGGGAAGAAGCGGCGCACCCGAGATCAAGGGCTACACGCAGGAGTACCTTGACGCCTCCAGCCCCCGCAGCCAGCAGATTCGGGAGTACCTCGAAAAGAGTGGCTTTGCGGGGCCAGAGGCCGCACAGATCGCCGCCCATACTACCCGCGACAAGAAGGAGATTCACACTCCGTCCGAGGTGCTGGCCGCTCACAGGCAGGTCGCCGCAGAGTTCGGCAATCAGGCAGATCGAGTCGTGCAGGAGGCAAGAGATCGTCCGAACACCATAGAACGGACACCGCTTGCAGCCGCGTCGGAACGAGTTCAAGAAGCGGTGACCTTCGCCAAAAGCCGCAACTTCGAGCGCGAGGCCGTCACCGATGAACGAGACATCATGCGCGACGCGCTCCGGCGTGGCATGGGCGACCTGACCTACAGCCAGGTGCGCGGGCACTTCGAGCAGCGAGTGACCTCGGGCGAGTTCCAGATCACTCCCGGCCAGAAACATGAAACGGGCCGCCAGTTCACGACCCGCGAGGCGATTGCCGAGGAGCTTTCGACCATCAAGCAGATGCAACAGGGACGACAGACCGCCGAGCCGATCATGCGTCAAGAGGATGCCGCAGCTCATGCCCGCTCCCGTGAATTTCTGAATCCAGCGCAGCAAAGAGCCATTGAGGAGGTGCTTACCTCGCAAGACCGAATCCACGGGCTGCAGGGTTTGGCCGGTTCAGGCAAGACCTCTGCTCTATCCAGTATCCGGGAGGGTGCGGAGCGAAACGGCTACGCCGTAGAGGGCTTTGCGCCGACCAGTCGCGCAGCCGGCCAACTCCGTGACGCTGGAATTCCAGCCGACGCATTGCAAGGCTTCCTTGCGCGTGGGGGCGTCGAGCGAAACGCGGGAGACCCGAACGCGCGGCACCTCTACATGCTCGACGAATCCAGTCTCGCCAGCACCCGCCAGATGCAATCCTTCCTCGAAAAGATCGGCCCGCAGGACCGGGTACTGCTTATCGGCGATACGCGACAGCACCAGGGCGTAGACGCCGGAAAGCCCTTCGAGCAGATGCAGGAAGCTGGAATGCGTACCTCCCAGCTTGACCAGATCGTTCGTCAGAAAGACCCGGAACTTCTCCGCGCCGTCGAGCACCTATCGCGCAACGAGACCGCGACAGGCGTTCAGCTTCTCCAGCAGCAGGGGCGCATCAGTGAGATCCCCGACCGCCAGCAGCGGATCGAGGCCATCGCGAAAGACTACGTTGCGCGGCCCGAGAATACGCTCATTGTCTCGCCCGACAACGCCAGCCGCCGCGACATCAACGATGCCGTCCGCGCGGAGTTGCAGACCTCCGGTGCTCTCTCGAAAGAGAATCACCCGATGACCGTTCTCACGCAGCGTTCGGAGCTGACCAGTGCCGACCGGAATTGGGCTGCCCTATACCAGCCAGCCGACATTCTCTACTACACCCGAGGCAGCAAGGAACTCGGAATCGAGCGCGGCACCTATGCCACCGTCGTTTCCACGAACCCCAAAGACAACTTGCTTACGGTGGAACGGCAGGACGGCCAGCACGTCACCTATAACCCCGAAAGACTTCACGGCATCGCAGCCTACCGTGAGATCGTC
Organism: Edaphobacter paludis; assembly: GCF_039993895.1. Taxonomy (NCBI): domain Bacteria; kingdom Pseudomonadati; phylum Acidobacteriota; class Terriglobia; order Terriglobales; family Acidobacteriaceae; genus Edaphobacter; species Edaphobacter paludis. The sequence continues at coordinate 2,295,378 of NZ_CP121194.1, forward strand.
CGCGAGTTCTCCGAAGGCGACCGGATTCAGTTCACGGTGAGCAAGCCGGATATGGACGTGAAGAACCGAGATTTAGGCACCCTCGAACGGATTGAAGGCACCAGCATAAGCGTTCGGATGGACGGTGAAAAAGACCGAACTCTGACGTTCGATACATCGCAGATGCGGCACTTCGACCACGGCTACGCCGTCACGTCGCACAGCTCCCAAGGACTCACCACGGATCGTGTCCTCGTCAACATGGACACCACAACGCACCCGGAACTCATAAACACGCGATTCGCCTATGTTTCCGTCTCTCGCGCGTCTCAGGACGCGCGAATCTACACCAACGACGTTTCGACCCTTGCCGAACGGCTCAGCACCGACATCAGCAAAACCTCCGCCCTAGAAGTCTCCAGGCCCAACGGCGAGGCTCAAACCCAGCAACCCCAACCCAAGGAGCAGACGATGACCAACACAAGAGAGCAGACCCAGGAAGAGCAGCGGCGGCAGTTCCAGCACGAAGCTCAGAACCCGGCAAACGATAAGGCGCAAGTCCAGACCGAGATCGACCTCCGCCACTATGCGCCCATCCAGACTGCGCTTCCAAATGAAGCCAGCAGCTACGAGTGGAAGCGCGAGACCGGAGACATCCAGAGCTACCAGCACCAGCAAACCGGGGGATGGCTGCACATCGACCCGCAAGGACAGTTTTACGATAGGCAAGCCCAACCGATTTCGCGGGATGTGGCGCTAGAGGCGACAGCGCATTCTGTCACCCCAGCTATCGCGGACCAGGGACATACGCAATCTCGGGCCAACGACACGATCGACAGCGGTATCAGTCTTTAGCTGGTTTAATTACTCAGCCTTTAGAACGAATTTAAAAGCGCACGATGAACCGTGCGATCTCAGGTACGCACACGCCTTGGCTCGGCTGCATTCGATACAATCGTATTTCGCGTTGGATCAATGCCTTATGGACAGATCGGTCAGCCATGCCACGGATTTTCGACAATATCGACAAGCAGTTGCTGCCGACGCTCAAGACGACCTTAGCGGTCTCCCACCGGTCGGATTTTTGTGTCGGTTATTTCAATTTACGCGGTTGGCGACAACTCGACGAGCACATTGAAACCTGGACGGGCGGCGACGGCGAATGCTGCCGACTCCTAGTTGGGATGCAGACGCTACCCCAACAAGAAATCGCCGAGGCCTACGGGATCATTAAACAAGACGCCGAACTCGACAACCAGACCGCTCTTCGGCTCAAAAAGGCACTCGCAGAACAATTTCGCGTACAACTCACCCTCGGCGCTCCGACGAATGCCGACGAAGTGGGGCTCCGCCGCCTTGCAGCACAGATTCGTGACAAAAAAGTCGTGGTCAAGCTGCATCTTCGCCATACCCTTCACGCAAAGCTCTATTTGCTCTTCAGGCACGATCCAGTCAGTCCCGCTATTGGTTTTCTTGGGAGCAGCAATCTGACCTTCGCGGGACTCTCAAAACAGGGTGAGCTAAACGTCGATATCACCGACCACGATGCCTGCGAAAAACTGGCGAGGTGGTTCGATGACCGTTGGGAGGACAAGTGGTGCCTGGACATCTCCAAAGAGATAGCTGACATCATCGACCAGAGTTGGGCGCGTCCGGAGCCGATTCCGCCGCACCATATTTACGTCAAAATGGCCTACCACCTCTCTGAAGAGGCGAGAGAGGGCATCGTTCGCTATGGCATTCCAAAGGACTTCGGAAGCCAGCTTTTCGAGTTTCAGGAAAAGGCGGTCAAGATAGCCGCGCACCATGTACAGAAGCGAGGGGGTGTCTTGCTCGCTGACGTTGTGGGTTTGGGCAAGACTTTGATGGCCACGGCTCTTGCGCGAGTTCTTGCCGATGAATTGCTTCTTGAGACCCTCATCCTCTGTCCACTCAATCTGACTGATATGTGGAAAGACTATTGTCATGACTATCGTGTGCCGTCTTGCAAGGTCCTCTCATACTCCAAGGTTCTCCAGCAGTTACCAGAACTCCGCGCATACCGACTGGTCATCTTGGACGAGAGCCACAATCTTAGGAACCGAGAGGGAAAAACATACAAGGCCATCCTGGAATACATCCAGAGGTCTGGAAGCAAGTGCATCCTGCTTTCAGCTACGCCATTCAACAAGGAATATCTCGATCTCGCCAGCCAACTGCGCTTGTTTGTTTCCCCGGAGAAGGAGCTTGAGATCGGTCCCGAACGTCTCCTGCATGACGTTGACCGAGCGCAATTCAGAGGGCGCTACCAGTGTGGCGCAAACACTCTGGCTGCATTCGAGAAAAGTCAGTATGCCGACGACTGGCGCGACCTCATGCGTCTCTACATGGTTCGGCGCACACGGGGCTTCATCAAGGCGAACTACGCTAAGACAGATCAGGATAACGGTCGCAGGTATCTTGAGTTCAAGGATGGGAGCCGTTCCTATTTCCCTGATCGGCTCCCGAAGAAGCTCCCGTTTACTGTCGATGACGAAGACCCGAACGATGAGTACGCAAGGCTCTATTCCGCTCCCGTGGTCGATATCGTAAACGGCCTAAGCCTGCCCCGTTATGGCTTGGGGAACTTTGTATCTGCTAAACCGCCGATTGCTGCAACGAATGCTGAGACGGCTATCCTCGCAAATCTATCCGCCGCAGGGACGCGGCTCATGGGATTCTGCCGCAGTAATCTCTTCAAGCGATTGGAGAGTAGCGGCCACAGCTTCTTGCTATCCGTCGAGCGGCACATTCTCCGCAACTTCATTTTCCTTCACGCAATCGAGAATGGCTTGGATATCCCAATCGGGACACAGGATTCCGGCCTCTTGGACACTTCGCTGTCAGATGAAGACACGGTGGCTACTCGCACGCCCGATGAAATCGCCAGTGCAACGGGACATCTTCGATCTGTCGCCGAGTTCAAAGCCCGAGCAGCAGAGGTCTACGCACTCTATGCAAACGCTTTTCGGTCGCGTTTTAAGTGGATTCGCCCTGGATTGTTTAGTCCGCAACTTGGAACCGGCCTACTTCAAGATTCCAAGGCACTTATGTTGATCTTCGACAGATGCTCTGTTTGGGAACCGAAGAAGGACTCCAAACTTGATGCACTCGTCAGCCTCGTCAGCAAAAAGCACAAGACGGAAAAGATTCTCGTTTTCAGCCAGTTCAGCGATACAGTTCAATACCTGAATCGCCAACTTGTGGCGGCAGGAGTCAGGGGAAGTGCGGCGGCGACTGGAGACTCCGAAAACCTAACCGAGCTGGTCTACCGCTTTAGCCCGACGAGCAATAAAAAGACGATTGCGCCCGAACAGCAGCTCCGCGTCTTGATAGCGACCGATGTCCTCAGTGAAGGACAGAACCTCCAGGACGGATTCATCATCGTGAACTACGACTTGCCGTGGACGATCATCCGGCTCATTCAACGTGCTGGACGTGTTGACCGTATCGGACAGAAGTCGGACAAGATTCTCTGCTACAGCTTTTTGCCGGCGGAGGGTATCGAGCGCATCATTCGCTTGCGGGCGAAGGTTCGTGCGCGACTCCATGCAAACTCTGAGGTCGTGGGAACGGACGAGTCTTTCTTCGATGACGACCGACACAACAAGGCCGTCACCGACCTCTACCATGAGAAGTCAGGCTTGCTTGACGGAGAAGACGACTCCGAGGTTGACCTCGTCTCTTACGCTTATCAAATCTGGCAGGACGCGATTACTGCGAACCCAGCCCTCAAGAAGACGATTGAGGATATGCCAAACGTGGTCTATACCGCTAAAGAACACCAGCGCACGGAGCCATCGACGCAAGGTGCTTTGGTCTACTTGAGAACTGCCAGTGGCACAGATTCTATGGCCTGGGTTGATGAGAACGGCCAGCGTGTGACCGATTCGCCATACAAGATACTCAAGGCGGCTGAGTGCCTTCCAACCACTCCCGCAGTGCCACGACTCCCAAATCACCATGAGCTTGTTGACGGAGCAGTTAAAGAGCTCGCTGCGGAGGAGAAGATCGTAGGCGGAGGCCTGGGCAGCTCCACTGGAGCGAGGTATCGGACCTACGAACGGCTGAAGCGATACACACAAGAGGTCAAGGGGACGCTCTTCGACACTTTGCCGTTACAGCGGACGCTTGAGGATGTCTACCGCTATCCCCTACGCTCCTCGGCCACGGACATTCTGAATCGTCATATGAAGACTGGAGATACCGATCAGGCACTTGCCGAGCTTGCGGTCAGTCTCCGCGAGGACGGACGCCTCAGCATTGTTGAGGGCGACGAAGAGCACGAGACGTTGGCACAGATCATCTGCTCACTCGGCCTGACGCACGGAGCACATAATGCCCATTGACCGTGAACGCTCTCGCCAGTGCCTCAAGGCATTTGATTTCCGCAAGCTCTTCCTCGAAGAGCTTGGCTGGGACAAGTTTTCGTCTAAGCTCGTCAAACAGATTGACGGGGTGGAGTACAGCTTCCATGCCGTAGCCGAAAAGCGCGGCGTCGTGGTGCTGGTAGCTGACTCCATTCCTGACTATGCAGTCAGGGTTAAGCTGGACAAGCTCATTGCGAAAGACCACTTTGAGCATTTGATCGTCTTTTCAGATAAGGCGCAGGGTCGTCAGGTATGGCAATGGGTTCGTAAGGAGACCGGTAAGCCAACCGCTGTCCGCACCTACCATTTCTCTTCCCATACAGCCTCGGGCCAGGCGGGAGAACTTCTTCTCCAAAAGCTCGACAACCTCGTCTTCACTCTTGAGGAAGAAGAGAGCATCCGCACCGGCACAGTCACGGGACGCCTGAAGGCCTTCGATGTCGAGAAGGTGACGAAGAAATTCTACGAGCGGTTCAAGACAGAGCACGCCAGCTTCCTCGGCTTCATCAAAGGCATACCCGACAAACAGATGGAGAGCTGGTACGCCTCCGTGATGATTAACCGGCTCATGTTCCTCTACTTCATTCAGGAAAAGGGTTTTCTAAACGGCGATCCGGATTACCTGCGCAACAAACTGGCGGAGAGTAGCGCCCGAAAGCCCAATGCCTATTATGCCGAGTTCCTTAGTCCGCTCTTCTTCCAGGGCTTCGCACGGAAGAAGGCCGACCGTTCAGCCGCCACGAACAAGCTGCTCGGCGAGATTCCTTATCTGAATGGAGGCCTATTCCAGAAGCACCAGATCGAGGAAGTGCACGGCAAGACGATTGTGATCGTCGATAAGGCCTTTGAAAAGCTCTTCGACTTCTTCAAGGAATACAACTGGCATCTCGACGAGCGCGAGGATCATAACGACCGCGAGATCAATCCAGATGTTCTTGGTTACATCTTCGAGAAGTACATCAACCAGAAACAGATGGGCGCGTACTACACCAAGGAGGACATCACTGAGTACATCTCCCAGAACACCATTATTCCGTTCCTCCTTGACGAAGCGCGGAAGGGCTGCGCTGTTGCCTTTACGCCAGAGGGTTCCGTCTGGCGTCTGCTCCGCGACGATCCAGACCGGTACATCCATGACGCGATGAAGAAGGGCGCATCTCTGGCGCTGCCATCCGACATCGAGGCCGGGGTTCATGATGTGGCGCGGCGTTCAGGGTGGAACAAGACCGCTCCCGAGGAGTACGCCCTGCCGACCGAAATTTGGCGCGAGGCGATCGACCGCCATCAACGGTATCGCGCTGTCAAAGCGAAGCTGGCCATTGGCGAGGTACATGAGGTCAACGATCTCGTAACCCTGAACCTGAACATCCGCCAGTTCGCCCAAGATGCCATCCAGTTCTCTGAAGGACCGGAGTTACTCCGTGCCATCTGGAAGGCCATCGAGAAGGTCTCAGTCCTCGATCCGACCTGTGGCTCTGGTGCATTTCTCTTTGCGGCGCTCAATATTCTCAAGCCGCTATACGAGGCCTGCCTGCAAAGGATGCGCGGCTTTGTGGAAGACCTGGAAGCAGCTGGTCCGCACCACCCTAAGAAGTTTGAGGACTTCAAGAGCATCATTACCGAATCGCAGAAACATCCCAGACAGGATTACTTCATCCTCAAGGCCATCATCGTCAACAACCTCTTCGGCGTGGACATCATGGAAGAGGCAGTCGAAATCTGCAAGTTGCGGCTCTTTCTGAAGCTAGTGGCTCAGGTCGAATCGCAAGATCGAATTGAACCGCTGCCCGACATTGACTTCAACATCCGAGCCGGTAATACGTTGATCGGTTATACGCACTATGAGGACGTAGAGAAGGCGGTGGAAGCCAAACTCGATTTCGGTTCTGCTCTGGCTCGGATTCAGGATCGAGCACTCGTACTAGACTCTGCGGTAGACGTATTCCGCAAGCAACAAACTCAACTTGACGGCACCGTAACTGCAGAGGACAAGATGGAACTGCGGGGTAGGTTCTCCGACTTGGAGAATGAACTCAACGACTACCTCTCAGGAGAATACGACGTAAAGAAGACCGGAATGAAGAAATGGAAAGAGACGCATAAGCCCTTCCATTGGTTCTGCGACTTCCATAGGATCATGTCCGCTGGCGGTTTCGACGTCATTATTGGCAACCCACCATGGAAAGAATATGCAGCGATAAGGCAGCAGTATCGCCTGTTTGGGTATGTGACAGAGCCGTGCGGTAATCTCCACGGCATGACCACTGAACGGGCAATCAATCTCGTTCGGGAGGGCGGGCGCGTAAGCTTCATTGTCCAATTACCCCTAACCAGTTCTTCTCGAATGAACACAGTGCGTTCTCTACTCCGAACATCGTCCTCGTATATCTCGGTCATTCCATTCGATGATCGGCCTGGGAAGCTATTTGACGGCTTACAGCATTGCAGGAGTGTTGTGTTCACTTGCCGAAAGGATGACCGGAGTCCGAAGTTCGAGGTCGTGTCTCGATATCAACGTTGGCCTTCAGAGGCAAGATCGACTCTGTTTTCCACTCTCAGCTTCTCATTAGGCAACGTTGAGGATTCAATAACCCGCCACTTTGCCAAGCTCGGATCACCGCAGGCGCGAAACGTCATCGAGAAATTGCAATCAGATACGAATGGCTCATTTGGCCTGTCGCTGTCCTCTCAGAAAACGTCCGACTTCATTTTTTATCAAGAAGCGACACAGTATTGGATCAAAGCCACTGTCGGACTTCCTTTCTATTCCAAGAACGGTCAAACCGGCGCACCGGCGCACGGTCGCTACCTATCTTTCCGCGATTCTGACGCTGCACATGCCGCGAATGCCATCCTGAACAGTAGCCTCTTCTACTTGTACTTTATTGTCTTCGGCGACTGTTTCCACCTGAGCGATACCCTCGTCTCTAATTTCCCGACGCCTCCATCCGCCCTAACTGATCCTCGCTTGGTAGCTCTTAACAAGAAACTCCTAGAGGACTTGAATCGAAATGCAACGACCAAGACCATCACTACGAAGGATGATGATTCAATTTCGTATGCTGAGTTCTCAACGGGTCCGTCAAAGCCCATCATCGACCAAATAGATCGCGTGATGGCGGCACACTATGGTCTGACTGGCGATGAATTGGACTTCATCATCAACTACGACTTCAAATTCCGTCTGGGTGCCGATGTAGATGAGGCCTAAAAGTGACCCTCGCAGAGCAAGTAATAGTCGTCCAACCTGAACGTCCTGCCTTTCCACCGTCGTTGACGACGATGAAAGACTTGGACGCAAATGTTCATGTTTGGGCTGCGGGTTCAATCGATGTGCTAAGCCGCTCCAAGACTGGTTTTTTCTGCTCGTCCCAATGCCCAGGCTCAATCGTTCTCAAGACCTTCGATGCCATCACCAGAATGCGAGACGAAGGCCAGGTACTCATCGGCGGCTTTCACTCCGTCATGGAATGGGAGTGCTTGCGAATCCTGCTCCGTGGACGCCAGCCGATCATCTGGGTTCCGGCGCGGACTATCGTCGGAATGCGCTTGAAACCAGAACTTCAGCCCGCCTTCAAAGAAGGCCGGCTGCTCATTCTCTCGCCATTCCCACCCACACAGAACAGAATCACGTTGGCGCTCGCCCAACAGCGCAATCGCTTTGTTGGCGATCTTGCAAATACGATATTCGTTCCCCACGCAGCACCGGGGAGCCGTACCCTTAACTATTGCACCGAACTCTCTTCGGCAGGCAAGAAGATCGTAACGATTGACGATTCTCACAACGAAGCGCTCTTGCGTCTCTCCGATGTCGAGCGACTTTCGTAAGCAAAACGCTACGAAGTTTCCCCCGGTGGTGTCTCATCGACCGCTTCACGGACCAATTTAATGTGTGAAGAAAAGAGGGGATGCTGTTGCATCCTCTCCCACACCGGGGAGATAGCTATACCCAAAGGCAGACCGGCAATCGCCGGTGTAGCGACCGGAAAGCAAGCGACGCGCAAAGCAACATACGACATCTTCTCCGATATCCAGTGCTGAAGAGGATTCGCGACCAGACGGCCATTGAGGTATCCCGCAACGGCCTCTTTCTCGGGTGAATTCATGAAGCCTGTCTGCCATCGTTTGAGGCTTTCCAGTTTCTCGTTCGGATCGCCCTTAGATACCGCATAGAGGGCCAACGGAATATCCATGAAGAAGTAGACGTGCTTCATTCCAAAATCGAGCCGACGAAGAAGTTCTGAGTCAAACGTGATTCGGGGAGCGACCAGCGCCAGCGACCGATGGAAAAAGCTACGCACCTGCGAACCGCCATCGGCGAAGTTGTCGAACTGGACTTGCAGCCAACCACTGTCGCCCGTCAATGCAAAGAGTGTCGAACCAATCAAAGGCGGTCTGACGTACCCCCAGGTGGAATCTCGCGTGTGGAGTCGCGGAGCCATCCACGCAGACATCTCCCCCTGCAACGAGGTCGGGAAGGCATCTGGCAGGAAGACGGCGACCCAGTTCAGGAAGAAGCCGCGCAGATCTTGTCGTTCGGGGACAGGAGCAATATCCATGTCTTCGAGAAACGACTGCCACTCTTCTTCACAGATTGCCGCGACGCGGTTCGAATCGATCGATAGGGTCAACCCAAATGGATGCAAATTGGTACCTCTTCCTCTGTGAGGCTAGTGTAGTGGCGGCTTGCAAAAGTGTATTTACAGATCGCGTCTATTGCGCTCTTGGCTTGAAATCCAAGACGCGTCCACGCCGCTTGGGTGCTTCCACGCCCAGCAGTTCGGCAACAGTGTGGAGGGGGATGCCCGTTTCACCCGACAACTTGGCTAAATCTATCGGATTCCCGTATCGAAGTTCGGCCATTTTCCTCATAAGGCGCGGCTTTGGCTGAGGGATGTTCTCGTCACCCGGCTCAAGTTGCGTCCAGCCGCTAGTGCGTACTTGTTGGTTCAGATAGCGATACTGGTTTGGCGTAATCAACTTGAGATCGCTGGCCCGACGTATCAACATTTGCAACGACACGTTCCATCTTGGCTTGAGCGTCGCAAGATTGGTAAGGGTTATCGGGCCTCTCATCTCTTCGAGCATGGCTTCCTTTGGGAGGAGCAGCTCCTGAGCAAAAGCCCTCGCTTGATTGTCAGCTTCCACAACAGACACGGTTAGAGGAGAGTGCAAGACGAGATGCCCGATTTCCTCGCCTAACGTGAAGTTGACGCGATAGCCGACCTTACCCCCGAGGAGCGCAATGACGGGCCTTGGATACGGTGACCCAACCCATGTCGCGAACCCATCGAGCGTACTGATCTCCCGAGGAATCAGCAATATCAACACGCCGTTGCGCTCTGCTCGTTGCATGAGGTCTACCACTGGGACGTGAGGCGCGATGCCAAGGGCCGTTCGTGTTATCTGAGCGGCCTTTTCAGGTGATTCCTTGAGTCGCGGAAGATTGACTGGCACCTGTTTCAACTTCGCGCCCAAGAAGACCGCCAGTTCAAAGGCAACTGACGTTAATCCATGAGCATGTTGCCGCTCCGACTTGGAGAGTGCGGTGCGGGCACGATAGAGGAGCGCCCCCGAGGGGAACTCGTCAACGTGGGTCGGCTCGAAAAACGCGAGGCCAAACCCCGTCTGCTTAGCCAGGATTTTGAGATAGTCCGATGATGGCCGATAGAGATTGGCTTCCATCGAAGCGATTCCTGACTGTGTTGTGCCAATCCGTTCTGCAAGTTCTGTCTGAGTTAATCCGGCAATCTCACGCGCCAACTTTATCCGACTGCCTATCATCTGCCTCTTCTTCCGAATGTGTTGCCGAAACTGTTGGGGTCTCTCCGTCCATAGGAACGTCCCGATCTAGTTGACTTGAATCATCGCTCTCGGTTGCTACGGGGCCATCGCCTCCAACCAGGAGTGCTTCGATCTCTTGGTCTGCCAATGTTTCAGCCTGTGCGGCAGAAGCGGGTGTACGCTGCGAAGCGACCGGCTGCAAAATCGGATTCGTTACGGGCTCTTGCCAAGCAAGAACTACGTCCTGAGAACGTGCGCCCGCGACTTGCGGACACGCAAGCCACACATTTGCGATTCCAAATCCCGGACTGAAATCCCAGAGGACTAAGAGGTTCGTCTTAGAACCCGCAGGCTTACCATCGTCTCCGAGGTAACGGACAGACGCCTGATTGTAAAACTCTCTCCTGCGAGTAGACGTACCGCATCCCGGCGCTACGCCCTTCTTTCCTTTCAGAACTCGGAACGCAAAACCCCTGTAGTGAACAAGCAGACTGATAAGCGGCTCTGCGGCAAGACGAAATCTGCGCTCTTTCAACTCCGTAACCCGCAGCCCATTTTTTGCGAGATACCGCTTCGCCTGATCGCGCACGATCATCTCCCGAAGGTGCGGCTCAGGACTTTCCCCATCACAGTTTTGCTCGTAGTATTTGCGGCACACCGTCGCCCCAACATCTAGTGATTCATACAGTAGTCGCATTAACGATTCGACCTCGCCCATAACCTCCGAGAACGACGGTAATGGGTCTGGCTCCAGCGAGATCAACGAGAGTTTTTGCATACAGGTATGTTTTTATCATATTGGACAGAAATTCTCAAACTTTCTTCCAACTTTCCACGACCTTCACAATTCCGCTCTCGTGGGGAGGAAGTAATCCTCCCTGTCTTCGGACGCTTACCGTCCTTCGCCACCCTCCTCCAGCGGGGCGGTCCACCCTCCCCGCAACGGCCCTCCGGCAGAAACAAGCAACCGCAAAAGCCGCTAAGGGGGCTCTGCCCCGGCTCGCGCCCGCAAGGGGTTTCCCCATAATTTTTCTGCGAAAAATCACGCGATAAAACCGCGCCCTACGGGTGGGAGATACCCGCTCCCCTTGCAGTTGCTACCCCCCGCCTTCGCCAGGTGGCGTTCGGCATGTACATGCCGCGTTTCAACGCGGACGTGCAAGAGCCAGAACCCAAGGAGGAAGCACCCATGAACACCAACAGCACTGTTACCCCCATCAGCGAAAACCCCAAACAGCCGCAGCAACGGCAGACAGCCAAAGAGATCATCGCCGCCAATGTGAAGAGCCTCATCGAGCAGCTAGAGGCCGGACACAGCGATGCGCTTACGGCCTATCTCGATGCCATGAGCCGTTTTCACAACTACTCTTTCGGGAACATCTTGGAGATCGCAAGGCAGAAGCCCACCGCAACCCGCGTTGCTGGCCTGTATGCGTGGAACCAGTTAGGCCGAAAGGTGAAGAAGGGAGAGAAAGGAATTCGGATTCTCGCTCCCATCGTCGGTATCAAGCGGAAGAGAGACGAGGAAGCCGAACGGGACATCACCAAGCAGAACACCCGCGTCCTTGTCGGCTTTCGGAATGCCTACGTCTTCGATGTCACGCAGACCGAAGGCGCGGAGTTACCGAGCATGAGGGAGATGCGCGGCACCGTAGGCGACAACCGCGACCGTCTCGTTTCCTTCATCAAGGCACAGGGTATCGAGCTTGTCTTCACCGAGAAGATTGCACCCGCGTTGGGAATGAGCTACGGCGGCAAGATCGCTATTCTTCCCGGTCAGTCCGAGGCCGAGGAGTTTTCGACCCTCGTCCACGAACTCGGACACGAAATGCTGCACAAGTCGGAGCGTCGCACCGCCACCACGAAGGTAGTGCGGGAGACAGAAGCCGAAGCTATCGCCTTTGTGATTGGGAAGGCAGTTGGCTTGGAGACAGGTTCGGCATCCGCCGACTACATCCACCTGTACCACGGTAACGCCTCGCTCTTGGCCGAGAGCTTGGAGGTTATCCAGCAAACCTCCGGTGTCATCCTTGCCGCGTTGCAGCCCCCGACAGCAGCAGAGGCGGAGATGCCCGATGCAGAACTGGCGAAGGTGGCGTAACCCTTTCCCGTCCCGGAGCGGAAGGAGAGCGCGTCCGCTACAAAACACCGATGCAGTGCCACCCCCCCAAGGAGTACAGCCATGAACACCCAAACGACGAACGAGTACCGCGACCTTCCCCTGTCTTTACTTACTGAATCCAAGACCAACCCACGCCGTACCTTTGAGGACGATTCCTTGAAGGAACTGGCCGAGAGCATCCGCACCCAAGGCGTACTATCGCCCTTGCTTGTCCGGCCTATCACCGAGCAGGGCTTCGAGGTTGTCTTCGGAGCAAGACGCTTCCGTGCCGCCCAAATCGCAGAAGCGGCAACAGTCCCCGTTCGCATCAAGAACCTTACCGATGCGGAGGCGTTGGAGGCGCAGCTTATTGAAAATCTGCAAAGACGCGACGTACATCCATTGCAGGAAGCGCAGGGTTTTTGCGCGTTGCTCAACCTTGAAGAACCGAAATACAGTATCGAGCAGATTGCAGCAAAGGTTGGAAAGTCTCCGGCCTATGTCGCACAGCGCATCCGGCTCACGGAGCTTACCGCCCCGGTAGTGGAGGCTTTCTATGCCGAGGAAATCGGCATCGGACACGCTCTCTTGCTTGCCAAGCTCCAGCCCGACCAGCAGGAGAAAGCCCTCTCGGAGTGTTTCCGCGAGGAGTGGGCGGGCGCGGGCAACAAGCCCAAGCGCATCCTGCTACCCGTTCGCCACCTTCAGCATTGGATAGAACACCAGCTCATGCTTCTCTTGAAGTTGGCACCGTTCAGCAAGCGCGATGCCCAGCTCGTTCCCGCAGCCGGAAGCTGTCTCGAATGCCCCAAGCGGACAGGCCACAACAGGCTTTTGTTTGCCGACGTGCAGCAGGACGCTTGCACCGACCCAACCTGCTATGCGGCCAAAGTTGAGGCGCAGGTGCAAGCCCTCATCGCCAGCAAGCCCAAGCTAGTCCAGATCAGCACCAGCTACGGCAACCTACCGGAAGGCAGCGCGGCCATTCCCCGCAACAAGTACGTCGAGATTGAAGCGCAGAAGCCGGACACGCCGGAGAAGGCAAAGCGGCCAGAGTATAAGACCTGCCGTTTTACCACCGAGGCCGTCGTCACCTATGGGAGCGAGAAGGGTGTAGTCCGCAAGGTCTGCGCCAATTCCGATTGCCCCATACACAACCCCAAGAAGCAGCCCAGCAAACCCAGTGCCGCGGCCAAAGCGGAGCAGGAGAAGCAACGCCGCGAGGAAGCACTCGCGAAAGCAACGGGATTACGGGTGCTACAGACCATCGTTGCTTCCGTCCCCGTTCGCTTGATGAAGCGTGACCTGCTCTTTATGGCAGAGAACCTTTTGCCCTTGCTGGACGAAGTTCGATTGGTGATGGTCGCTCGGAATCGCGGCATCCGTCCAAGCGAAGGGCAATCCGTTGGCAAGCTGCTCACGGCCTTCATTCGCAAAGCCGACGAGGGCGAACTGAACCGCTTGGCGATTGAGATTGTCATCCTGCTTGCCGCACGCTCGCAGTCGGACGGTGGCAAGGTGCTCAAGGCCGCAGCCCTGACGTACAACGTGAACACCGATTCCATCGCCCTCAAGGTGAAGCAGGAGTTTACGGCAAGGGAGAAGGCAAAGCAGCCTCAGAAGGTCGAGGCCAAACCAGCGGTCAAAGCGAAGAAGGCAGCATAGGTACGACCGCGCGGGGTTTGCTCCCAAGCCCCGCGCGTTTTCTCATGCTCCCTCAGAGCAACGTCAGGGCCGAGTGCCGCGCTATCCCCAGAGGGTAGGCGCGTCGTCACAGACGAGCAAACTTTCCTCATCATTCCGCACGTTGCCCACACGCGAGTTCGCCTTCCATGCCCGCATCCTCTCGGCAGGAAAAGGCCTCAGCAGATCGAGCGGCAGAGCCTCAGCTTCCGCCGGCTGGAGCCAGCGGTCGTAATCCTTCGGCTCAATAATCACCGGCATCCGGTCATGCAGCGGCTCCATGACTTCGTTCGGGTCCGTCGTGATGATAGTGAACGTCTCCAGCAGCGTCCCGTTCTCTTCCTTCCAACTCTCCCAGAGGCCAGCAAAGCCGTACTGACTTCCATCGAGCATCCCGATGGCGAAAGCTTGCTTGGTCTTCGCGCCGATCTTCTGCCATTCGTAGAACGCATCGGCAGGCACCAGGCATCGCCGCTTCTTGATCGCTTCGCGGAAGGATGCGGTGGTGACAATGCTCTCTGCGCGAGCATTGATGCGCTTCACTCCGTCTCGCGCATCCCGCGCCCAGAAGGGCACGAGTCCCCACCGCATCAAGACAATCTCCCTCTCGCCCGACTCCGGCGAGAATCGCACCACGGGCTGAAATGTCTGCGGCGCAATATTGAAACTCGGGCCGAACTCCGGCAGGTGTTCGGGATCGACGCCGAACCAGTCGGCTATCGCCTTTTTCGTTGCCCGTCGAACGTAGCGTCCACACATCGAGCTGACCTCGCCACGATTCTATAAGGGTATTACTTCCCACAACCCGATTTATGAGGCCGCATCTGCTCGCGAGCGCTTCATAAGCTGCCCGTGGTTTTTCTTTCGGTAAGGGGTGTCCGTTACAGCTTCAGAATGGGATTTCATCCTCCGAGAGTACCCTACCGAGTGGCGGCACAACTGCCGCAGCTGCGGTGCTCTCCGAAGAATCCTCAAAGTCGTCTTCGCTGGTATCGGTACCGTCAGCAGCGGATACTTTCATGTTAGCGGCGCTTCGGAGTAATTCCGAGATGGTTCCAACGAACGGGGATGTGTCGATTGCTCTTGCTGCCGCCGAGAGGCGGATGTCGAAGTTTTCTGCAACCACAATCTTGTATTTGCGACGATTGAAACTGCGCAAGATATCCTTCGCGTTCGGAGTCAGGTTGCCGAGGGCAATTAGCGCCGGATGCAGATGGTCATCGCCGAGGCAATATTTCTTATTCTTCCTGAGGAACTTTGGTTTTATCTCGTGAACGATCCCGACAAATTGAGCCAAGAGCATCGGATAGATTACGAGCTTCTTGGCCTCGGCAAAACTGATCAATTCACTGTTTTTCAGTGTGTCTGATCCCTTCTTGCTTTTCACTGTTGGAACTACGCCAGGGTTCACAATCGCCACGTCGACACAATAGATCCCAGAGTCCCGACCGCCAAGCACGCTGAGATTGGAATGCAATTCGAAAACCGATGCCCCGCGTTCACAGACCACGTGCGAGTAGTCCGCAGGGTGTCCCCTGGTACTTAGCTTTACTCGGAACTCTTGCGTACCCGTAGGATTCCGAATAGAAGTCTTGTATCCATAGGCACGGTAATGTTGGACCACCCCAACCATCGCCCCAACCTCAAGAAGTTGGGTTTGCCGTGCATTCAGGAAATCGAGTGCCGTTCGATGCTGTCTCGCGAATTGTCGGATTGCACTACTGATCTGGTCTGCGTTCATTTGCCAAGAAGTGCAAAATTTGAGGATACGGCTGACGAAGGAGTTCGACGTTAAGGCCTTGGTCGTTCAAAAGTACTTCCAAATCGCGGAGAAGCGTCCCTAATTGACGAAACTGTACACTCTCGGGTGTGAAAGTGGTTCCTCCGACCCGAACGCCGCTTACATCGTTCCCCAACAGCCTCGTTGAGTTGTAGAGCAGCCAATAGCTTGACGAACAGATTGAGTGCAGCTTGCGCACGGCTGCTACGAGCGCGAGTTGATCGCGAAGCTCGTCTGTAAGCTTGACCTCGGCTTCCTTAAAAATCTCCTGCGAAGCCGCCTCAACAGACCTTGCGTAATCAATCACTTGTTCCCGAAGCGTGTAGGGCAGTTCGGGGGCAAATGCATTCACGTAGCGAAGGCTCATTTCATGCTCCTATGCCTTAGGATAACCTCGGCTATCATTGAGCCGAATCGAAGCGGTGCCAAATGGGAAAAATAGTAGTTCTCATTTCTTCGTCGGCTTCCTGAAGGCACCTGTTTGTAAATCCTCGTTTGCCTTCTGCAATGGCTGCACCAATCGCGGTGCAACATTGACTTGCGCCCCAGAGCAGGGAGTATTCTGGGGCTGCAGCAGAGAACAAAAGGCGAAAACGAAATGGCGATTCAGTCCCGAAGTGCGGCGTTGAGGCAGGAAATCGAGAGCAGCCTCGCGTCGCGGATTCCCGCCGCCTTATCGCCCCAGGCCGTCCAAATAGCACGGCTTCTCCCGATTCGGAATGAAGCCGTAAATACCCTGTTGGGTGGCGGTTTGCCTATCGGTGGCATCTGCGAGTTTACCGGTCCCGCCTCAGCCGGACGAACATCGCTGGCTCTGTCAGTCCTAAGTGAAGCGACAGTCGATTCGGCCTGCGCCTACATCGACGTGAGCGACAGCCTCGACGCAAGAAGTGCCGCCGCCGCTGGAGTGCGACTCAAGAACCTTCTCTGGGTGCGTTTTTCCGAGATACAGGAGCAAGCTCCGCCCCCCACCCAACCCGGCCCGACCGGGAGAGTCGGCACGCCTAGCCCGAATGATGGTGTGGATAGATCAACGCAGCACCACGGCATTCGCCACCCACGCGCCGAAACGAAGGGTATCGACCGGGCGTTGGAGAAGATGCTTGTTCAGAAAGCCGAGACGCGGCTCAAGAAAATGGAAGGAACCCCAGGCTATCCCAACCAAAGACTTAGCCTCGCAGCCGCCCCAGCAGAGCAGGTCGCCTACGAGCATTTCAACGCCCGCCGTGCTGATGCGTCCGACCCGTTACGGCAAATCGACCGGAGAACTGCGGATGAGGCCCGCGAACGTGCCAAGTCGCCCGCAGCAGTACAAGGCGGGCTGAGGCGTGATGCAAAGCCGTGGAGCAAGTTGGACAAGGCTCTTCGTACAGCAGACCAGATTCTCCAAGCGGGAGGTTTCCGAGTCGTGGTACTTGACCTTGCCTCAGTCTCCCCGGAGCAAGCTCTTCGTATCCCGTCGGCAACCTGGTATCGGTTCAGCCGCGCCGCGCAGGAAGGCGACGCGATCCTGCTACTCCTGACTCAGGAACCATGCGCCAGATCGAGCGCGAAATGCGTACTCGACTGCTCACCGCACTTGGCTCCAAGCGAATCAATCCATGTCTTCGACAGGATGACCTACGCAACCGAAGTCGTCCGCCAGCGGGTGGCAAATCCTTACGGCAAGAAAGCACCGGGCCGAGCTGTCGAATGGAATTCGACAGCTCCGTGGATGCGTGCGGCGGGGAGGTAGCGGATGGAATACGCCGCGATCCACATACCGGAGTTTCCGGTAGTCGCATGGCTGCGATCGGACGCCGCCGCACGCTCCCACGCCCTCGCCGTCATCGAGGGCATCGCCCCGCTTCAGCGCGTTGTCTCCATCAACCGCGCAGCCAGAGGTCAGGGCGTCTCGCGTGGCATGAGCAAAGTTCAAGCTGAGGCGACAGGACCGATGCTCTTTCGCAATCGTTCCATCGCTGAGGAGACTGCAAACTTTGAAGACGTGTTGGAGATTGCCGAGCGCTTTTCCCCACGAATCGAAGCTCTATCCGGTCCACTCAACAGCTATGCCCAGGCCCACACATTATCCGTCTCGCTGCTAATAGATCGTACCGGCACTGAGACGCTATTCGGCACCGCAGAACAGTACGCCCGGAGGCTGAAGTCTCAGCTTGAGGCGGCAGGTTTTCCTTGCAGCATTGCTACTTGCTCCAACGCGGAAGCAAGTCTGCTACTCGCTCGTTCTCATGCCGGAGTAATTTGCGTACAAACGCTTGATCTGGAAAAGCGACTTGCCCCGCTGCCCATCGCATTGCTCCGCTGCGACGATGCCACTTTGACGGTGTTTGCCAGATGGGGAATACGAACGTTGGGAGAGCTTGCCGCACTGCCCGAGACTTCGCTTATCAGTCGTATCGGACAGCAAGCGAGACGCCTGCAACGTCTCGCTCGTGGCACGGAAGATCATCTGCTTGTCCCGGAAGAAGCAGACCTTATCCTCTCCGAAACCGCGATACTCGATACGCCGCTCGTCCTGCTGGACTCGCTGCTATTCGTTGTGTCGCCGATGCTCGAACGCATCATGCGCTCCGCCGTCGAACGTGCCTACGCTTTGCGTAGTCTCACCCTTGCGTTGCAACTGGAGAAGGCCCCCGCCTATGAGCGGCACATCCGCCCCGCTATCGCTACACAAAGCCGCGACCTCTTGCTCAAGCTGCTCAATCTGGATTTGCAGAGCCACCCGCCACAAGCCGCCATCCTTGGCGTGACGCTCACCGCAGAGGCCGCGCGTCCGCAGACGGCACAGCGCGGCCTCTTTCAAGCCCAATTCCCGGAGCCGGATAAGCTCGACATCTTGCTCGCAAGACTTCGCTCGATTGCCGGCGACCACAACGTAGGTGCAGCGGAGCTATGCAACAGCCATCGCGACGATGAAGTCACGATGACATCCTTCCGTCCAAGTGTCCTCGCCATTGGCTCGTCCCCTTCGAAGTCGTCATGCCTTGCACTCCGCAGATTCCGTCCGGCCCAACCCGTCCGGGTGTCTTTGAAAAACGGAACACCGTCACTTCTTTTCTGGCAGGGCGGACGATTGGACCTCGCAGAAGTCAAAGGCCCCTGGCAGTCGAGCGGCTATTGGTGGGACGGTCGGACTTGGGAGGCCGACGAATGGGATGCCGTCGTTGTGCAGCCTCTATACGCTCTGCGCCTCCGCTATGAACGCGCACCAAGAGCATGGAGTATCGCAGGTGTGTATGACTGAGGACTATGTGGAGTTCCACGCCCGTTCTGCCTTTTCCTTCCTTGAAGGAGCTTCGCTACCTGAGGCTCTGGTAGAGCAGGCCGCCAAACTCGGAATGTCGGCTCTCGGCATACTCGACCGCGATGGCCTCTACGGAGCGCCACGGCTCTACACGACCGCAAAGAAGCTGGGGCTGCGCTCTCACGTCGGAGCCGAGGTTTCTGTGAGCGATCTTGGATTGCAGGTACAACCGGCCGAGTGGCAACCGCACACCATCCCTCAAAGACCGGTGCGGCTGAGCCTGCTTTGCGAATCGCAGAGAGGCTATCGCAATCTCTCGCAGCTCATCACCGGATACAAGCTCAGACAGAAGACAAAGGGTGAGGGCGTCGCTACGCTCCGCGAGATCAATGAGCGGAGTGAAGGGCTGGTTTGTTTGACCGGTGGCGATGAAGGACCGCTTGCCGCAGCTCTCGAAAGAGGAGGCATGGACGAAGGGCGGCGAGTTCTCAGGTCGCTCATTCAGACCTTTGGCCCGAAGAATGTGTACGTCGAACTCCAACGTCATCGTATCCGCGAACAGGAAGCCCGTAACGATGCCGCAGTCTCACTATCGCGCGAGTTTCATCTTCCTATTCTTGCGACAAACGGCGTCAACATGGCGACCGCCTTCGAGCGAGAAGTGCTTGATGTATTGACAACGATTCGGCACCACACGTCGCTTGATGGCGCAGGCCTGCTCTTGCAGCACAACGTCAACCGTCACCTACGGCCAGTTCGGGAGATGGCCGTGCTCTTCCGAGACATTCCCCAGGCCATCGCTGAGACACGCGAACTATCGTCGCGCCTCCAGTTCGAGATGAAGGACATGGGCTATCAGTTTCCGCTCTACCCGGTTGGCGACGACGAGACGATGGACAGCTTTCTCAACAAGAGAACGATGGAGGGAGTTTCTAATCGTTACGGTGTGAAGAGCAGCGCCAGCCTTCGCAAGCGAGCCGAGAAGCAAGTAGCCAGAGAGCTTGCACTCATTGCAAAGCTGGGACTCGCTGGATACTTTCTCATCGTGTGGGACATCGTAGAGTTTTGCCGCAAGAACGGAATCCTCGTCCAGGGCCGAGGGTCCGCCGCTAACTCCGCCGTTTGCTACTCGCTGGGGATTACGGCAGTTGACCCCGTAGGGATGGACCTGCTCTTCGAGCGTTTTCTCTCCGAGGTGCGCGGCGAGTGGCCGGACATCGACCTGGATCTTCCATCGGGAGAAGACCGCGAGAAGGCGATCCAGTACGTCTATACCCGATATGGCCAGTTGGGAGCCGCGATGTGCGCCAACGTCATCACCTATCGCGGAAAGTCAGCAGCCCGCGAGGTTGGCAAGTCACTCGGCTTCGATGAAGACACACTGACTCGCCTTACCCGGCTCGTCAGTGCATGGGAGTGGAAGGGCGCGACCGACACGATGCAGGAGCAGTTTCGCGTCGCCGGATTCGACCTCGCGCATCCTCGCATCGCCAAGTACCTTGAGCTTTCGATTCGGATGCTCGACTTGCCGCGCCATCTGGGGCAGCACTCAGGAGGCATGATTATTGCGCAGGGCCAGCTCGCCTCCGTCGTACCGATAGAACCGGCAAGTATGCCAGGCCGCAACGTCATCCAATGGGACAAGGAAGATGTCAGTGACATGGGTCTCATCAAGGTAGACCTGTTGGGCCTCGGCATGATGGCCGTCCTCAAAGATTGCACCAACCTCATCCCGCAACACTACGGCAAAACGGTAGACATCGCGCAGATACCCCACGACGACCGGCAGGTGTACGCCTCCCTCCGCAAGGCCGACACCATCGGATTGTTTCAGGTCGAGTCGCGGGCACAGATGGCCTCGCTTCCTCGCAACAATCCCGACAAGTTCTATGACCTTGTGGTGCAGGTTGCGATCATCCGCCCCGGCCCAATCGTCGGCAAGATGATGAATCCTTATATGGAGCGGCGGCAGGGCAGGCAGGAGATTACCTACCCGCACCCTCTCTTAGAACCAGTGCTACGGCGGACTCTAGGCGTCCCGCTCTTCCAAGAGCAGTTGCTTCGCATCGCCATGACCATCGCGGACTTCACAGGCGGGGAGGCGGAAGAGTTGCGTCGTGCTCTTGGTAGCCGTCGCTCTGCGGACAAGATGCGGGCATTAGAAATTAAGCTCCGCGAAGGCATGGACAAGAACCTAGTGGGGATTACCGCCCAAGAGGAGATCATTCAGTCGATCAGCTCTTTCGCGCTCTATGGTTTTCCTGAAAGCCACGCGGCCAGCTTCGCTCTCATCGCTTACGCGAGTGCATGGCTCAAGTTCCACTACCTCGGCGCGTTCACCGCCGCGATCCTCAATAACCAACCGATGGGGTTTTACTCCGCCGCTGTCCTCGTCAAGGACGCGCAGCGCCACGGACTTCGAGTGCGGCCTATCGACGTGATGCGGTCGAGTTGGCCGTGTACCTTAGAGCGCGAAGAAGACGGTTCGCTTTCGCTCCGTCTTGGCCTTCGCTTTGCCCGTGGCCTTCGAGAGACCGCCGCTTTGGAAGTTGAGGCCGCGAGAGCGCAACGAGCCTTCGCTTCCATCGAAGAACTCGCGCGTCGGGTACCGTCTCTCTCCCGCGCGGACCTCGCCACACTTGCCGAGGTTGGTGCTCTCAACTCGATCGGCGAAGCTTCGCATCGTCGAGATGCGCTTTGGCAGGTCCAAAGAGCGGGGCGGCAGGCAGGGCCGCTTCTTGAATCGTTGGATCAAGACGAGGAGCAGACTTCGCCCTTGGAAGCCATGAATCCCGAGGAGCGCATGGTTGCCGACTACGCGGGTACCGGTGTCACGGTAGGCCGTCACCCGATGGCACATTGCCGCGACCAGCTACGGAATATGAACGTTTGCCGCGCCGACGACCTTCGTATGCTTCGCCGCGGAGTCAAAGCCCGTATCGCCGGCTGCGTCATTGCCAGACAGCGACCGGGCACAGCCCACGGCTTCATTTTTCTTTCCCTCGAAGATGAAACCGGCATCTCGAACGCAATCATCGACCCCGAGCTATACGAGCGGAACCGCTCACTGGTCACGTATGCCCGCTTCCTGCTGGTCGAAGGAACGCTGCAAAACGTCGATAAGGTCATTCACATCCGAGCCAGGCACATTGAAGAACTGAACGTCACCGCAGCCCCAACGCAGTCCCACGACTTCCATTAAATGAGCGAACACATGACATCGCCGGGTGACTCCCAGCCTCCGAAAGACTGGTGGCTGGAGAATGCCTGCCGTATTGCCGCTTTCCGATTACGACAGGAGAAGTACATCAGTGCAAATACTGTGCCCTTGCGGGAGCAAGTCCGGGATAGCGTCGAGTTCGTTCGCGTCGTCTGGGAAGAGATCGAGCGTTCGCTTATTGATAAAGCTTGACCGGCGGTATTCGCGAACGAGAAAAAGCCTTCCTAATGACAGACGTAAGACCACTGATCTCATCGCGAGACTCATGCTCCACAAGGCGTGATTATTGAGATTTGATACGGTTCTGCCAACCCCACCCTTCATTCAAAAGCTCGAAAGCAAGTGTTCCAACAACCGCCTGCGCTTCCGCGTCAGAACCCGCAACGCTTCTCACCGTTGAACCGATGTCGCGGTCTATGATTACTTGATTCAGGTGATCACGATATGAGAGCGCCAGTCGAAGGCTGTCCGACTGCTCAAACTGACCAGTTGAGAGTTCAATCGGGGATGGAGCTAGCACATAAAAATCGGCCAATGAAACCCCAACTCCAGACCCTCGTGCTGGAAGCTGTGGAGCAGGACCAGCGGCGTCCGGTAAGAACTCCGTCGAGCATTTATCTAGGGAGGGGTCCTGCTTTTTCTGATCACTCGTAACCCAATATTCAAAGCGCCAACTGGGAAACATCTCGCTAAGCTTTTCTCGGGCGTATGTTGAGCCGCCGCAAGCCTGAGGGCCGGTAAATGCTGTGAGTGCGAGCGCATAGTATGTCTGCCTGAACTGTTCCGCCTCCGCCTTATCCATACCTCCTAGTGAGTCTGCGATTGCGTGTCTCATAGCTAACAAAACGACATTCCGAGCGAGAGTCGGATTAGTACGCATCGCCAAGAGTGCTTTCTGCTTAACAACATCTGTCATTACCTTTGGGTCTGTATTGAGAGATCGAGTGGATGGATCATAAAGAGATCGTTCTACCAATTGCGCGGTGTAGTCGCCATAAGCGACACTCTGTTGTAGAACATAGCCTTCAGTCAACCAGCGCATCTTTGTGAGTAAATCTGCCCCCTTATGCTCCTCAAGTGCTTGGCGAAGCTGTGGAGTGGAGCCGTCCCTATAAAAGTTCTCGATTACTTTCGGCTTCACAAATACAAACGTTCCGCGTCCATCATTTCTGGAGAAATCAACGATAGTCGATAGCGCGATCCCGGTATCTATCAAGCCCGTAGAGTATGGACCGATCAGAGAAGCACCAAGCATATCTTGCCAGCGATTACTCGCTGGAGGGTTGGCGGCACCGGGTACGATCCCAAAACAGAGCAGATCCCGCAGCGGTGGCGAGAGCACATCACTCTCATTGCATTTAAACGAACTAAGCCTGTTAGCGGTTGCGGGCGCATCGATGGCAGAGCTTAGTTGATCGGCAAAAGAAGTGTCAACTACAGGCTGCGAGAATCGCGCAAGTATCGCGGCGGGCGGTACAGAAGATTGCGATAAAGCTTGGAAAACAAAGTCCCTTGCTGTCTTATAGGTATTGATACGCTGTGACTGGAAGGCCGACCAGCTACTCTGAAGTGTCGGATCGGCTGGGATGGCATCAGCTGGGAAGCTGTCCGCATCGATGATTTGCCCTGACCATTTAGCCGGTTTTACATAGGCATCCAGAAAGCCTGCCATTTGGGAATAGCAGTGTGTGGCGTAGTCACTGATATTTGGATTGCCAACGACGCCCACGAGAACATCGCGTGTCGGAATCGTGAATTGACCATTTAGACTAGTACCGTTAATTAGCGCATAACATTTTTGCCATTGGTTTAGTAATACCGCTTGGGTAAGCTTCTCATTTCTTAAAACGATGCTCTCGATCCTATCAAGTTGGCCTAGCACCTCTTTCCGAAATTCTTTTTGCTCATCTGCGAGTGTGGCTATCGCCCTAAGTGTTTGGACTTGGAGATCGATGATTTTGTCGAGTTTCTTATTTACCTCAGCAAATTGCTGTTCGAGATATTTCATCATTGCCGCGTAGTGCACGGCTTCAGCGTCAGGGGCACCCAGCCCAACGAGTGAAGTAATGCTTGAAAGCCCTCCAAGAATGTCCCCCGTCGCGAACTTGGTGACTCCGGTCGCGACTATCTGCGCACCTTGTAAGCCCGTCACAATATCGCTTGGAAGCCCAATGTGACCAGCGATGGCTGCGAGGTTTCCGAAATCCTGAGCAGCTTGCTGGAGATCGACTATGGCGTTCTCTCGTGCTTGATCTGCTTTTAGGCTCGTCGCGAGTGCAGTCTTTTGCTCTGTTGTCAGTTCGGGGAAAAGGCCACCCTCTACGGCTTGTAGCTTTTGCTCCGTCGACCAGCCAGAGTAGGATATCTGGGCCAACGTCTGCATCGCCTTGGACTGGCCTTGCACCTGTGATCGCAAAGCATCTAGCTTCTGGTTTGCCAAGTTCGTTGCATCCTCGACACTGGATAGTCTTGTGTTGATAGCGTCAAGGTGAGTATTTACTTGATCTTGGAAATCAGCGATTTCCTTTTTCGTATTGGCGAGTTCTTTTTGGATCGTCTTTACATCTGATGCTGTTCCTTCGGAGCGGGCCAGCGCTTCGACCCCAATATTGGTCGCGATATCGGTTGCATTTGCTTGGAGCATATCTAAACTTCCGGGGTCATCTTTGAGAGTCTCGCGCAGCGTCTGTCCCCCAACTTTCAGATCACCGACTCTTGAACGTAAATCGTCGGCTGTCATGCTCTTGAGTTGAACGTCGGTCAAACCACTATTCTTGAGACCTTGAGCCAAGATCGCTCGCGCCTGGTTCTCGGATTGCTCAATAACTAGTTGCCCGATCGCATCCCCAGTTTTTTTTGCACCCCATGCTGCCACCCCACTCACAGCTTTTGATAAAGGCTCGGGATCAACGGCGGCTCCATAAACCAGCGTCGTTCCGATGACATTGAAATTGGCTTTGACGAGCGAAGAACTCGCTCGTCCGAGATCAATCTGTTCCTTAACCTGAGCGGCCAGTGACATGTAACGATTGGCGTCAGACCGGGTCACGGCCCGATGGTCGTTAACCGAAACCCACAGAAGTTTACCTACGCTCCCACCGAATTCAATTGCTGAGGTGGCAACATCCGTTGGATCGGTGCTCCCCACAGCTTGCGCTGGTTGGACAAGGATTGAAAGCAGGATGATCGCGGTCCAGCGTCTTACTGCAATCTTGGAGTCAACGGTGCGAGACCATCTCTTCATTGAAAGATGGTGCTGCTGTGGATTGCGGAATCGCATTCTGTTCTCCTGGCGCAACAAAGAGAGGACTTTGACTGATGACGCGATCTCTTATGCCCTTTCGGGCGCTAATCTCTCGATTGCTGGAACACGGTACCCGAGGGTTCGAGCTATTTGGGTTGCTCCAACTTTTTCAGTCTGGCCTCGGCGTCGTTCAACCGCTTGGTCAGTGCATCATTCGCATCTGAAAGTCTCTTGATATCCGCCTTCAAAATATTCAGTTGTTCTTGCAATTGCTGCTTAAGGTCGGAGATGCTAGTTGCTTGCTGCGCTTGCAAGTCAGCCCAAGACGTAAACGTTCCAACACAGGCGTTAGGTATTTCTTGGTAGAAAGTGCCTGAAACGGCAACATTTGTTGAAGTCGCACATTTGTTCTGGATTGTGCCCTTACAGTAGCCATACTGTGGCGTCGGAAAAAGAGTTCCAGGGCCTGGATGCTGTACTTGATACCTCTGGTTGTGGACACATTCCGGTGTGACGCCATCGACATGTACGAGGTCCTGCGAGTGTGCTGACGAAGCGAGAGCCATTGATAGAACGGCGAAGAGAAGTGCGCGAAGGTATTGATCCTTTCTCGGTTCGGGCATCCTGTCCTCCTGATAATTGGTTGTGATCAGTGCAATTGTAGGCGACGCGCCCGTAAAAAATCTGCAACGAGTGGTAATTTTCTTGATGGAACGAGCTCCTCTGGAGTTTGCACGATCTCCTGTTTGCACACTCACTCGGCCACCGCTTCGGTGCAGGAGCTGCGCCCTTCGGCTCTGCGTTCAGAACTCGCGTACCGCACCCTCCGGCTTTTGGACTCCTCCCCCCTCGCAAGCTCCGGGTCCCCACTCCAAAAACTTCTTCTCTTGGCAACGCGGCTATGCCGCGACTTGGGAGCAGCGCACCTTTGCGCCCCTTCGGGATGTGTGTCCCGAGTGACCGGGCAAAAGGAGAAATACCATGCAGACCCAACAGACCATCACCCTCTTCGGCACCGTCAGCAACCCCGCCATCAGCCGCACTTCCAAGAACGGTCGCAAGTACACTGCCTTTGGGGTTTCCATCATCTCCGACCGGAACCTTCAGGCCTTTCACTACAACGTCGTAGCCTGGGGCAAGCAGGGCCACTTTGCCAAGCCTCTCCAGAAAGGCACCCGTGTAAAGCTCGTTATTCAGGCGCAGTCTCAGCCCGACAACATCGCTACGATCCCCCTACTCACCGCAACCTTCGTGCGACCGGTTCATCCGGTCGCATGAGGGCAACACAGGGGTTGTTATCGGGTTCTAATGGAGTAGCGGTATGTAATTTGACTGAATGAGGTCGGGCCATATGGAGAATCACGCCCCTCAAACGTCTACGAGGCTGCAAGCAGTCCATGTTTGCGAGAAATGTGAAACCCGTTTCCGTCCTGATGAAGTCAATGAGGACGTGAACATCACAGGGGTCATCGAGTGCAAGGTTTGCTCGCACATCGGACCGCTCCGTATCCTGATTCTTCCGCAGAACAATAGCTAATGGGCAAGACCTAAACGAAGCTGCTTGGCATTCGTCCGTTCCTTCAGGCGACGCACAAAGCCCCGCAGGAACTCACTGACAACGCGCCCTTGGCTGTCAGACCTGCAAGCGAGTCGTGTCTCCAGTCTCAGTCCAGCAATGCACAGCGGCCGTATGGTGATGCCATTGCGGGCGATTCTCCATGCTCCAGCTTGGGTAAGCACCGCTACGCCGAGCCCTCGCAAAACGAATTGAGAAGCATCTTCGGCGGTCATTACGTGATGGATCGACGTGCCGGGTTTCGTCGCCGGCTTCGCGGCCTTGCATAGCGCGTCGTAGAGCGTCGGATGGACGTGTCGCTCAAACAATATGCAAGAGACGCCTGCGAGGTGACTGTGATCCACTTCCGGGTTTAACGCGAGATCATCATCTTCCAACATGGCGACGAAGAATGGTTGATCGGAGACCGTTGCAGCACTGATGCGCGGAGTCTCCGGCATCCCAGTAAGAAAGGCCATGTCCAGAGTTCCGTTGAGCAGATCGTGAGAGAGATCAGCGGCGAGTTTGCTGCACAGTTTGATCTTGAGGTTTGGGAAAAGCGGCAACCGAAACGAAAGCAGATTGCTCAGGAGATACGGGTCGGTATACGGCGACTTGCCAATATGAAGAGTAATCTCGCAATCTCGATCTGCCTCACGGGCAATTTGAATTGCGCGCTCCGTATGCAGCAAGGCTATTCGAGCCTCTGGGACGAACTTCTCACCCGCTGGCGTCAGTGAAACCTTGCGGCTATCCCGAACGAACAGCGTTAGGCCTAGGAAGTTTTCCAGTGCATGTATTTGTTTCGTTAGGGTCGATTGTCCGATGTGGAGTTTTTGCGCTGCGCGGCAGAAGTTGAGTTCATCCGCCAGAACCACCGCAGCACGCAACCATTTTGTGTCGAGATCAGCCATGGCCCCTCACGGAAGAAACCACTACTAAGACCGCGCAAACACAACTCTCATTCGATGCAGAGTGATCCGGGGCGAGGTTGCCTATGGAATGAACGTGGAGAAGCAAGTTAGAAGTCTTGCGAAGCTCGGAAAATCTAAGCCGCCACGAATCTTGAACTATTCCATCTTGGAATAGCCATCAGCGAGAATTTCATTGGACAGTTTGGAGTGTCGGGAAGAAGTTTGAGGGTACGAGAACGGATTCTCACTTCAGAGGTTTCTCAATGACCGACGCGCAACTCAACTCAAGAACGCTATCGGGAGAACCACATACTCTCAACACAGATGAGCCTATCGCGAACGGAAGAGCTGCGCTAGACCCCGTGTACAAAAGCAGTAAACACTTCCTGAACGCTGATGAAGCAGCAGAGGTTCTCCGAATGGATAGCCGAACTCTTGTGCGTTGGGCGCGCCTTGGTCAGGTACCCGCACACCCTCTCGGCGAAGGGAAACGAAGGCTGTGGCGCTTCATTGAGACCGAGTTGATTTCCTGGCTTGCAGAGCGCGGAACACCCCTCAAGAAGCCTGTCGCTAATACAATGGATACAGCCATCAACGCTCATGCAAGGAGAACTGCATGAGCCGTTTCCAACAAGGAAGTATCTTGAAGCTGAAGCGCAAAAGCGGCCCGGATGTGTGGGTGTTTCGCTGGTATGACGAGTCCAGCGGGACGCGCACCTACAAGAAACGCACTCTCGGCACTGTGGCAGAGATGCCCCAGAAACGGGATGCGGAAAAAGCCGTGGCTTCCTTTCGCGCCAACATCAACACCGGGGTCAGGGTGCCGGAAACGGTATCGGACCTCATAGCCCACTATCTCAAACACGAACTGACGGCAGACAAGAAGGCATACGCCACCATCGAGGCGACGACGATCTATTTGGCTCGTCATGTCGGCCCCAAATGGGGAGCCAAGCATCTGTCAGACGTTCGGACCGTGGAAGTCGAGGAGTGGTTGCATACTCTTGATTACGCTCCTGCCACTAAGAGCAAAATCCGAAACATCATGTCGGCCTTGTTCAACCATGCCATCCGGCATGAGTGGATCAACCGGAATCCCATCAGCAAGGTTCGGGCTTCCGCGAAGCGCCTGCGGGAGCCGGATGTTCTGACTCCCGGTGAATTCGCGGCCCTGATCGAACAGTTACCCCTTCGTGAAAAGACGATGGTGATGCTGGCCGGAAGCACAGGGCTGAGAAGGTCGGAGCTGGTTGCGCTGACATGGGGCAACATTGATCCGTTCCTGGTTCAGATCAATGTCGTTCGCTCTTGCGTCCGCAATCACTTCGGAGACACGAAGACCGAAGCAAGCCGCAAGCCGGTTCCGCTCCACGCATCCGTAATTGAGTACCTCGACGAATGGAGACGAGTCTCGCCGTACAACAGCGACGGAGACTTCCTCTTTCCGTCTGTACGGCTGGAGGGCAAGAAGCCCATCACGCCCGATATGGTGCTTAAGAAGGTCATCCGTCCGGCTCTCGTTCGAGCGGGAATCACGGACAAGGTGATCGGCTGGCACAGCTTCCGTCACTCTCTGGCAACCAACCTGAGAGCGGCAGGAGTTGACCTCAAGACCGCACAGGAACTCCTTCGTCACGCCAACTCCCGGATCACGCTCGACGTGTACACGCGAGCGATCTCCGCGAACAAGCGCGACGCCAACAATAAAGTCATGGAGATGGTGTTGGAGGCCGGAAAAGGCCAAAATTCAGCACCCTCGCCAGCACCCTCGCGACAGGGAACGCCTTTACTACCGGGCAGCAAAAAGGGCGCTGAAATCATTCAGCACCCTTCAGCACCCTCGCGGGCTTCAAATACTTTTGTCACTGTGCCATAAACCATTCATTTTCTTTGGTTTATGGCGGGGACGACGGGGCTCGAACCCGCGACCTCTGCCGTGACAGGGCAGCGCTCTAACCAACTGAGCTACGTCCCCACGTTGTTTTCAACAACTTGGTTATTTACTTGGAACAGAGAGCTCACAGCTTCACTCTTCTCGCTCTGATCCAATATCGTCACCTTGAACTCAATATCGGGCATCATTGGATGCCGAATTGAAAACCAAAATCACCAACGCAACGACAAGATAAAGTCTATCAGATGAAGCGAGGTTTTGGTGTATGACTCGGAGGCTCCAGCGAAAATTCAGCTGTGAGGTAAGGTTTAAAACCTTCTTATGCGGACCATCCCGTGACGTTGGCAAGGTGATAGATTCACACGGCACTATTTCAGAGGCCACAGCCACGCTGCTCCTCGCACGCCGCTTGAATCACCATACTTCGCCGGCAAAATCGGGGTAGCCATTTCGCCACCGAACACATATTGGAGCACCTTTGCAGGCAGGTCCCGATAGAGATGCGCCGCCTTCGACAATCCTCCTCCGAACACCAAAACATCCGGGTCCAGCATATTGATCACGTGGGCTAATCCCCGGGCCAGCCGATCCTCGAACCGATTTACCGTAGCTGCTGCGTCTGAATCCCCGGCCTCATAGGCCGTCATAATTTCCCGCGTCGTCTGTTCCCTGCCTGTCGTTTTCCTGTAATCCCACGCCACTCCAGTCCCCGAGATCCACTTCTCCAGGCATCCCCGCTTCCCGCAATAGCAGTCCGGCCCTGGCAACTCTTCAGGTCGGGCCCACGGCAACGGATTATGTCCCCATTCCCCGCCTATCCGGTTCGGTCCGTCATGAACATGACCGTCAATGGCGATACCTCCTCCGCATCCCGTCCCCAGAATTACGCCGAAAACCAATCTCTTCCCCGTCGCAGCACCATCAGTAGCCTCGGAGACAGCAAGACAGTTGGCATCATTCGCCACGCGCACCTCGCGCTCCAGCGCATGGCACAGATCCCGGTCGAGGGGCTTCCCGTTCAGCCATACCGAATTGGCGTTCTTTACCAACCCTGTCACCTGAGAGATGCAGCCCGGTATACCCGCCCCCACAGTCCCGATTTGCCCCATTTCTCGCTCGATGCGTCGAACCAATCCAGCGATGGCTGCAATCGTCGCATCGTAATCGTCTCGCGGAGTGGCAACCCGATGTCTGACCAATTCCCTTCCCGTCTTGTCAAGCGCGAGCGCCTCAATCTTTGTTCCGCCGAGATCAACGCCGATACGCATCTCTAAATTTGTCATACCACTCTCATCCGCCACTTGCAGCTTTCCGTGGCCTATTAAATTTGCAACTTAACCTTACTCTGGGAAAAACGTTGAGTACATGGCATTTCAATCTATCGAGAATGAATTCTAACTTCATCATCTCCAGAAATTTGAGATAGAACTCCTGGAACGGTGCACCAACCAAGTTACGCTGCCCCAATAAATGTTCTTCTCCGATAAAACTCGTACCAGAATGCTAAAGTGTTACGGTCTTCTGGAGGCGGGAATTGATCATGACGAAAAGTGCCGAACACTTTACCCGTTCCCATCGAATCATCTTTAACATTCAAAGGCCAACCATGAGACATCTCAACCCAATCGGAATTTTGCTGCTTGCTGCAGCGGCCCTTCTTCCTCGCAGCGCAAGCCCGCAGACACCTTCCACTGACGCAGCTTCAAATGCAAAAATACTCAGCTACATTCACACCAGTTGGGACACTCTCTCCCGTTCCATGACCGACTGCAAATCGCTGGTCGATCCCAAGGTTACGACCGCCCCAATCCTGTATCTTCCTGCCGATCTCACAACGCCAGCTCCCGTCGCCGCCATGCAGAAACTCTGTAATGTGGAGGTGCGCAGACTGCCGCGAAAGATCACACGCATGGGCGACGTCAAGGTCAGTGAAATTCCCAAAGAGGGCCTCCTATATCTACCTAACCGCTACGTCGTTCCCGGCGGTCGCTTCAACGAGATGTACGGCTGGGACAGCTACTTCATCATCCTCGGCCTCGTGCACGATCATCGCTCCGATCTCGCTCGCGGCATGGTCGAAAACTTTTTCTATGAGATTGAGAACTACGGCGCCATCCTCAACGCCAACCGCACTTACTTCTTCACTCGCTCGCAGCCTCCGTTTCTTACCTCGATGATCCGCGAAGTCTATGAGCACCCTGACAACAAGCCTCTCTCGAAAGCATGGCTCGCCGAAGCCTACAGCTACGCACAACGCGACTATGCTCTGTGGACATCACCCGTCCATCGCGCCGGCGACACCGGCCTCGCCCGCTACAAGGACATCGGCGAAGGCCCCGTCCCCGAGATGGCCGACGACAGCGATTACTATCCCAACGTCATCCGCTGGTTGCTCGCGCACCCGGACATCCACACCGGCTATCTCATCGACGCCTCTGAGCACCCAACCCAGGCCCAGGCTGCCGCCCTTGCAAGGTCCAGTTGCGACATCACTGCATCCAGGATCTGTGCCCGCGCCTACGTCAGTGGTCACCGTCTCACCAGCGCCTTCTACAGTGGCGATCGCGCCATGCGGGAGTCAGGCTTCGACCCCAGCTTTCGTTTCGGTCCCTTCAGCGGTTCGACTGACCACTACGCGCCCGTCTGCCTCAATAGTCTCCTCTATAAATACGAACGCGACATGGCCCACTTCGCCACGCTGCTTGGCCGCCCCGCCGAAGCCACAGAGTGGGAACACCGCGCTACATCCCGACGCGATGCCATCAATAAATATCTCTGGAACCCCGCCACAGGCATGTTCTATGACTATGACTTCACCACGCATCAACGCTCGACCTACAACTACATCACAACGTTCTATCCCTTATGGGCAGGCCTAGCCAGCCGCGAGCAAGCCGTCGCAATAGACCATCATCTTTCACTTTTCGAGCACCCCGGCGGGATTGCCATGAGCGACTACAACTCCGGGGTCCAATGGGATCTCCCCTTCGGTTGGGCTCCCACGAGTTGGCTCGCAATCAAGGGCCTCTCGCAATATGGCTTCGCTAGTGACGCTTCCAGAACAGCCAACGAATTCTCGCAGACCATTCTTCAGAACTTCCTGCGGGACGGTACCATCCGCGAAAAATACAACGTAGTCAGCGGCTCCGCAAACGTCGAGGTCGCCACTGGCTACAAGAGCAACGCCGTAGGCTTCGGCTGGACCAACGCCGCCTACCTGCAGATGAGCGACCTTCTGCCTCACCCCAAAAAGAAGACCGCTAAAACATTAGGCCAATAGAAATATACTGAAAGCGTTCAAAAAATCTAAATTGGTGTTCATCGGTGCGGACTGGCGTTAAGCCTACCGCACCTTTTATTGCACCTTACCCAGAGGCCGCAACCGACGCAACTCCCCCGCACAGGCAATAGCATTCAAAGCCGCAAGCTTCAAATTATCCGCAGCGAGCCAAAGCCAGACCCGCGCCACACCCGCGCCACCGACATCCTCGCTAACTCGAACCATGATGTCTTCCTGACCGGCAGCACTCAAATTGCTCGGAGGATCAGATTCTCCACTGACCACATCCACATGCTCGCCCACCAGCGCAGCTTCTATCTGTTCCACGGTTGAGAATTGCTCAACCTCCACCAGCATAGAAATCGTATAGCCATGAAATACCGGCGCCTGCACTACCTGTAAAGCCAGCGGCGGTAGCAGTCCACCTGAGAGCTCCGCATACTGTTCCCGAATACGCTTCTCCGTGATAGCCAGCTTAACCTTCGCGTTCTCACCCAGCGATGGCAGCAGATTGAACGCAACCTGTGCGTCATACTGCTCCCGAGGCAGCGTCTGAAACGACAGCAGATTCACTGTCTGCTGATGTAACTCATCCATCGCAAAGCGCCCGCCCTCCGATGCCGGTTCCATCACCGTTGCCGCCACGCTCCTCAGCGCCAGTTTCGCTTGCAACCTCGCCGCCATCACTGCAAGCATCACTGCCGCAGGGTGTCCTGCAGTGACCGCAGGAGTATTGAGATCCAGCTCCCGCCCAGGCTCTGGCGTCTTCGCTGACAGCGCCTCCTTCACCCAGGGAGCCTGCGCCGGAACATCCTTCTCGCCGTCCAATGCATAGGTCAAATCTACGATGCTTGCTCCCGCCCGGCGCGCATCTTGCCAATACTTCTTCGTTACTTCCGCTGTGCCCGCAAAGAAAACAAAGTCCATTCGGTCGAACGAAGACGCCTCCAGCCGCTGAATAAACGAAACTTCATCGCCCGTCGCAGTAACCTGCCCGGCAGCCTCATCTTCGTCAAGCAGCACAAAATCCGAAGCCCCCAGCAGAGACTCACCCAATTCGTCGGTCAACTCTTTTCCCACCAGCGACGACGCGCCTACAATACCTATTCGATAAATTCCATTCGCCATATCTACTCTGCAATCTTCTTTCTCTGCAATCCAGACAAACTACCGCGCTTCAGTCGAATGATGCCGCCGCTCTCTGCTCCACGAATAAGCCAGCCGCGCCACCACGCCGGAGACCAGATAACCCAGCGCGAGAATAATCAACATGTACTCCGAGTAGAGCCACAGCAACGCGATCAGCACTCCAACCAATGCAACCATCTGGAACGGATGGCGGTTTCCCAGACTGATCTCCTTGCCGCTCCAGAAGCGCCAGCTACTCACCATCAGAAAGCCTGTGAACCCAATCAGACACATCCACACAACGGCGATCCATGGCCGGTTAATGGGCGATCCATTGAAGCAATGAATCACCGCGCAGATCACGCCCGCACCTGCCGGAATCGGCATTCCGACAAAATATTTGTGCCCGGGCCTGCCCGGGTTGCGAGGCTGCGGATTGATGCTGATATTGAACCTGGCCAGTCTGCACGCACCGCAGATAAGAAACACAAAGCAGACAAACACTCCAAGATGGAGGATCTGATCGCGCAAGCCCGGATACCCCATCAAGGGAAGCATTCGAAATCCCCAGATATATGCCAGCAAACTCGGAGCAACGCCGAACGTGATCACGTCGGCCAGCGAATCGAGTTCCTTGCCGAAGTCGCTGGTCGTGTTCGTCATCCGCGCAATACGTCCATCGAGACCGTCGAACAGAATGGCAAAACCGATGGCCAGCGCCGCATGGTCAAAGTGGATGGAATCTCCCACACTTCCCTGCACACTCTGCGTAATCGCGTAATAGCCCGCGGCGATATTGCCCGCGGTAAACAGCGAGGGCAGCACATACATCCCACGGCTCGGCTGATGTCTCCTGCCGCCTGTGTCCATCCGCGTCCCCTCGGACGCTCCGGCCTCCATCAGGCCACCACTGCCTTCGAATTGGTCGGGGGAACTACAGCAAGCACCGATGAACCGCCACGCACCCGCACACCTATCTTCACCTTTAACTCGGCCTCGGCTGGCAACAGCACATCCACCCGCGATCCAAACTTGATGAGCCCAACTCGCTGACCGCGTTCTACATGATCGCCGACCTTCACATTACACACAATCCGCCGCGCCAGCAGTCCCGCAATCTGCTTGAAGCTCACCGTATATGCCCCCGTGTCGATCACCACCAAAGTCTGCTCGTTATGCAGCACCGATTCCGGTTTCATTGCATTCAGAAACTCGCCCTTGCGAAGTTCAACCACCGTGACCGTCCCGCTCACCGGCGCACGATTCACATGCACGTCAAATACATTCAGAAAGATGCTGAGCCGCAACCGGCTTCCCGCCGTCGTCTCAAGCCACTCCGCCGCAGTCACCAGTCCATCGCCAGGCGAGACAATCTGCCCAGGCTCCTGTGGAATTACCCTGTTCGGATCGCGGAAAAACCACAGAAAGAACGCTGCCAGCACGATCGGTACAGCCACAAGAAATGCCGGCATCTTCAGATACCAAAGCACTGCTGCCACCACGCCGAGGCCTAACGCATAGAAAAATCCATCTCGAACCATAAGTGACTCGATTATAAGGCCACGCACACCTTCACTCAGCGTCTGTTCTCAGCCGCACGACACGCCAATAATGTTTAGTGCTCAGAAACTCTGGCGCCGGGACGCCGAAGCCTCTCCATCTCATCCTTCAGGCTCAGTTTCAGCTTCTTCAGCCGCACCTCTTCCACCTTTTCGTCCTCAGTCAGAAACAGCTTCGCGCGCAGTGTCTCTAATCTGCGTGCGTACAAACTGTGTTCCTGCTCGAGCCTGTAAATGGATGGAATCGACGTGGACTCAGGTAGCTCCGTAAACTTGGCAGTCTGCATGAATAAATACCTCCAGCATCAGACGACAGCTCACCGATTGGCCTAAACGCTATCACAGCTAAACCCGCGCTTGCAAAGCCACTTATACACTTTACGGTAACTCTAGTCGCATCAACACCGAATCATCCACAGGCCCGCTGTAATACCTCGGACGCCGTCCCACGGGAACAAACCCTAACCCCTGATACAACCTAATCGCGCTCTCACTCGACGCCCGAACCTCTAACTCCACCGCTGCGGCGCCAGCTCTTTTGCACCAATCAATCACAACCCCGCAAAGTGCACGTCCAACCCCTCCGCGTCTCGCCTGCAAATCCACCGCAATACTTTCCAACTCAGCCGAATTCCCGGCGACCTTGCCCACCGCAAACCCAATCAGCGCTCCCTCCACATCAGCTACAAACAAGCACCGCCGAAGATAATCGCCACTACCACCAATCGCCGCAGCATACTCCGCCTCACTCCAATGCGGAGCCTCCACCGTAGCCCTTTCCAGCGCAAGTACCGAAGCAAGATCCCCGAACTCACCCGCCCGAATGCAAACATCTTTCATTGCAGTACTGTCTTTGGCTTGGCAAAGATCTCCGCATCCGTCCGCCGAAGATAATTCGCATCAAGCACCGCAGCGTCATCCAAATTCCCCGCTGCAGCTCGCTCCATCGCAAACGCCAAAGCATCCCTCGCACCCGGCTCGGCAACCACCCAAGGCCTGAGCGCCGCCAAAGCCTCCGCAACCTTAATCTCGCAGACGATCACTGCTCCTCCAGCCGCAGCGGAAACTATCTCCTCCGTCGTTAGCAGGGTCTCTCGCAGGCATTTGTGGCCCAGATATTCCCCGCAATAAAACTCGCCCCGCCCCGCATCCAGGACCGCATGAACTACACCATCGCCACCGCCAGCCGCCAACAGAGCCAGCCGCGAAACAGCAATCAGCGGCACGCCTCCCGCCTCGCTCAAACCCTTCGCCGCACTCAATCCAACCCGCACCCCAGTAAATGACCCTGGCCCATGCACCACAACCACTGCGGTCAAATCTTGCAGCCTCCACGCACAAACCTCCATCACCCGCCGCACCGCCGGAACCAGCCGCTCCGAAGCCGTACGGCCTGGCAATACCTCCATAGCAACCACCGCATCGGCCAACGCCGTATCCGCCAGAGCCACGCTGCCTTCACTCCCGCATGTATTGATCAACAAAAACCGCATCACTCCCCTTCCTCCCGCTTCAAACCGGCGGCGTCACCCACAATCTCCACTAGAACTCCGCCCGTACTCCTCGGATGCACAAAAAAATACCGATGCCCGCCAGCCCCAACCCGCACCGCATCGCTAGCCAACTCAACCCCCTGCGACTTTAGCCTCTCAAACATCGCATCCACTCTGTCCACTCTCACCGCAACGTGATGTAACCCCTCGCCCCGCTTCGCAAAGAACCGTCCAATCACCGAATCATCTTCCGTTGCCTCCAGCAATTCAATCCGACTGTCCCCGAGCGGAAGCATCGCCGTCTTGACCTTCTCGTGCTCAACCGTTTCTTCGTGACTCACCGCGAGCCCTAGAGCCTCATAAAACCCCCGCGCCGCAGCTATACTCTCGACCGCGATTCCAAGATGATCCAGCCGAAGGCTTTCCGGCTTAAATCCAATGCTCTGCTTCCCCTTCTGCCCATACGCAGCACAACGTCGCACTGCGTCCATCAACTCACTCACTCCCGTACCATTCGTCGCCACCGTCCGCACCACTGGCGAAACCCACTCACCACTCGCCACCGCTAGTTCCTGCATCGCCAGAATCTCCGACTCCACCCGCTCGGCACCCTCGCGGTCACTCTTATTCACCGCAAAGATATCCGCGATCTCCATCACCCCCGCCTTCAAACTCTGCACCTCATCTCCCATTCCAGGAACCAGCACCAGGACTGTCACATCTGCCAATCCAGCCACCTCGACCTCATCCTGCCCCACTCCCATCGTCTCAATCAGAATCACCTGCCGCCCTGCGGCTCCCATCACAACGCACACATCCTCCACAGCCGCCGCCAGCCCCCCCTTCGCGCCGCGTGAAGCCATGCTGCGGATGAAGACTCCCTCGTCCCCGCTAAATCCCTGCATGCGGATACGATCACCCAGCAGCGCCCCACCCGTGTAAAGACTAGAGGGATCAACTGCGACCACACCCACCCGCTGCCCCTCCCGCCTTAAGAACCGCGCCATCTGATCGACCAGCGTGCTCTTCCCCGCCCCTGGAGGTCCGGTAACCCCTATCCGTAAGGGACTGCCCTCATACCTCCGGCAAGCCTTCACCAACTCAGTTCCAACAGCCGATCCGTCCTCCACCAGCGACACAGCACGGGCCAGCGCCCGCATTTCGCCAGCGCGCAGCCGTTCAACCATCCCCTCAACATCACCCAATTCGCTCACATCAGCGATAATACCTTTCTACCCACACGCAAAATAATATTGTCATCCTTCCGCAAAGCGGGAGGATCTGCTTTTCTCATGAGCTGCATCAAGTCCTCAAAGGGCATTTGTTTGCCTACTCACAGGCCAGTCATTTTTCACCTACACCATACATTTTTCACATACAATTCTCCCGACATCATTCCACTCCGAGGATTTGCCGTGAATCTTAACCGCCGCACCTTTACCGCTGGACTCTCCACACTCCTGGTCGCCCCCTCAGCGCTTGCTCAGATCGAAGGCGAGCGCATCGCCACCTCGCCTGCACATCCGGTCAAAGCCATTCAGGACACAGAAACCCGCGCCCAGCGCAACGCCCGCATGGCCTGGTGGCGCGCCGCCCGTTTCGGCATGTTCATCCACTGGGGCCTCTACTCCATCCCCGCCGGTGTATGGGACGGGAAAGAGATCCCCGGCATCGGCGAGTGGATCATGAACCGTGCCTCCATCCCGGTCGCCGACTACAAGGCCCTCGCGCCCAAGTTCAACCCCACCGGCTTCAACGCGCACGACATCGTCGCCCTTGCCAAGGCCGCTGGCCAGAAGTACATCGTCATCACCGCCAAGCACCACGACGGCTTCGCTATGTTCGACTCCAAGGTCAACAACTTCAACATTGTCGCCGCCACCCCCTTCAAGCGCGATCCGCTCCGCGAATTGGCCGAAGAGTGCAAAAAGCAGGGAGTCAAACTCGGCTTCTACTACTCCCAGGATCAGGACTGGACTGCCCCTGGCGGCGCGGCCCTCAAGACCGGCGACCACCAGCCCCCCACCTTCCACTGGGACCCTGCCCAGAACGGCGACTTCGCCACCTACCTCCACACTAAGGCCATCCCTCAGATGAAGGAACTGCTCACTAACTACGGTGACTTCCCCGTCGTCATCTGGTTCGACACCCCCACCAAGGACATGACGCCCGCCCTCGCCGGTGAGATCGTCGAACTCCTCAACCAGCACCCCAACCTCATCTGGAACAACCGTCTCGGCGGAGGCTACAAAGGTGACACCGAAACCCCGGAGCAGTACATCCCCGCCACCGGCTATCCCGGCGAAGACTGGGAGTCCTGCATGACCATGAACGACACCTGGGGCTACAAGTCCCATGACACCAACTTCAAATCCACCGAGACTCTGCTTCGTAATCTCATCGATATCGCCAGCAAAGGCGGCAACTACCTCCTCAACATCGGCCCCGACTCTCACGGCGTCGTCCCCGCCCCCGAGGTCGAACGCCTGCATGAGGTAGGCAAATGGATCGCCGTCAACGGCGATGCCATCTATGGCACCCAGCCGACCCTCTTCGGAGCGGAGGCTGGCTCCTTCAGCCCTACCGAAAAAGATGAGGACGGCAAGCCTAAATTCATCCCGGCATGGGACTGGCGCTCAACAACAACGCCAGACAAGATTTATATCTCCATCTTCAACTGGCCAGCCAACAGCACGTTCCACCTCGAAAAGCTGCCCCGCAAGGTCACTAGCGCTTATCTATTGGCTGACAAAGCTCGCAAGCATCTCAAGCTGATCCAAAGCGGAGATAGCCTCGACGTCCATCTTCCCGCAACGGCGTTGGACTCCATCGCCACCGTCCTGGTCCTCAACACCTCCAAATAAAATAAGCCCGGGGTGCGGCATCAACCGCACCCCACCTTTTCACCTTCGGCGAACCTTAGAACCCGTTCCAACTACGTTGCACCCAAACCCATAGTTTCTGGACAGGCTCTTAGATAGTTCAGGTACCGTTGCGCCCTGTTCATTGCAAGTCCAAGCACCACCCCGATCGCGGCGCCCATTGCAGGACCGATGGCGATGACGATGGCAACACCTATTCCCATACGATTCATGTGAAGCGCCCTCCTCAAAGTAAATAGCCCTACCATTGCCACGTCGAAAGTCGGGCGCGTAACTCTGTGGACTTTCAACGGACTCCCCGCCACGGCATTTTGTTCGTACTTGACACAAGTAGCTCATAAACAGCTATCCTCATCATCGAGCACCAACATACAAATCGCTTCCCCTTCAATCTGCAACGTCCGTCCAAGCATCTCTCCGGGAGCTTCACTGAATGTCCATGAAAGCCGCCAGCCTGTCCGATTCGGGCTTTACTACAGCCGCCCCGCCCAAGTCCAACGTCCGCTGGTTCGTCTGCTTCCTGCTCTTTCTCGCCACGACCATTAATTACATGGACCGCTCGGTCTTCTCTCTCATCGAGCCACTCCTCCATCTTCCCTTCATGGGCTGGATTCCCGGTCTTGACGCCGCCCATCAGATCGCCTACGACCTCAACTACGGCCGCATTCTCATCTGCTTCCAGATCGCCTACGGCGTCGGCTTCCTCTTCGCCGGCCGCATCATCGACAAGCTCGGCACCAAAACTGGCTATGCCCTCGCCATCGGCATCTGGGCCTGCGCCTCCATCAGCCACTCCCTCGTCGCCAGCGTCGCCGGCTTCTGCATCGCCCGCGTCTTCCTCGGCCTGGGCGAGTCCGGCAACTTCCCCGCCGCCATCAAGGCCACCACCGAGTGGTTCCCCGCCGAAGAACGAGCCCTCGCCACTGGCCTCTTCAACTCAGGCACCAACGCCTCCTTCTTCATCGCGCCCATCCTCATCGCCGCTGTCACTGCCAAATGGGGATGGCACGCCGCTTTCATTTGCACCGGTTCCATGGGGCTTCTCTGGCTCGTTATCTGGATAGTCTTCCCTTACAACAAGCTTCGCCGCGGAGCCACGCAGACCCAGGCAGACTTGGCCCCCGTCACCCAAGGCGGCCCGCTCTATTCCATCCTCGTCAAACACCGCGGCTTCTGGGCCTTCTGCATCGCCAAAGGCATCACCGACCCCATCTGGTGGTTCTATCTCTTCTATCTCCCCAAATTCCTCAACGACAACTACGGCCTCAACCTGAACGAGGTCAAATATCCGCTCATTGTCATCTACACCTTCGCCACGGTCGGCTCTATCGCAGGAGGCTGGCTCTCCGGCTTCCGCATGACCCACGGTCACAGCGTCAATTCAGGCCGCAAGTTCGCTCTCCTCATCTGCGCCGTGTGTGTGTTACCCATCATGCTCGTCCCGCACATGCATGTGATCTCGCCCCATAACGCCTGGCCTGCCATCGGACTCTTCTGCCTCGCCACCGCCGCGCACCAGGGATGGTCAGCCAACATCTTCTCCACGCCGACCGACATGTTCCCCTCTACCAGCGTCAGTACAGTTGTAGGCATCGGCGGAGCAGCCGGAGCGTTGGGCGGAGCAGTCTTCACTTGGCTCGTCTCCCACTTCTTTTCGCTTCACCCCATGCTCATCTTCACCCTCGCAGCGTTTGCCTACGTCATTGCGCTTGTGATCTTCCAGCTTCTGGTTCCCCGCCTGGGAGAGACCCGCACCGCATGAGAATAGCGCGCCCGAATCGCACGTCGAGGCGCGCTGCTCCAACTTCAATATCGCCTCTGGTATTACCTCCGTGTTACCCTTCTCCCATTTAGGAGTAAGGAGTTTTTCCGGGCGTGAAAAAAGAGGTCACAGAAGAAGTCACCGGCCACAGCCAACTGACCATGCAGGTCGTCGAGCATGTCCGCTCCCTCATTGCCAAAGGCGAGGTGCATCCCGGAGATCGTCTTCCCCCCGAACGCGAGCTGGCTCGCAAACTCAAGATCAGTCGATCCAGCCTCCGCGCCGGAATCGGCTTTCTGTCCGCTATGGGTGTCCTCAAAAGCCGGCACGGTGCCGGAACCTTTGTCTCCTCGGGCCCTCCCGCGCTCGATTCCAGTTCCCTCTCTGTCCTCGGAGCGCTCCACGGCTTCCTTCCCTGGCAGATGTTCGAGGCCCGCATCGTCATTGAATCCAACGTCGCCGCCCTCGCCGCAGAGCGCGCTACCGACGAGCACATCGCCGAACTTGCCGAAGAGGTCGCCGAGATGTATGCCTCGCTCACCGACCCTCAGGAATACCTCATCCACGACGTTCGTTTCCATCGCACCATCGCCCGCGCCTCCGGTAATCCCATCCTCGGCGCGCTCATGGAGACGATCACGGCCAATCTCTACGAAGGCCGCAGCAAGAC
Organism: Edaphobacter paludis; assembly: GCF_039993895.1. Lineage (NCBI taxonomy): Bacteria > Pseudomonadati > Acidobacteriota > Terriglobia > Terriglobales > Acidobacteriaceae > Edaphobacter > Edaphobacter paludis. The sequence goes on from NZ_CP121194.1 coordinate 2,337,941, forward strand.
CGTCCAGCACGCCCAGGACCTCAAAGAGTCCGCCGAGATGCATCGCGAGATCTACCGTGCCATCCGCTCTCACAATCCCGCCAAGGCCCGTCAGACCATGGAGCAGCACCTCAGCCTTGCCAGCAAAGCACAGGCCGCCGAAACGAGCACTCCCGCAGCCTCGCCCGGTGAAGAAATCCACGAAGAAGCAGCTATTCCTCTAGCTAAGCAATAAAGCAACTCTCCTTCACCCACCAAAATGCACAGGTGCTCCATCCTTCACATAATTTGTGAAGGATGGGATCGCAAACCTCACCACGCACAGAACCGGGCGCTCTACTTCCCCTTCTCGCAGACGTGGACAGAAACGCCCCAGACCCAACCCGCATCCCTGCTAAACTGAGCATTGGCCCCCACCATGTCTGAAGCCCAGAAAAAGTTCTACCTCACCACGCCCATCTACTATGTCAACGCGCGCCCGCACATCGGTCACGCCTACACCACCATCGCCGCGGACGTTATAGCCCGCCGCCACCGCCTTCTCGGCGACGACACCTTCTTCCTCACCGGCACCGACGAACACGGTCAGAAGATCGAACGCAGCGCCACCGCGGCCGGCATCCCGCCACAACAGTTCGCCGACCAGGTCTCCGCCCAGTTCGAATCGCTCTGGAAGCGCATGGGCATCACCAACGACGACTACATACGCACCACGGAGTCTCGTCACAAACGCGGCGTGCAAAAACTCTTCCAGATTCTCCGCGACCGCGACAAGATCTACCTCAGCACCTACACCGGCCAGTACAGCGTCGGCGAAGAGATGTTCATCGACGGACCTCCCGGCACCATTGGCCCGGACGGCAAGCCCACCGAAACCATCACCGAAGAGAACTACTTCTTCCGCCTCTCCGAGTACCAGCGCCCCCTCATCGACCTCATCGAAAGCGGCGAACTAAACATCCAGCCTGAGGTCCGCAAAAACGAAGTCCTAAGCTTCCTCCGCGGCAACATCTCAGAAACAGACAAAACCGAACTCTCCGCCAAAGGCACTCCTTACGTTCCCGGAGCCCTCAAAGACCTCAGCATCTCGCGCTCCAGTTTCAAGTGGGGCATCCCTGTCCCCGGCGACGAAAAACACGTCATCTACGTCTGGCTCGACGCCCTTGCCAACTACATGACCGCCATCGGCTACGGCAGCGACGACCCAGCCGATCAAGCCAAATTCGAAAAATACTGGCCCGCCGATCTCCACCTCGTAGGCAAAGAGATCATCCGCTTCCACTGCGTCTACTGGCCTGCCTTCCTGCTCGCCGCCGACCTCAAGCTACCAAAGGCCATCACCGCCCACGGCTGGCTCCTCTTTGAAGAATCGAAGATGTCGAAGTCTCGCGGCAACATCGTCCGTACCGAAACCATCCTCGACGCCTTCGGCACACTGTTGACCAAATCCGAGGCCGACCGTCGCGTTAAGGGCACGGCTTCAGCCGTGCCGCAGCCCCCCCCAATCACAGATGCGGCTTTAGCCGCTGTGGTACCGTCTTCTTCCGAAGAGCCAGCGCCTCCCACCAAAGCCGAGCAAGACCTTTTCGCCGCCGACGTCATCCGCTACTTTCTCCTCCGCGAAATCCCTTTCGGAAAAGATGGAAGTTTCAGTTTCGATGCGCTAATCCAGCGCTATAACAGCGACCTAGCCAACGGCTACGGCAACCTAGTCAGCCGCACGCTCTCAATGATCGGAAAGTATTTCGAAGGCTTTATTCCAGAGATGGATGAATCTGTCACAGAAGAGATTTCATCATTTCGAAAAATGCAAGAAACGGTGAACTTCAAAGACGGATTTATATCTGCTCTTCTCGGGAATTTTGAACGAGGCGAGTTTGATCGATTCCTTCAAGGAATGTCTATTTATGTCATTGGCATAGTTGATGAAACGTTGACGCTTATGGCTCCTTGGAAAAATAAGACGACCGAAGCTGAGACCACAAGGAATCGCATTTGGGCTTTGTATTATGCCGCCGAATCCATCCGCATTATTACCGCGCTTCTCTATCCAGTGATGCCCTACGCCGCATCCAAAGTCTGGGCACAACTAGGCCTCGGCGACATCGAACAAGCCGCCGCAAACGGCGAACTGAAAGACCTCCGATGGGGCGGCCTGAAACCCGGCACCAAACTAGGCCCACTCTCCCCGATCTTCCCCCGAGCAGACAAAGGACTTATCCAGATCATGACTGACATGGAACAGAACAGCGCCACCCCGAAACCAACCGAGCCAGTCGGACTACCGCAGGTCAACATCGAGGTCGATAACCCCGCGCACGAGCACACCGAGTTCCGCGAATCCCCCATCTCCTCCGAATCCGCCACCCCGTCCATGAACCTTATCGCGGAGACCGTTCACCCCATCGCCCATCAATCCGCCGTCCCAGACACCCCTCAAATCGTCATCGACGACTTCGTAAAGATCGATCTCCGCGTAGCCAGAATCACCGTCGCCGAGCGCATTCCCAAGGCCGACAAGCTCCTCCGCCTCGAAGTCGATCTCGGCTACGAAAAGCGCCAGATCCTCTCCGGCATTGCAGAGTGGTACACCCCCGAAGAGCTCATCGGCCGCAACATTGTAGTCATCGCCAACCTCGCGCCCCGCAAGATGCGTGGCCTGGAGTCCCACGGCATGTTGCTTGCCGCCTCGCACGGCGAAAACGGCAAGCCCGTCCTCGCCACCTTCGGCGAAGACATAGCCCTGGGCTCCCGCCTGCGTTAGCAGGCGGGCTTTACGAGAACTTCGGTGCGGACTGCTTCCCCACGGCAACGACAAAGTAACGTGCCGGAGTCGTACCGACGTTCTTCAGGCTGTGCATCACATTCGACGCGGTAAAGACGACGGCTCCCGGGCCAATCTGCCCCTTCTTCCCATCGGAGTTGACCTCGAGAGTCCCCTCACGGATCAGCAGAAATTCCGAGTGACTATGCCGGTGCGGCTTATGTGGCATCTGTCCCGCCGGCAGGGTCGTCTCATGCGACTCCACGAACTCTCCCGTCGGCAAGGTCCCCTGAATCACCGCGCGGCTCTCCCCGCCATTTGCCGAGTGCTTCACCGGAAGCGTGTCGAAGGGAAAGATCTCGGAGTGCGCCAGCGTCGCGCCCTCCGTGCTGCCTGTCTGTGCTTCAGCCGATACAGTGCCCACCGCGGCCAAGGCCGACAAGGCAATACAAAGATCACGACGGTTGATATTTTTCATGCCGCCATGCTAACCCACCCATCGGTCACTTCGCCACTCGCCACCATCTCACTCTGAACGAAGGCGCAGCCGAGTCAAAGGACTTCCAGCAGCTTCAGCGCTCCTAAGATGGCCCCGGGCAAAGACTCAGACTTGTTGCACGCCCGACTCCCGCCCAATCGCAATCACGAAATATTGCGCCGCAACGCTCCCGACATTCTTCAACCCATGCGTCTTCTCCGAAGCGGCGAAGATCACGCCGCCCGGCCCGACGGTCTCTTTATTGCCATCATTGTCGAACTCCACCGTACCCTCGCGAATCATCATGAACTCCGAGTGCCGGTGCTTATGCGGCGGATGCGGCATCTGTCCCGGCGGCAGCGTGGTCTCATGCATCTCCACATACTCGCCGGTCGGCAATACGCCCTTGGTCACATGCCTGCTCTCGCCGCCGTTCTTCGAATGGCTTACTGGCAATTTGTCGAACGGAAAGGCCTGGGAATCCGACAATACCTTGTCTCCCGGATTGGCCAGCGCCTGCGCTTGGGCAGCCACACTCCCCATCGCAGCAAAGGCCGACAGGGCAACACAAAGATCACGACGACTCAAATTTTCCATGCCGACATCTTACTCGCCGATCTCGCCGCTGGCCAACTGCCGTCTCTCCAACAGAGCGCAGTTTGTTATTGCTGACAGCGCCGCTATGACTTGAGCATGCGGGCAAAGCCGGCAAGTCCTACAATGCCGGTGCCAAGCAACAATAGTGACGAAGGCTCGGGTGTTCGAGCAGCAGCAACGTTGACCGATTCCAAATGTCCGCTGCTGAAGTCGGTAGCCGCAAGACCAGGATTGCTTCCCGTCGCGTTGTTATAGAAGCCGTATATCTGGAGTGAGGAGGGCGCCACCGTTCCCATTGAAGTTCCACACTGCGCACCGCCGATGCAGAGGTCGAATTGACCGTCAGCGCCGGCAATCGTGTTGAGGTAAAGCGCTATCTGGCCTGTATTGTTGGAGGAACCAATGTAATTCTGACTTAAGCCGTTGTAGACGTTGGTGGACGATATCGCGTTGAAGTACGGAAGGCCCGGATTGTCGAACTTCGAATCGTTGAAGCTAAGTCCAGCAGCCGTAGCATTGCCGGCATTGTTGAAGGTAACTGTACCTGTGACGGAGTAGCCATCGACAAATGCATTGTCGAGATTGTAGACACCCGCGGCAATGGTAGAAGCGTGCGCAGCGACACCGAGGCCGAGGGCCAAGAACGACATGAGGAGAAGAAAACGATGATGCATGAAGGTTCTTCCTTTAAGCGCAGAATTGGAAGATATCCACGGTCAAGAGGCACCAGCAGGAGACCTCGCGGCGAGTTTTTCCAAACGCTTTATTTACTCATGTCGACGGTAACAGGAGACGCGCAGATTCTTGATGGAACTTTCTACAACTTTGGTATACATCGGCCCCCTGGTGCATAAAGAGGGCGCAGGTGTCACGACAGGGTTGCAATGGCGCCGAGCACCCACGCTCGGCGCCATCGCTGTTCATCTTTTCGTGTCCCCGCCAATCGCGATCACGACATACTTTGCCGGCACGTTCCCCACATTCCGCAAACGATGCATCGTTCCAAATGCCACATAGATCACCCCACCCGCTCCTACCTCTTCCGCCTTGCCATCGTGCTCAAATTCCACGGTGCCTTCGCGCACAACAATAAACTCCGAGTGTTCGATCCTGTGCGCCGCATTCGGCTTGATTCCGACCGGCTGCATCGATTCATGCACCGCGACGACCTCTCCCGTCTTGAGCACCCCATGCGCGACATCTTCGCTCTCCCCTCCATTCGGCATCCTTCTCACCGTCATCTTCCCACTCGGAAACACCTCCGCCTGAGATAGCACATCTGCGCCTGATACCTGCGCCGAGCCCGTTGCACTCTGCGCTCTATTGACGCCGCAACTCAAGGCCACAAAGACGAAAAGAAAACTCCAAACCCGCAACCGAACCATATTCTTCATGCCGCCATCCTACGGCAAGCGTAAGCCGCTGCCAATCTTCCAGTCCGTGTCATCTCCTTGCCCCATCTACTGAAGATCTGGCCCACCTATCCGATGCGCATGATAGGTCTCCAGTCTGATCGTTACCTGTCTGGATGTAATATGAGGCGTGCATCTTCCAGTAAATCCGCCGGTGTTGCCAATGCTCGCCAAGCGAGTGGCCGAAATACCAACGGGAAACATGTGGATCTTTGAACCCAAGTGGGATGGGTTTCGTGCCCTGATCTTTCGCGATGAGGATGAGATCCTGATTCAAAGCCGGGACGGCAAATCACTGAATCGCTACTTCCCTGAATTGATGGAAGCATTTTCAGCGAAATTGCCTCCCCGCTGCGTTCTCGATGGAGAAATCGTCATCGTATCGGATAACGGTCTCGACTTCGACTCACTTCAGCTTCGTATCCATCCCGCTGCCTCACGGGTAAAGCTCTTGTCTCAGCAAATCCCTGCATCCGTCATCTTCTTTGACCTCCTTTGCGAGGGAGACAGCGACCTTCGCGATGAACCCTTTGAGCGACGGCGCGAAAGGCTCGAATCACTGCTCGTTTCTGCGGAACCTCCAATCCATCTCACGCCTGCAACCTGTGATAGAACGATCGCCGCGGATTGGTTTCGCCGTTTCGAAGGAGCCGGTCTTGACGGCGTGATGGCCAAGTCAATTACAAGCACCTACGAGCCAGACAAACGCACCATGCTGAAGGTAAAACACGAACGCGATTGCGATTGCGTCGTCGCGGGTTTTCGCTGGCACAAGGGTAGCGAGGAAACGGCGATTGGCTCCCTGTTATTGGGACTTTACGATGATGCCGGTGTGCTGCAACACGTCGGCGTTTGTGCGAGTTTTAAATTGGAGAAACGTCGTGAGTTGGTGGAGTACCTGGCGCCTTATAGAAAGAATGCGCTCGCCGACCATCCATGGAAATCATGGTCGACAAGCGACCTTAGCGACGGGGAGCATCGCGTTCCCGGCGGCCAGAGCCGCTGGAGTCAGGGCAAGGATCTGTCATGGGTGCCGGTGCGACCGGAACTCGTCGTAGAGGTCGCGTATGAGCACATGCAAGGCAACCGTTTCCGCCACATGGCCCAATTCCGCAGGTGGCGGATAGATAAGAAGCCTGCCGACTGTACCTACGCGCAACTCGAAGTCGTTCCACCGCAAGAGCTGATGGCGATCTTCCCGACCGGCCGCTGAGGCTTTCGAATCTTCTGATTCTTACTCATGACAGCAAGAATGAGCTACGCACGTGTAGGATCGTCATCCGGATCGGGTGTCTCCTGCTGCGGCCGCAACTCCTCAGGAACGTGACGCAAATTGACGCGAATGCGTGTCCAGGTGGAGGATCTGCCGCGCATTCGATCGACCAGCACATCATCGATAGCGAGAAGCGCAGCCGCCTCTGGATGCTTCGTCTTCCATCGCTCCAGACCTTGCTGCGCCGCTTCTTCACTGGGCGAGTTTGCGATGACGAGTAGCGGCATCCGAGTGCGAGGAGCTTTGCTATTGGACCCCTTCGTCGCAGATTTGCTGGCCCCAGACTTCGCTCGTGAAGGGGCAACTCGCGGAGCCTCACCTTCAGTCTTGCGGAAGTGCGGCGGCCATGGTGCGTCGCTGATACCCTCGGCCTCATCTCGCGCAGCAAGCTCAAGCAAGCCATCGAGCGAACCGCGTGCGGTATCCATGCCAGCGTGAGGATCGCCGATCTCTGCGAATCGATGCGGCATCGTAAGCACCGTGAACTCAGCAGGGTCGCAGTCAGGCACCTCGTGCCAATGAAGAGGGGCGGAAACCCGCGCGTCGGGCAACGGGCGAACGGAATACGCAGAGGCCGTTGTGCGGTCCTTGGCATTCTGGTTGTAATCGAGGAACACTCCGTGACGTTCCTCTTTCCACCATTTGGAACTGGCCAGAGCAGGTGCTCGACGCTCTACCGCCGTGACAGTGCAAGTGCTGCGCGTCGCACCTCAGTAAAAGTCCATCGCGGCTCGATTCGAGCATTGATATGCATACCGCGTGAACCGCTGGTCTTCGGCCAGCCTCGCAGCCCGACCTCTTCGAGGAGCGCCTTCACCTCAAGCGCAACCAGCCGCACATTCGACCACTCCACCCCGGGTCCAGGATCGAGGTCGACGCGCAGCTCATCCGGATGATCAAGATCGGAAGAGCGCACCGGATGCGGATGCAGTTCAATGCATCCCAGGTTCACGATCCAAATGAGTCCTGCCGTGTCATCGACGACAAGTTCCTCCGCAGTGCGGCCAGAAGGGAAAGACAAAGTGATCGTTCGCAACCACGAAGGACGTTCCGAAGGTGCACGCTTTTGATAGAACGCCTCGCCCTCAGCTCCGTTTACAAATCGCTTTAAAACGATTGGACGATCGCGAATTCCCGCCAGCGCACCGGGTGCGACGGCAAGGTAGTAGCGCACAACATCGAGCTTCGAAAGCTTCGTTTGCCTGGAAAAATAGAGCTTATCGGGGTGAGTCACGCGGACCTCACGTCCGTCAATGGTCAACACTTCGATACCTTCTTCTTTTTTCACACTATCCCTATAAGGCTTCGCCTGTACCAGTTGTACTCAGCAGTCTCTCCGAGAAAAGCGGCCTGATATTAGGCGTTGGGTGTACTACTTCTCACTCGTCGTACCCGGCGTAACATTCGCATCTTCTGGAGCGGACGGATTGAGATGGCCTAGATTGTTTTCCGGCGTATTCGAACGAACAGCGGTCTGCCCCGGACCAGCGGTTGAAGGATTATCTCCCAGTGGGCCGGACGGCTGCACTGCAGCTTCCTGCGAAGTTGGTGTTTTGTGCTGAACTGGAGTTTTCGGTTTGTTCTCCGATGTTTGGGATTCCTGGGTTTTTGAAGTCATGTGCTTACTCCTGCCTTGCATGATCTTCATTGGAGAGGATCAGGGCTCTTTCCGTTGCCTGATACTCTCCAAGTCCGCACTGTAGTAGGAGCCTGAAGTACAAACGTAAATATTCAGGAAAGCCCAGGTGAGAACTTCCGATTCCCCACCCTAGTTCCGTACCTGCGCCAGCAGCCGCTTCCAATTCTTTTGATTACGGCGATAGCTCTTCTTCAGGTCTTCCAGAATTCGCTCGAAGTCGGCATGGCCGCTCAGCTTGCGCCATGCTGGATTGATGCTGAACCAGGGATAGTTCTCGTTGCCCAGGTAGATCGCCCGCCGCAGCCAGTGCAGCGCCTCCGATTCATCGCCTTCGACAGCAAAATAAGTCGCCAGGCGGTAGGCCATCTCGCTGTCGGCTTCCGCGGCGGAGAGCGTCTCATCCACGATAAAGCTGGCAGCCTTTTCCCGCTCTCCAAGCTGAACATAGCAGAGGGCAATCGTCGGAAAGACGATCCGCAGTGACGACTCATTGCGAATGACGCTCTCCAGCGTCTCGATGGCGCGCGGAAGATCTCCCGTACGCATCTGCTGGTAGCCAAGCGAGATCCGCAGCAGCGGTTGTTTCGGCTCCAGCGTCAACCCCTTCTGAATCTCGTCCGCCGCCAGTTCCATCTGGTTCTGATACTGGTAGACGCGGGCGCGGTGGTTGTAGATCATCGCCGCGTTGGATGGATTCATGCGAAGAGAAGCATTGAACTGATCGAGCGCCTCTTCGTACATGCCGTCGATACGCAACGTTATTCCAGCAACCAGGCGGACGTTCCAGTCATTACCTGCCGTCTGAAGCAGGTGCTCGATCCCGTGGCGTGCCGACTCTTTTTCGCCGCGGGACAGCAGCATGTAGACACGGTAGAGATTCGCTTCGACCGAACCCGAATCCAGCGACAGCGCCTTATCAAAAGCCCGCCGTGCCTCAAGAACATGCATCTGGCCGCCGAGGCCATGGCGAGCATATTGCAGGTGCGTGATTCCAAGCCCCGACCAGCCCGGCGCATACCTCTCGTCCTGCTTCACGACTGATTCAAACAGTGTTCGCGCACGATCGAGATCGTCACGGCTTCCGGTACGGGTCATGAAAGACGAGAGAACGGCACGCGCCTGCAAGTACTCCTCAGAGACATCTTCAGAGAGCGAGGTGGCGCGATGATTTTCATGGGCTCCCTGCAAGTCGCCGAAGCCCTGCAACGTGCTGAAGACCTCGTTGCAGATCTCCGATTGGACCGACACCAGATCGAAAGAGGCCACATTAATGGAGCCGCCCGCCCGGACGCTCTGGCTGGGTACATCGAGAAGCTGCCAATTGAGGTCGAATCCCTTGTCGGAGCGCAGAAAATTCCCTGCCAGCACAAAATGCACGAGCAGCTTTTTACCAACGCTCAGTGGATCGAGCTGCTGAGTCGCAACGTTCATCAGCGAACTTGAAGGCCGCACCACCAGAGACGGCATCCGCGCAAGACGAGCTGCGATGGCATCGGCCAGCGCATAGCCATACAAAGGAGCGACATCGGCTGGGCCGTAGTTGATAAATGGCAGCACGACGATCGTGTTCTGCGTGCTCACCTCGGCGGGCGTCGATTCACGGAAGCGCTCCGCAAGCATGGAGAGGAGGCCAGTGGTGCGCTTCTCTTCCTCCGGCGTTTCCGTATGGTTGCGGCTCTGGCCACCCTGCGACGGCAGCAGCGAGACCGACTCCCCATGCAACAGCACCGAGTCGAGTTGCATGGCCATCATGATGGTCTTCAGCGCCTCGCGAACCTCCGCGGCAGAAGCAAAGCGAGCCGAGGGCTGCTTTTCAAGGCAGCGGAAGATGACGCTTTCAAGTTCCACAGGAAGATGCGGAGCGATCTGGCGGATCGATGGCGGCTCAGCAAACTGGATCGCGCGAATACTTTGGAAGTCCGGCGCATCGGGGCGATGAAAGGGGTGGCGTCCGGTGGCAAGTTCGTAAAGGATCAGTCCGAGCGCAAAAATATCAGACTGAACGCTCGACTGGCCGGTGACGAACTGCTCCGGAGCCATATAAGCGATGGTGCCGCCGCGAGCGGTATAAGTGGCACCGGCGTTCGGTGGGTTGCGCTTACTGTCCGGTCCGGAGGGATCGAACTCTGCCTTGTCTGGGGTGAGACGGCGGGCGAGCCCGAAATCGAGAATCTTGATCAGGCCACCGTCGGTGAGCATGACGTTGGCTGGCTTGAGGTCGCGATGAAAGATGCCGAGGTTGTGGGCGGCCGACAAACCATCCGAAATCTGAATGCCCGCCGAAAGCGTGAGCTGAAGACTGGCCGGCCCCTCCCCGATCACCTTGTCGAGCGACTTGCCCGGGATGTATTGCATTACGATGTAAGCTTCTTCGCCGTTGCCGGAGTCCGCGGGAGCCACGCCTACCTCATAGATGGCGCAGACGTTCGGGTGGTCTATAGCCGAAGCCAGACGGGCCTCGCGAAGCTGCGTAGTGCGCATCTGCTGTACGGTCAGGTTGCCGCGTTTCAGCAGCTTGAGAACCACAGGCCGCTGCAGAAGGGTGTCGTTCGCCAGATACACAACGCCGCTGCCGCCCGCGCCGATCTTGCGAACGAATTCGTACTGCTCGATGACGCGTCGCTTCATACCTCCATTATCGCAAGCTCGGACGTGGGAAACGTTACAGTCAGCATTCCACCCTATTTTCTCGCCACTGTTTACCTTGAACGTATACTTTCAAAGACGTGGTAAACAGGTACTCGGAAACATCCGCAATCAACAGGCAATGCAATGTCGGGTGCAAATGTCACGAAATCGCGGACGCATATCCACTACAGCCTTGCACTGGCTGGATTGGCCCTCCTGCTGTTTCCTTTGCTGGCATTGGCGCAGAATGAGCCAGCTAACTTTGAGGATGTAGTAGCGCGTGCGTCCGCAGCAAGGCAGCAAAACGACCTTCCCCGCGCGATCGAACTATATCGGCAAGCTCTACAACTCAAACCGTCGTGGCCGGATGGCTGGTGGTTTCTCGGGTCGACGCAATATGCAGCCAATGACTACCCGGGAGCCGAAGACGCTATTACCCAATACCTCAAGCTGACTCCCAACGCCGCGCCTGCTTTTGCCCTGCGGGGACTGTGTGAGTTTGAAACCGGTCAGTACATCCAGTCGATCGAGGACATCGACCACGGACTGTCTCTGGGTGCAGGCAATCAGCCGCGCAACGAACAGATACTACGTTTTCATGAGGCGCTGTCGCTTACCCGCACAGGCCAGTTTGAATCCGCACTGACCCAGTATGCTTTCTTCGCTAAAAATGGAATATCCAATCCGGAACTCTTTATCGGCATAGGGCTGGCGGGTCTCTGGATGCCGCAACTGCCAAAGGATGTGGAGGCCAGCCAGCGCGACTTGGTTCTGGCGGCGGGCACAGCGGCATACTCCATGATGGCTGGCGACGACAAAGGTGGCGCGCAGGAGTTTCAGGATCTGTTCCAGCGCTTCCCGAAGGCGGTGAATGCGCATTATCTTTACGGTTATCTCCTGTTCCAGACAGACCAGGAGCATGCGCTCGCGGAATTCAAACAAGAGTTAGCGATTGATCCTTCCAACACCTTAGCGAATGTAATGGTGGCCTGGACCTATATGCTGCAAAACAAGTTTTCAGAAGGCCTCTCGTATGCCCGGAAATCCGAAGCACAAGAGCCAAATCTTACTATGGCGCAGCTTGTCCTAGGCCGATCGTTAGTGGGAACAGGAGACATACAGGGCGGATTGAAATATCTTGAAAAGGCGCGTCAGCAGCAACCCAATAACCTTGAGGTTCACCTTGCGTTGGTCAGAGCTTATGACGAATCCGGCCGCAGCGAAGATGCCAGGCGGGAGCGCCTGCTCTGTCTTCAGCTTATAAAGAAATGAGGACAGCTACGCGAAGCACTCGTCGATTCTTAGTCCTCCTGCTTTGGGCCATGTGTGTTCCCGCACTGGCCCATGCGCGGCCCAGAAGACAGGCAGACGGGTGTGCAACCTGCCACTCCAGCGAGGCCATGACTCAGCCGTTGACGGAGATGGGGCGTGCCTTGTCCTTACCGGGATCGAACCCCGTTCTACAGGCGCATCCGAAGCTGACCTTCGCAAAGGGGGGATACACCTACACCATCGAAACCAACGCTGGCCATAGCACATACACCGTAAGCGACGGGACAAGAACAATTTCTCTGCCGATTCTCTGGAGCTTCGGCGCAGGCGCACAAACCTGGGTCCTCCAGCGCGGCGATCAGCTTTACGAAAGCCTCGTAAGCTATTACCCCGCCATCCACGGCCTGGACATCACGACAGGCGATGAAAGGATGACGCCAAATACTCTGGATGCGGCTATGGGACGGCCAATGACGCAACAAAATGCCAAAGCCTGCTTCGGCTGCCATACCACCGGCGCAATCTCTCAAGACAAACTGGATTTTCAATCCATGAAACCTGGCGTCGGCTGCGAGCATTGCCACCTTGGCGCAAATCAACACATGGCCGATATCTTTGAAGGTCAGGAGGATTCGATTCCTCCTGACCTAAGCAAGCTAACGTCCGGACATATCTCCGACTTTTGCGGCCAATGTCACCGGACCTGGGAACTGGTAGTAAGGAGCCGCTGGCAAGGCGAGGCGACCGTCCGCTTCCAGCCTTATCGTCTCGAAAACAGTAAGTGTTTCAACGCGACGGACTCTCGCATTGGCTGCATCGCATGTCACAACCCGCATCAACAGGTCGTCAGAAAAGCGTCCTTTTACGATGCGAAATGCCTTGCCTGCCACTCGCCTTCGATGCACCGAGCCTCGGTGCCGTCTGCCAACCGATCAAAATCCTGCCCTGTCGCCAAATCCAATTGCGTGAGTTGCCACATGCCCAAGGTCAACATGCTTGGAGGACATCTAACGTTTACCGACCATGACATTCGGATTGTGAAACCGGGCGAGCCTTATCCCAATTAACACCTTTTCTCCTGCCACGAATCTCTCCGCAAGGCTATGTGCTTGTCACCATATTGAATCGCACAGCCCCACCTTTCATGATGGTCGCGTGCTCCAGAGTTTGGCCGGAGTGTGGCTGGCCATTCAGCGAAACGCTGCGAACAAAAACTGCTTCCGGGCTATTTCCAGCCGCCTCCACGACAAAGGTCTTGTTCCCTGAAAGATGAATGGTCGCTCGCGTGAAGAGAGGACTTCCCAGGGTGTACTCCGGCTTGCCTGGGCAGACCTGATAGAAGCCGAGGGTACTCAGGATGTACCAGGCCGCCATGGAACCCGTATCTTCATCGCCAGGGAAATTATCCGGCGTATACAGTTCCTTCATCACCTTGCGTGCCCAGAACTGCGTGCGATCCGGACGTCCGGCATGAGGAAAGATGTAGAGCATATGATGCGACGGCTGGTTGGACTGTGCGTACTGGCCAAACGGAACAGCAGCCATCTCCGACATCTCATGGATCTCGGCACCGTAAACCCCCACGTTGAAGATCGGCGGGGTTGTCAGCATCTGCTCCAGCGCAGCCGCCGACTCAGCCTTGCCGCCCATCGCGTCGATGAGTCCGGATATATTCTGTGGTGCATCCCAGCGGTGCTGCCAGGCGGATCCTTCGACATAGGGACTTCCCCACGTGAAGGGATCGAAGGGCGTCTCCCACGAGCCATCCTCATTCTTGCCACGCAGGAACTTCGTCTTCGGGTCAAAGAGCTCGCGCCAGTTTTCCGACCGCTTCATGAACATTGCGTAGTCTTCCTGCTTGCCCAGCGCCTTCGCCACCTGAGCGATACAGAAGTCGCCATAAGCTGCATCGACGGTCTCGGCCATCGACTGTGCAATGCGGTTGGCGGGAATGTAGTGCAGCTTGAGGTAGTCCTCCACTCCCACGCGCCCAAAGCCTTTTGCCGGATCGCCGGGAACGGTCGCCTGTTTCCTCAGACCCTCATAAGCCTCCGCAAGATTGAAGCCGGTGATGCCCTTCGCCGCCGCGTCCCCAAAGACAGAATCGATCAGGCTGCCCGTCATACAGGCGCGATAACCCGGCGATGGAAACTGAGGAAGCCATCCCCCCTCCTTGTACGCGTTGACCCATGCCTGAAGAATCTCGCCGAGCCGCTCTGGAAAAAGAATGGACATCAGCGGATACCACGCACGGTACACATCCCAGTAGCCGTGGTCCGCATACATAACCCCCGGCATCACTTTGCCGTTGAAGGCGCTGAAGTGATGCATCTCGCCGCGTGCGTCCGGTTCGTGCCAGATGCGCGGAAACAGCAGCGCTCGATACATGCAGGAGTAGAAAGTCCGTTGCTGATCTCTTGACGCACCCTCAATTTCGACACGGTGCAAGTGCTCGTTCCACCGGCCCGCTCCGGCCTCTCTGAGAGCAGGAACAGAACTGCTTCCAATCTCCTTCTCTATATTGAGCGCAGCCTGCTCGAAAGAGATAAACGAAGTTCCAATCTTCGCTTCGATACTTTCACCCGCCCTGAAGCGAACGACTCCGATCTGATGTCCTCGGATCTGCTTCACTTCGAAACTCTCCCACGGCCCGGGAAACTCCAGCACATAATACGTGGCGAAGTTCTCTGGCACGCCACCCGCGTTTTTCTTCGAAGTAAAGCTGATCCTGTGATGGTCTGGTTCTGGCTGAATGACGCCGATAGTATCTGGAATATCGAAGAGCAGGCCGGGTGCCTCAGCCGTCTCCACCTCGTCGAACTTCGCGGTAAGTACAGCGCACCGCTCCGTTGGCACCAGCTCCACATGAGCGCGATAACGCAGCAGAAATAACTGCAGCGAATAGGGCGTCAGATGTGCCGCTTCGAGATCATACGAGGAAGCCCGTCTCCCTGCCTCCAGATGGATATCCCCTTTGAATGGGAGAAACGTGGCATATCCGTAATCGTCCAGCCATGGGCTTAGCTGATGCGTGCAACGGAAACCCTGAATGCGACGCACGCCCGGCTGAAACATCCACGGCGTGTCGGCATGAGATTGAAGCGTCCAGTGCCCCATACCGAAAGGAAGAGCGGCAATCGGAAGCGTGTTCCCGCGCGAAAACTCCATGGTCGAATTCGTTCCCTGCAGCAGGTTCACCATATCCACGGCGCTTTGCGGCGACGTGTGGGCCTGATCGCGCTGCGTCTCTGTCTCCGTGGCTTGAGCGGTGACTTCATTCGGCAGCGCCGTGCCAAGCGCAACCAGTCCCGATGCTTTGAGGAAGGTGCGTCGGGTTGGATGAATGCTTTTTCCTTTGAATCCTTCAGTCATGAATTTCCCTTTTCGTGCTCTTGGTCAGCGCGCTGTCTTTCACTTTTATTGCAGCTACGGTAATGCGAATGCCACATAGGCGCCGCCCTGTGGCCCTTTTAGGTTCCTCGCCCCACTGGTGCCGATGACAATGTACTGCTTGCCATCCACCATGTAAGTCGAGGGCGTGGCGACACCCGCGAATGGAAGCTGAGCTTGCCATAGGAGCTTTCCATTGCGGCTATCGAAAGCTCGAATCCTGTTGTCAAAGATTGTCGCCGCAATAAACACCAGACCGCCCTTCGTCACAACCGGGCCGCCATAGTTTTCAGATCCAGTGTGGCCCATGCCTTTGGCGGCAAGTTCCGGGTAATACCCAAGAGGCAGCTTCCAAAGGTATTTCCCAGTGTTCAGGTCGATAGCGTTCAACGTTCCCCAGGGCGGAGCCACCGCCGGATAACCATCGGGGTCATAGAACTTGTTATAGCCCGTGAACAAATACCTCATCCAATCGGGCCCGGAGCTGGCAGATTCGACCTCCGTAGCGGGTTGAGGACCGCGAAGATATTCGAGCAGGGTGTTGAGTTGTTCATCAGGCAACGTGGTAAAGGACGGCATTCGGCCCTTCCCGTCGCGAATCGTTTGCGTGATTTGTTGCGGGCTGAGTCGCTGCCCCACCCCAACCAACGATGGGAAGGACGGTGTAATTCCCTCTCGCTGATCCCCATGACAAACGGCGCAGTGGCTTGCGTATACCCTCGCGCCTGCGGAGTCCTGCCCACCAGAGGTCGTCGCTCTTCCAGTCGCGATCTCTTCGTGCGACAACTCTTTCTTGCCGCCAGCTACGCTGTTCTCAGCTTCGTTGCTCTTGCCCGTCCGCAGATACTTCAGCAACGCCGTCAGCGTGTCGTCCTGGAGGTTTGGAAACGTCGGCATCCTTCCTTTGCCGTGATGAATGGTATCCGAAATTTCTGCTGGCGTAAGCCTGCTCTCTACATCAATCAAAGAAGGAAATGCCGGAGGAGAACCTGTGCGATTGATGCCATGGCACACAGCACATTGGCTTCGATAGGTCCGCGCGCCCAGGTCAGCGGTAGGATTGTTCGCCACCAGCATTCCCGTCGTCGCAATATCATTGGCATTTACATAGAGAACACCTGTCGTCGGATCGACGGCAGGACCGCCCCACTCCGCGCCGCCATCGAAGCTTGGAAAAACGACTGTCGCCTTGTTCACCTCAAACGGAACGAACGGTCCTCCACTCCGCAAAGTGCGGAACTGCTCCACCGCCCAGGCATGCGCTTCAGGTGTGCGGTCGGTTAGCATGTCCGCGGTCAGTAACTCCCTGGCATAGGGCGCGGGCGCCAGCGGATAAGGCTGCGTCGGCGAACTCACCTCACCCGGCACATCGCTGGCTGGATAATGTCGTTCCTCGATCGGGAAAAGCGGCTTTCCCGTCGTTCGGTCGAATACAAACAGCCAGCCCTGTTTGGTGGTCTGCGCCAGCGCATCGATGCTTTTACCATTTCGCTTCAGGGTGATCAGCACAGGCGCAGCAGGAAAATCGCGGTCCCACAGGTCATGGTGCACACCCTGAAAGTGCCAGATCAGCTTGCCTGTCTCCGCATCGAGAGCGAGCAGCGTGTCGGCAAACAGATCGTCGCCCAACCTGTTGCCACCATAAAAATCCGGTACCGCAGACCCGGTCGGTACGTACACGATGCCACGTTTCGCGTCGAGCGTCATGCCGGCCCAGTTGTTGGCAGCGCCGGCGCTCTTCCATGCATCCTTTGGCCAGGTTTCGTATCCTGGCTCACCCGGATGCGGGATCGTATGGAACCGCCAACGTAGAGCCCCGGTACGGACGTCGAATGCGCGGATATCACCGGGAGGCGCGGGCGCCGTCTCTGGATTGCGCCCGCCAACAATAATGACGTCTTTGTAAATGACGCCGGGACTGGTAAGAACAACCGACTGCAATTGGTAGTCCCCGCGCAGATCTTTTCTCAGGTCGATTCGACCGCCTTCTCCAAAGCTTTCGATCGGCTTGCCTGTCGCCGGATCAAGGGCATACAGGTAATTCATGATTCCTGCAAAGATCTGACTGTTCTTACCGTCTGTCCAATACGCCACACCGCGCGTAGGCTGATCGCCTTTGACTCCGGAATTGAACTTCCAGAGCAGCTTGCCCGTCGCCGCATCCAGAGCAATGACCTCGTGCGCAGGCGTGAAAGCATAGAGCACACGCCCCACAATCACCGGATTGGTTTGGATACTACCCTTTTCCCCGGTATCAAACTTCCACGCCATTGCCAGCTTTTTCACATTGCCGCGATTGATCTGCGAAAGGCTGGAATAGTGGTTCTCCCCACTCTGGCCGCCGTAAACTGGCCAGTCCTGCATGCGCGCCTTATGCGTCACGGCCGCCGCGTACACAGGGACAGGCGCGTCCCGGTAACAGGTCGATCCAATTGCCGCTGCAACGATTACTGCGACCGCCAGGTTCCGCATCATCCCGTTGCCAACTATACATTTCCTTCTCAGTAGCATCTTCGCTCGCACGCTATCGCCTCGGCATTGGATCATCCGCTCTTACAGAGCAGGTTCTTCAGCGAATGTTTGCTTGATGCCATCTTCCAACGTGGTGAAAGGAGCGGAATAGCAAGCTGCGCGAAGCCCAGCCACATCCGCCTGAGTATAGTGCTGATAACGGTTTTTAAGATCGCCCGGAAATGGAATGTACTCGATCTTGCCCGGCCCGTGGACCTGCATGAGCGCTTCCGCCACTGCCTTAAAGGTGCGAGCTTCCCCGGTTCCGGCGTTCACGATAGCGCGAGTGGGCTTGCGGGGACTATCGGGCAGCAGGCCGCCAAAGAACATATTGATACGCGCAAGGTCCTTCACGAAGACGAAGTCGCGCCGCTGCTCGCCATTGTCGTAACCGCCAGAGCCTTCAAACATGCGAATCGTCCCCGTGTCCTTGAGCTGACGAGTGAAATGATGGATCACGCTGGCCATGCGGCCCTTGTGCTGCTCACGTGGTCCATAGACATTGAAGTAACGAAGACCGACGACTGTGCTCTTGACCTCCGGCAACAGACGACGCAGATAGTTGTCGAAGACCAGCTTTGAATAGCCGTAGACATTGAGCGGGCGCTCGTTCGCTGGAACTTCCTTGAACTCAGTACTGGCGCCGTAAACGGCTGCAGTCGAGGCATAGACAAAGGGAATCTTGTGCTCCAGCGCGAAGTGCAACAGCTCCTTGGAGTAGGTGAAGTTGTTGTCCATCATGTAGCGGCCATCATCTTCCAGTGTGTTGGAGCAGGCCCCCTGATGCAGGATGGCGCGGACTTTTGCGCCTTCGAAGTCACCCGACCGGAGCGCGGCACGGAACTCCTTCTTGTCCATGTAATCGGCATACTCAGCACCCGCGAGGTTGAGGAACTTCGGCCCGCTGAGGTTCGGCGAAGGCGCGAGATTGTCGACGACTAAAATATCGCGCTCGCCGGCGCGGTTAAGCTGGTGAACGATGTTGCTGCCAATAAAGCCTGCTCCGCCGGTTACGATAATCACTCTTAGTTCTCCTCGCTGGTTCCGTTGGGTGCGGTAAGTTTTTTCACGATATTACTAGTGGAGAAGCCTTCGACGGTAGGCACGATTTCGACCCGCCCACCAGCAGCGATGACGTCCTCATGGCCGACGACGGTCTCAACGGTGTAGTCGCCGCCCTTAACCAGAACATTCGGTTTAAGCGCACGGATCAGCTCGAGCGGCGTGTCCTCTTCAAAGAGAACGACGGCATCGACAGCAGCAAGCGCCGCCATGACGCGCGCCCGTTCCCGTTCGCCCACAATAGGGCGCGAAGGGCCTTTTAGTCGGCAGATCGAGTCATCTGCATTCAGACCGAGAACAAGCTTGGAGCCGAAGCGGCGGCAGTCCTCGAGCAGCGTAATGTGGCCCACGTGCAGCAGATCGAAGCAACCATTGGTGAAGACGATAGTCTCGCCCGAGGCACGCCACTCTGCCACGCGTATCTTGGCGTGGTCCAGATCGAGGATTTTTTCCCCCGCAGTTACCCCGGAGCTTGGAGTAAGCGCCGCCACCAGTTCGTGTCGTGCAATCGGCACGGTCCCCACCTTGCCGACGACAATTCCGGCGGCGAGATTAGCGAGTTCGACAGCCGTCTCTATCTGAAGCCCGCCAGCGAGGCAGGCAGCGAGCGTGGCAATCACAGTATCCCCTGCACCCGAGACATCGAAGACCTCACGCGCCCGAGCCGGAGAGTGATATTTACTGTCGCGGCGAACCAGAGCAATTCCCTTCTCGCTCATGGTGACGGTCAGAAACTGAAAGTCATGTTCGGCTATCAGCTCCTGCGCGGCATCGAGGATCGCATCGGTCTGGTGCCCGGAGACGCCCGTGGCAAGCGAGAGTTCGCCGAGGTTCGGGCAGACGGTGGTGGCGCCAGTGTATTTGCTGAAATCAGGAGTCTTGGGGTCGGCCAGAATGGGAATCTTTGCGATGCGAGCGGCGTTAATGACCGCAGCGCAAAGCTGGGTCGTGAGCGCACCCTTTGCATAATCAGAGAGGACCACGGCGTGGACTTTGCTCACCAGCTCCGTCGCGCGGTCGATAAGCCGTCTCAACTCAATTTCAGGCGGAGCTTCCCGGCTTTCGATATCGAGCCGCAGAAGTTGCTGGTTCCGGCCAACGATGCGAGTCTTGGAGATGGTGGGCAGGCTGCTCGAGACGACGCCTACGGTATCCACTCCGGCGCGGTCAAGAATGGCAGCAAGCTCGCTCTGCTCCATGTCACTACCCCAGAAGCCGCTCAGAATCGCATGGCAACCCAGGCCGGCCAGGTTCATCGCCACATTGGCGGCGCCACCGGCGCGCTCGTAGCGCTGAGCATGGCGAATGACCGGCACAGGCGCCTCGGGAGAGATGCGGTCGACGTCGCCATGAATGTAGCGGTCGAGCATGATGTCGCCTATTACCAATACCTTGATCTGGCTGAAGCCGCCTTCGAGCAGGTTTAGAACGGAGTGCAGTTCGGGCAACATTTTCTGGATGGGCTCCTTCCCTCCATCATCGCATTTTCTTGGGAAAGGAAAAAACCGCGCATCCGCCATCCTCGACACCATGCTTGATATCGAGACGCTCAGTCGAGAATGGCCCGAACCTGCTCCAGAACCTCTTCGACCGTGATAGAGGTAATGCACTTCTTGCGCTCTACGATGCAGGTTTCGAGTCCACAGCCCCAACAATCGGTCCGGTGATAGACGACGCGATGTTGTTTGCCGTACGGAAACCAGACGCTGGGCTTATTGCGCGCGGCGAAAATTGCGACGCACGGGGTCTGCACGGCGGCCGCGAGATGCATGGGGCCGCTGTCGTGGCCGATGAAAATCCGCGCATGGCCAAAGGCGGCGGCGCTCTCGCGCGGAGTGAGGACGCCACAGAGATTGATGACGGGACCGCCCCCGGCCTCACGCCAGCCGTCGGCCGCGAACTCGCTGGCCTCACTCTCCGCCGGCGAACCGCTCAGGGTAAGAGCGTTTCCGGGATAGAGTGCAGCCACGTGGGCCAGCAGGGTGCGCCAATTGTCCCGGCCCCAGTCCTTGGACTGAACCTTTGTGCCAACGCTGACGGCGATGACCGGCAGTCCCGCAGCGGGCCTCAGTACCTCGTCAGCCCGCGCCTGTTCTTCGACGGTGAGGCGGAGGTCCCAGCTTTGAGGATCGTCAAGCCGTGCATCGCCAAGCTCGGAAAGATTGCGGGCAAGGCGTGCGCCTTCAGCTTCGAGAGTCTCCCCAGGCTCCTCACGGCGATTCTGCTGCATGTCTTCAGTCATCGGTATTCCGATGAGGCGACGAATCCCGCAGAGCCGGAAGAAGGACGCATCTCGACGAGCCGACTCGACGCCTCGGGCTCCCCCTATATAGACGAGAGCCTGGGGACGCCAGCGAACGATCTGCCACCATAAAGAGAAAAGTTCGCGAAAGCTGCGTGTGCCCACTTCGTACCGATAATAACTATGGACGAGCCCGCTGTTTTCAAGAATCGCGGCTGCGGGCGGAGCCTTCACATTGACGGGGAAGTTGGTCAACATGCGGCGTTCGGCATCAGGGAACGCGCGCGCCGTGAGATGAAGCGCGGGGAGAGCTACAAGCGTATCGCCGAGACTACCAAGGCGGTAGATGAGGACTTTTTTTGCCGATGAGGACATGATCTGCTTTAAGTCTTATTTTAGAGCTAACGTTTTCTTGCAAACCCTACAAGATCGGCCTGATAAAGTCGATGTGGATAGAAATGAAGGTGGTCTGGAAATGCTAAGTGCTTATTCACTGACGGAGATGCAGGACCAAAAGACGCAGACTTGGCACGGATCCGAAGAAGCGATCGAGGGCAAAAGTCTGATGGCGCTGGCCATGGCTCAGCACCGGGCCAACTTCGATCTTTGGCACGAGGAAGACAAGGCGCGCGATCCAGGCGCGACGGATGCCGACATCGCAGCGGTCAAACATCAGATTGACCGGCTGAATCAGCGGCGCAATGATCTGGTGGAGAAGATAGATGAACTGCTCCTGATACAGGCGGGAGCCCAAAACCCAACCGCTCCGCTCAACTCGGAGACGCCGGGACTAATGATCGACCGGCTTTCAATACTGGCGTTGAAGATCTTTCACACCCGCGAAGAGACGCGGCGCGAGTCGGCGACAGAGGTGCACCGGCAGAAAAATTTGGCGCGGCTTGCGGTACTCGAAGAGCAGCGCAGTGATCTTGCAGGGTGCCTCGATGCTCTATGGTCAGAGGTGCTAGCCGGGACACGTCGGTTCAAGCTCTACCGGCAGATGAAGATGTATAACGATCCCGAATTGAATCCCGTACTCTATACACACAGGTGAGCCGGCGATGCTCTGCCCGTATGACGCTTACGGGGAGTTGACCTTGTACCCGCAGGTGGGTATAAAACCGAGACAAGATTATTTGCAGGAATTGGCTCTCCGTATGTCGGGAGTCTTGGGAGCGCCATCCGGCGACAGGAATATCAATGACTCAGGCAAAGACTGTATCGGCAGCTACTTCCCCTTCTACAAAACGTCCTCGAACCCTGGCTGGTGTCGTCCCTGCACCGAACGACGCTGCACGTACGCAGGCGCTCGCCCACTACGAAGCTGCATTGCGGCTAATGCAGGATGGTAAGTACGACAAAGCTCATGCCGCCTTCGACAAGATGTTGGCAGCCGGTCCAGGCGACCTGGGCGACCGGATCCGCATGTACATCAATGCCTGCCTGTTACAGGTAAACAAGGGTAAGGCCAGCTTCAAGAGCAACGAAGAGCGCTACGACTACGCCGTCTCCCTACTGAACGACGGGCACTATGAGGATGCGCGT
The DNA here is from genome assembly GCF_039993895.1 of Edaphobacter paludis. Classification (NCBI taxonomy): domain Bacteria; kingdom Pseudomonadati; phylum Acidobacteriota; class Terriglobia; order Terriglobales; family Acidobacteriaceae; genus Edaphobacter; species Edaphobacter paludis. Next base: position 2,360,733 of record NZ_CP121194.1, read on the forward strand.
GAAGAGTTCAAGACGATTCTGAAGCAGGACGAAAAGGCCGACTATGCATTTTACGGTCTGGCCGTGCTGGCCAGTATGACCGGTGACTCTCACACCTGCCTGGAGCATCTCACCGAGGCCATCCGGCAGAACCCGAAGAACCGCATTCAGGCGCGAGGCGACTCCGACTTCCAGGACATGGCAGACGATCCCCGGTTTACCGAGCTGCTTTATCCCGAGGTATAAAAAGACAGCAAAAGCATCTTTATTGTTGCCTGTTCTCCTTCAACCTCAGCATAAAACCCAGACCCGTCTCAATCGAAGGCGGGGTTTTGCTGCCGCAGGGCGGAAGAAAACCCTGCATTTTGTCTTTGCTTGTTTAGGCTCTTGCTGCCTCGAAAGCTGGATAGACCTACGCGCTCTTTGAAGCGACCCGAGCGCATCAGCGGAATGACCCGCTAAAATCAATCCTCAGAGATTTCAATGGGAGAATTGGGCCATGCAGTTGTCGAATCCGGATGGACCAAAAGAGCTTCGAGTCGTCGCCATGGGCGGAGGGACCGGACTGTCGACACTTCTACGCGGTCTGAAGTGCTACGTCCCCATGCGAGATCGACGAAAGAGGCCGCGAACACCCGAGCTGACAGAAAGCCCCGGCTTGCCTTGTAAGGACGCACGCTGGATGATCCGCGAGCTTTCCGCGGTCGTGACCGTGACAGATGACGGCGGCTCCTCCGGGCGGCTGCGCGAGGACTTCAAGATGCTGCCGCCGGGCGACGTGCGCAACTGCATGGTCGCGCTCTCCGAAGACGAACACCTCCTCTCGAAGCTGTTCCAGTTCCGTTTCGACCAGGGGGAGCTGGAGGGGCATAGCTTCGGCAATCTCTTTGTCGCTGCCCTCTCGCACATCACCGGAGACTTCGCGCAGGCCGTTCAGATGTCGTCGCAGATCCTGGCGATCCGGGGAAAGATCTTTCCCGCAACCAACACCAACGTTACCCTTGCTGCACAAATGGACGACGGATCAGTGGTACGGGGCGAGACGAACATTACCGCCAGCAAGCGGCGCATTGTGGAACTGATGCTCGAGCCCGCGACCGCCCATCCTCTACCCGAGACGCTCGAGGCAATTGCCCATGCAGACCTGATTACGCTGGGACCGGGATCGCTGTACACCTCGCTCATCCCCAACCTGCTGGTCAGCGGTGTGCCCGAGGCGCTGGCAGCCTCCCCGGCAACTAAGGTATTTGTCTGCAACCTCATGACGCAGGCGAACGAGTCGCTGGGACTGTCGGCCTCGCAACACATCGAAAAGATCCTGCAACATGCGGGACCCACGAAATCGCCGCTCTTCGATTATGCGTTGATCAATACGGCCCCGATCTCTGCGGAGCGTCTGGAGCAGTATGCACGCGAAGGCCAGGAGCCGATTGAAGCCGATCTGGAGCGAATAAGGGCGCTCGGAGTTGAGCCGTTGACCGGCAACTTCGTGCATGAGGGAGACGTGCTCCGACACGACTATGACCGCGTGGCGGAGACTCTGCTCGGTCTGCGGGCATTGGCTATTGCCTGAAGGAGAAGAAGAGACGATGTGCGCGACCCCGCTACTCGAAGGGACAAGAATACGTCTGGAGCCTCTGACCCTCGACCATCTGACAGGGCTGGAGGCAATTGCTTTTGACGACCGCATCTGGCGCTACATGCCGATAACCATGAAGACGCCGGATGATCTGCACAATTGGGTGGAGAGCGCTTTGCGGCTGACAGAAGCCGGAACGACAATCGCCTGGGCCACGGTTTTGAAGTCGGAGAACCGGGTGATCGGAAGCACTCGCTTCTCCGATCTGGATCGCACTCATGAGACGGCGGAGCTGGGGCACACGTGGTTATCCCCGGAGTTTCATGGGGCGGGTCTAAATACCGAGGCCAAGCTGCTGCAGCTTACCTATGCCTTCGAGGAACTTAAACTGCGCAGAGTGGCGCTGAAGACGCATCACGAGAACGTGCAGTCGCAGAAAGCCATGCGCAAGATCGGCGCAGTCGCGGAGGGAAGGTTTCGCAACCACTTCATCATGCCCGACGGCTCTCAGCGGCACAGCCTCTGGTTTTCGGTCATCCGGGAAGACTGGCCGCAGACGAAATCGCGACTAGAGGCGCGGGTAGGGGATCTGACTCCACCGTCCGTTTGAGCTGCCCGCAGGCGGCGTAGATGTCCCGCCCACGCGGCCGGCGGATATAGGCCGGAATGCCGGCGGCGATGATCCGCTTCTGAAAAGCCGCCACTCCTGCCTGCGAAGGCTCGTGATAAGGCATATTGGGGCCGGAGTTCCAGACGATAAGGTTGATCTTGCAGCGTCGACCGCTGACCAGCGCGATCAGTTCGTCCGCGTCGCCCAGCGAATCATTGATGCCCCCCAGCATCACGTACTCGAAGGTGATCCACTCTCGATTGCGCAGTGGAATGGTATCGAGCGCCTCAAACAGCGCCGCAATATTCCACTTGCGCGTGATGGGCATAATTGATTCGCGGATGACGTCGTTGGGAGCGTTGAGGCTGACCGCCAGCTTGGGACGCACCGGCTCTCGCGCAAAATCCAGAATGCCAGGCAGAATCCCGGAGGTGCTGACCGTCATCCGCGACTCGGGAATGCGCATGTAGACCAACAGGCGAACTGCCTCCATGAAGTTGGCATAGTTCAGGAACGGCTCTCCCATGCCCATAAAGACAAGATTGATCCGCGCCGGGGTAGGATTGCCACGGCTGCTGCCAAGATCGACCCTGTGGCGGTTGAGCACTGCGGCGACCTGCCCAGCGATCTCGCCAGGAGTAAGATTGCGCCGGATGCCGAGCTTGGCCGTGAGGCAAAACTGGCAGTTGACTGCGCAGCCCACCTGGCTGGAGACGCAGATGGTCGCACGGCGATAAGGGAAGGCTGCCGGATTGGCATCCTCCTTCTCCTCCTCTTCGGCGGCAACCGAGCCATCGCCTCGCTCGCCTCCGTCGCCGTCCGGCATCCAGACGGTCTCGACGGTCTCGCCGTCGGCCATGCGGATCAGATAGCGCTCGGTGCCGTCGACGGACCGGGCAGTCTGAACGATCTCCGGCAGGCCGATGTCATACCCCTCGGCGCTAAGCGACCCGCGCAGACTCGCAGGCAAAGTGGTGATCTCGTCGAGCGAACCGACCCGTTGCCGATAGACAGCCTCGATAAGTTGGTTAGCCCGGTAGGGGCGCTGCCCGAGGTGCGTCATCAGGTGGGTCAGAGCGTCCAGCGACTGGCCGAAGAGCGGCTTGGACCCTAAAACGACTTCGGCTACGGTGTTTGTTTTGTTCAACATAGTGATATTACGCGGTCTCAGGCGGGCTGTAGTTAGTTTACTCCGAACGGGCCGGGGCGACCAACATCCACCCTGCTGTGAAACAATGGAGGGTAAGGAGCTCCATGTCTGTAACGTTAGTTGAAGATAGCGGTTTGACGAGAAATGCCTCCGCCCGCAACATCCGCAAGACCGTTTTATCGAACGGATTGACGGTGCTGACCGAGGCCATGCCCCAGGTCCGTAGCGTCTCGATGGGCGCCTGGATCGGCACAGGTTCGCGTGACGAAGAGGCAGCCGTGAACGGCGTCTCGCACTTTGTCGAGCACATGGTATTCAAGGGCACGACCTCTCGCTCGGCCAAGCAGATCGCCCGTGAGGTAGACACCATCGGCGGCAATCTCGACGCCTTCACCGGCAAGGAGATGGTCTGCTTCAACATCAAGGTTCTTGACGAAAACGTGACCCCGGCGCTCGACGTTCTGGCCGATCTCGTGCTGCACCCGACGTTCACACCCGAGGAGATCGTGCGCGAGCAGGGCGTCATCCTCGAAGAGATCAAGATGGACGAGGACAACCCCGACTACCTGGTCCACGAGGTCTGGACCCAGAACTTCTGGAAGAACGAGGCCCTTGGCCGTCCAATTCTCGGCACCAAAAAGACTGTCTCAAGCTTCAACCAGCAAATCATCTTCGACTTCTATGCCAGCCGATTCACGCCGCGCAACATGGTCTTTTCGGCGGCAGGAAACCTGGACCACGATGCCTTCGTGGCGCAGGTCGAGCAGCAGTTCAGCTCCCTCGCCGCCAGCAGCGACGGCCATCTCCCACAGATGCCGACCCCGGTGGCCACTCCGCACATCACCCTGAAGCGGAAGAAGTCGCTCGAACAGGTCCAGGTCTGCCTCGGCATTCCAGCGCCCCCGGTGAACCACTCCGACCGCTACGGAGTCTACCTGCTCAACACCATGCTTGGCGGCGGCATGAGTTCGCGCCTCTTCCAGACCATCCGCGAAGACCAGGGCCTCGCCTACGCCATCTACTCAGAGATGAATCCGTTCCGGGACACCGGCTCCCTCTGCATCTTCGCTGGCACGGCAATCGACAAGACCGAGAAGGTCTTGCAGCTTACCATGCAGGAACTGCGCCGTCTGAAAGAAGACACTGTCAGCGAAACTGAGTTGAAGCGCGCAAAGGACCAGTTGAAGAGCAATATCGTGATTGGCCTCGAAAGCTCAGGCAGCCGGATGGCAAACCTGGCACGGCAGCAGATGTACTTTGGCCGTTTCTTCGGAGTGGACGAGATCACGCAGGAGATCAATGCCGTGACCCCTGCCGACATTCAGTCCCTGGCGCAGCAGCTCTTTCGCCCCGAAGCGATTGCCCTCACCCTGCTGGGCAACCTCGGCGAGATGAAGGTCGAGCGCGAAGATCTGGCCTGCTAGTCTGATAGAGTTTTGTTCGATGGAATGATCTGAAATGGACAGGCCGAGGAATTGATGACCAAATTGATGGCGAAGACGACAGCCCTGGGACGAGGACAAGCAGCACGACCGACGGAAGAAGGCTTCACCCTGATCGAACTGCTGATCGTCATGTCGATCATGCTCATCCTAATGACGCTGGCAGTTCCTCAGTTGTTGAAGCTGAAGAAACAGGGCAATCAGACCTCGGCGATCAACTCGGTGCGCACCATCGGACAGGCGGAGTTGCAGTACAACTCGGCTTATCCCGCCAACGGATTTTCCTGCTCGCTGGCCACGCTGGGCGGCGATCCCAAGGCTGGCGCTCCGACACCGCAGGCGGCGCAACTGATTACGCCCGACCTCGCCGCCGGCCACAAAGCGGGATACACCTTCGCCATTACCAACTGCCAGAAGGTGACCATCAACAATCAGGACATGATTACCTCGTTTGAGATCACGGCTGTACCCGACGCCGTCGGCAAGACCGGCGACAACGGTTACTGCTCCGACGAGAACAACGCCATCCGGCAGGACCCCACCGGCGGCACGAACTGCACCCAACCCATCCAGTAATGCTGAAGAAGACCGCTCTATTGCTGTTCGTCTGCTGTGCGACGCCCCTGTTCGCGCAGGGGCAACAGAGTGCCACGCCAGACAGCGCCCTCATTCGCAAGGTCGACGATCACTACAACCACCTCACTTCCCTGCGCGCCCATTACACCGAGCACTACACCGGCATGGGCATGGATCGCACTGAATCTGGCACGCTCCTGCTGAAAAAACCCGGCCGCATGCGCTGGAACTACGATAAGCCAGTCGGCAAGGTCTTCGTGCTCGACGGCAAGTACGCCTGGTTCTACACGCCGGGCGATTCACAGGCCCAGCGCGTTCCTGCAAAGGAGCTGGACGATCTACGATCTCCGCTGCGTTTTCTGTTAGGCCATACACAGCTCAAAAAGGAACTGGACAACCTGACCGTCACCCCGGACGGTGCAGGGTTCAGGATCACCGGTGTCCCGAAAGGCATGGCGCAGCGGGTAAAGCTGCTGACATTACAGGTAACCTCTGCGGGAGCAATTCAGCAGATGCAGATCGAAGAGCTGGATGGATCTATAACAGGATTTACTTTCAGCGAAATACAAGAGAACATTCCAGTGAAAGGTGAGACTTTTGTCTTTCACCCTCCCGCTGGAGTCATCTTCGTAAACGGACTGCCCCCCATTTAGAGAACACGCCGGACGTTGTCAGGCGCATGGCTTTCTCCCTCTCATTACGGCCAATTGTAAAATTGAGTTAACCTCAAAGTGATTGAATTGATCTAGCGCGACGCCGTGCGCGGAAAAGTTGAGTGTAACGTGAACAACCCAAGCAGCACCCTCCTGGCCAATCGTCTTTCCACTGCCGAGTTCCACGCCGCAGTTTACGAGCTGTCCCCTACCGTTGCCGTCTTCGACTGCGATGGAACGCTATGGTCAGGCGACGCCGGTTCGTCTTTCATGAAATGGACGATCGATACCGGCCTGATCTCCCGCGAAGCGACCGACTGGATCGACGGACGGTATCGCGGCTACAAGCGCGGTGAGGTCTCCGAGCTGGCGATCTGCGGCGAGATGGTCCAGCTCTACCAGGGTCTGCGCGAAGAGGAGATGCGCCGCGCCGCCAAAAAGTTCTTTGCAACCCACATCGAACCCAATATCTTTCCCGAAATGCTGGAGCTGGTCACCGAATTGCAGCGCAAGGGTGTAGATATCTGGGCAGTGAGCTCCACCTGCGACTGGGTCATCGAGGAAGGCGTGCAGCGCTTCAAGATTCCCGCGAACCGTGTGCTGGCAGCCCGCGTCACCATCAAAGATGGCCTGGTAACGGAGACGATCTGCGATGTGCCGACCGACGAAGGCAAGGTCACCTCGCTGGCCCGCGTTGGCATTACGACCCCCGAGGCAGTCTTCGGCAACTCAGTCCACGACGCCGCGATGCTGGGAATTGCAGGACGGGCGTTTCCAGTGAACCCGTCACCAGCGTTGGCGGAGCACAGTGCAGCCGAGGGATGGCCGGTTTACTATCCGGCTTCAGTCGTACCCATCGGCTATTAGAGCGAACGAGGCATTTAGGCACGGCGAGAGTCTAAACTGTAGTCAGGTGAGAGATTCCATTCGCAAGCTTGAAGTACGTGTCGAAATAGCGCCATCCAGGCCCCTCCGGCTTGTGGTCGCGGCGCTGATTCTACGCAAGGGCGCCGGTGGAACCGAAGTCTTTATTTGTCAACGCAAACCCGACCAGCCCATGAGCCTCAAATGGGAGTTTCCCGGCGGAAAAATCGAGCCAGGCGAAGGCCCGGAAGAAGCCTTGGCGCGCGAATTGAACGAAGAGCTGGGAATCGCGGCCGACATTGGCGAGCGTGTAGCGCAGATCCGCCACAAATACCGGAACGGTGGCGCGGTGGATCTTCAGTTTTTTGTCGTGAAGCAGTTTCGTGGACCGCTCGAGAACCGCATCTTCAACGACATGCGCTGGGCTCCCCTGGCCACCCTGCCGGAGTACGACTTTCTCGCCGCAGACCTCGGCCTCATCCGCGACTTGTCTGAAGGTAAGCTTCTCGAAAAAATTTAGCACTACGCGTGGAAGCCGTTCCACACCATTACCCCAGACAGCACAATCACGATGATCGTGGTAAGCCATGCCATCGCATTGAACCAGCGGCTGTTCGTATACTTCCCCATCAGCTCATGCTTGTTGATAAGACGCAGCATGAAGATCAACACAATGGGCAGAAGAACGCCGTTCAGCACCTGCGACAGAATACTGAACTTCACCAGCGGAAAATTCGGTATCAGCACAATGCCTGCAGCAGCGGCAAGCAGCAAGGTATAGAACCAGTAAAAGAACCGTGCCTCCTTGAAGCTCTTATCGAGTCCGCTCTCAAGTCCAAGTCCCTCACAAACCGTATATGCCGTCGAGAGCGGAAGAATAGACGCCGCAAATAACGAAGCATTGAACAGACCGGCGGCGAAAAGAATAAAGGCATACTGGCCCGCGAGCGGCTTCATGGCTCCCGCGGCGTCGGCAGGGTCGGCGATGTTGCGGATGCCGTGAGTAAACAGCGTCGCCGCGCAGGCCACCACGATAAACCACGCCACGAGATCAGTGAAGAACGAGCCAACAATCACATCGAGCCGCGACGCCTTGTATTGGCGAACCGTAATTCCCTTTTCAACGATGGTGGATTGCAGATAGAACTGCATCCATGGACTGATCGTAGTGCCGATGATGCCGACCGTCATATAGACATACAGCTTGTCGTGCCACACGCCGCGAGCGGGTAGCTTCACCGTCTCGACCATCGCCAGATGCCAGTCCGGTCCGCTGAGAACACCCGCCACGATGTAGGCAATGTAGAAAACGCTGGCGATGAGGAAGACTTTTTCGACGCTCTTGTAATCTCCCTTGACCACGAGTACCCACACCAGAAAGGCGCACGCCGGAACGCTGGCGTACTTGCTGATATGAAAGAGCTGCATGCTGCCCGCGATGCCCGAGAACTCGGCGATGACGTTGCCGAAGTTGACCACGACCAGCAGGATCATCATCACGAAGGTCATGCGCAAGCCAAACTCTTCGCGTATCAGGTCGCTGAGTCCCTTGCCCGTTACCACGCCCATGCGCGCGCACATCTCCTGCACGATAATCAGCGCAAGCGTAATCGGAATCATCGTCCACAGCAGCGTATAGCCGAATTGGGCGCCAGCCTGAGAGTAGGTAAGGATTCCGCCGGCGTCGTTATCAACGTTAGCGGTAATGAAGCCCGGGCCGAGCACGGCCAGAAAGAGGATGAGACTCGTTCTCCATCTGCGCCAAGAAGTCATGCCATTCCCTACCCTTTTTATTGATAAGCCAACGAGGGACCCCCACTCGCGGCGCATGACTTTAAAGTCGTCCTCTCAGGCTAAATCAAAGGTTGGATAAATCCTGCGATCAGACCGAGGTTGTACGCAAACGATTAACAATTTCCGCTGCGCGTTCGACGATCAACTCCATCTGACGATCGTTATGGTAGCCATCGCGCAGCGCACGTCTCTGCCCCGCCGCGGCAATCCGTCGCCGGGCCGCTTCGTCCGGCAGATAGCGCCGAATCTTCTCTAGCAACTCGTCATATGACGAGAAGAAGACGGCCTCCTCGTCCTCACGAAAGCGCTGAAGATGGCCTTCAGACCTCTCGGCAAGCAGAAAACCGCCGCACCCCGCGATCTCGAAGCTCTTATGCACAAACTCGTCCAGGTTCGAGTGGGTGATAAAGCTGAGGTTGATCTTCGACCTCCAGATCGCCTCGCGATACTGCTGTCGGTAAAGCTCGCCCTCGCGATAGAGACGGCTGAAAGGCTCCTCGCCGAGCGCTCTCTTCCATTGCCGGTCGTTGCCCGAGATCACCACCTGAAACTCATTTAGTTTCGACAGACGGTTGAGAGTCTCGGCACGGTTATCGTAAGGTGTCCCAACGAAGGAGACTTCCCGGTTGCGGTTGGCATCCGACCAGCTATCCGGCGGAGGATACTGAAGCGTAGGCTCATAGGCGGTCTGAATCTTGATGACATCGCGCGCGCCACGCTGACGGTAGTCGGTGATATTTTTATCCCGCTGCACCACATGCAGATCGTAGTGCGGAATGTCCTTCATATAGAGCCGCCAGCCCGGGTCCTGCCGTGGCCCGAAGGGGTTGTCGATCATGTAGCTGACCGTGGCAATGCCCATCGCCCTCATGCGATCGAGCGTCCCGGGCTGCATCGAAAGCAGCTTATCCGTCCACAGTAGGTCGGGTTTTTCGGCAGCGGCTACCCTCAGCAGATCGCGGTTCAGCCGCGTAACCATCGGCCCTGCGGCCAGGCGAAAAAACACCTTGCGCAAAAAGGGATTGCTGTATTGATAGTCATAGGTATTCATCGGAATCACCTGATGCCCCAGGCGTTCCAGCGCCCACATGCGATAGAGCGAGGTATCGTTCGGCGTTAAACCGGCGGCATAGAGAATCTTCATCGAAAACTGAGTCTTTCTGATCGTTGGCGTGATTCGATTTTAGCGGTTGGCGCGCAGCAACGCGATGACCTGTTCGGCATGGATCACCCCAACCAGCCGCTGCTCGCTATCAAGCACAGGCAGTGAGCGCAGATTGTATTTATCAAAAAGTTCCGCCACCTTGCGACCGTTCTCGTTGATATCACAGGTAACGACATGGCTGTGCGGCAGATCTGCCAGCGCTGCATTCGGCTGCGCAAGCAGCAACTGAACCAGAGGAATGAGGCTTGCAATTCTTCCCTCTTCATCCAGCAGGTAGATATCAGTGACGATCTCGATGTCGCCCTCGAACTTGCGCAGCGCCTCGATGGCCTGCCCCAGCACAGCCGTCGCTGGCAGAGCGATATAGTCCGTCGTCATACGCCCGGCGGCAGAGTCGCCGGAGAATTCGAGCAGCTCCTGCACCTCCTGCCTCTCTTCAGGCTCCATCTTTCCGAGAATCTCCTCCGACCTTTCATCCGACAGTTCGGAGAGCAGATCCGCGGCGGCGCCAGGGTCCATCTCTTCGACGATGTCAGCGATCTGGCCCGAGTCGAGTGACTCGATCAGCGCCTGCTGCATCTTCGGCTTCACCTCTTCCAGCGCTTCGGCGGCAGTCTCCTCGTTGAGGCTGATGAACAGCGCCTGCCGCTCGGCAGGCGCAAGCTCTTCGAGAATGTCCGCAATGTCGGAAGGATGCATCTGCTCGAGGCGGTTCTGCTCGATCTTGAGCTTGACCCGACGTGACGGGTCGCGGTCGATCAAGTCCACGAAATCCCACGGAATAAGGCTCGGGCTGAAGCGGGCTGCTATGCGGTCAGCCGTCGAAGCATGTAAGCCCTTCAGCAGGCGGCGTACTGCTCCACGCAAGCCAATCTCGACCTCAGCGATGCGCAGAGATAATTCCGCACCTTCACCGTTCGCTGACTCCCACACCAGATCGACATCGTTGACGCGGACCACCTTGCGACCATGAACGTCGATAATCTGCTGATCGAGCAGGTCGCGCTCCAGCATCAGGCGGCTTTCCTCCGCGGGCAGTACGGCTGGCGAAGCTCCCTCGCGCAAGTGCATCTCGTTGCCTTGACCCAGCCGGAGATCGGTAATCAGAATCAGTGCAGGCTGCTCGCCCCGCTTCCCTGCCGATCGCCGAAGCAGAAGTCCATGAACCTGAGAGGTCGCAATCTCTGGCGCAACGACAAACTCGCTCACACGGCCATAGAGCGCGCCCTGCGCGTCCATCACGCTGGCGCCCATCAGGGCAGAGACACTCGTTCGTTGATTAAACTTCGTCATAGGCGCTTGCAACTGCTGTCATACCAGACTTTACATCGCTCCGCGGCGGGCAATACATCTCCATCTCAACCCGTAGCTCTGACCCAGGAAGACCGTCGCCAGCCCTGAGCAGCAAACACGCATCTTATAAAAATTGCGCCAGGAGCAGATTACGGCGGACAGCATCCGTATACTCCTCTTATCCGCATGGTAGCTCACATGAACGGGCCCGTCCGCCGAAAAGAGCAGGAACGAGGCAGCCCAGATCCATGCCCGTATCGTTAGGAGGAAACCTTTGGGAAAAATCACGCGCCATGCATCCTTGACATTCGGCAAATCCACAAGCACACTGCCATCATCGCTATCGTCGGCAGTTGACGACCGATATGAAGGTTCCGCAAGGACAGCATTGGCCGACTCAACTACAAGCCGCGTCAGCTTCACACTTGACTCCTCTCTGGATAGTGTCAACAAAGTAGAGTTGACTGCCGAGCAGGCAGCGCAGCGCGCCGGGTTCGACGAAGATACCGCTACTCACGTCGCGATGGCGGTCCGTGAAGCCGCAGTCAACGCTGTTCTCCACGGCAACGCCTACAGTCCCAACAAGCACATCACAGCTTCTTTTGAAACAACGTCGGACGCGCTCGTCATTCGCGTCGCCGACCAAGGCCCCGGGCTCGATCCGGACAGCATTCCCGATCCGCTGGCACCGGAGAATATCCTTCGCGGTTCAGGCCGTGGCATCTTCCTCATCAAGGCCTTCATGGATGAGGTACACTTTCGCCAGCTACATCCCGGCACGGAACTGACTCTTATCAAACATCGCAAACCCGCTCAGCCGGGGAACTAAGGAGACGATTACTCATGAGCATGAAAGTACAGACTCGCCAGGTAGACGGCGTCACAATTCTGGATCTCAGCGGCCGGATCACACTCGGCGAAGGCAGCGTAACCATTCGCGATGCAGTTCGCGATGTGCTCGCTAAAGGCTCGAACAAGATTTTGCTGAACCTCGCCGACGTCAACTACATCGACAGCTCTGGAATTGGCGAGCTGGTCAGCGCCTTTACGACGGTGAAAAATGCCGGTGGAGAGCTGAAGCTGCTCAATCTCACCAAGAAGGTTCACGATCTTTTACAGATCACTAAGCTCTACACCGTCTTCGACGTCAAGGATGACGAAGCCTCCGCGATCTCTTCCTTCACCAAGTAACTTCATTCCTCACACAAAAGGCCGTCGCTCGAAGCGACGGCCTTTTGTGTTGATGCCAACCGATTACTTGGAGAAGTCCACTTTAGGCGCAGTGCTGTTCTCAGGATTGCCCTTGAAGTATTCATCTCTGTAGTGGAACCCTGCCATACCAGCCCAGATGCTGTTAGGAAACTGGCGGACGTAGACGTTGTAATCCTCAAGCGTCCGGTTATACCGGCTGCGTTCCACCGCGATCCGGTTCTCCGTACCCGCCAGTTCATCGGTCAGACGCGTGAACTGCTCGTTCCCTTTCAGGTTTGGATACTGCTCTTGCAGGCGGAAGAACGGCCCCAACGCAACGTCGAGCTTCGAGTTCGCCGCGATGCTGCTCGCACGGTCAGGAGCGCTCGTGATGGCCGCCCGCGCATTCGCAATGTTGGTCAGCACGGTGGACTCTTCGTTGACATAACCTTTCACCGAAGCAACCAGGTTCGGAATCAGGTCGAGACGGCGCTGCTGCACCACGTTCACCTGCGAATAGGCCTGGTTGATGGCCTCATTCTTCTGTACCAGCGTGTTCTTCGTGCTCACATAGCTGCCAAATCCAAACAGCGCTATAAGAATAATGACGCCGACTACTCCAAGCACAATCCATAAAGATTTCATTCGCCCCTCAATCTCCTTCGTCTGGTTTCGATCTTCCGGCAGGTGTCCCGGCTGTACTCTATCACTCCCGGTTGTCCTGCCCGTCCGTTGCCTCAACTGATATTTACATCGGCATCCTCAAAAATCTCCACTCGCTCCGCCGCCACCGGAACTGCCCCCTCCAAAGCCACCGAAGCCGCCTCCGCCACCCCCCTCGTCATCTCTGCCCCCGCCTCTGCCGCCTCCACCGCCCATCAGGCTTCCCAACAGGAAAAAGATCAGCCCCACATTTCCCGTCCGGACAAGAATGAACAGCACGAAGAGAATGCCAACGCCGCCCAGCACCACCTGCCACAGGCTCAAATGAACAGCCACCGGCTGCGGCTGTTGACGGTATTGCTGTTGCATCGGCTGCGTAAGAGTAACGCCCGCATCCGTAGCGATGATCTGCGCAATCTGCCCAACGCCCAGCGGAACGGCATGGTTATAGTCCCCCTGCCGCGCAAAGGGAGCCATGGCTCGCCCTATGTCCCCAACCTTGGCGTCGTTGAGAATGCCTTCCAGCCCATAGCCAACCTCGATCCGCCCGCGCCGCGGCTGCATGACCAGCAGCATCAGGACGCCGCGGTCCGTTCCCTTCGCGCCTACCTTCCATTTATCTTCAAGCGCGGTAGCGAACTCTTCAATGGATTGATCGCTATCAATCGTCTTGATCGTCACCACCGCTATCTGGGCATGGGCCTGACGGTCGACCTGCGTGCAAAGAGCATCCACGCTCTGCACCGTCGCAGGCGACAACACCCCGGCAAAATCGTTGACATAGCCGGTGGGCGCCGGCAACGAAGCTACCGTCTCCGCCGTCAGAACTCCGACTGGCGAAAGGACTAGAACAACAATTGCCAGCCATCGTGAAATGCGCTTCATTGAAGGTCTATTCTACGCCCTGACAGACGACGCGCCCGCAAGAGAAAAGGACGCTCCCGGCGTCCTTTTCTCTCTCACAAAAAAACAGTGTTACTCCGTCGGCGGAGGAGGCGGAGGAGCAGATGGCGACTTGTTCCCACGATGCGGCATCTCGATGCCCTTGCTCTTCGCAAGCTGATCCACCATGACCAGATGCCCATGGATTATCTTCGCGGCCTTCATCACCGCATCTCGCAGCATGGCATCCTGGGTACCCTCCGCTTCCACGCGAAACTCGCGCAGATCGTGGTGGTGCTCCTTCATCATCAGCGTCAGATACTCCGTATCGAAGGCATCCCCGGAAAGTGCACCGAGTTTGTCCAGCTCTGCCTGATCGTCTTTATTGATGCGCTTCGGCAGCATCACTCCCATCGAGTCGGCCACGCTCTCCATATCTTTGTTCATCGCGGTGTGGTCCTCGACCATCTTCTGGCCGAGCGCCTTCACATCGTCGCTCCCACCCTTCTGAGCTGCAACCTGGCCGAACTGTATCTCCGCAAGACCTCCCTCCACCGCCTTGCGCACAAACATCTTGTCCTTTGTCTCCTGTGCAGTCTGTCCACTGGTTCCGACCGAATCCTGCATCGAAGGTCGCTGCGTCTGTCGTTGCCCCGGTCCTGGCATCGGCTGGCTCGATTGGTTCGGGGCCGCGTTCTCCGGCAAAGTCCCAGGCTCTGCCTGCCCTAGAAGCGCGGCAGGAAAGAGCATCGTGGCTGTACTCAATAAAATGATTTGCACTGGTCTGAAATTCATTACTTGCCCTCCGGCGAACATCTGTTAGTCGTTCTTTGTGCCGCCTTATCCTTCTCGTTTGGTGTGCTGCTTCGACTTCGGGTTGCCTCTCTCAAAAACCTCTGACACTGTATCCTGACGGCTGGAGTTTATCGAATGACCCAACCTGCCATCACCCCGCCGACTGCCCGTCAGGACCCTACGCCTGTAACTCTGCATGGCCAAACGCTCGAAGATAACTACCGCTGGATGCGCGATAAAGACTCACCAGAAGTAATCGCTCATCTTCAAGCGGAAAACCAATATACGCTCTCCGTCATGGCGCCTACTACAGAATTGCAGGCGCGGTTATACGCCGAGATGCTCTCCCACATTAAAGAAACCGACGAGTCCGTTCCCTACCGCGACCGCGGCTGGTATTACTACACGCGCACCGTCGAAGGCAGCCAATATCCCATCCATTGCCGCAAGCTCGCCGCGTCGGCAACCTTCGATCCCACCCAGCCCGAAGAGGTTCTGCTCGACGTCAACAAGCTCGCCGAAGGCCAGCCCTTCATGTCGGTAGGCGGCATGAGCGTCAGCCCCGACGGATCGAAGCTCGCCTACTCCACCGACAACACCGGCTTCCGCCAGTACACCCTGCACATCCGCGACCTCAAAACCGGAACCGACCTCCCCGACACCGCCGAGCGCGTCGGCTCGCTCGTCTGGGCAGCCGACTCGCACACCCTCTTCTACACAACCGAGGACGAGGTCACCAAGCGGCAGGACAAGCTCCACCGCCACCGCCTCGGCGACGACGCCGCAGATGATGCCCTGGTCTACGAAGAAAGAGACGAGCGCTTCAACCTCGGCGTCGGCAAGACCCGCGACGGCAAGTATCTCCTCATGGAAGCTGGAAGCCACACCACCAACGAGTGCAGCTACCTCTCAGCCGACACGCCCGGCGGCGTCTTCCTCGTCATCGCCCCCCGCCTCGACGAGCAGGAGTACTACGTCGATCACCGCGACGGCCTCTTCTACATCCGCACCAACGACACCGGCAAAAACTTTCGGGTCGTCACTACGCCCGTCAACGGAGAAGGCCGCGACTCATGGACCGAGCTCATCCCCGAAGATCCGCAAGTACCACTCGAAGATTTCGACGTATTTAGCTCATTCTGCGTATCTTCAAGAAGAGAAGAAGGCCTCACCGCCCTCGAAGTCCAGCACTTCGAGGCGAGCGGTCAATTAGGCCAGGTCGCAAAAATCGATTTCCCCGAACCCGCCTACACCGCCCAGGCCCACGTCAACCGCGAGTTCGTCACCAGCGCCTTTCGCTACAGCTATCAATCCCTGGTCGCCCCGGCCTCCGTCTATGACTACAACGTGGACACCGGCGTCTCCACCCTCCTCAAACAGCAGGAAGTCCCCGGCGGCTTCGACTCCACCCGTTACGCCTCCGAGCGCCTCTGGATCGAAGCCAAAGATGGAGTCAAAATCCCCGTCTCCCTCGTCTACCGCCGCGACGCATTCAAGCGCGACGGCACCAGTCCCCTCTACATCTACGGTTACGGCTCCTACGGCTATCCTCTGCCTATCGGCTTCGGCCCCTCGCGCCTCTCGCTCCTCGACCGTGGCGTCGTCATGGCCTACGCCCACATCCGCGGCGGCGGCGAGATGGGCGACCAATGGCACGACGCCGGAAAGATGATGGCGAAGCACAACACCTTCACGGATTTCATCGCAATCACCGAGCAGTTAGTAGCCCAGGGTTACGGAGCGAAGGACCGCGTAGCCATCGAAGGCGGCAGCGCAGGCGGTCTGCTCATGGGTGCGGTAGTCAACCAGCGTCCCGACCTGTTCCGTGTAGTCCTCTCGCACGTTCCCTTCGTCGACGTGATGAACACCATGCTCGACGCCACCCTGCCGCTTACTGTCGCCGAGTACGAAGAGTGGGGAAACCCCAACGAGCCCGAGGCCTTCGCCTACATGCGCTCCTACTCCCCGTACGACAACCTCAAACCCGGCCCCTACCCAGCCATGCTCGTCAAAACCAGCCTCAACGACTCGCAGGTCATGTACTGGGAGCCGGCAAAGTACATCGCCCGCCTGCGCACATTGAAGACCAACGACACGCCTCTCCTCCTGCACATCAACATGGACGCAGGCCACGGCGGAGCCTCCGGCCGCTACGATTACCTCAAAGAAATCGCCTTCGACTACGCCTTCCTCCTGACTCAACTCGGCGTGGAGGGCTAGGGAACTCTGGGAACGCCCATTGGTTTTTTTGTTTGTCATTCCGCAGCGAAGCGGAGGAATCTGCGCTTTTGGGTGCCGATACAGCTTCAAGGACACTAGAGCAAAGTAGCCGTTGATGTAGAGTCTGCCGAGCCCTTTGTTTGTCATTCCCGAAGGGAATCTGCGGTTGCCTTCCTCCACAACAACAGCAAATCTGGACTAAACTGGCGTGATCACCCAAGAGATGTTGAAAAACCTGTCAAGCCCGAAAATGGCATAAAGCATTGATTTACAAGCACATCTTCACTGCAAAAGAGTTTCGCTCCATTCGCTACAATTAAACAAGATGAGTTACGAATCTCCCGCTGAGTGTGGCGGAAGGTCAGAATCCGACATCCTGCCTTCCGCGACCCCCAACCTCCTGCCCGCTTACCAGGAGAGCATAAGTCATTTGGATGGAAGACTTTACCTTTAAGTCTTTTGTTTGGAAGACTTTGCCGAAGTATAATTTTCTATCGTATTGCAAACAGAGACTTTAGAGGGTAGGTGGAGGGAGGGGGGGTACTAGTCGGAGTGGTCCACAAGAGTTTGGATGAGAGCCGAAATGGTGGGTTCAGTGGCTTCCAGATGCGGAGGGTGGCCAAGGTCGCGGAGCGTCTGAGAGGTGATGGGACCAATGGACGCAAGAAGGATGCTGGCAGGAAGGGTCAGGCCAGCGGCTTCGAGCAGTGCGATTAAATTCCGGGCGGTGGAAGCGCTGGTAAAAGTGATCGCGTAGGGGTAGTTCGCGGGCAAGCTGAATAGTTGCCGCAGCGAAGACATGGAATCCGGTGGGATCTGATTGCGATAGGCTTCGGCAACCGTCACCGTAGCTCCGGCAGCGGCAAGCATCTCCGTGAGAATGTCGCGGGCGTCTGCGGCGCGAACAAGAAGAATTCGTCTCCCGGAGACGTCGGAGGCAAGCGCATCGGCAAGCGATTCGGCGACATACTTCGGCGGGATCAGGTCGACTTCGAGGCCGATTCCCTGCACTGCCCGTGCAGTGGCTGGCCCTATGACGGCGATGCGCTGGGGGATGAAAGCTGGATTGCGGCGCTGGCCGAAGACTTCAACAGCATTAGCGCTGGTAAAGAGCAACCAGTCGTAGGTCTCCAGTTGCGCCAGGGCGGAGTCAAGAGGACCATAGCTTTCGGGCGGAACAATCTCGATGGTGGGAATAAGGATAGGAATCGCCCCCAGTGCTTCCAACTGGACAGCCAGATCTGAGGCCTGATGGCGGGTTCGGGTGACGAGGATGCGTTTATTTTGGAGGGCGAGCATCTTTCCAGCGATTGTAGTTTGAGGAGAGGAGCTAGACGCAATCGCCAGAATTTCTTTAGCGCCGGGTCACGGCTCGAACAGCGTCACCCACAACGCGAAGGGCCTGTTCTGCCGCGTCTCCTACCGGGCCCCAGACCTCCGCTCCATCGTCCAGGATCGGCATTCGCAGGCTGACCTTCGTTCCCCTGCCCGGACGGCTATTGATCTCGACCCCGGCCAGGTTGCCATAAAGAACGCCCATCCGCTCGCGCACGTTTCGTATGCCAATGCCCGTTCCCGGACGCACCAACCCGCTGACCGGCGAGGTGCTCTCCAACTCCGGGTCCATTCCTACGCCATCGTCCTCAACCTCAACCAGCAGCATTCCATCCTCGGTAATGCGGCTGCGCAGGGTCACTGTGCCGCCGCTGATGCGCGGCTCGAGACCATGCTTGATACTGTTTTCAATCAGCGGCTGAAGCAACATTCCCGGCACGACAACATGTAGCGTCTCTTCGGCAATCTCCTTCACGACCTTAAGCTTCTCGCCAAACCGAACGACCTCAATATCCAGATAATCGTCGGTAAACATCAACTCTTCGCTGAAAGGTACAAACGCCTCGCGATCCTTGAGCAGAACGCGCAGAATGTTGCCCAGCTTCACGATCATCTCGCGGGCAAGTTCGGGACGCGATCGCACCAGCGACGTAATCGAATTCAGGGTGTTGAACAGGAAGTGCGGATTGATCTGGCGTTGCAGCGCATCGAGCCTTGCCTCCAGCAACAGTCTTCCCTGCTCCTCCAGCTTGCGCTCGATGCGGACCGAGTTCCATATCTTCAACGGAATTCCGACTACAACAGGCGATGCCGCGCAGATCAGCAGTTCGACCCACCACGAGTCGGAGTGCAACTCGAAAAACCGGCGAGGATAGAGTCGCGAGAGCATGCTCAGTCCAAACTCGCCCATCGCAATCGACAGCAGAAGCAAAACCTGCCAGTCAAGGCGAGGTCGCCGCAGATTCCGCGTCACCCAGCGATAGATGCTCAGGTCGATCATCGGCGAGAAAGACCAGACCTCTTCAGCCTTCGCAAAGCGTCCAAATGCGCCAGCCGCCGCTGCCACCAGCAGGTTCACCGGAAGCGCCAGATACTCATGGTGAAGCACCGCAGGAATTGCCAGCGCAGCGCCGCCTGCCATCGCCGCCAGCGGGCCTACAAGGATGCCCAACAGAATTGTCGTCTCATAAGAGAGGTCCGCCGCCAGAAAGTTCGGCACCAGCACGCGAACCCAGACTCCCAACGTCAGTGGCACGCAGATCATCGCCACCAGCCCCGCGGTCTGCCGACGGGTTCGATGCGGCGCCAGTAACAAGTTTTTGAATGTTTTCGCGCGCGCCAGCGAAGTCGACACCGCCGCTGCCACGCCCAGCTCAATCAGCAGCGTAATCAGGATCAGCTTTGGATCGGTCTGCGTCACAACCTTACTTTACCCCTTCAGCGCTGCATCGAATGCCTGCGGCGAACAATCCAATCTCCATGCAGTCAGAAACGTATAATCGCACTATGCCCTTCGCCTCCGTAAAAAAAATAGCCGACGCCGACTTCCCTACTCGCTGGGGCCATTTCCGCATCCTCGGCTTTGAGGGCATCGTCACCAATCCGCAGCCCTGCAACGAAGCAATGCCGGATCCTGCAACGCGGATAGAAGCTGCCGTTGCGCTCGTCATGGGCGACATCCACGCTGCGCCTCCTATCGTGCGCATCCATTCACAATGCCTGACTGGAGACGTCTTCCACTCGCTACGCTGCGACTGCCGCCAGCAACTTGAGCTTGCTCTCGCTACCATTGCAGAAGCAGGCACGGGAATCCTACTCTACGAGCAACAGGAAGGCCGCGGCATTGGCCTGATGGCCAAGCTACGCGCCTACGAACTACAGGATCAGGGCCGCGACACCATCGAGGCTAACCTCGAACTCGGCTACGCAGCCGACTGCCGCGCCTATGAACTTCCCGCCGAGATCCTCAAGAGCCTCGGATTGAAGGCCGTTCGACTGATGACAAACAATCCCGAGAAAGTCGACGCGCTCGTCTCCGCCGGAATCGAAGTCACGGAACGTATCTCGGCCGAGGTGCCAACCGAACCGACCTTCGACCGCTATCTCCAGACCAAGCGCGAAAAGATGGGTCACCTGGTCGGCTAGGATTCACCGGCCCAGCTCCCTGTCGAAGAAGTTCGCCATCAAGCCATAAGCCTCCTTCGACTCCGGCAACTCCGCATCGTTCCAGAAAGCATGCGGCAATGCCTCGAAGACCACCAGACGCGCATCCACCCCGTCTCGCAAAAATGCGCGATGCAGAATCGTCGTGCCGCTGAGCAGCAGGTCGCGGCCGCTCGTAATGAAAAGCGTCGGCGGCATTCCGTGCAGGTCAGCGTAGAGCGGTGAGAGAACCGGGTCTTGAGGGTTTGTTCCCTTCACATATTCGGCGAGCAAGGGAGGCGGCGCGGGAGGATCAAGATGTCCCGACAGGCCGCCAAGCGTGTACATCGCCTGCGAATCGCCGACATGATCGAAGTCTCCAAAGCCTGAGAAGATTCCCAGCGCTCCCGGCAACGGCAGCCCCAGCTGTTTGATCTTCACCGCAACCTCGCCCGTCAGGATTGCCCCGGCCGAGGTTCCGTAGATCGCGATCTTCGCGGGCTTGTACGTCTTCAGCGCCTCTCGATAGACCGCGACGGCATCATCCACCGCCGCAGGAAAAGGGTGCTCAGGAGCGAGCCGGTACAGGACGGCGATTACCTTCGTCTGCGTCAGGTTGGCAATCGGCACAGTCTCGGTGAGCGAGCCGGAGTCGGAGTTGAATCCACCGCCGTGCAGATTGATGAGCACACGGTCCTGACGATCCGCGGGCGTTTCCAGTGGAGTGACCAGAAGCACAGGCACGCCAGCGAACGACTGGCTCACCACATGCACGGGATACAACGACTCCGACAGCTTGCCTGCGCGGGCCTGCCACGCATCGGTGCCGGTTCGCCGGGCTTCGAGCGTCTCCGGCTTGGCCGCGTCCGACTGGGGACGCGCAAGCATGCGCTGGGCCTCGGGGCTTACCGTCTTTGGCACAGGAATAACGCGAGTAATGTGCGCCGTTCCCTGGCCATCGATCACGCTCGAATCCCTTTTAGCCCCGGCGGTCGCCTGTTGCGACCATGCGGGAACAGTACATAAAGAAATCGCCGCGCAAATCATCGCGCCCGCATAAAACCTGTTCCCCAAGTGCAATCTTAAACGTGCGAATCTGCGATGCATCGACCGATCCTTTCCGAACTCACTGGCCACCCATCATACAAACTGCGCTGATGAGATCGAAGGTGCAAACAAATCTAATGCCGCATTCCTTCGATCACCTTAGCCGTTGTCACGAGCTGCCCTACGTGCCGCTGCGTGTGGTCTGCACAGTGCACCAACAGCCCGGCAACCGTGGTCGGCAACATCTTCCTGCCGACGCCGCGGCTTTCTCCGTAGCTCTCAGGCCGAAACGCTTTGACTCGCTGCATCGCTGATGAAAGTCCCGATTCGAACTCCGCAAACAAAGCCTTTCGTGAAGCGCTCGCGTTTACTTCCGTCTTCAACGCTTCCAATTGCTCCGGGGACAACTGCCTTCCCTCCGCATAGGTCAGCAATCGGTCGAGGCTGCGGACGATGTGCCGCATCTGGCGTCCCACGGAAGGCAGGCCGAGCGGCTGTGCCTCGAGTTCTTCGTCGCGTAACTCCGCACACCAGCGTTCGACATCCTCGCGGGCAAGCTCCAGCGCATGAAGCACAGCGCGCTGAACCGCATCCACTTCAGTCAGGCTTCCCCGCAACCAGGGCTCAACATCTGTGAGAGCCATCGTTACAACCCCTTTCTCTGCCGAAATGTCCTTACCACTTCGCCCACATCTTTATGTTCCGAATCTACTGCGAAGTTCATCTCGCGGATCTCCTCTGCGCTGACCTTTCCCGCCAGCCTGTCCATCGCCACCTGAATCACCGGATGCCGCCGCAACGAGTCCTCACGGATCAGCGGCACGGCTTCATATGGTGGAAAATAATGCTTGTCATCTTCCAGCACCGTAAGTCCCATCGCCCGTATCGGCCCATCGGTCGAATTCCCTGCCACCATGTCCACTTGTCCAGCCCCGAGCGCCCGATAGAGCAGGCCTAGATCCATCACCCGCGGAGCCTCGCGAAACCGCAACCCATACGTCGCTTCCAGCCCGCGCAGCCCATCCGGGCGCTCCTCGAACTCATACCCTACGCCGAGCCTCCACTGTGGCGTCACTTTCACCGCGTCAGAGATCGTCTTCAACCCCAGCCGCTGCGCATCCGCTCCGCGTACGACCATCGCAAAGGTATCCTCAAACCCCAGGCCGCGCTCTACCTTCACCGCATACCGCTTCGCGTATAGCTGCTGTATCGTATCGAACACAGTCGCCGCATCGCGCTGTCCCACCGGAGGAAGCGGCTGCTTCAGGATCGCAGTCAGCGCGGTTCCGGTGTACTCGATATAGCCATCGATACGCCCATTTACCAGGGCCTGCTGACAGATGTAGCTTCCGGCCAGATAAAATTTGCGGTCGACCTTCTCGCCAGTGACGGCCTCGATCTCCTGCGCCACCAACTCACCGAGCACCACCTGCTCGGTAAAATTTTTCGCGCCAATCACGATTCGCGAGGAGCGTGGTGGTGCACAACCGATCAAACCGCCACAAACTATCAGTACCAAAACCATAGGAGCCAAACTGAAAAACGTACACGGCCACCCCTTACACGCGATCCGCTTTAATTCGCGAAATGCGTGGCCAGCCGTCCTCAAGCCCGCCTCACAGCAAGCCGTTTCTCCAACCATCCCAGCCCCGCATCCGCCACCAGCGCCAGCAGCGCCGCCGGAATCGCTCCCGCCAGCACCAGGCTGTTGTCCACGCTCGCCACACCGCGAAAGATCAACTCGCCCAAGCCGCCCGCGCCAATCGCAGCCGCAATCGTCGCGACCCCAACGCAGGTCACGGTGGCCGTTCGCAGTCCCGCCAGAATTACACTAGCCGACAACGGCAGTTCCACCTTCCACAAGCGCTGCCACGAGGTCATTCCCATCGCCTCGGCTACATCGCCCAGCGCTGCATCGACGCTGCCAATCCCTGCGTAGGTGTTTCGCAGAATGGGCAGCAGAGCATAGCCGGTCAACGCGAGAATCGCCAGCCGCGCCGCGTTCTCTCCCAACCACGGAACCGGCAGCAGCAACCCAAACAAGGCCAGGCTCGGAATCGTCTGCACCACATTCGCAAACCCGATAACCGGCTTCGCGAGAGCAGGCTTTCGCGTCAGCAGAACCCCCAGCGGCAGCCCGATCGCAGCAGCCAGCAGCATTGCGAAGACTGTAAGCCACAAGTGCTCGAAGGTCAGACGGGCAATCTCCCATCCATGCCGATGCATAAAGAGCATCAAGCTGGCACCGCCCGATGTACAGCGGAAACATAATCCTTTACTTGAGGGTTATTCGAGATCAAAACCTCGCGCGCAGCTAAATCTGCCGCTACCTCCCCGTTGGCCAAAAACACGACCCTTTCGGCCAGATAAAGCGCCTCATCGAGGTCGTGCGTCACCAGCAGAACCGTCTTACCCACTCGCTGCAACAGATCCCGCAACATGGTCTGCATCTCCGCCCTGGTCAGCGGGTCGAGCGCCCCGAACGGCTCGTCCATCAGCAGAACATCCGGCTCCAGCGCCAGCGCCCGAGCTAGTCCCACTCGCTGTCTCTGTCCGCCTGAGAGCTGCCATGGATACCGGTCCGAAAACTCCGCGAAGTCCATACCCACCAGCCCCAGAACTTCCGCTGATCTCGCTGCGATGTCGGCCCGCGACCGGCCTGCCAGCTCCAGAGCCATCCCTGCATTTCGCTCTACGGTCATGTGCGGAAACAGGCCCGTCTCCTGAATGACGTAACCCACGCTCCGTCTGAGAGCCACAGTGTCATGAGCCCCGACAGGCTTTCCGCCGACACAGACCTCTCCGGCGGTAGGCGTCACCAGTCCATTGACCATGCGCAGCAACGTCGTCTTCCCCGACCCGCTTCGCCCCAGCAAAGCAGTCGTCGTCCCTGCTTCCAGGCGCAGTGAGACGTCGCGCAACAGGGTGCGGCCCGGTTGTCCGTCCGCACCTACGGGCAGCGTATAGCTCACCTTCGCGAACTCGACGCCAACCGCAGCCATGCTCTTTACCTATCCGATATTGCGAGCTACTGTGCAGCCTCCGGAGCAGACTCAGCGCCACCCTGCACGCTTGCTCCGGGATGCCCCTTCACCCGGACGACCGTAATCTTCTCGAAGCCCTCTTTGAACGTCGGCGGACGCAGACGCTCAGCCATCTTCTGCATGATCTCGTCCGTCACTACACGCTCACGCTTGCTGTTGCGCTCCATGCACACCGCCAGTGGAACGTCGAAGAAGACCGCCTGTACCTCGTAGCCGAAGCTCTTCGCCATCTTGATCCACTGCTTGCGCTCGTGCGGAGAGAGGTTTGTGGCATCGACATAGTTCCACGGCATCTTCGCGATCAGCCGTGCCCGCAGCAGGCTGCGCAGAGTCGAAAACACTAGTCCCTGATAGCGCTGCTCGGTGATGTCGTCAAACAGCAGCGTCCGCAGCAGGTCGCTCGACAGAGGCGTGACTCCACGGCGCTTGTACCAGGTCGTCTTGCCCGAACCGGGCAGGCCAATCGCCAGTACGACATAGCCTTTGGGCGACTTCGCAGCCGTCTGTTCCGCCGGTGGCGTAGCCAGATTTTCGGGCTGCGTCTCCACGATCACAGTGCGTTCCGGCGCTACGACTTCGCCGCTGGCCTGTTCGTGAGCGGGCTCACGGATAGGTTCCCGGACAGGTTCAGAAACGGGCTCTGCCACAGCCGCGGCGTGTGGATGCTCCGGCGCATGTACCGGCAGAGGCTCGGGGTACGTAGGCCGCAATGGAGCAGGTTGATTTGCGGGCAGTTCCTGCCCGCTCTTGCCCGTGGACTCCGAATCATTCGGTCCACGTCTAGGGCGTCGTCTCATTTTTTCGCGCATCCAATCGCGCAGTTCGCGCATGTCACGCTTGTAACACACCGCGAAAGCCGCCCGCAAATCTTGGCACCTCAGACGCCACTCCTCGAATACCTCCGAACAGCAAATTGCCTGTTCTCAAGTGGGTGCGGGTCACTTGTAGGTCCGGCCATCCATTTGCGAACGCCCTCTCCGAATGCTAGCATCGGTTTTGATGGGGCGTTCGCTGTCCGGCTGCGTCCTTAACTCTCACCAAGGCATAGCCAAAACGATAGGAGCAAGCGTAATTATGGCAGTAAAGGTAGGCATCAACGGCTTCGGCCGCATTGGACGCAACGTCTTCCGCACCGCTCTCAGCAACCCGGAGATTGAGTTCGTAGCTGTAAACGACCTGACCACCCCGGCGACCCTGGCCCATCTGCTTAAGTACGACTCCATCCTTGGTAATCTCAAGAACGAAATATCTCACGGCGACGACTTCATCTCCGTCGATGGCAAAAAGATCAAGGTCTTCGCCGAGCGCGATCCGGCCAAGCTCGACTGGGCCAGCGTAGGCGCACAGGTCGTCGTCGAATCGACGGGCTTCTTCACCGACGCCACCAAGGCCAAGGCCCACCTCGGCAGCACCGTCAAGAAGGTGATCATCTCCGCTCCGGCCTCCAACGAGGACATCACCATCGTTCTCGGCGTCAACGAGAACAAGTACGACGCGGCGAAGCACAATATCATCTCGAATGCCTCCTGCACGACGAACTGCCTTGCGCCCGTCGTCAAGGTGCTGCATGACACCTTCGGCATCGCCAGCGGCATCATGACCACGATTCACAGCTATACCAACGATCAGGTCATCCTCGACACGCCGCACAAGGACCTGCGTCGCGCCCGCGCCGCTGCCCTGTCGATGATCCCGAGCAGCACCGGCGCCGCCAAAGCGCTCAAGCTGGTCATCCCCGAGATGGACGGCAAGCTCGATGGCTTCGCCATCCGCGTCCCGACCCCCAACGTGTCGGTCGTCGACCTCACCTTCGTCTCCGAGAAGCCGATCAGTGTAGCGAGCATCAACGAAGCCTTGAAGAAGGCAGCCGACGGCGAACTAAAGCCCTACCTCGGCTACACCGACGAAGAGCTCGTCTCCTCGGACTTCAAGGGCAACCCGCTCTCCTCCTTTGTCGACTCCAAGTTGACCAAGGTCGTGGGCCAGAACACCGGCAAGGTCATCAGCTGGTACGACAATGAGTGGGGCTACTCCAATCGCGTCAAGGACCTCATTCTCTTCCTCGTGAAGAAGGGCCTCTAAGCTTCATCCATTCCAGACGGCAGCGGCAGTTCCTTTTCGGGACTGCGCTGCCGTTTTTGTTTGCCTGCTTCACGCCCTCGTAAGTTTGGACCAACGGCCAGTTATACCCCAACGGTGTTATGGCCGCATCGGTCTCTTCAACCTAAGATGAACGAATCGAGTCAGCGGTTAAGGGGATCGAGGAGAATGCCAACAAAACGGTCCGAACTTAAAACTGAACTCCGTAAAGCACTTAAAAACTCAGAGATCGTTCCATACTTCCAACCGATGGTTGGAATAAGGAGTGGCAAACTCGTAGGGTTTGAGGTCCTCGCGAGATGGCTGCATCCTCAGCGAGGCACGATTCGCCCGGATGAATTCATCCCCCTCGCAGAGCAGGCTGACCTCATCGGCGAGTTGACCGATACGATCCTCCTGCAGGCCTTCGCGGCAACGGCTGCGCTCGATAAAAGTCTCACTATCTCAGTCAATATCTCCCCCATTCAACTGCGCGATCCTTCTCTGCCGGAGGAGATCCGCAGAGCCGCCGCCATGGCTGCCTTCCCTCTCAACCGGCTGACGATTGAGATTACCGAAAGCGCACTCGTCGATAACCTCGAACTTGCGGCTTCGATCGCCACGAAGTTAAAAAATCTCGGCGTGAAACTTGCCCTGGACGACTTCGGCACCGGCTACTCCAGTCTTCGCAACCTCCAGGCGCTGCCCTTCGATGAGTTGAAAGTCGACCGCAGCTTCGTCAGTTCCATGGTTCAATGCCGCGATAGCCGCAAGATCGTCGCGGCCGTCATCGGCCTTGGACAAAGTCTTAAGTTGACGACCGTCGCCGAGGGCATCGAAAACGAGACCCAGGCCGACATCCTGCGCTGGCTCGGCTGCGATGTCGGTCAGGGATGGATCTACGGCCCCCCGGTCTCGGTGCATGACCTGCCAAAAATCGTCGACGCGCCCATGTCGACCTCTACACACACGCTCCACGATTCGCCAGCGTCCGATCTGATCACCTGTATCAAGCCGCTTCCTTCGCAGCGGTTCGCCCAGTTACAGGCCATCTACGATGGCGCACCGGTGGCTCTCGCCTTCGTCGACGCCGACCTGCGATATGTCAGCGTTAACCAACGCCTCGCCAGCATGAACGACATTGCGGTGGAAGAGCACCTCGGTAAAAAGCTGTCCGAAATTGTGCCGCCGATAATCTATACCAGAATAGAACCGCATCTTCTTCACGCCTTGAAAGGAGAAGCCAGCAGCCTGGAGATAACCAGGCCGGGCATCTCCGAGGATGCGAAAGGAGAAACCTTCTTAGTCTCTCATCAGCCCGCGCGAGACGAAGGCGGTGAAGTCATCGGAGTCTCCGTCGCTATGGTGGACATCTCGGAGCGCAAGCTCATGGAAGATGCCCTCCGGGAGAGCGAAGATCACTACCGCCACATGGTCAAGCTGAATCCTCAGATGCCATGGATCATGGACCCCAACGGCAAGACCATCGACATAAGCCCGCGCTGGACGGAATTGACCGGAATGAGCTCGGACGATACATCAAATTACGGATGGAAAGAGATGGTCCATCCTGACGACCTGGAACGCCTGCTGACAGTCCTGCAAGCCTCGTTTCAGAGCGGTGATGCCTTCGATTTCAATTATCGAGTACTCACAAGGGATAAAAGCTGGCGATGGGTGCGTACACGTGGCCAGGCCCGACGCTGTGCGAGCGGAGAGATCCTGCGCTGGTACGGATCGACCGAAGAAATCGAAGAATATATGGAACTGAAGCAGAAGCTGCGCGAGACGGAAGCCGCACTCGCCGCTTTGCTTGAAGAGAAACAGCAGCGACTGTAGAGAGAGTATTCGCTTACGTCTATGGTTCAGGCGGGAGCATCCGCGTGAATGATCCTTGTCGTAATCTGCTCCCAGAAGCGTTCTCTGCGAAGACCGTCACGAAAGAAAAGGATCTATATTACTTGTCTTTCGCAAGTAACCTGTGTTTACAATACGCAACGGGCCGACCACCGCTTCAACTGCTCTATCTGCAACGTCCCATTTTCTTCTATTACAGATGCGATCTTCAATAAGCCCAAGAACCTATTCCAAATAGAAAGCAAGGTGATTCAATGGGTACTTTTCAAAACTTTCCTCGCGTGACACCGTTTCTCTGGTTCGACTCCAACGCCGAAGAGGCAGTCGAGTTTTACCTGACCGTCTTCAAGAACTCGCGGCGGCTCGACGGAGTTCGCACCAGCGACGACAATCTCGGCGCGAAGGGGAAAGTCATGACGATCGCCTTCGAACTCGATGGTCAGACATTTACCGCGCTCAATGGCGGCCCGATGTTTAAATTCACCGAGGCGATCTCGTTCGTCGTGCGCTGCGACTCGCAGGAGGAAGTCGACTATTACTGGTCGAAGCTTTCAGCAGGGGGGAGCGAGGTTCAGTGCGGCTGGCTCAAAGACAAGTTCGGCCTCTCCTGGCAAATCGTGCCCTCACGTCTGCCCGACCTCATCAAACATCCCAAGGCTATGCAGGCCATGATGCAGATGAAGAAGCTCGACATCGCGGAACTAGAGCGCGCCGCGCAATCGTAGCGCACTCACAGACGACACTTCGCCGCACATATTCAACACAGAGGCCGGGATACTATTTGCCGTCGTCGTGCATCATGCCACAATGGTTGCAGGCAGCTTCTAAAGGCCCACCATTCAACCATGACACGAACAAATATCCCCGGCACATCTCCCTACGAGCCCATCATCGGCTTCTCCCGTGCTGTCCGTCTCGGCAATCATGTCTATGTCTCCGGAACCGGTCCGGTCGGCGCTGAGGACGCATCCCCCGCCGATCAGACGCGCGTTGCCCTCGATATCATCAAGGCCGCACTCGAAAAGGCCGGAGCCAGCTTCGAGCATGTCTATCGAACCCGCATGTTCCTCGCCCGCGCCGAAGACTGGGAAGAGATTGGGCGCGCCCACGGCGAGGTCTTTGGAAAGATCCTGCCCGCCTCCACCATGGTTGTGGCTTCCCTGCTCAATCCGAGATGGCACGTCGAAATCGAAGCTGATGCCTATATTCCCGGCGTCTGACCGACTCCATGTTTTTCTGTGCCTGAAAACATGACCTTCCTATTCGGTATCATTGAGGACAAGTAAGCAAGAGCGTGCTAAGAAAGGTGTGTGACTTCAAAAGAAGCCATTACATTCAATACTTTGCAAAGATAGCTCTTTTAGAATCAACATTTTGCATGACCATCCGAAGATATCTCTATTGTTTTGAATACTTTGCATCAATTAACCAGGGGGCAGACCCCGGGAGAAGAATAAAAAAATGAGCAAGCTGTCCATCCGCGATCTAGACCTCACGAACAAGCGCGTCCTCATCCGTGTCGACTTCAACGTGCCGCTCTCCAAAGATGGCCAGACCATCACCGACGACACTCGCATTCGCGAGACGCTGCCCACGATCGAGTACGCACTCCGCCGCAAGGCCAAAGTCATCCTCTGTTCTCACCTGGGCCGCCCCAAAGGCAAACCGGTTGATACTATGAGCCTTCGTCCGGTTGTGGACCGTCTCCGTGAGCTGCTCGATGCTGTCGTTGGCGAAAACGAAAACGTGGCCTTCGCTCCAGACTGCGTCGGCGAAGTCGCCACGGAGATGGCAACGCAGCTTGAATCCGGCCAGACCCTGCTGCTGGAAAACCTCCGCTTTCATGCTGAAGAAGAAGCGAACGATCCGGCCTTCGCGAAGCAGCTCGCCAGCCTTTGCGATATCTACGTCAATGACGCCTTTGGCAGCGCCCATCGCGCCCACGCTTCTACGGAAGGAATCACCCACTTCGTCAAGCAGTCTGCCGCAGGCTTGCTCATGGAGCGCGAGCTCACTTATCTCGGCAAGGCCCTCAGTCAACCCGACCGGCCCTTAGTCGCGATCATCGGGGGAGCCAAGGTCTCCGACAAAATCGGCGTCATCGACAACCTCCTAGAAATAGCGGATGCCATCATCATTGGCGGAGGCATGGCTTACACCTTCCTGAACGCGCAGGGGCAAAACACAGGCAAGTCTCTCGTCGAAACCGACAAGCTTGAAGTTGCCAAAGCTGCCCTCGATAAGGCCAAGGCAAAAGGCGTTCGCTTCCTGCTGCCCATCGATCACGTGCTTGCCGACAAGTTCGCCCCGGATGCCAAGACGACGATCCATGAAGGTTCCGCTCACTTCCCCGCCGATCTAATGGCTCTCGACATCGGTCCCAAATCGGTGGCCCTCTTTGAAGCCGAGATCGCTAACGCCCGCACCATCATCTGGAATGGTCCCATGGGCGTCTTCGAGATGCCGGCCTTCGCCAAGGGAACTCAGGCCATCGCCCATTTCGTCGCAGGCAACCACGACGCCATCACCATCGTAGGCGGAGGAGACTCGGTAGCCGCGGTCAAGCAGTCCGGCGTCTCCCACAAGATCAGCCACATCTCGACCGGCGGGGGAGCCAGCCTCGAGTTCCTCGAAGGGAAGATCCTTCCCGGCGTCGCTGCGCTGACAGAGAAGTAAATATTTTCGTAATTCTGTACGCAGCGAAATGTTTCGCTGCGTACTCTTGCGAACTTCGTTCGAAAATTCACATACCACCCAAGGGAAGACCGATTTTCAAATGCGCAAACCACTGATCGCCGCCAACTGGAAGATGTACAAGATCCCTGCCGAAGCCATCGACTTCACCGATGCCTTCCTTCCGCTCGTCGCCAACCAGGAGAAGACGGAGATCGTTCTCTGTCCTTCGATGACATCGCTGGGCGTAGCGATTGCAGCCACTAAGGGAACGCAGGTCCACATTGGAGCGCAGACCATGCACTGGCTCGACAATGGCGCGTACACCGGCGAGACTTCGCCCACGATGCTCAACGCCATTGGAGCCACGCACGTCCTGATCGGCCACAGCGAGCGCCGTCAATACTTCAACGAGACGGATGAGACCGTCAACATGAAGCTCAAGTCTGCCCTCGCCCACAAGCTGATTCCCATTGTCTGCGTAGGGGAACAGAAGGCCGAGCGCGAATCGGGCCACACCAACGACGTCCTTCAGCAGCAACTCTCCATTGGCCTTCAAGGCATCGACCCTGCTATCGCTACCCCTCTGGTCATCGCTTACGAACCCGTCTGGGCTATCGGGACCGGGCTTACCGCAACGCCGCAGATCGCCGATGACGCCCATAAATTCATCCGCGCTCAGATCGCTGAACTCCTAAGCCCCGCCATCGCCGCCAGCACGCGCATCCTTTACGGCGGTTCAGTCAAGCCGGATAACGCAGCCAGCCTTTGCTGCCTCGAGAACATCGACGGCGCACTCGTAGGCGGAGCCAGCCTCGATCCCATCAGCTTCGCCCAGATCATAGCCAACTCATCCATTTAGTGAGCAAAAAAGATGCCGTTTCGGCCAATTGGTCGAAACGGCATCTCTTTGCTCAAACTGACGCTGGGCTACCGCACCACTCCAGCCTGATCGACGGGCCAGTACACAAACGCCGCCTTGCCATAGATCAGATTCCTCTCCACCGGCCCGAAGTCTCTGCTGTCGCTTGAGATCGAACGGTGGTCTCCCATCACAAAATACTCATGCGGAGGAACCACCATCTCCGGTTGTGAGCGCTCATCTTCAAACCGCACGGGAACATATTTCTCGAGGACGCGTTTGCGGTTCACATAGACCTCGCCGCGGTCGATTCGGAGATCGTCGCCCGGCAAGGCAATGACACGTTTGATATAGCTCTTCGAGTGGTCATGCGGATAAAGAAAAACCACCACGTCGCCACGATGGATGTCCTCTACGCGGTACACCATTTTATTGATGAAGAGCCTGTCCTGATCCTTCAGCATGGGTAACATGCTGGTTCCCTCCACGCGGACGGGCTGGTAGAGAAAGATGATGATGAACGCCGAGACAGCCACTGAAACCACCAGGTCTCGCATCCACGATCGCAATCCACCCTTGCCGGACGGCTCCAAATTTTTTCCACCTTCACCAAGCTCCGGCCCACGTTCGTCAGTCTGCACGTTGTTTTCACGCTCCTCAGTCATTTAGACGCCCAACTTGTTCGACCGGCACCAAGTCGCCTCTCTTATGCCTGGTCCACCACGCAACCGACCAAACAAAGTTTGCATCATCTGTATCATATAAGGTTGACACTAGAACCATCCGTGACAATCCTTGTAACCTTTCTGAACGTATCGGAGCGTGATGGGGCTAGAATTGAATTGAGAAGCACAGCGATCATTATGGCTACCCTAACCATGCTCGAGCAGCCCCCTACACCCAAACCCGGAAATCGCATTCGTCTGGAATTCCACGATCTCACTACGGAGACCGCGAATTCAGCGTCGGAAGGACTGGATACCAAGTCGGCACTTGAGATCGCACGCATCATCAATCATGAAGATGCCAAGATCGCAGCAGCGGTAAAAAAGGCGCTGCCCGAGATTGCAATCGTCATTGACACCGTGGCACGGTCTCTCCGTGATGGCGGGCGTCTCATTTATGTAGGAGCCGGTTCCAGTGGTCGTATCGCCTCCCTCGACGCGTCGGAGTGCCCACCAACTTATTCCACTTCTCCATCACAAGTCCAGTACATTATGGCTGGCGGACCGAAGGCCCTTGCCTCCGCCTCAGACGTCAATGAGGACTCCCCTGAGATCGGCCAGCGCGATATCGCCCGCCGACGCCCGACCCGGAAAGATATCGTCATTGGCGTCTCAGCCAGCGGCCGCACTCCCTACGTTGTAGGCGCGGTCGAATACGCCCGTGCGCGCGGCGCCAAGACCGCGGCAGTCACCTGCAATCTCAATACCCCGCTCTCCGACGTCGCCGACACTACCATCGTCGCCGAGGTTGGCCCGGAGGTCCTCTCCGGCTCCACTCGCATGAAGTCAGCCAGTGCCCAGAAGATGATCCTTAACATGATCACCACTGGGGCCATGACGCGCCTAGGCTACGTCTACGACAACCTCATGGTCAATGTGCACATGAAGAACGCGAAGCTGGTGGAACGCGGCATCCGCGTGCTGATGAAAGTGTGCGAGATCGATCGCGACACAGCCATCCGCACCATCAAGTCCGCCGGGAAATCCATTCCCATCGCCGTAGTTATGCTCAAGGCCAACGTGGACAAGATGGAAGCAGTACGCCGACTCACTAAATCAGACGGCAATGTGCGGCTCGCCATCGACGACTCCCGACTCGAACTGTAAACCCGCTTCGGCGTCAGCCAGAGCGGGCTCCTCATACTTTGTAATACGAGCCCGGTTCAGCGGAAGTCCGTGGCTCGCTCGCCCTCACGTGGAATCATATTTTTCGCAATTGGACTCCAACTCCGGTGCTACGCTCCGCTAATTGACAGCGGGAGGCAGATTGACACGACGTGGCTTATTCCATACGGTGTTTGTGGCAGGTATCTTGATGTGACAGGCACATTCAAACGAATCACTATTGAATAAATACATGCCCGAATGAACTGCCAAGCCTATTGGGAAGAAAGCAATTTGTCATTCAAAGGAGATTCTGTGCGCCGTCCGTGGAAGCTTGTATTCCTCTCTACCTCGCTACTTGTCGCTTGTTCGTTCCTTCTGGTTCCCGCAAACGGGCAGACAGCATCCAGTTCGGTAGTACCTCCTCCTCCCCATGCAAAAGAAACTCACTTGAAGCACGTACTCGTCATTGGCGAGACCAAAGGGTACGAGCACGACTCCGTCCCCGACGCCATGGCAGCCATCTACAAGATGGGGCACGATAGCGGCCTGTGGGACACGACGATGCGAACCGATACCGAGTTGCTCACCAAGAAGGACCTGGGCCGGAACGCGAAGAACCTCAATTATTTCGATGTTTTGATCTTCGCCAGTACAACCGGCGAACTGGACATGGACGCGAGTCAAAAACAGGACATGATGTCCTTTATCAAAGAGGACGGAAAAGGCTTTGTCGGAATCCACGCAGCGCTCGACACCAACTACACCTGGCCTGAATACGGTGAGATGATCGGCGGCTGGTTTGACCAGCATCCCTGGATGACGTTCAACGCACCCATCATCAACGAAGATCCTTCATTTCCGGCAGTACGCCACTTCCCGCACGCATTCGTGAAGTATGACGAAATCTATCAGCCGAAGGATTGGTCGCGCGACAAGGTGAACGTTCTTCTGAGCCTGGATTCCTCGAAGCTGAATTACGCGAACAATCCTCGCATCCATCGGGCAGATCATGACTTTCCTGTTGCCTGGTCGAAGATGTATGGCAAGGGGCGCGTCTTCTATTCCACCCTTGGCCACACCGAAGAGTCATGGAACGATCCTGACATCCAGAAGATGTATTTTGAGGCGATCAAATGGGCGTTGGGCATGACCGAGGGCAGCACGGCCTCTCACGCGAAACCAGCACCTTCTGCCACAAATCCCTAATGCCGAAAGAATGGCGCTCCATGGATGCACCACCGTTCAGGGAGCGCCGCATCGCCGTCAACATCATGTAAGGATAGGTTATGAGAACGCTTGGAATGGGCCTGGTTGGGCCAGGATTTATCGCAGCGCACCATATCGATGCAGTTAGAAGGTTGGGCGATGTAGAGGTAGTCGCCGTCGCCGGTTCGACAGAAGAATCTGCGGCCCGAAAAGCGCGGGAGTACAAGGTCGATCGTTCTTATGGCGATTACAAGGCATTGATCGCCGATCCGGACATTCAGGTAATCCATAACACCACGCCGAACCACCTGCATCTTCCGGTGACGATGGCGGCGCTGGCGGCGGGCAAGCATGTCATCTCCGACAAGCCCCTTGCACTCAACTCCGACGAAGCGCGCCAGTTGCGCGATGCCGCGATCAAGGCCCGGGTAGGCCATGTGGTCACCTTCAACTATCGCGGAAACCCTCTCGTTCAGCAGGCGCGGTCGATGGTCGCAAGCGGCGAGACGGATGGCGTCAGCTTTGTCCATGGCCACTATCTTCAGGATTGGATGACCGACCCGAACGTCTACTCCTGGAGGTCCGATCCAGCGAAGGGCGGCTCAAGCTCGGCGCTTGGCGATATCGGCTCTCACTGGTGCGACCTTGCAGAGCATGTATCTGGACTAAAGATCGATTCTGTTCTCGCTGACCTGACGACCGTGATTCCGGTGCGCTTCTCCGCCGGCGGTTCTGCCGAGGCGTTCTCACAGAAACAATCGGCCGATCGCACCCCTGTCAAGGTTCAGAGCGAAGATCTGGCCAGTGTTCTGCTTCGATTCAGCAATGGCGCGAAAGGCGTCTTTTCCGTTGGACAGATACTCCCCGGCCACAAAAACGATCTACAGCTTGAATTGAACGGAAAGAAGCGCTCGCTGAAGTGGCGTCAGGAAGAGCAAAACGAGTTATGGATCGGCCGTCACGACCAGCCGAACGAGATCATGGCAAAGGACCCGTCTCTGGTTTCGCCGGATGCTCGCCGCTATGTTCATCTGCCCGGCGGTCATCAGGAGTCATGGGCCGATGCATTCCGCAATCTCATGCGCGACGCTTATGACTGGATTCGCGAAGGCGCGACTCCGTCGGCAAAACCAGAGATGCTGCCAACCTTCGAAGATGGGTACCGCTCGGCTTGCATTGTCGACGCGATGCTCAGGAGCCATGCAGCCGGTGGAGTCTGGGAAAAAGTTCGCTATGCCGCCGCTGAAAACTAGCGCAACGGCCAATCCTCATTTCTATTGATGCTAGGAGTACCCGTATGAAACTTGGAGTATTCACGCCGCTATTGGCTCAGCTGCCTCTCGACGACGTCCTTAGTAAGCTCAAATCACTCGGCATCAGCACCGTGGAATTGGGAACAGGAAACTATCCCGGCGATGCTCATTGCAAGTTGTCGATGCTGGAGGATGCGTCGGCGCTCAAGGAGTTTCAGCGCAAGCTGGAGAACCACGGCGTCAGCATCAGTGCATTGAGCTGCCACGGCAATGCCCTGCATCCCGATAAAGCTCTGGCTGCACAGGCGCAGGAGACCAGCCGAAAGACAATTCTGCTAGCAGAAAAGCTCGGTGTCTCGACGGTCGTCGACTTTTCCGGCTGCCCGGGAAACTCTCACGAGGCTACCGCCCCTAACTGGGTCACCTGTCCCTGGCCTCCGGAGTATCTCGAGATTCTGAACTGGCAATGGAAGGAAGTCGTCGAACCCTACTGGGTAAAGCACGCAGCCTTTGCCGAGCAGCATGGAGTAAAGATCGCAATCGAAATGCATCCCGGCTTTGTTGTCTATAGTCCAGAGACGATGCTGCGGCTGCGTTCCATCGCAGGGCCATCTATTGGGTGTAACTACGATCCGAGCCATATGTTCTGGCAGTCGATCGATCCCATCGCAGCAATCCGTATTCTGGGCGAAGCCATCTTCCACGTCCATGCCAAAGACACGCAGATGTATCCGGTCAATCTTTCCCGAACCGGCGTTCTTGATACCAAGCCGTACACCGATGAACTAAATCGAGGATGGATCTTCCGGACCTGCGGCTTCGGCCACGGCGCGGAGTGGTGGAAGGAGTTCGTCTCGACTCTCAGAATGTGCGGATACGACGATGTGCTCTCCATTGAACACGAGGACAGCCTTCTATCGTCGGAGGAGGGACTTACCAAGGCCGCACGTTTTCTGGATGAGATTGTGCTGAAAGAAAAGCCGACAGCGGCATGGTGGACCTGATCATCGCTTGCTCAGATACAAAGCAGCAGTGTTGAAGTTTTTCTACCCTACTAGCAACGATATTCATCGCATACGTTTCCGGTGCCATCTATGTCCACACTCTCTCGTCGCCGCTTGATTCAAGGTACCGTTGCAGGAACGGTTCTCACGTACGCTTCGCAATCGGCCTTTTCGCAAGGCGATGCTCCCGTTCAGCGAAAGGGACGTATTCGTCAGTCGGTTTGCCGCTGGTGCTACCAGAAGACATCCGTCGAGGATCTCTGCGCTTATTCAGCACATATAGGATTGAAGGCGGTTGATCTGCTGAATCCAGACGAGTATGAAATTCCTCGCAGGTATGGCCTTGTTTGCAGCATGGGATATGCAGGTGGCGGGGATATCGCCAATGCTCTAAATCGAGTAGAAAATCACGCCAAGATAGAAGCCGCATTCCGTCAAAATATACCTCTCGCCGCAAAGGCAGGCGTCCCTAATGTCATTACATTTTCCGGAAATCGTAGGGGAATGTCGGATGAAGAAGGCGCTCGCAATACAGTTCTGGGATTGAATCGCCTCAAAAAGATTGCTGAAGATAACAACGTCACCATCTGCGTGGAGTTACTTAACAGCAAGGTGAACCATAAAGATTACATGTGCGATCACACTGCCTGGGGCGTCAATGTCATGCAGCAGGTCAACTCAACCCATGTGAAATTGCTGTATGACGCATACCACATGCAGATTATGGAAGGCGATCTGATCCGAACCATCCAGGAAAATATTCAGTGGATCGGCCATTTCCATACGGGCGGCGTTCCCGGACGGCATGAACTCGACGATACCCAGGAAGTCCAGTGGGACGGACTGATGCGCGGCATCCTTGCCACAGGATTCAATGGCTATGTCGCCCATGAGTTTCAACCGACCCGCGATCCGTTCACCTCTCTTCGCCAGGCCGTGGACTTGTGCGACGTCTAGCAGCACGCCCGATACCGAGCCCTGGCCGTTACTTCACCCAGGCGTCGCGCAAAAAGTCGAAGCTTCCCGAGCCACGCTGCTGAATGCCCTCGACCCGGCGCGTATGGACGACCTCGTTGTTCGGATACCAGAGCGGAATCCCCGGTAGATCTTCCGCCAGAATCTTCTGCACTTCGGTGTATTCCACGCGGCGCTTTGCCTGATCGGTTTCAGCCGACGCCGTCTTCAGCAACGCGTCGACCTTTGGATTGGAATACCTCCCCCGATTCCCTCCCTTCGGCGGAAAGCTCTCCGAAGCATAGGCATAGCGAAAAATATCGGGATCTTCGTTGCTGTCGATCCACTTCAACGCATACATCTGAAATGCCCCACGAGTCACGTCAGAATAAAAAGTCCCAAACTCCGCGGAGCGGATGTTCAGACGAATCCCCGCCGCCCTCATCTGCTGTTGCAGCACCATCGCCATCAGCCGCGTCGATTCATCGGTACTCGTCTTCAGCGTGATCGTCAGCCTGACGCCATCCTTCCCCGCATGAAAGCCGGCCTCCTCCAGCAGTCGCTGCGCCCGCGCGACATCATGAGGATAGTTAGCCACCTGTGCCAACTCCGCATCCGTCGCCGCCGCCCAATGCCCAATCGGCAGCAACGTATTCGCTATTCTCGCCTGACTACGCCACAGATCGCGCACAATCGCCTGCCGATCAATGGCACAAGCCACTGCCTGCCGCACTCGCCTGTCCTTCAGCAGCGGATCAGTCACATTGAACGTTAGATAAAATACCTGCGATCCCAGCCCGGTCTCCACCCTCAGATTCGGATTACGTTTCAGTTCATGCACCATATCCAGCGTCACTACATTGCTGGCCAGGTCCGCCGAACCCTTTTGCAATTCAAGAGCACTTGTAATCGCATCCGGCACGACCTCGAATCGCACTCGCTCAATCCTGTGCGCGCCCGGTGGAGGCGGCGGAGACGTCGCCCAATAATTCGGATTCCGCTCCAGAATCACGTCCTTGTCCTGCACCGCGCTCACAAACTGAAACGGCCCTGTCCCCACCGGATGCAACCCAAACTCTTTTCCCGCACCCTTCGGCACCACTCCAAAAAGCCCATCGCTGACATTGAACAACAGTCCTTCATCGGGACGCTTCATATGCACTACAACCGTCAACCGGTCACGTGCCTCTGCCTTCAGCACCGAAGCGAAGTTCCCACTCTTTCCGGTCACCAGACTTCCATCGATCAGGCTGTTGATCGTATACGCCACGTCCTCAGCCGTCAGCGGGCTGCCATCCTGAAACCGCACCCCATCGCGCAGATGAAACACCCACGTCAGAGCATCGGGCTGCTCCCAACTGGTAGCCAGCCAGGGTTGCAGGTTGTAGTGGTCATCCTTCTTCACCAACGCATCGAAGATCAAGCTGCCAAGCCGCGCCGACTGCGCATCCGTCCCTTGCCGCAGATCCAGATTGTTGGGGCTGCTCTCAATAATCATCACCACCGTAGACGGATCTTCTACCCGCCCGCGGCACCCAACCAACCCCAGACAAACGATCACGATCACCCAGCCACAAAGCCGGGTGCCCCATCTTCGCGCCCGCATTTGGGCGCTAAGGTGGGCATTCGCGAAGCGAACCGCTTTCCTAACCCCATCTGCAGCACTCATCCGTGGGCAACCTTCCCCAAGACAACCGGCCTCGCCGCTCCGGTAGCGCTCGGGACATTCCCCGGCAATCCAAACCAGCTCAGCCACGCCAACAGAGCAAAAGCCACTCCCTCCTTCGCCTGCCCCGGAACCCCCAACTCATCCATCAGCCGCACCTTGACTCCGAGCGGCTGCAACCTCTCGCGCAGCATATCCATCAACGCGGCATTCTTAGCTCCGCCCCCAGCCACCACAAACTCCGTCCTCGCCAGCGGAGCGGCGGTGCCAAGATGCGCCCACACGAACTTCCGATAGCCAGCCAATACTGACTCCGCAGTCAAAGCCGTCGCCGTAGCCACCACATCCGCATCGACCGCTCCCACCTTCCTGCACATCGACATAAACTGCGCGACAAAGTCAGCGCCAAACTCCTCGCGCCCACAACTCTTAGGCGGTAGAGCCGAAAAATATCGCTGCTCTAGAATCCTAGCCACGACAGTCGAAATCACCCTCCCTCTTCGCGCTACCGCACCCCCACGGTCAAACGCCTTCCCGTAAAGCCGCTCCATGCAGGCATCGATCACCATATTCCCCGGCCCCGTATCGAACGCCATCACACCATCCACCCCAGCTCCCGCCGGAATCGCCGCCAGGTTCCCAATGCCGCCAAGATTCTGCAACACCCGGTTCATCTTCGCCAACCTGAACATCACATAATCCAGCATTGGAACCAGTGGAGCAGCCTGTCCGCCCGCCGCCATATCCGCCGGACGAAAATCACTTACCACCGGAACCCGCAGACGTTCAGCAATCACGCTGGCTTCCCCCATCTGCCACGTACATCGCACATCGCTGCCTAAATATTTAGCAGCCACTCCCTGGTGATAGATCGTCTGCCCATGGCACCCCACCAGCCCCACCTTCACACCAAACTTCGCCGCTGCCTTCTCCACGCAATCGGCATAGATCTCACCCAGCCGCCAATTCAACCGCGACAGCTCCGCCACCGAAGTAGCCTTCGCATCCATCGCCGCCAAAACCGCCGCCCTCACCGCTTTCGAATATCCAAAGCCCGCATGACCCAGTAGCTTCACCCGAGGCACGCCGTTCGCGTCCTTCGCAGGAGAGATCCGACAAAGCGCTACATCCACCCCATCCGCCGAAGTCCCGCTCATCACTCCCGCCACCACCATCGACTTCGGCATCCTCATCCCTTCAACTCGCGCTGCAACTCCGCCAACAAATTCAGCGCTTCGCGTGGAGTCAGCCCATCCACATCCACCTCGCCCAGCCGGTCGACAATCCTCTGCGACAGGGGGGTAAACATCGTCATCTGCAACTGCGGCGTCGCAGGAGCAGCCTCGCGAACCTGCTGCGTCTCCGCCCGCTCATGCACCTTCAACACCTCACGCGCCCGCGAGATCACCTTCGCAGGCAGACCGGCCAGCCGAGCCACCTCGATGCCATAACTCTTGCTGGCCGCACCAGCCTCCACCGTGTGCAGAAACACAATGCCTGAAGCCGTCTCCTTCACCGTCACCCGCAGATTCATCAGCCGCGAAAGCCGCTCTGCCAGCAGCGTCAGCTCATGATAGTGAGTAGCAAAAAGCGTGCGCGCTCCAATCCGGTCATGCAGATGCTCCACCGTAGCCCACGCCAGCGAAAGCCCGTCATAGGTAGCCGTCCCTCGCCCCATCTCATCGAGCAGCACCAGCGATCTGGCAGTCGCCGTATTTAAAATCGCCGCCGTCTCCGTCATCTCCACCATGAACGTCGACCGCCCGCGGGCCACATTATCACTTGCCCCGATCCGCGTATAAATCCTGTCAACCAGTCCCAGCCGCATCCGCTCCGCCGGAACAAAACACCCACATTGCGCCATCACCACCAGCAAGGCCGTCTGCCGAAGATACGTACTCTTGCCTCCCATATTCGGCCCGGTAATCAGCAGCACCGCCGGCCCACCCGGCCGCAAATCTCCGGGTGCCCCATTCATCGCAGTCTTATCGCGATGAGTGGGGTCAACCAAGCCGGCGTCCAGATGCACCGAGTTCGGCACAAACCTCCCTGTACCCGACTCCTCCATCCGTCGCTCGACCACCGGATGCCGAGCCCCCAGAAACTCCAGCACGCCACTCGCGTCGACTGATGGCCGCACCCAGCCGCGCAGCGCGGCCAGATGCGCAAAGCAGCCCAGCATATCGATCTCGGCCACGCGCCGCGCCGTTTCGCGCATCCGCTTCGCCGCATCCAGCAACTGCCGTCGCAACTCGGCGAAAAGCCTGCGCTCAATCTCACCGCTCCGCTCCTGCGCGGTCAGAATCTTCGTCTCATACTCCTTCAGTTCAGGAGTAGTAAACCGCTCGGCATTCACCAACGTCTGCTTCCGCTCATAGTCTGCTGGAACAGCCTTCGCATTCGCCTTCGTCACCTCAAGGTAGTAGCCGAACACCGAGTTGAACCGAACCTTCAGCGACCCAATCCCGGTCCGCTGCCGCTCACGTTCCTCAATCGCCACCAGCGCTTGCCGCCCACTCCGTGACAGCTCGCGCAGCTCATCCAGCTCCGCATCCACGCCTGCGCGAATCACACCACCATCGGCCAGCGAAACCGGAGGCTCCTCCGCAATCGTCTTTACGATCAACTCGTGCAGATCTTCCATCGCATCCAGCCCTGCACCCAGCTTCCGCCACAACTCAGCTTTAAACGAATTGACAGCCGCCAAAATCCCCGGCAGACACCCCAGCGTCCCCGCCAGCGCCATCACCTCTCTTGGGCCCGCCGAATCGAGCGCCACCCGCCCCAGCAGCCTCTCCAGGTCGAGCACCCCACTCATCGACCGTCGCAGCTCTTCCCGCTTGCGCAGGTCCGCCACAGCCTCACCCACTGCATCCAGCCGCCCCTCAATCTCCACCAACTGACTCGAAGGCCGCAACAGCGTCGCCCGCAAAAGCCTTTTGCCCATAGGCGTGCAACAAGCATCAAGCGTATAAAACAACGTCGTCTGCGCAGATTCACCCGAAAACAGCGGCTCCACCAGCTCCAGATTCCGTACACTCACCGCATCCAGCTCAAGACACGTAGACCGCTCATAAAAGCGCAGCCCATCCACATGCTCCAACCCACCCTGCTTGGTGGCCCGCATGTAATGCAGCAGCGCACCCGCTGCCACCGCCGCAGCCTCATGCCCACCCAATCCCATCCCATCCAGCGACTGCACCCGAAGATGATTCCTCAGCAGCGGCACCGCATAGTCTGCCGTAAAAACCCAATCCTCCACCGCAGTCTTCGTCCGAATCCCATCCAACCCCACCGAAGCTGCTTCCTCTTCCGTCCCCGAACTCAAGGGTGCCCCATTCATCGCAGTTTTACCGCGATGAGTGGGAAGTAAATCGCTGGAGCGACCGTTCAACCCGACCAGCCCACCCTGCGCATAAAGCAACTCCACTGGCCTAACCCGCCCCAACTCATCCGCCGCCTCAGCCCAACCTGAAAACTCCGTAGCCCGAAACTCTCCCGTAGAAAGATCCAGCAGCGCCAGCCCCACACATTTATCCAGCACCACAACACTAGCCAGATAATTACTCTGCTCCGCCCCCAGCGCAGGATCGACCGCCGTCCCCGGCGTCAACACCCGCGTCACCTCCCGCCGAACAATCGTTTTGGTCAGCTTAGGATCTTCGATCTGTTCGCAAACGGCGATGCGATACCCCTTCCGCAGCAGCCGCTGAAAATAACCCTCCGCCGCATGGTAAGGAACGCCGCACATCGGCTG
Organism: Edaphobacter paludis; assembly: GCF_039993895.1. Taxonomy (NCBI): domain Bacteria; kingdom Pseudomonadati; phylum Acidobacteriota; class Terriglobia; order Terriglobales; family Acidobacteriaceae; genus Edaphobacter; species Edaphobacter paludis. The sequence continues at coordinate 2,404,300 of NZ_CP121194.1, forward strand.
CTTCTTCTCTTTGTCACGCGCCGTCAGCGTCAGTTGCAGCTCACGCGAGGCCGTAACCGCGTCCTCATAGAACAGCTCGTAGAAGTCCCCGATCCGGCAAAACATCAGACAGTCCGGATACTGCTCTTTCGCCGCAAAATACTGCCGCATCACCGGCGTCAGCGCCGTCGTATCGCTTATCAAACCGCTCGTCATCTCATTCGTCGTCATTGTTATCGCAGAACCGCCAGAATACCGCACTCACGCAATCTCATTTTCACCTGTGCGACAATCCTCCAACCACAATCGCTATACTTAAGACTCGCAACAAAGCGAACGAATCAACCCATGTCCCTCCTTTGGCTCAGAGTCGCGGTTCTCTTCTACGGTATTGCCTCGCTCGCCGTCCTTCCGGCAGCGTTGTACGACCGTCCCCGCTGGCGTCACATCGCCATCCCCGCCACCACCGCCGCCCTCTTCTTCCACTTCGTCTCGCTCGTCGAGATGCTCAACGCCGCGCACCACCGTCTCCCCGTCGATACCCACGAGACGCAGTCCTTCCTCGGCCTCGTCCTCGCATTGGCCTTCCTCTTCATCTACGGACGCTACAAGACCGTCTCGCTCGGCATCTTTATCCTCCCGATCTGCTTCCTGCTCGGCCTCATCCCCGCCTTCCGCCCGGGCGAAGAAGCAACGTCCTTCCCGCACCTGCACACCGGCTGGATCTTTCTGCACGTAGCCCTGTTGCTGGCAGCCTACGCCGCGCTGTTCCTCTCGCTGCTCGCTTCCCTGCTCTATCTGATCCAAGAGCGCCGCCTCAAGCGAAAATCGCCAGCCCTCACCTGGCTGCCGCCGCTCGAAACCACCGACCAGATCGCCCTGAGGACGCTGCTCTTCGGCCTCCCCTGCATGACCGCCGGTCTGCTCATCGGCTCCGTCCTCGCCCAGCAGACCATCGGGCCGTCTTACTTCCTCGATCCCAAAGTGGTGCTCTCCTTCGCCATGTGGCTGGCTTACGTCGCCATGATCTTCATCCGCCGCCACTCAGGCTTGCGCGGACGCCGCGCGGTCTATCTCTCCAGCTTCGTCTTCCTCGTCGTCCTTGCCGTCTGGGCGGCGAACCAGCTCTCCGTCGTCCACAGGTTCACCGCGCCATGACGAAAAATCCCACAGCGCCGAATCTGATTCTCCTCGGCATCAATCACAACACCGCGCCCATCGAGGTCCGCGAGCGCCTCGCCATCGCTCCCTCGCGCCTGGCCGACGCCACCCGCGCCCTTGCCCACCAGCCCGGCATCCGCGAAGCCATCATCCTCTCCACCTGCAACCGCGTCGAACTGCTTACCGTGCAGGACTCCGCCCACCCTGTCGACGAAAATTCCGGCACCCTCAACTTCCTCTACGAGTACCTCAACATCCCCGCAACCGACCTGCAGCCCCACCTCTACGAGTTCCGCGAGCGCGAAGCCATCCGCCATCTCTTCCGCGTAGCCAGCTCCCTCGACAGCATGGTCGTAGGCGAGCCGCAGATCCTCGGTCAGGTAAAAGAGGCTTACACCACAGGCCGCGAGGTTGGCGCCGTCTCCACTACGCTCGAAGGCCTCTTGCAGCGCGCCTTCACCGTAGCCAAGCGCGTCCGCACCGAAACTCAGATCGGCTCAAGCTCCGTCTCCATCGCCTCGGTGGCGGTCGATCTGGCGCGCAAGATCTTCGACTCCCTCGAAGGCAAGACCGTCCTCCTCGTCGGAGCAGGAAAGATGTCCGAGCTTGCCGCCCGCCACCTCATCCAGCAGGGCGCAGCCTCCATCCTCGTAGCCAACCGCACTCAGTCGAGGGCCGAACAAATCGCGCTGGACTTCAACGGTCAGGTCATTCCCTTCGACCAGATCTACGAGCAGGCCGACCGCGCCGACATTGTCATCACCTCGACCGGCGCGCCTCAGAAGATCTTTGGACGTTCCCACGGCGAGCACTTCCTGCATCGCCGCCGCAACCGCCCCATGTTCTTCATCGATATCGCTGTCCCCCGCGATGTTGACCCGCGCATGAATGAGGTCGAAGGCTGCTTCGTCTACGACATCGACGACCTCCAACAGGTAGCCCAGGCCAACCTCGCCGACCGCAGCCGCGAGGCCGAGGCCGCGGAGACCATCGTCACCCGCGAGGTCGACAAATATCTCCAACGCCTCCAGGCCCTCAACGCCGTGCCTGCCATTCAATCGCTGCAGCAATACGCCGAGACCATCCGCCAGGCCGAACTACGCCGCTCCCAATCCAAGCTAGCCTCTCTCACGCCTGACCAGCGCGAAGCCGTCGAAGCCCTCACCCGCTCGCTCACGGCAAAGTTCCTGCACCATCCCCTCACCGGCATCCGCCAGGCCGCCCAGCAGGGCGACGCCCAGGCCCTTGCCGATCTGCAGCGCCTCTACACCGGCCAGCCCAACCCTAAGTCCGACGCACCCACCGACGACTAGTTGCTATACCCGAAATTGTTGTCATCCTTCGCCGCAGGCGGAGGATCTGCGGTTGTTTCAGCCGTTGCCCGTCCCTTTTCCCAACTCCAAACCCACGTCATCTCGACCGAAGCGAAGCGAAGTGGAGAGACCCCTGTATTTTGTTCCACGAACGATCCGACACATCGCGCCACGAAACCCGCTCACCTTCTCCAAAGCAGTCCAACCCCATCAAAACGACAACCCCAAACCATAAAAATAGTTGCGCCGCCTGAACGCGCTATCCCAAGCTATTGCAATACTTTAAGGCTGTGACCTTTTGTTTATTTAAACATCTAAATAAACAGAGGTTTTATGATGTCGATGTTAAATTTGAAAGCGCTCTTCGTCTTCTCTCTGGCAGCTGTGTGCGCACCCGCCTTCGCGCAGAACGCGAACCCAGCCAGCCCAGGCACACTTAATTACGTGGAAGGACAGGCTTCGATCGAGGGCCGTCCGCTCTCACGCAGAGCTGTAGGCCGTACCGAGATGCAACCCGGTCAGGTCATTGCCACCGCTAACGGCAAAGCCGAAATTCTTCTTACTCCTGGCATTTTTCTTCGCCTCGGAGACGACAGCACGGTGCAGATGGTCTCGCCCGATCTAACCCACACCGAGTTCCGGCTCGAACGAGGCCGCGCCAACGTCGAGGTCGACCAGATCTACAAACAGAATGTCGTCCTCATCGACTTACCCAACGGTCAGGCACAACTGCTCCAACACGGCCTCTATGCCTTTGATGCCAACAATTCGACCGTCCGAGTCTTTGATGGCAAGGCTGCCGTATACCCCGGCCAGAACCTGCAGAGCAACATCAAGCCCATCGAAGTCAAGGGTGGTCGTCAGCTCGCACTCAACGGCGAACTGGTAAAGCCGCAACGCTTCGACAAAGATCAGGCCAAGAACGATCCCCTCTATCAATGGAGCAGCCTTCGTTCGGCATATCTTGGTGACGCCAACATCAATCTCGCATCCGAGTACGCGGGATATGGTGGCTTCAGCCCTGGTTGGTACTGGGCTGGTGGTCCCTTCGGCTACACCTGGCTCCCCGGAGATGGATTGTTCTGGAGCCCATTCGGCTACGGCTTCTACTCGCCCTATTACCTCTACGGCGGCGGCTTTATCTATGGCCGTGGCGGCTACGGAGGATATCGCGGCTATGGATATCGCGGCGGCTATCCCGGACATGGTGGATATCCCGGCAGAGCAGGCCAGAGTCACGGGCCCGTCGGCAGTTTCCACGGCGGAAGTGGCGGTAGCTTCCGCGGTGGTGAAGGTGGTGGCTTCCATGGCGGCGGAGGCGGAGGCGCTTCCCGTGGCGGCGGCGGTCACCGCTAACTCAAACCGTATTAGAACTTGAACTGAGAGATGCCGGCTGACCCTTCAGCCGGCATCTCTCTTTGCCCCTGCATTGCTCCCAGCAAGATGGAGAAACTTGACAAACACACCCCCCAGACAGGGGTGGTTATCAGCCACCTAAGAAAAAGTCCTTATTCGAAGTCCGGACTTAGGCCCCATGTTTTGAAGACTTTAGGACTTAAAGTATAGGAGGGGGATACCCCTCCCTGAAGCCGTCAAAATCATCGGTTGCCGAAAATTCGCACCGCTCACCTACAATCAGACAAACCCAGGAAAATTATGAGCAGCGAATTCAATCATCCGAAAAACCCGATCCGCATCGGTTCACGAGGCTCTCAGCTTGCTCTCTGGCAAGCCAACCACATTCTCTACGCTCTGCGCGACGCCGGTTATCACGTAGAACTCGAAGTCATTCGCACCACGGGCGATCGAATGCAACAGCCCGGATTCGTCGTACCCGCAAACCTCGACGGCAAAGGTATCTTCATCAAGGAGATCGAAGAGGCTCTTGAAGAAGGCCACATCGATCTCGCCGTCCACAGCCTCAAAGACCTGCCCACGAAACTCGCTCCCCAGTTCACTCTTGCCGCGATCCCCAAACGCGCCGACGCCCGCGACGTCTGGGTCTGCGAACCTTACTGGTCGCTCAACACTCTTCCCGAAGGCGGCCGAATCGGAACAACGAGTCCTCGCCGTCGCGCCCAGCTTCTCGCCCTTCGCCCCGATGTGGAGTTCGTCGATATCCGCGGCAACATCGACACTCGCCTCAAGAAGCTGGCTGCTGGCCAATGCGACGCTCTTGTCCTCGCCGCCGCTGGCCTTGACCGGCTCAAGCGCGCTGAATGGGTTCATCATCGCTTCTCGCCCGAAGAGCTTTGTCCTGCTCCTGGTCAAGGCGCGCTCGCCTTGGAAACCCGTAGCGCTGAGTACCCTGTCGACGAGGCCCGCGATGCTTACATCCGTCAAGCCGTCGCCTTCTTCAACCATCCCGAGACGCGCTTCTGCGTCGAGGCCGAACGCGTCGCCCTCGACGCTCTTGGCGGAGGATGTTCTATTCCCATCGGCGTTCATTGTGTGCCCGAGTTCGAAAGGTGGCGGATGTTCGCACAGGTGCTGGCGCTCGACGGCGAAGCCATGGTTCAGATCGATACCGATGCTGCCCTCGACGTCGCCCCCGATTGCTTCGGTCAGAGAGTCGCAGACGAGCTCAAATCCAAAGGCGCTCTCGGCCTGCTCGCCGCTATGCCTGAACTGTCAAACTAGCGGAGTAGGTCCTCACCGTCTCATTTTTCACAAACGCAATCAAACTCAACAAGCTCTTCAACCTAGAAGTAAGCATCCTATGGAATGCAGTAAACGGAGAACAAGACCACATGACAGCAAAATGGATTACCGGAGCACTCGTTGCCGCAACTTTGGCGGTTCCAGCATTTGGCCAAATTCACGTGTACATCGGATCAGCTCCTCCCCCGATCCGTTATGAGCGCCGCCCCCCGCCGCCCGGCGAAGGATTCGTCTGGACGGAAGGATACTGGGGCACGCGAGATGGAGGTTACGTCTGGGTGCCGGGACGGTGGGAACAGCCACCTTATGCCGGAGCCTATTGGAACCATCCCCATTACGACCACTACAACGAGGGCTGGCGCATGCATGAGGGTCACTGGGATCATGAAGATCATGGCGACCACCATGACGAAGATCGCGACCACAACGATCGCAGAAACCGCTAGCAAGCATTATTAGACGCCCGGATCCGTTACTTATGGCACGGATCCGGGCGGCATTTACTTCGGGCACAAATGTCTCGTCTCCTTACTTCACCGTTTGCTTAAATAGAACAACTTTATCCTCAACCTGTTGCAGCCTGCATGGACAATTCATGAATATCGCAGCGACATTTTTTGCTCATGGCGATGTTGTAGCATCAACAGCAGGTGCGGCGAATACGTCAAGCACCCAAAGGAAAGACTTCCAATGAGTGAGATCCATGGTTTGGCTGTGCACGCGGCCGGTGCACATTTGCTGCCTTACAAGTACGATGCAGGTGAGTTGCAGGCAAATGAGGTGGAGATCAAGATCTCACACTGTGGGGTTTGCCATAGCGATATTCACCTGATCGATAACGACTGGGGATTCAGCAAGTATCCTTTCATCCCCGGCCATGAGATTGTTGGCACTGTTGTAGCGGTGGGTAGCGGCGTGGTTGACCGGAAAACAGGCGACAGGGTTGGGGTGGGCTGGCAGGCGGATAGTTGCGGAGTGTGCGAGTGGTGCCGGCAGGGGGATGAACATCTTTGCGCGAAGTCGCAGCCTACCTGCGTGGGGCGCAATGGCGGATACGCAGACCGCGTTCGCGTGAACTCCCGCTTTGCAATTCCCGTCCCGGCGGTGCTCGAGAGCGAGAACGTGGCCCCGTTGCTTTGCGCGGGAATTACGGTTTATAGTCCGCTTCGCAATCATGGGGTTCGTCCATCATCGCGGGTCGGCGTAATTGGGATTGGCGGACTGGGACATCTGGGACTTCAGTTTGCGAAGGCTTTCGGCGCGGAGGTAACGGCGTTTTCAACCTCGAAGGACAAAGAGGCGGAGGCGCGGTCGCTTGGGGCGCATCATTTTTTGAACACGCAGGACACGGGCGCTTTGAAGAAGGTCGCGGGATCGTTTGATTTTCTGCTTTCGACGGTCAGCGCAGATCAGGACTGGCAAGGGTATGTGAATGCGCTGCGTCCCAAGGGAATGCTCTGCGTGGTCGGTGTTCCGCCGTCGCCGATTCAGATACAGGCGTTTTCGCTGCTTGGAGCGCAGAGGTCTATTTCGGGAAGTCCGACGGGCAGCCCGCGTGACCTGCACGAGATGCTGGATGTGGCAGCTCGGCATGGCGTGAAGGCCATCACCGAGCGCTTTGCGATGAGCAAAGCCAACGATGCGGTGGCCAAGGTGAAGAAGAACCAGGTGCGGTACAGAGCGGTTCTGGCCAACTAACGCGGCTCGATAATGCTAGTGGTGAGAAGGGCGGGAGCTTCGGCTTTCGCCCTTCTTTTTGAGGGATGGACTTCGCCGGATAGTAAGCTGAGATTCGATGCGATTTGAATTATTTATTGCGACGCGTTATCTACGGGCCAAGCGGCGTCAAGCTGTGGTGGGAGTCATCACGGCTATCTCCGTCATTGGCGTTGCGGCGGGGGTGGCTTCTCTGATTATCGCGTTGGCGATTACGAACGGAATGCAGAGAGACCTGCAGGCGCGACTGGTTGGCTCGACCGCGCATGTGGAACTGATGCGAGTGCAGGCGGATGGTATTCGAGACTGGAGGCCACTGCTGGAGAAGCTGCGAAAGCTGCCGCATGTGACGGCGGCTGCTCCGGGACTCTATGGACAGGTCCTGATCTCACGAGGAGCACGGAGTGGGGGCGCTTTGATCAAGGGAGTGATTCCTGCGGATGAGCGCAACGTGGGGGACTTGTTGCAGTCGGTTGCCGAGGGATCGGCTAAGGATTTAGAGCCGGTTGACGTTACGGAAGCGCATGTCCCAAAGGCTGGCCCTGGGGCACCCGATTCTGCGGCGGTGCAGGCGATTCCGCCGATTGTGATTGGGAAGGATCTGGCGGAGACGATTGGCGCGGGGGTTGGAGACGATGTGCTGGTGACAAGCCCTCAGGGAGAATTGACGCCGCTAGGATTGGTACCGCGGTATCAGCGATTTCAGGTGGCGGGGATCTTCAAGTCGGGGTTCTATCAGTACGACTCGAGCTATACGTTTGTGCGGTTGGCTGACGCGCAGAGGCTTTTCAGCGAGCCGGATTTGATCTCTGTCATCAGCTTCAAGGTGGACGATCTTTATCATGCCGACAGGATCGGCAAAGAGATTGAGAAGGCGGCGGGACAGGGATTTGAGACGACGAACTGGATGGAGCAGAACCGCGAGTTATTCCGCGCGCTGAAGCTCGAGCAGGTGGTGACGTTTATTGTGCTCGCTCTGATCGTCTGCGTGGCTGCGCTGAATATTCTGATTGCCCTGACCATGATGGTGATGGAGAAGACGCGTGACATTGCCGTCCTGATGAGCTTCGGCGTGCGGGCGGAACAGGTGCGACGAATCTTTTTGTTGCAGGGGTTGTTGATTTCAGTGATCGGGACGGTGATCGGGCTGGTGCTTGGGTATGGATTGAGTTGGATGGGCGGACATTATCGGTTTATCCATCTGGACGCTTCGGTCTATTCGATTGATTATCTGCCCTTCGCTCCAAGAATATGGGATGCGGTGATTGTGGCGTCGGTATCGCTGGGGGTCAGTTTGCTTGCTACGTTGTATCCTTCCGGTTCGGCGGCGAGAGTATTACCTGCGGAGGCTTTGCGCTATGAGTGAACCACGATTGAAGTATGCGGACCTGGCACCCGAAGGCATGGCGAAGATGCGGGAGCTTGAACACTATCTGAATACCGGAGCGGGGCTGGAAGCATCGCTGCTGGGGCTGGTGAGACTGCGGGCTTCGTTGATGAATGGTTGCGAGTATTGCATTCATCTCCACACGGCTGAGCTTCGGAAGCTCAATGAGCCTGCGGAACGGATCGATGGGCTGGCGGAGTGGCGGAATTCAGACCTCTATACGAAGCGGGAGCGGGCGGCGCTGGCGTGGACTGAGGCAGTGACGGACATCCAGGAGGGTCATGCTCCCGATGCGGTGTACGACGAGGTGCGAGCGCACTTCAGCGATGTGGAGACGGTGAATCTTACGCTGGTGATTACGACGATCAATGCCTGGAACCGGATTGCGATCTCGCTGGGAGCATATCCGGGTCATGCGGGCGCAGCAGTAACAGAATCGATGGAGAGATAAGTGGCCGAGCGAGAGGGTGAAATACAGTGGTCTCTCCATGCCGACGGCAATAGCGCCGCCGCCGGTCGAGATGACGTTTCTGGGGAAACCTCGGAGGGAAGATTAGAGCCGTTGCCCGGTATGACTGAGCCAAAGGTGGTGCTGCGTGCCGAGGGCCTGACGAAGACCTATGCCGCCGTTCCCGGCGCAGCCGGACGGGGTGAGTTGGAACTTTTTCGCGGCCTGGACCTGACGGTTCATGCCGGCGAGATGGTGGCGATCGTTGGGGAGAGCGGCGCGGGTAAGAGTTCACTGCTGCACCTGCTGGCGGCGCTGGACACGCCGACGGCGGGGGAGGTCTGGTGCGGGGTGAACCGGTTGAGTAAATTTTCGGCTGGACAGGCGGCGGATTTCAGGAACAGAGATGTGGGGTACGTCTGGCAGTTCCACTACCTTTTGCCGGAGTTTACGGCATTGGAGAATGTCGCTATGCCCTTGCTGGCTCGTGGGATGGGGCGTTCGGCAGCTTTAGAGCGGGCCAAGGTATGGCTGGGCGAAGTGGGGCTGGCGGAACGGGCTGAGCATCGCAGCGGAGAGTTGAGCGGCGGAGAGCAGCAGAGGGTGTCCCTGGCGCGTGCCCTGGTGACGGAACCGAAGATTCTGCTGGCCGATGAGCCTACCGGAGATCTCGACCAGAAAACAGCCGAAGCGGTATTTGGGTTGATTCAACGTCTGCACACCGCGCATGGGCTGACCAGCGTCATCGTCACGCATAGTCTTGATTTTGCAGGACGTTGCGGTAGGATGTTGAGGCTGCGTGAGGGACGTCTGGAAGAGATAGGCAGGTGAGGCAGCAGGCTTGGTGTCTTTTTTACATAGCCTTCATCTAATAGAGAGTGCTAGGGTATTGCATAACTTTTGAGGGATTTCCCGATGTGTTGCGCAGGCGACTACACTGATAGAAGTGGGATGGATGCTTCGCAGTCCGAAGTAGCCTGAAGGTCTCGGTGAGCGGTTAGCACAGGGACGGTACGGTACCAACGGCGCCATGCGGCCTTCGGGCTGGGTGGTGGCCGGCGTTGAAGGGGATAACATGTTCGAACGCTATACGGAGAAGGCGCGGAGGGTGATCTTCTTTGCTCGGTATGAGGCCAGCCAGTTCGGGTCGCCTTATATCGAGACAGAGCACCTGTTGTTAGGGTTGCTGCGGGAGGACAAGGCGTTGACGAACCGCTTTTTGCGGTCGCACGCTTCGGTGGAATCAATACGCAAGCAGATTGAAGGTCATACGACGATTCGGGAGAAGGTTTCGACCTCCGTCGATCTGCCCTTGTCGAACGAGTGCAAGCGAGTGCTTGCCTATGCGGCTGAAGAAGCCGAGCGGCTTTCGCACAAGCATATCGGGACCGAACATCTGCTGCTGGGGTTGCTGCGCGAGGAGAAGTGCTTTGCGGCCGAAATTCTTACGGAGCGCGGGTTAAGGTTGCCGGCCATCCGCGAGGAGTTGCAGCGGACGACGCAGGAGAAGGCGCCCGCCTCGCAAGGCACAGGCAAGACCCAGCGCGGTGAGCAGAGTATGCTGGCCGAGTTTTCGCGCGACCTGACGCAAAGCGCCATGGATCAACAACTCGATCCTCTGGTTGGGCGTGATGCAGAAGTGGATCGCGTCATCCAGATCCTTTGCCGCCGGACGAAGAACAATCCCGTTCTGATCGGAGAGCCCGGCGTTGGCAAGACCGCTATTGTGGAAGGGCTGGCACAGAAGATCGCCGATGGCGAAGTTCCCAGCTTTTTGGCGGACAAGCGTGTGTTGGCGCTTGATCTTTCCCTGATTGTTGCAGGCACAAAATATCGCGGTCAGTTTGAAGAGCGGCTGAAGACGATCATGAAGGAGTTGATGGAGAACCAGAACTCCATCGTGTTCATCGACGAGCTGCATACACTTGTTGGCGCGGGCTCGGCGGAGGGCTCGCTCGATGCGGCAAACATTCTGAAGCCTGCGTTGAGCCGCGGCGAGATTCAGTGCATCGGCGCGACGACTCCGGCTGAGTATCGCAAGTCGATTGAGAAGGACAGATCTCTGGAACGGCGTTTCCAGGCAGTGAAGGTTCCTCCTCCGAACGAGGAAGATGCCATCAAGATCATCATGGGCATCAAGGACAAGTATGAGAAGTTTCATGCTGTCAGCTATACCGATGACGCGATCACCTTCTCCGTTTCGCACTCAAGCCGCTATATTCCGGATCGCTTCCTGCCGGACAAAGCGATCGACCTGATCGACGAGGCCGGTGCGCGGGTGAAGCTGCGACAGACTTCCCTTCCCGAAGAGTTGACCGAGGTTCAAAAGCGGATCAAGTTCATCGTGCATCGCATGGAAAACGCGATTGCAAATCATGAGTTCGAGAAGGCTCGGTTCTATTCGGACGAAGAGCGCAAAGAGCGGGAGAACCTTCGGGCACTGCGTGACAAATACCATCTGGATGATTCCTCGGCGGGCATTGTGACGCGTGAAGATATCGAGGATGTTGTCAGCCGCTGGACCGGCGTTCCCATTACTTCGCTCAAAGAAGAGGAGACGCAACGGCTGTTGCGTGTCGAAGAAGAGCTGCATAAGCGCGTGATCTCGCAGGACAAGGCGATCTCTGCGCTGGCTCGCGCGATTCGGCGGTCTCGAGCTGGCCTCAAAAATCCGGCGCGTCCGATTGGAAGCTTCCTTTTCCTTGGGCCCACGGGCGTCGGCAAGACCGAGATGGCGCGTACGCTCGCTCAGTTCCTGTTCGGCAGTGAGAAGGCGCTCATCCGGTTCGATATGTCGGAGTTCATGGAGAAGCATTCCGTAAGCAAGCTGATCGGTTCGCCTCCGGGATACGTTGGTTACGAAGAGGGCGGCCAGCTTACAGAGCGCGTCAAGCGTAATCCGTACTGTGTTGTGCTGCTCGATGAGATCGAGAAGGCGCACCCGGATGTCTTCAATCTGCTGTTGCAGGTTTTTGAAGATGGGCAGTTGACGGATGGACTCGGCAATACGGTCGACTACAAAAATACGATCATCATCATGACTTCGAACATTGGAGCGAAGCACCTGCAGAAACGGCAGGGGCTTGGCTTCCAGAGCGAGAAAGAAGACATGGTGCTGGACAAGATGGAAGAGTTGGTACGTGGTGAAGTAAAGCGCACGTTCAATCCTGAATTCTTGAACCGATTGGACGAGATCATCATCTTTACGTCGCTCTCGGACGCCGACCTGATGCAGATTCTCGAACTGCTGGTGCAGCAGCTCAATGTGAATCTGGTGCACAAGGCGATCACTATCTCAGTGACGGACGGGGCGAAGAAGTGGATCATCGAAAAGACTGCATCCGACCGCACGTACGGCGCTCGTCCGCTACGCCGCGCGTTACAGAAGTACGTTGAGGATCCGTTGTCGGAAGCTCTTATCGGCGGCGGAATTGCACAGCGTCCTGCGTTCCTTGAGGTCTACATGGAAAATAATGCGCTGTTCTATCGGCCAATAGCGGCAGAGGGTGAAGAGAAGATGGCTGGACTTGCCCTGACTACCGTTTAGTTTCAGAAAGTATGAACGAGAACGCCTCGGCTTTTGCTGAGGCGTTCTCGCTTTAAGCGGAAGATTGTCACTGACACAAGCAGGCCCTTCCGCTTTGCGGAAGGATGACAAGAAAAAGGACTAAGGGTAGAAGGTTATTGGCGGCTCAGCCAACGCATGAGGCCTTGCGCGGGAGCTTCGGGGGACATGAAGCGATCAGGATTCCCCATCAAGGCACCGGCGGCGAGCCTTCCGCTGCGCACGGCACCTTCCATCGTCGAAGGCCACTCCGTTGCGGTCCAATCTCCTGCCAGATAAAGTCCGGGCCACTCAGTAGTTTGATTAGGCCGGAATCGGTCCAGACCGGGAATGACAGAGAAGGTGGCGCGGGCCTCTTTCAGCACTCCACTCTTTACAAGTTTTGCCGTCTTCGCCGCGGGGAAGAACAGCTCCAGCTCCTGAAGCGCAGAGGTGAGTATCTGTTCCCTTCCCATCTCCAACTCGGACCATGAGGCACTGATGACCAACTCCAGATAGCTGCCGCGCTCGGCGGCCCAGCGGCGGATGCGCGATTTGGCGAACATCCACTGAATGCGAGTGTCCAGAAGAACAGCGTGGTCGATGTCGACCACGTCACCGTCATACCAGAGGTGAACTGTAGTGATAGGCGCGGGAATAAATTTGTCGAAGTCTTCGTTCAGCGTCGTGTTGCGGCCGATCGAGGATTTAAGGCCGGCAAGCAGGTTCTTTGTCTGTCTGAAGTCAGTGGCGAGGATGACGGAGGAGGTCGTGTAGACCTCTCCGCCTGCCTTTACCAGCCAGTTCTTCTCCGAGGTTTGTTCGATGCCCTCGACGCCTGACTTGAGGTTGATGGCAACGCCTTTACGGCGGGCAAGCTCGGCGATAGGAGCGAAGAATTCACTGAGCGGGGCCGCGGGAATGCCGAGCCGACCGGCCGGCGCAGAGCGCAAAAAGGATTCATGGAAGACTTTGCCCGCGTACTTCACCGAGCAGCGCTCGAAACCATCATTGAGCGCGCCGACAACGACCGGCTCCCAGAAGTGGCGGATCGCCCGCTGGGTTTGGCCGGTACGACTGAGCCAGGAGGCGAAGCTTTCGGTATCGTTCGCTGGGTAGCCATGCAGGAAGCGGGCGAGACCGGAGGCGATCGCAACCTTGTCGCGCAGTGAGAGCATGGGAGCGCGAAGGAAGCTGATCGCCTGATGCGCCGGCGCAGGGAGGTTGCCGGGACGCAACAAGCTGCGGCGGCCACCGGGTTCGAGAAAGGTCAATTCGTCGTACCAGCGGATGGTGTCGGACATTCCGGCCTGACGGCACAGGTCGAGGATATTGGTGCAGCAGCCAAGAACGACATGCTGCGAGTCGATGGTCTCGGAGAGGGCAGGATGCTCATAGGAATAGGCACGGCCACCGATGTACGGGCGCCGTTCCAGCACCGTTACCGTCGCCCCCGCGTCCGCGAGCGCTACGGCAGCGGCGAGGCCGGCTACGCCTGCGCCTATAACGATCGCGTCCTGGTTGCCAGGGTCGCTCATGACGTCATCCGATTGAGCAATGCCATCGACATGCCTTGCGTGAGAGTCAGCAGCTTCGAGGATGTCGGCACGCTGACACGCTGAGAGAAGACATCGTTGTCGAGCTTTCCTATCCTGACAAGGAGATTGCGGTAGATGGTGACGAGCACCCACAGGGCGGCGCGGCTGTCTTTATCGATCAGAGGAAGGAGTTGGTCTGCGGACTTGTAATAGGCCTCGGCCTTCGCTGCCAGCTGGCGGAGCATGGCTCTGTCTGGTGATTCCACTCCAGCGCCCTGGGCCAGGGCCAGGACTCGTTCAGTGCTGCTGCCGAATTCATGCAGCATATCCTGCGGCAGGTAAACTCGTCCGCGCTCTGCATCTTCCTTCACGTCACGAAGGATGTTCGTCAACTGAAATGCGATGCCTGTCTCTTCGGCCAATTTTTCTGCGCGGGGATCGGTGTAGCCGAAGATACGAATGCAGACGAGTCCAACGACCGAGGCGACGAGATAGCAATAGCGGTAGAGATCGTCGAAGGTGGCGAATGTCTGCACTTCTACGGCGGCTCCAAGATGGGGTTCGAGGTCCATGGTGGTTCCCTGCACCAGCTCTTCAAGCAGCGCATCGGGAATTGCAAATTGCTTTTGCGTGTCGTTGAGGGCAAGGAAGACGGGATCGCCGGACACTCCGCTACGGCGCGCGGCTCGCCATGATTCGACCCAGGCGCTCATCGCCTGACGGCGCTCGGGGAGAGTGAGCGATTCGTCATCGGCGATATCGTCGGCGCGACGCATGAAGGCATAGACCGCACACATGGCGTCGCTCTTGTGCCGCGGCAAAACGCGGAAGGCGTAGTAAAAGTTCTTGGCCTCGCGCTGCGCTATCGTGCGGCAGGCAGCATAGGCTTCGGCAATGGTCACGTCGTAAGCCCCGCCCGCATCTTCGCTATCAACGCTCCAGCCAGCAGGCTCAACTTCTTCACCTTCGAGACGACGGGCCTGCCGCGCAGCACATCAAAGTTTTCCGCAGTGATGCCGTCGAGAATGGCGTCGCCGCCCTTGCGAAAGAGGTCCAGCGTGACTGCCAGTTCCTTATCGACGTGGGAGCTGATGACGCCACCGTCGCGCAGCATGGCGCGGGTACCCACTACAAGGCTTTCGATCATCGCGGCAAACTCGGGCGTAAAGACGCGGCCCTCAATCTGGCCGTCCTCGACGCCAAAGTGCGCCATAGCTTCCGCCGGAATATACCGTCTGCCACGATCGGCGTCCTCGGTCACATCCTGCCAGAAGTTCGCCAATTGCAAAGCGGTGCAGACCTTGTCCGAGAGCAACGCCAGCGACTCTTCCTGGTATCCGCACACCCATAAGACCAGCCGACCGACGGGATTGGCCGAGTAGCGCGAGTATTCGAGCAATTCGTGCCAGGTTTCATACTCGGTCTTGACCTGGTCCATACGGAAGGCGTGGAGCAGGTCGGCAAAGAGTTCGCGAGGGACGCCGCACTCGCGCACGGTCTCGTGCAGCGCCACAAAAACAGGATGCATGGAACGCTGCGGCGTGTCGTAGCACTCGTCGAGCATCGAGCCCCAGGCGTCGAGGAGGCGCGTGGCAATTGCCGGGTCTTCGACCTCATCGCCGAGATCGTCTGCAACGCGGCAATAGGCGTAGATGCTCTCAAAGTGTGGCCTGACCTTGCGGGGGAGAAACCAGGTGGCAACGTGGAAGTTCTCGTAGTGCGATGTGGCTAGCTTGCGACACCAGGCCTGCGCCTCTTCGAGCGTTGGCCGCTCCATCGGAGTGAGGTATTCGTGCGGCGCACCAAGCAGGGCGTGTTCGGATAGAGACATTTCGCTCACTCTGGCACCCCGGCAGGAAAGACGGCGGTCTTGATCTCGCGCGAGCTTCCGCTGCGATTCATCATGCGCGCGAAGACGGCGGGAACTTCTTCCAGACCGACGCGCCCGGTAATGTAATCTGCGCACTTGAAGCGGCGGCTGGTCACCAACTCAAACGCGGTGCGGCAGGTTGCGGGCGTGTGGTGGAAGCTGGCCTTCAACGTGATGTCGCCGTAGTGCAAGCGGTTGGTGTCAAGCTGTACCTTGGTGCCGCTGGGCGGCCCTCCGAAGAAGTTGACGACACCGCCCTTGCGGACCATATCAACTGCCCACTCCCAAGTAGCGGGGATGGCTACCGCCTCGATGACGATATCAGCGCCGCGTCCCTGCGGTGTTAAGGCACGTGCAGCTGCGACTACGTCATCGACCGACGAGATCTGCAGAACGCTGCTCGCGCCGAATAACTTTGCGGCGTCGATCTGGTCCTCCCGCTTGACGACTGCAATGACGTGGACGCCTGCGATCTCGGCGACGTGCATGAACATCAGCCCGATAGGACCGGCACCGATGACGATCATCGTATCGCCTGCCTTAGCTCCACTCTCTTCCAGTCCACGAACGACGCAGGCCAATGGTTCCGTCAAAGCAGCGTGCTCAAACGGGACATCATCGGGGACCAGCAACGTATTCTTTTCCACAATGCGTGCCGGGACACGGATGAATTCGGCATATGCACCGTTGTTGAAGAGGAGGTCTTCACAAAGATTTTGCTGGCCGTGGGTGCAGAAGAAACAAACATCGCAGGGTGCGGAGTTCAACGCGACTACCCGGTCTCCCTTGTGGAACGCGGTAACGCCGGAGCCTACCTCCTCGACGATTCCAGCAAGCTCGTGGCCAAAGCGCATCGGGGGCTTCAGCATTCTGGCGTGATAACCGCGGCGATAGACCTTCAGATCGGTGCCGCAGGTCAGTGCCGCTTTTACGCGAACCAGCAACTCGCCATCGCGCGGACGCGGAACCGCTACCTGCTCCAATCGCAGGTCCTGTTTGCCATACAGCACCGCCGCTGTCATTTCAGCCATGATCCATTCTATTTTCTCATTTTTGGCCGCCGTTCAGGAGTACCGAAAAGAACTTCTCCAATCCGGGCAATAAGATGCAATCTTCATGGAGTCCCTTGCATCTGATACATTGAGCCTGATAACCAGATGCCCTTCGTCTCTCCAGAGGTATTCGCAAAAGAAAAGGTCGCCGCCGTTCAGGACTACGCGCTGCTCTCGTGGCACGCCATCACGAACATATTTTCGCGTCCCCGTTACTGGCCCGACATATTCACCCAGATGGATTCGATTGGCTTTGGATCCCTGCCCATTGTCGTGCTGACAGGCTTCTTTACGGGCTGCGTGCTGGCGTTGCAATCGGCAACGTCGTTGCAGCAGTTTGGCGCGGTAAGTATGACCGGCAATCTGGTCGCACTCTCGATGGTGAAAGAGCTCGGCCCCGTACTGACCGGACTGATGATCTCCGGACGCAACGCTTCGGGAATGGCGTCGGAGCTTGGCTCAATGAAGGTGACTGAGCAGATCGACGCGATGCGGGCTCTGGGAACCGATCCCATCCGCAAACTTGTCACACCGCGGCTTTATGCGACGGTCTTCATGCTGTTTTTTCTCACCATTCTGTCCGATGCGGTGGGTATCGCGGGGGGCGCCCTGGTCAGCGTGGGGCTGCTCGGGCTCAATGGATCGGCCTACTTCCACAACTCCTATCGCGCACTGGTCTTCGCCGATGTCGTCCAGGGGCTCACGAAGCCTTTGTTTTCTGGTTTCATCATCGCTACCGTCGGCTGCTACTTCGGATTGAAGACCAAAGGCGGAACCCAGGGCGTCGGCCGCTCGACGACGCAGGCAGTTGTCGTCTCCTCTGTCTTCATCATTGTCGTCGACTTCCTTGTCAGCCGAGTGATGATCGGCATCTTTGGCCGTTGAGAGCAGACCATGACTGAAGAACTCGCCAGCACTAGCCTTTCATTGAATGAAAGCAGCGCCGATTCGACAGAACCCGTGGTCGTCTACGAGGATGTCTCCATCGGCTTCGACCGAAAGCCCGTTCTAGACAACATCTCTTTCAAGGTGCAGCCCGGCGAAACCCGCATCATTCTTGGACCGGCGGGCTGCGGCAAGTCTGTCCTGATGAAGCTCGCCAATGGGCTCTTGTGTCCCGACTCGGGATCGATACGAGTATTCGGCCAGGAAATTACAACGATGCACGAGAATGACCTGTTCAAACTGCGGTCACGCATCGGTATGGTTTTTCAAGAGTCGGCGCTATTCGACTCTCTCTCGGTTGAAGACAACGTAGCCTACCGACTTCACGAAGATCGAGTTCCTGAAGACGAAGCCCACAAACGGGTGGTCGAAGCGTTGCAGTTCGTCGAGTTGGAGCATGCCATCGCTAAGTTTCCATCGGAGCTTTCGGGCGGAATGCGCCGTCGCGTCTCCATTGCCCGCGCAATTATCTCCAGCCCAGACCTTATTCTTTACGACTCCCCTACGGGCGGCCTCGACCCCATCACGTCGACCACGATCATCGAGCTTGTAGTGAAGCAGCGTGACGTCTCCCACACGACCTCACTTCTGATTACCCATCGCCTGCAAGATGCAATCGTGCTCGCACGAAATCGCTTCAACCTAAAGGCCGGGAAGATGGAGTTGATTTCTGATAACGGAATCGATGACAGCACCAAATTTCTGGTCCTGAATGAAGGAAAAGTAGTCTTCGATGGCGCGACCAAGGCATTGGTCCACACGACCGATCCCTGGCTCAAGGAATACATCTCATGACGGGGTTACCGTTTTCCCTGTTTCCATTCTTCGTATGAGATTCTCGGCACGGTTAGAAAAGATTCCCTGGTCTTTACGTAAGAGCCCAGCCCATTCATCCGGCCGATCGCATGTAATTCCTCGGCTAGCACGTACGGACCGGCGGGATCGACGAATTTATCTTCGACGTAGATGGCAACCACCCTGCCCAAGATAATGCGAGATCTGCCAATTTCCATCGTGGTGTATTCCCTGCACTCCAGCGCGGCGTGGACCTGTTCGATGCGCGGCACCTTCACCACCTGAGAGGGTGCGGTGCTCAATCCCGCCATCTCCAGTTCGTTGAACTCTGCGGGAAAGTCGGTTGCACAGATATTCATCTGGCGAATAAGATCTTCGGTCACGACATTGACGACGAACTCTCCGGTGCGCCGAATGTTTCTTGCGGTATCTTTAGGGACGAAGCCGCCAGTCGGACGGTCAGTGACGCCGATCCCTATAATTGGCGGGTCAGTGCAAAGGTAGTTGTAAGCGCTGAAGGGAGCGGCATTCAGGCCGCCTTCCTCGTTCATGCTGGTCACCCAGGCAATGGGCCGCGGCGCTACCAGTCCGATCAGCAGGTTGTATGTCTGCCGTGCCGTAGCCTCTTCCATATTGATCTTCATTGGCGACTCCCAGTGTTCTTCGACGCCTACCGTATGGGCAATGAGGGGATACATGTCGCCGCCAGCGTCAAGCGCGATCCAAAGTTGTTAAAGGGATCAACTATCTAAGGCTTGCAGCGCTGCCCTGGCCAGCCGCATTTTTTGCGGCCGGATCCGGCGGGAGTGTATAGATCACCTCACCCGGGCGGGTGTAGTGCAGCTCCTCGCGGGCCTGATGCTCGATCGCATTCGGATCGTTCTGGAGTCGGTCGACGTGGCCCTTCATCAGATCATTTTCATGCTGCAGGGTCTGCAATTGCTTCGCCAGTACCTGCGTCTCCTGCCGCTTCTGTTGATAGACCGTCAGGCCATTCTGGCCAAAGATCACATGGTAGGCCATGGCCAACGCGAGCACCGCGGCCGCTCCTGTAGCGACCTTACGCCAGCCGCCTTGAACCCATTCGTACAGGCGCACTACGCCGCTCGACTTTTTTACCGCTGTGACTCTTGTGCCGGAACGAATCATATCTCTTCTATTGTCCAGTACAAATTTCGCACATCGCTCCGTCAAGTGGAAAACTATCTTCGCGTGCGAGTGTACCAAGTTCGTACTGACAGATTGGTCACGGGGCGGGTAGCCCTTTGTAAATTTAAACTGGGAATAGGCGAAGAGATCACATCAGCTGCACGAACCGGATGCAATCTTGGTATTCTTCTTCTGGGTCTTCTGTTTGATGCGAATCCTCTTTGCCATCTCGATTCTCTCTTTTCTCGCTCTCCTATGGGCGGCGATGGCGATCACCCGACGCATCCGCGCCAGCCACAAGCGCGAGAGTTCCTCGACCCCGACTCAGCCGGAGTTCGGGCAATACCTATTCTCCGCGGCGAAAGACGCAAATAGTCCGTCATCTCAGGATCCCTCGGCAAACAGAAGATGGCACGCCAGCCAAAGCCATACCGATTCTTACAACAAGGCAATTTCAGCCAACCGCGGCTAACGCGAAAGGACCTGCCCTATGCAACCTGTTACCTCTTCCCACTCCGGCCTGCTCGAAGGCGCCAAGCCGCTCCACGAGACGCTGCCCGGCCGCATCGCACTGTCCGTGGCCGCTACCCTCTTCGTCGCCGCATGTGCGCATGTATCGATCCCCCTCTTCTTCACCCCGGTACCAATCACTCTCCAGACATTCGCCGTTATCTTGATCGGCATGGTTCTCGGACCGGTTGCAGGATTTTCGACCATGGTTCTCTATCTCGCGGAAGGTGCCATGGGGCTGCCTGTATTCAGTCCCGCTGGCCCCGGCGGTATGGCGCACCTGCTCGGACCCGACGCCGGCTTTCTCTTTGCCTACCCGCTGGCTGCAGCGGCCGCTGGCTGGATCGTCCGTGCCATGCCTCGCGTTGTGTCCCGCTTCAGCAGCGCGATCCTTGCCGGAATTGGTTCCAGCATCATCACCTTCGCTCTTGGCGCTGGCTGGCTGGCGCACCTTCTGCACCTTGGCAGTACCGCAGTGTGGAGCCTTGCGGTGGCGCCGTTCCTCGCGGGCGAAGCCATCAAAATCACTGCTGCCGCCGGAATCTTCAGTTCGATGCAGAAGTGGCGGCGCTCCTGATCCAGTAACAATGATCCTCTTGACGTCCTGAACCGACACTGACGGGCCGCGTCTCTTATCCCTCTTACTCTCCCAAGGATTACCGAATTATGCCTACCGCCAACACTGCAATTCAAGAGATCAACATCGCACACAGCCCCGACTCTGACGACGCCTTCATGTTCTACGGTCTGGCCACCAACAAGATCCGCGTCCCCGGCTTCAAGTTCAACCACACTCTCACCGACATCGAAACCCTGAACCACCGCGCCATCAACGAAGCCTTCTATGATGTCACCGCGATCTCCTTCCACGCCTATCCTTATCTGCAGGACAAGTACACGCTGATGGCGTGTGGCGGCAGCGTCGGCGAGGGCTATGGCCCGATGATCGTCGCCCCCCGCAAGCTCACGCTCGACGAGGTAAAGAAGACGCGCATCGCTATCCCGGGCACGCTCACTACGGCTTATCTCGCTCTGAGGCTCTTCGCGCCGGACATCGAGACTACCGTAGTTCCGTTCGACAAGATCATTCCCGCTGTGGTCTCTGGCGAGTTCGATGCCGGACTGATCATCCACGAGGGCCAGTTGACCTACGCCAATGACGGGCTTGTAAAGCTCCTTGACCTTGGTCAGTGGTGGCGCGAGGAGACCGGCCTTCCCCTCCCTCTTGGGGGTAATGCTATCCGCCGCTCGTTCAGCCCGCAGACCCTGCTTACCACCACCAACGCCCTGCGTGACAGCATCCAGCACGCTCTCGACCACCGCGAAGAGGCACTGGCCTACGCCATGCAGTTTGCCCGCGATCTCGACCCGAGTCTCGCCAACCGCTTCGTCGGAATGTACGTCAACGAACGCACCTTGAATTATGGCGAGGATGGTAAAGAAGCCATTCGCAAGCTGCTCGACATGGGCTTCGACCGCGGCATTATTCCCATTCGCGCCAACGTAGATTTTGTCGGCTAGCCAGCAGCTTGCAGGATGATTCCATCCTGCAAGCTGTGTTATCTTAACTAAGTCGATTGATCGCGGCAGACTGGCTTCAAGGTGTGCCTCTCAATCACTTCCCCCTCATGCAATTGAGGTCAAAATGGACGCGTAGCTCAGTTGGTAGAGCATTCGACTCTTAATCGACTGGTCGTAGGTTCGATCCCTACCGCGTCCACCACTTCTTCCAGAAAATCTAATATTTAGATTTATCCTTCAAGTGATGAATCTAGTGACATTAAATTCCAGCTTCATCCCCAAAATAATAATTCTGGACTAAACTAGGCCACAAGGTACGCAGGTTCTTTACCCTGCCTCAATCATGGCTGAGCGAAAGCGGATCTGGCGAATGGTGATCCCAATAGCGCTTCTTGCGTTGTTGATGTGCACTACGCTCGGGATGGTCTGGCATCACCATGCCACCACTTCTCCGGACACCTGCCCGATCTGCCATCTCGGCCATCTTGCTATCGAGCCCTCCGTAGCTAGCGTCCAGGTATACGTTCTGGTCCCCACAGGAATAGAACTTCAGTCTCAAAATGTTAGCTTCACGCCGGATTCCTCTCCCCGCCATATTCCCGCCCGCGCACCTCCCGCATAGCTTTCGCATTTCTTCCGTGCTGCTCCAGCACGCCAATCGGTGTATCGACCTGTTGAAGAAGGCTGATTTATGCGTCTACGGCGTCTGTATTACCTAATTTTTCTAGTTCCCTTGTGTTTTTTTGGAGTAGCAGGTGCGCAGTCTCCGACCGCACAAAATCCGTCACCACCCGCACCGCAAGCGCATACGCTTGCCCAGAAGCCCGGCGCGGTCATCATCTCACTCGACGATGCAATTCAGATGGCGCTACAGCATAACCATAATCTGCTGGCTGCCCGCACTGGCATCGAGCAGAATCAAGCTGCGGAGATCACGGCGAATCTGCGCCCCAACCCCGTGATCTCAGGCGACTCGCAGTTTTTGCCGATCTTGCAGCCAAGCCAGTTCAGTGCGGATTACCTCGACACCACGGCACAGTTCGATCTCGGCCTCAGCTATCTGTTCGAACGCGGCAAGAAGCGGCAGCACCGTCTTCAGGCAGCCAAAGACCAGACCGCCGTGACGCGGGCGCAGGTGGCCGACACTGAGCGCAGCCTTACTTTCAACGTAGCCTCGCAGTTCATTAATGTCGAGCTTGCCGAATCGACGCTTGCCCTCGCGACCGAAGACCTCAAAAGCTTTCAGAACACCGTCGATATCGGCGAAGCGCGTTACAAGGCAGGAGACATCGGCGAGGGCGATCTTCTGAAGATCAAGCTTCAGATGCTTCAGTTCCAGCAGGATGTGTCCACGGCGAAGCTCGCAAGGGTCCAGGGACTCTCCGATCTGCGGCAACTACTCGGATATGAATCGATTGTTGCCGACTATGACGTCGCCGGATCGTTCGATTACCAACCCGTCAAGGGCAATCTGGAAGATTTTCAAGCAAAGGCCTTACAGAGCAGGCCGGACCTGCAGGCAGCGCGGCTAGGAGTGGCCGCCGCGAACAGTCAGCATGATCTGCAAAAGGCGATAGGCAAACGGGATGTAACCGGCCAAGTGAGCTACTCGCACCTGAGCGACATCAATAACCTTTCCTTCTTCGGACAGATGGAGCTACCCATCTTCGACCGCAATCAGGGCGAGATAGCGCGCACCGGCTTTGCCATTTCACAGGCACAGGAACAGGAGAAGTTCGCGAACGGGCAGGTGCTGACGGACGTGAGAGACGCCTTTGAGAACCTGCGCACCAACGATCAAGTCGTCGGACTCTATCGTTCCGGATATCTCGACGAAGCGCAGCAATCTCGGGACATCAGCGAGTACGCCTACAAGCGCGGTGCGGCGAGCCTGCTCGATTTTCTTGACGCAGAGCGCAGCTATCGATCTACACAACTCGCGTATCGCCAGGCGCTTGCATCGTACTTGCTCGCGCTCGAACAGCTTCGTGAAGCGGTAGGAACCAGGAGCTTACCATGACAACTGCACCGATCACGCGCCGCAATTTCAGAATTTCAGGTGCAATGGCGCTTATGTTCGCGTTGATGCTCACGGCCTGCAACTCAAAGGACCGCGAACATGCAAGCCAGATGACGTCTTTTTCTGCAACTCCCTCGAAGTCTGCTACGCCGCAGCTCTTCACCATTCCGCAAGACCAAATGTCTCATGTACAGGTCATCACGATTGAGCCAACCACTCTGACGAACACGCTTCGGCTTACGGGTACTGTCGCGTACAACGCGTTCAACACAACGCCGGTCATCACTCAGGTGGGCGGTCCAGTCAGCAGGATTCTGGCTGTGCCCGGGCAACACGTCAAAGCAGGCCAGCCAATGCTCGATGTGAGCAGTCCCGATTACTCACAGCTGCTGGGCTCTTATTTGAAAGCGTCTGATTCGTTCCGCCTGGCAGATAAAAACTACGCCCGCGCACAAGATCTCTATCAGCATCACGCCATCGCGGAACGCGATTTTGAGCAGGCTGAATCGGACCGCAACCAGGCTAGAGCGGACCTGAACTCGGCTGAGCAAGGCATGAAAATTCTCGGCATCAAGAATCCTGCCGATCTGGCGAAAGCCCCTTCTTCAGCGGAGATTCCGGTGCTTGCGCCCATCAGCGGAGAAGTAGTTGAGCGCCTCGTGTCACCCGGTCAGGTCGTACAGGCCGGCCAAACACAGGCCTTTACGATCTCGAATCTTAGCACCGTATGGGTGCTCGCGAATGTCTACCAGACCAACCTTGCCTTCATCCGAAGCGGCGACAGCGTCGTTGTCCAGACCGACGCGTATCCCGGAAGCTTTCACGGACGAATCTCCTACGTTTCACCCGCGCTAGATCCGAATACAAGAACGCTGCAGGCGCGCATCGTCGTGGACAACCCAGGCGAGAAGTTAAAAAAGGATATGTACTGCAACGTCATTGTCACGGCAGGCAAGCTCTCAAATGTGATCGCAGTGCCTAATTCAGCCATTCTGCGCGATGACAATAATCAACCATTCGTCTATGTCGCGGGTGGCGCAAATCAATTTGGCAGGCACGATGTGGAATTAGGTGAAAGCCAGAATGGCCAGACCCAAATTCTGAACGGCATTTCCGTTGGAGAAAGGGTTGTGGGCGATGGCAGCTTGTTTCTTCAGTTTGCTAATTCGCTGCAACACTGAGGAGGCGGCTTCGAATGATTCATCATGTCGTCCAGTTCGCGTTGCGGCAACGCCTGTTAATCCTGCTGTTGGTAGCCTTCATTGCTATCGGCGGAGTGATCTCCTTCCACCACATGCCAGTAGACGCTTACCCGGATCTCGCTCCTCCAATGGTAGAAATCATCACCCAATGGCCCGGTCATGCAGCCGAAGAGATCGAACGGCTGGTGACCGTTCCGACTGAAGTTGAGATGAACGGCGTCCCAAAGATGTCGATCATGCGCTCGATTTCCCTCTATGGGCTCTCGGATGTCATTCTGACGTTCGACGAAGGGACGGATAACTATTTTGCTCGCCAGGAAGTCTTTATGCGACTTAGCGAAGTAACTTATCCGACGGGAGTGACACCTACACTTGCACCTCTGGCAAGCCCATCCGGTCTCGTCTATCGATACGCTCTGGAGAGCCCTGACCGCACACCGCAAGAGTTGAAGACATTTGAAGACTGGGTGATTGAGCGCGAATATAAACAGGTCCCCGGAGTCGCGGACGATTCCGGATTCGGCGGCACCGTCATGCAGTACCAGGTGCTTCTCGACCCGGCGAAACTTTACGCGTATCACCTCACCGTACCGACGGTAATACAGCAACTCTCCGTCAATAATTCCAATGCTGGCGGCGGTTTTTACTCCCAAGGCAGTCAGATCTATTACGTTCGCGGCCTCGGGCTCATTCGTGACACCTCCGACATCGGAAACGTCATCGTGGGAACGCAGAATGGCGTGCCGGTGCGTATCCGCGATATAGGAGAAGTTGTCATAGGACACGCTCCGCGGCTGGGCGAATTCGGCTTCAATAAAGAGGATGATGCGGTCGAAGGCGTCATCATGATGCGGCGCGGCGAACAAACGCAGAACGTCCTGACGGGCGTCGAAGCCAAGACCCAGCAACTCAACGACGGCATCCTTCCGCCCGATGTAAAAGTTCATCCCTTTTACGACCGCAGCGATCTCGTTCAACTGACCATCGACACCGTCGAACACAACATGATGCTGGGGATGGCCCTTGTCCTCCTTGTCCTCATGGCCTTTCTGGTCAGCATTCGCGCCGCTGTTATCGTAGCGCTCGCCATTCCACTCGCATTACTTTTTTCTTTTATCTTTCTGCATTTGCAAGGCATCGCTGCGAACTTGCTCTCCATCGGAGCCATTGATTTTGGAATTCTCATCGATGGAACCCTGGTGATGGTAGAAAATATCTTCCGCGAACTGGGTGATCTGGAGGGACAGAGCTACGACCTCCATGAAGTAATACTCGCCGCAGCAAAGGACGTTGATCGTCCCATCTTCTATTCCGTGGCTGTCATCATCGCCGGCTATCTCCCCATCTACGCGCTCAGCGGCCCTTCAGGCAAGCTATTCAAGCCTATGGCGGACACGGTCTCGATCGCACTTGTAGGGGCGTTGATCTTAACGCTCACCTTCGTGCCGGTCATGTGCGCCTATTGGTTCAAAGGCGGCGTGCGCGAGCGGGCGAACAAGCCGTTTGAGTGGCTGCGCAAAAAGTATGCCGTCCAGCTCGACTGGTGCCTCGACCACCCAAAGGTCACAATGATCGTTTCCACACTGATCTTCGCCGCCACTCTCCTGCTCATCCCTTTCATCGGTGGAGAGTTCATGCCGCATCTCGACGAGGGCGCGCTATGGGTGCGCGCAACCATGCCTTATACGGTGTCGTTTGAGGAGGCAAGCAAGTTTTCGCCCCAAGTCCGCCATCTCCTGATGAGCTATCCAATGGTCACCGATGTTGGTTCCGAGCTTGGCCGCCCGGACGACGGCACGGACCCCACCGGCTTCTTCAACGATGAGTTTTACGTAGGCCTCAAGCCTTACACCGACGCCTCCTGGAAGACGGGCGCGATCCACAACAAAGCCGAACTGACTGCGGACATTGAGAAACAGCTCCAGGCCTTTCCCGGCGTTATCTTCAATTACACTCAGCCCGCCGAAGATGCTGTGGATGAAGCGCTGACAGGCCTCAAGAGCGCGCTCGCCGTAAAGATTTATGGACCAGATCTGAATGTCCTGCAAAGCAAGGCGCTGGAGATCAAACGCAGACTCTCACAGGTACCCGGCTTCTCGGAGTTGACCGTCGTTCGGGAGTTAGGCCAACCCAGCCTGCTGATTGATGTCGATCGCGACAAAATCGCCCGTTACGGCATCAACGTTGCGGACGTCGAGGCAATTGTTCAAGCGGCTGTAGGCGGACAGGCGGCCACACAGGTCATTCAGGGCGAGAAGCTCTTCGATCTGGTGGTACGCATGAAACCCCAGTTCCGCGAAAATGCGCAGCAGATTGGTAATCTTCTTGTCGGCACGCCTACCGGTCAGCAGATTCCTTTGAGCGAACTCTCGAATATTCATGAGGCCGGCGGCGCATCGTTCATCTATCGCGAAAACAACTCCCGCTACATTGGAGTGCAGTACAGCATCGACGGGCGCGATCTTGAGAGCGCCGTGCTCGCCGGCCAACGGTCCATCGCGGATATTGCAAAATCTCTCCCCCCGGGTTACCGACTCGCGTGGGGTGGCGAGTATGGCGAATTTCTTGAAGCAAAACATCAGATGGAATTCATCGGACCGCTCGCCTTGCTGATCATTTTTATGATCTTGTTTGCGCTCTACGGCAATTTTAAATTCCCGTTGACCATCGCGCTTGGCGTTCTTCTGACCGAACCTGTGGGCGCCCTCATCGCTCTCAAGTTGACGCATACGCCCTTCAGCGTTTCGTCAGGGCTCGGTCTCCTCGCTCTAATGGGCGTTTCAGTCGAGACCGCAGTTATCCTGGTCTCATACATTAATAAATTGCGCCTCGAAGATAAAGACATCCGCACCGCAACTCGCGAGGCGTCGCTCCTGCGGCTGCGCCCGATCATGATGACCGCCCTCGTCGCCTGTCTCGGACTCTTGCCCGCGGCGCTTTCCACCGGCATTGGCTCGGACACGCAGAAGCCATTTGCGATCGTAATCGTCGCTGGCCTTGTCTCGCGGCTCTTCCTTGGGTTTTTCGTTAATCCTGTACTGTACGAGATGGTCGCTCGGGATGGAGACGTCTTACAGGTATGAGCGTTGCGGCGGTTTCTTCAGACTGTACCAGCCGACAGTCTCTAACGCGCTGCCAATCTCATCTGCTCAAAAATCGTGCTCCTTCAAAATGAAGGAGCACGATGCTCTTCTCGAAATAATGCCTACCTTACTCCGGTAGAAAACTAGAAGGCATACGCGACGCCGAACGTTGTAACGAACGGACTCAACCCATGCGCCGGAAATCCAGGCGTTCCATAACTGGGCCACTTCTGCGCTTCGATGTCGATGGCACGGATATTGATATGCTGCGATGCGCGAAAATCTATACCGCCCCCCACTGAAAAGACGCCGAAAGTATCGGTGTGGGGATGACGATAATAGCCGGTTTGGTACTCGAAACGCCCCAGCCCCCCGAGTGCCTTCACATAAGCGGTGAAGCGGTCCTGCCGTATCACAGAAAACCTCGGCCCAATAAGGTAGGTGTCCTCACCAATATCGGTCGGCGTCAGTACGTTGACCTGATGCACATCAGCCTCGAAACCAAACCTGCGCCATAGATCGGCATCGGCATAGATCGTATAACCCTTGATATAAGTCGGACCATAGTCGGGAATCGCGAAGGTGAAACCTGCACCAACCTGTGCTCCCCCTACACGTGTGGCCATTGGAACGGCTTGCGCATGAGAGGCTATGGACAAGCCAAACACAAAAATAAATAAGCCAATCAATTGATGTCGTTTCAAAGTAATACCTCCAGGAGAATTTCTGGAAATCCCGCTGAAGAAGTTAGAAGCGCCGCAGAGCTAACACGTTGCCCAACAATAATTTGCTATCTCCCACCAACATTAATAGTGCAAGAATGCGACCAGTACCCAAGAAGCGAGACAACAGTAGCGATCTCAAGAGCGACAGTCATTTAGCAAAAAACAGACATGTACTTATTCGATCCCCAGCTTCTTCCATAGTGCATCAATATGCAACTTCACCTCGGGCGGCATCGTGAGCATCGCAGGCCATTGGCGCGCGAATCCCTCCGCGGGCCACTTTCGTGTGGCATCGATGCCCATCTTGCTTCCATAATTTGGCAAACGACTTGCATGGTCGAGAGAATCCACGGGTCCGAGTGTGAATTGAATGTCGCGCTCAGGATCAATGTTGTTGGTGGTGCGAAGGACCACTTCCGCAATGTCCTGCACATCGCAATCTTCATCGACGACGATGATGCATTTCGTAAACATCGCCTGTCCCATCGCCCAGATGCCATTCATCACCTTGCGCGCATGGCCGGCATAAGACTTTCTTATCGAGATGATCATGAGATTGTGAAATACCCCCTCAGGCGGAAGGTTCACATCCACTATTTCGGGCAGCGTCATCTGCATCAGCGGCAGAAAGATGCGCTCAACCGCCTTGCCCATCCATGCATCTTCCATCGGCGGCTTACCAACGATCGTGGCCGCATAGACAGGCTGCTTGCGATGCGTAATCGCGGTAACGTGAAAGACCGGATAGTCGTCCTGCATCGTATAGAAACCAGTATGGTCGCCGAATGGCCCCTCGGTGCGGAGCTCGCCGAGTTGAACATAACCCTCAAGGATGTACTCCGCATGAGCAGGCACCTCCAGGTCAACAGTCTCCGCCTTCACCAGTTCAACCGGCTTTTGTCGCAGGAAACCGGCGATCAAATACTCCTCGACCTCGGGAGGCGCCGGGACAATCGCCGAAAACGTAGTTGCGGGATCTGTGCCAATCGCCACCGCGACCTCCATGCGGTCGTTGCGAATCTTCGTCAGCGTAGTCGCATTCAGCGTCTCCAGCGAAGCAGCCGCAGCCGTTCCTCCTGCGGTCAGCGCCATCAGATCGACACCGCTCGCAGCATCAGGCGTCGTGGCCCGCAACCGGTCACGCATATGTTCAGCAGCAACCTTCTGTCGCTGCCAGTGCATCCCTGTTGTCTTACCGTCGTACACCTGCATACGGTACATCCCGACGTTGCGTTTGCCTGACTTCGGGTCACGCGTAATCACGCACGGCAGCGTGATGAACCGGCCGCCATCCTGAGGCCACGTCTTCAAAATCGGAATATCAAGAAGATTGACGTCCTCTCCACGATGAATCACTTCTTTGCAAGGCGCGTCTTTTGCAGAAATAAGCTTCGGGAAAAAGCTGCCAACCTCAGCCAGCTTCGGCAACATCTTCAGTTTGTCGATAAAGCTCGTCGGCGAAACCGGATGCAGCAACTCACGAATGCGACCTGCGATGTCATCGAGCGAGTCGGTCTCGAGCGCCATCTTCATCCGGCGTTCACTGCCGAACTGGTTCATCAACACTCGCGCCTTCGGATAGCCTTTGACATTCTCAAACAGCAAAGCCGGTCCGCCGGCCTTCGCCGTGCCACGCCCCAGTTTTGCGGCACGGTCGGCAATCTCTGCCATCTCAAGAATCGGATCGACCTCAGCCGTGATGCGCTTCAGTTCTCCAGCCTTTTCGAGCTGCTTTATCCAGTCGCGAAGATCGCTATAGGCCAATTACATCTCCTGCCACGGCGCACCGCGGTCGAAAATCTATGGTAACGGTTTCGGAAGAAACAAAGAGCACTCTTGCCACCCTTGGACTTCAGGATGCTAGAGGTACCCCCTCCCCCCCCCACAAAGCATGCAAAGTATTCAAAACATGTAACTTAATGCCGGACTTATGATGCAAAGTACTGATTTTACGGAAGTTTTTGACGCAAAGTATTGCATTCATACGACTTAGCCTCGCTTGCGAAAGAGCGCAGCGAAGAAAAACATATTGAATATGATCTTGCCCCCGTCTTTCAATTATAGAGGGTGCGTCAAGCCTTTCCGGGGCGTGGAAGCGGCGATCTGCGTAAGCACCGGAAGCGAATGTGGAGTGTCCTGGACGTAGTCGATCAACGGATACCCGGCATCCTTCCATCCTTCGAAGCCTCCGCGCAGCGGTCGCACACGATAGATCCCCAGCTTGTGGAGTTGCATGGCCAGTTTGGCGCTGGTCTCTTCGCTCGGGCAGGTGCAGTACAGAATTACATCGCGGTCTCGTGGAATGATCTCGCTATGCTGCCTGACCTCATTCGGACCGATGCGTAACGCGCCCGGCAGCACACGCGGATCGGGCAGATAATCGAGCGGATGGCGGAGATCGACGATAAATGGAGGAGTATTTCCCTGCGCCTCGGCGCTATCGATCATGGCCTTCAATTCAGCAGGGTCAAGCCGCATACTCCGCACCTGCTGCAAAAATCTGCGCTGTTTAAGAATGCGATAAGCAAAGAAGCCAAACACCATCAGGATGAAGATGGCGAATGCGAAGTGGCCGAGAAGCTGAAAGAACCGCGCGCTGCGTTTTGCCAGGTCTCCGAAGAAACGCCCGGCGAGCAGAAAAGTCTCGGCCCATAGAATCGATCCCGCCAAGTCCCAGATAAAGAACCGGCCATACGACATCCCCGTCTGCCCCGCAATGGGCGCGGCGACCGTACTCAGCCCCGGAACGAACTTCGAAATCAGCAGGGTGGCCGGACCACGCCGCGAAAAGTACCCTTCGGTTTTGCTGACGCAGGTCGAGGCCTCGAACGATAGCCGGCACAGGAGCTGCAACACGTTCTTTCCGTAGCGACGCCCCAGCGCAAACCAAAGCGTGTCAGCCAATATGCAGGCTACAAGCACAACCGCGAGCGCATACGAGTGGTGAATCCGGTGAGTCGCGCTGAGGGTCCCCGCCGTCAGCAGCACGGGAACGCTGGGAACCGGTATGCCGAGTTGCTCCGCCAGAACCCAGAGAAACAGGATCAGGTAGGCATAATGAACGAAAAATACAAGCGCGATCGGCATAGGAGTATGTCTTGTAGATGAATTAAACCAGAGTTTGGATGCGAAACGTCTTGCCCTTAAAAAATAAGCAGCCCGGCCGGTCTGCGGGCTGGGCTGCTTATTAGTTTTTGAATTGCCGAGCTACTTGACCGTCACATACGGAGTGACCGAGAATCCTGGCCGAAGCGCGTAGTCCCCGTTCTCCTTTTGCAGATTGGTGAAGTCGATGCGCACGGGAATCCGCTGCACCACCTTCACATAGTTGCCGGTAGCATTCTCAGGTGGAAACAGCGACAGCCGTGAGCCGGTGGCGCCGCCAATCTGCGTCAGTTTGCCATGGAACTTGCGACCGCCCAAAGCATCGACCTCAATCGTAACGTCCTGGCCCGGATGCATATGCTGAATCTGCGTCTCTTTGAAGTTCGCAGTAACCCATAGATCAGTCAGCGGAATGATTGTCAGCAGGTCTTGCCCGATCGAAAGATTGGCACCCACCTGCACATTCTTCTTGTTGACGATTCCAGTTGTAGGGGCAGTAATGTGCGTATAGCTCAGGTTCAGCCGCGCCTCATCAACCTTGGCCTGCGCCTGCTGCACCTCTGCGAGAGCCGCATTGGCCTTGGCCTGCTCCACCTTGATTTGCTGGGGACCATTTTTTACCGATTCGGTTGCAGAAAAACGCGCCTGCGCCAACCGCTGCTGCGCTTCACGTATGGCTTCCTGCTGCCCGATCAGCTGCGACTGCGCCTCGATGACGGCTGCCGATGTCCCAGCAGCCTGGGCCACTGCCGCATCGTACTGCTGCTTCGAAATGACGTCCTTCTGCACCAACGGCGTATAGCGCTCAACATCCAGACTCGCCTTCACCGCGTTAGCCTTCGCCTGGTCGACCCTTGCCGCTGCCGCCTGTTCCAGCTTCTGTGCCTGGGCAACGGCAGCCATCGCAGCCTGAACATCGGAATTCGTCGTGCTCACGCTCGTATGCACGCTTGTACTGGTTATCGGAACATTCACATTTGCCTGGATGGCTGCAGCCTGTGCGCTGGCAAGGTTCGCCTGGGCCTGTTCCAGTGCGACCTGGTAGTCCTTCGGGTCGATCTCCGCGAGCAATTGCCCCGCCTGCACCTTCTGATTGTCATCCACGTAGACCTTGATGACCTGCCCGGTAACTCGCGAGCTTACCTGGTAAAGGTTGCCATCCACCTGCGCGTCGTCCGTATCTTCCGTGAAGGTGGAATGCCAGTAAAACAGGGCCGCGCCCACAGCGAGGAAGATCAGCACCGCAATAATGATGAACTTCCGTCGCGACGACTTCTCCGGCTGGGCAGCTTCCTCTTCGTCGATACGGCCGCCCCTGCCTGAATCAACATGATCTGTGTCCCCGTGCCGTTTGATCTGAACCGTGCCGCTGATCTCCGCGGTCTGTTCGTCGCGATTGTGATTCCCTTGGTCTGGCAAGCTACTTTCCTCCGAGATAATCTTTGTAATTCGTCTGCGCTACACCCAGCGCTCGCGCCAGTGAAAGTTTGGCGACATTGTGCTGGTACAGCGCGCTGATGTACTGATCGTTCGCTAGTTCTGTCTGGGCCTGCGCCTGCGAAACCGGCAAGTTGTCGGAAACTCCTGCATGAAACCGCTGCTGCGCATCGCTGAGAGCCTCATTGGCCAGCTCGACATTCGAGTGCGTCGCCTCCACCAGCTTCTCTGCCGCCTGGATATCCAACAGGCTGTCGCGAACCTCGGCATTTACCTGCTGAACCTGATCAGCGAGTTTAGCCTTCGCCTCTTCATACTGCGCATCGGCAACCTGCTCCTGGCCGCGCGTCTTGGCGATCTGCAGAATAGGTGCGCTCACCTTGCCCGTCGCTGTGTACGTTCCATGCGAGTGCCCCGGCGTCGTCCCCAGGTCGCCGTAGTCTCCGGAAAAGCTCGCCACCGGGAGTTGGCTCGCCCATGCCGACGTCTTCTCCGCATGCGCAGCCTTCACTTGCTCCGACTGCGCCGCAAGATCTTTGCGAGCACTGAGCGCCTGCGCGAATGCCGTGTCCGGATTGACCTTATCCAACGCAGCATAAGGGATCGAGTCCGTCAGCCGAAACTCCTGGTCCAGTGGCAGTCCAATCGCGCGCGCCAAGGCCAGCTTGTCTTTCGCCAATTCGTTCTGTGTCGAGATCAGCCGCTGCTCTTCGTTCTGGTAGTCCACCTGCGCCCGCAGCACATCGAGCTTGGGGCTGGTCCCGGCATCATGCGCCGCCGTGGCCTGATCGAGCGAAACCTTCGACGTAGCCATCTCTGCGTTGACCGCCTCGATGCGGGCTCCATCCGCGATGCAAAGCAGGTAGGCATTGCCCACCGTCAGCACCACCAGATTGCGCGCGTCTTCTGCGGTCAATGTCGCGCTCTCAAAATTATGCTTCGCGGCAATATAATTCTGCAGCGCCGAAACATTCACCAGGTTCTGCGTGAGATAAGCCCTGAAATCAACCACCTGAAACGGCCCGATAATCGGGTGCAGTCCCGGAAACTTCAGCCCTTCCGCCGCAAGATTGATCTGTTGCACCTCGATGCTGCCTGAGCCAGTCACCGTAGGCAACAACGCCTGCAACTCCTCCAACCGCTGGCCACCCGCATTCTTCTGCGCCGACGACTGCAGGATAATCCCCAGATTGTTTCGAAGTCCCCGCTGGATGGCTTCATCCAGCGAGAGATCCATCATCGATCCCGTCGATTTTCCTTCCACAACGCTGCCCTGAAACGAATCCTGCGTTGGCTGCGCTCCATTCGTGCCCGACGCACTATAAAGCTGCTGCTGGGCGGTGGCGATAGGGGAGCTGGTTGGTCCTGTACTGGGACCGCTGGCCGAACTTTGGCTCTGGCTCGAGCCTTGCTGCGCCACGGCAGGCAGTGCCGCGCCCGACAGGCACAGCAACCCGATTCCCATCGCCGCAACCACGCCCTGGGAGTAACGCGCTCTCTTGCTTTGGCTCATACCTTTGAATGTTACCTGCATCTTTTCAGTAATCCTAAGGTTTGGATGGCGCAGTAACATCTTGTTCAGCCTCATCCCCTGATTATGTGTCTCTTCGTAATATTGAGATGCTGTAAGTCGCCCGGAATGTTCAAAAAAAGTATCGTGCTCTTCAAAACTGTCGAATTTATTCCGGCGTGGCTGCCTCTCCAGCGTTACCAGATACACTGCTACTAAAAGCATTTACTAACCGAAAAGGAAACCACCATGTTTCTCGGAGTAGACGTCGGAACCGGCGGTACCAGGGCAATCCTCATCGACCGCGATGGCAAAATCATCGCCTCATGCAGCGCCGAACACTCACCCATTCACTCCGAGCACATCGGCTGGGCCGAGCAGGACCCGCAGGACTGGTGGCGAGCCACCCGTGAGGCGATCGCCGGAGCCATGGCGCAGAGCGAACTCGCCGGGGCTGAAATCGAAGCCGTCGGCCTCACCGGACAGATGCACGGTTGCGTCATGCTCGATGCTGCAGGCGAAGTCCTCCGCCCCGCCCTCATCTGGTGCGATCAACGCACCCAGCCCCAATGCGACTGGCTGACGGAAAAGATCGGCTTCGAGCGTCTCATCGAACTCACCGCCAACCCCGCGCTGCCTAACTTCACCCTCACCAAACTCCTTTGGGTCCGCGATCACCAGCCCGAGATCTTTGCTCGCATCGCGCACGTCCTCTGCCCCAAGGACTACGTTCGCTACCGCCTCACCGGCGAGTTCGCCATGGACATGCAGGAGGCCAGCGGCACACTCCTGCTCGATGTAGCCCATCGCCGCTGGTCCACCGAAGTTGCCGAAGCCGCCGGAATCCCCCTCCCGTGGCTTCCCCGCCTCTTCGAAGGCCCTGAGATCTGCGCCCGCATCTCCGACGCCGGAGCCGGTGCTACCGGACTCGCCGCAGGCACACCTGTAGCCGCCGGAGCCGGAGATCAGGGTGCCGGAGCGGTCGGCATGGGCATCCTCACTCCCGGCTCCGTCTCCGCCACCATCGGCACCAGCGGAGTCGTCTTCGCCGCTACCGACGCCCCCACGAAGGACCGCCTCGGTCGCCTGCATACCTTCTGCCACGCCGCCCCTGGCCGCTGGCACGTCATGGGAGTCACCAACGGCGCGGGCCTCAGCCTCCGCTACTTCCGCGATACCTTCGCCACTGCCAGCAGCTATGACGCCCTCAGCGCTCTTGCCGCCCAAGCCCCGGCAGGCAGCGACGGCCTGCTCTGGGCTCCTTACCTCTTCGGCGAGCGCACCCCGCACCTCGACCCCGAGGCACGGGCCGCCTTCATCGGCATCACCGCCAGTCACACGCAGGCGCACTTCGTCCGCGCTGTCCTCGAAGGTGTAGCAATGAGCCTCCGCGACACCTTCACTCTCTTCCACGAGCTGCACATCCCCGTCGACAGCATCCGACTCGGCGGTGGAGGAGCCCGCGGTCCCCTCTGGCGGCAAATTCAGGCCGACGTCTATGGCCAGCCCGTCGAATTGCTGGAAGCCGAAGAAGGCGGAGCCTTCGGAGCTGCTCTTCTCGCCGGAACCGGAGTCAACGCATGGCCCAGCGTCGAAGCCGCCTGCGCCGCCACCATCCGCGTCGCTCAAACCATCGCCCCACAAAGCGCAGCCGCGATGAACGAAGCCTACCGGCGATATCGAAAGATCTATCCGGCCCTGAAATCAATCGCGAGTTAACGCCCGAGGTGCAGCTTGCTGACATTTCGGATCGTATCCGGGTCCCCCGGCTTCAACTCCAGCACCTTCCGATAGAACGGCAGCGCGACCTCATCCTGGCCGCGCTGCTGAAACAAAACTGCCAGATCGAAATACGGCGTGGCGTCTGAAGGATCGTTTTTTATCGCAGACTGGAAGCACTGAATCGCCTCATCGACCCGTCCCACGTCGCCGAGCAACACACCCAAGTCGGTATAAGCCTCGCTCTGCCCAGGATCGAGGGCTATCGCCCTGCGAAGCTGCACCTCGGCCCCCTGCTTATCGCCCATCCGCTGCAACGCCTCGCCAAGGTCGATCACCGTCTCCTTGTCCGCAGGATTTACCGCCAACGCTCTCTCAAAATACTTCACCGCATCCCGCGTCTCGCCCAGTTGCAGGAACACATCTCCCAGCCCGGTCAATGCGCGCGCATAGCGAGGCTGTAACTTCACGGCTTCGCCATACAGCTTCGCCGCACTCAGGACATCGCCGCCTCTCCTGTACTCCAGCCCCAGGTTATAAAGCAGCACCGGACTCCGCGGCGTAGCCTCCAGCGAACTCGCATATAGAGCCGCCGGACTCTGCCAGTCCAGCACCCGCTCCCACAACCGCCACGCTCCCCACAGCACCCAAACGACGAGACAGCCCACAGCAACGCGCTTCCACGGTCCGGCATACTCCAGTGCCAGCGAAGCTACCGCCAACGTCAGCCCGGCGGCAGCCAAATACTCAAACCGCTCCGCCATGCCCTGATAGATATAGATGAAGCCGCAAAATGGCAGCAGAGCAATCAGAATCCAAACCAACCCAGCCGAAACCTTTGGCACCCTCTTCCGCAACAGTACGGTCGCCGCAACCAGCCCCGCCAACCCCAACCATCCGGCAATCGTTGCCGCAGAAGCAGCATTGGGCGGCATCGAGGTCGATCGCTCCACGCTCATGTGGACCGGCAACACCATCCACAGTAAATATTTCCAGAATGCCAGCCCTACCGCCCACAGCGCAGCGGTCGTATGCCCTGACCCTGTCTTAACGGATTCTCTCAGGGCAATGTAGATCAGCCCGGACAGAACCGAAGCTGCCACCAGTCCACCCGCCAGCCTGCGCGACAACCGGTCTGTCGCAAAAGCCATCAGCAGCGCCAGCGGAAGAATCAGCACACCCTCCTCGTGGCTGAGCAGCGCCGCTAACGAAGCAACAAAATAGGCTGCCAGCAAGAGTCGTGACTTGCCCTCGCGCAGAAAGCCATCCGCGGCCACCAGCGCCAGCAACAAAAAGAAGGTGCAGAGAACATAACCTCGTCCGCTTACCCACGCCACGGCTTCAGTATTGATTGGAAGTCCCAGCCAAAGCATTGCAGCCACGGCAGCAGTCAACGGCGCAACCCGCAGCCGCCGCAACAATAAAAAACCGAGCATCCCATTCAGCCAGTGCAGGACAAGATTCGTGAAGTGAAAGCCACCCGCACTCATCCCCCAGATCCTGCGATCGAGCGCAAGGCTCATCCAATAGAGCGGTCGATAGGTTGCGGTACCCACACCGCCAATCTCACTATTGAATGAGACTGGCGCCAGCCAAAATCGATGAAACGTCAGCCGCAATGAAGCAAGCGCCGGATTATTGACGATCTGGTCTACGTCGTCATAAATAAATGGTGTGCTCAGCGCCTTCCAATAAAGCGCCAACACCCACAGCGCACTCACAACGGAGAAGACGAGCCCCGGATGCGCAAGACACCAGCCGGAGAAAACGCTCCAACGTGAAGCGCGACTCGGTTGTATCTGTCGTTTTGTCCTGGTGGAAGACTTCAAAAAATAAGCCGCCGTGATCCTGAGAATCCTGCGTCATCGCTGACGAAACGGACGCATACGTCCACCTTCATCCTATCAATCGCTTTCCTCTTGAAGATCCGCCAAGTCTTTCGCCTGCTGTCTATGAAACACTGTTGGCACAACGAACCAAGGAGAGCAGCAAATGTCAGACATCGGAGTTGCAGTCATCGGATTCGGCCTCGCCGGACGCGTCTTCCACGCCCCCTTCGTCCATGCCGTCCCCGGCCTCAAGCTCGAAGCCATCGTCCAGCGCCACGGCGACGAAGCCGCAAAGGCCTATCCCAGCGCCCGCATCCTGCGTTCCGTCGAAGAGGCCCTCACCGACCCTGCCATTCAGCTCATCGTTGTAGGTACCCCCAACGAGACCCATTTTCCTCTCGCCAAACAGGCCCTCCAAGCAGGCAAGCACGTCGTCATTGACAAGCCATTTGCCACCACCAGCGCCCAGGCGCGCGAACTGATCGACCTCGCCAAAGCCAACAATCTCGTCCTTGCCCCGTACCACAACCGCCGCTGGGACGGCGATTTTCTCACCGTCCGCAAGCTCATCGACCGGAAGGCCGTAGGCAGACTTGTAACCTTTGAAAGCCACTTTGACCGGTTTCGCCCATTGCCCCGTGAGGCTACATGGAAGGAGTCCGGCAACCCAGCCAACGGAATGCTCTTCGACCTCGGCCCCCATCTCGTCGATCAGGCGCTTGTCCTCTTCGGTTCGCCCCAGGCCATCACCGCCAGCGTCCGTAAAGATCGTGACGCCACCGATATCGAAGATGCCTTCGACATTACCTTGCACTATCCCAGGCTGCTCGCCCACTGCCGAGCCACCATGCTGGCCTGCGACAATGCTCCCCGCTTCCTCCTCCACGGAACCCACGGCAGCTTCAAGAAGTACGGCCTCGACCCGCAGGAACCGGCACTGGTAGCCGGAGCCAAGGTCCCACGCATCGGTGACCCCAAGCAATGGCTCGCAGAGCCTGAATCCGAGTGGGGAACCCTGACCGTAGCCCCTAACCCAGCCGATCCAGGAACACTGACCCGCACCCCCATTAAGACTGAGCTGGGCGACTACCGCAACTACTACGCCAACGTGCGCGACGCCATCAACGGCACGGCCCCGCTGGAGGTCAAACCCGAAGATGCGTATCGCGTTATCCGTCTGCTCGAAATGGCCCGTGAAAGCTCCACCGAAGGTTGCACCTTGCCTGTAACCTTTTAGTGGTATTAGCGCTGGTTACATCAGGGGCACGGCTTCGGCTGTGCCCCTTTTTATTGCCTATGACCAATCAGCAGGATTGCCCATAGGTAGCTGAAGCCCCATGCTTCCTGAAATAGTGGCGATCCAGCAGCGCCTGCGACACACCCTTGCACTGTGCCTCCAAAGTCAATGTGCGATAAGCCATCCGCGCCACTGCCTCCAGCACCACTGCATTATGCGCGGCATCATGCGGAGTCCTTCCCCAAACGAAGGGAGCGTGACCCGCCACTAAACAGGCTGGCACGGCCAGAGGATCGATTCCCTTGAAGCGATTGACGATCGCCAGCCCCGTTTCATGTACATACCGCCCGCCGATGGCCTCGTCGGTAAGCTCTTCCGTCACCGGAACCGGGCCGTAAAAGTAGTCAGCATGCGTTGTTCCCAGTGCGGGAATCGCCATTCCCGCCTGCGCAAAGCTCGTCGCATACTCCGAGTGCGTATGCACGACTGCGCCGATATCGGCGAATTCCCTGTAAAGCAGCGTATGCGTATCGAGATCGGAGGATGGCCGCAGCTTGCCCTCGACGATCTTGCCCTCCAGATCGGTCACCACCATATGCTCTGGCCGAAGCTCATCATAATCAACGCCGGAGGGCTTGATAACCACCAGTCCCTGCTCCCGGTCGACGCCGCTGGCGTTACCAAACGTATAAAGGACAAGCCCCCGCCGAACCAGTTCAAGATTGGCCTCAAGCACCGACTTCCGCAATTCTTCAAGCAACATAGACAGCTTCTCCCTTGGCAAATCCGCACGATCTTATAGAAGACCTTCAGAATATCTGAAACGCCTATGCAGATGCGTTCCCTTGATAGAGTAAGGAAATGAGCAACGAGCAGAAAACAAACGCCCAATCTCTCCCCCGCGGATTTCAATGGGGTGCAGTCAAAGCTGGTATCAAGGCCAGCGGAAAGCTGGATGTCGCGGTCGCCATCGCGCCCAAGACCGCAAACGCAGCGGTCATGTTCACAAAAAATCAGGTAGTTGCAGCACCCATCACCGTAGGGCGCCGCCATCTTCGGGCCACTGGCGGACGAGTAGCAGCGGTACTGGTAAATGCCGGCAACGCAAACTGTGCCACTGGCCAGGCGGGAATCGAAGGCTGCGTCCAAACCTGCGTCGCTGCAGCAGAGACATTTCACTGCATCTTCGATGAGGTCTTCCCTTCCTCGACCGGCATCATTGGTGTCCCCTTTCCGGCTGAAAAGGTCGTTGCCGCTCTGCCAGCCGTCCAGGCTACGCTGGGCGATACTCCCGACCACGCGGAGTTGTTTGCTCAGGCCATTATGACGACCGACACGCGCATGAAGACAGCCCGCGCCGTCGTCGACGTAGACGGAACCGAGGTCAATATCTGGGGCGCAGGCAAAGGAGCCGGAATGATCCACCCACAACTCGGAGCTCCGGTTGGCCCTCCACACGCCACCATGCTGGTCTATCTCTTCACCGATCTGGCAGCCGGAAGCGAAGAATTGAATAAGCTGCTCGCGCCTGCTGTAGAGCGAAGCTTCAACTGCATCTCGATCGACGGCGACACCTCGACCAATGACACCGTACTGCTTTTGGCCAGCGGGGCCAGCGGCGTCCAGCTCACCGAACGAATAACCGAGCCTTTCGCTAATGCGCTGAATCTCGTCTGCGGCTCTCTTGCACATCAGATTGTCGACGACGGTGAAGGCGTAAGCCACGTCGTTACACTCCACATCACCGGGGCACGCACTGAAGCAGAGGCAAAGCAGGTAGCCAAAGCGATTGCCCACTCCCCGCTCTGTAAAACCGCCTGGTCAAGCGCTGACCCTAACTGGGGCCGTCTCCTTGCCGCTGCCGGATATAGTGGAGTCGAGTTCGATCCTGCAAAAGTAAATATCAGGATCGGCGTCCAACCAGTCTTTGAACTTGGAATGCGGTCGCCGCTCTTCGATGAAGCTGCCGCTCACGCAGTGATGCTGGAACGGGAATACACCATCACGTTGGACCTGGGTCAAGGCAGCGCGGAGTGCCAATTCATCACCTGCGATCTCACCGCGGAATATGTGCGGATCAACGCAGATTACTCCACATAGAATTTATTTCTAAAATCATCTCGGGGGAGCGATTATCAGCTATCCATTCGCAGATTTCCCTTGAAAACCCGGTAGCAAGTGACGTTTATGCCCCAAGACGACTATCCTAGACACAGTGCATTTTCGAGCGCTGATCTACGACCCCGGCGATCGGGGATATAAGGACTGCTTATGACCATGAAACTTGAAACTCCGGCCCAGATCGACTTTTCAGAAGAAGTGTCCGAGTGGATTGAGGCGTTCGACGACGTCATTGCGAGCGACTGGGAGCACGGTGCGGAACTGCTGGGAGCCCTGCGACAGAGAGCGCAGCAAGCCGGAGTGCCAACGCCAAGTGAGCTGACCACTCATTACCTGAATACGATTCCCAAGCACGATGAGGTTCCCTATCCCGGCGACAGAACGCTTGAGCGCCGTGTCGAAGCCCTCATTCGCTGGAACGCAATGGCGATGGTGCATGGGCAAAATAAAAAAGATGCCGGTATCG
This sequence comes from Edaphobacter paludis, assembly GCF_039993895.1. Taxonomy (NCBI): domain Bacteria; kingdom Pseudomonadati; phylum Acidobacteriota; class Terriglobia; order Terriglobales; family Acidobacteriaceae; genus Edaphobacter; species Edaphobacter paludis. The sequence continues at coordinate 2,446,343 of NZ_CP121194.1, forward strand.
GCGGCCACATCTCGACATATTCCTCTCTTGCAACCCTGCTTGAGGTTGGCTTCAATCACTTCTTCCGCGCAAAGTACGGAGAGGAGCCTGGCGACTTTATCTACTTCCAGGGCCACGCATCCCCGGGCGTATACGCCCGCGCCTATCTCGAGGGACGGTTCGACGATGAACACCTCAAAAATTTCCGCCATGAGCTACGTGATACGCCGGGCCTAAGCTCCTATCCCCACCCATGGCTGATGCCGAACTTCTGGAACTTCCCCACGGTGTCCATGGGCATCGGTCCTCTGAACGCCATCTACCAGGCGCGCTTCATGCGTTACCTGGAACATCGCAGCCTCATTAAGCCAACCGACCGCAAGGTATGGGCATTCGTCGGCGACGGCGAAACGGACGAAGTCGATACACTGGGCGCGATCTCTGTCGCCGCGCGCGAGAATCTCGACAACTTGATTTTTGTGGTGAACTGCAACCTGCAGCGCCTTGACGGGCCGGTGCGCGGCAATAAACGCATTATCGACGAACTCGAAGGACACTTCCGCGGAGTCGGATGGAATGTTATCAAGGTGATCTGGGGCTCCGATTGGGATGCGCTCTTTGAGCGTGACCACACCGGCCTGCTGCTACGCCGCATGGAAGAGTGCGTCGATGGCGATTTCCAGACGTTCAAGGCAAAGGACGGTGCCTACCTTCGCGAGAACTTCTTCGGTAAATATCCGGAACTGCTGGAATTGGTGCGCGATATGACCGACGAGCAGCTTGAACGCCTGCATCGTGGTGGTCATGATCCTGCGAAGATCTACAACGCTTACAAGCGGGCAATGGAGCATAAGGGCGGCCCGACAGTCATCCTGGCGAAGACCGTCAAGGGTTACGGCATGGGCTCGTCGCAGGCACGTAACGCCACGCACAACGAGAAGAAGATGGTCGACTCCGAGTTGGCGGCATTCGTAAAGCGGTTCGACATTCCCATTCCCGAAGAGGCGGCAGCACACGGCACGCCCTATCGCCCCGCGCAGGACGCGCCCGAGATCGCCTATATGCAGGAGCGGCGCCGGGAACTAGGCGGCCACATGCCGAAGCGCGAGGTGCCGAAGTTGGACTTCACCGCACCCTCATTGGATTATTTTGCTGAATGGACGGGCGGATCAAACAAGCGCGCCGTTTCGACGACGATGGGCTTCGTAAGCATTCTTCGCCATCTGCTGAAAGACCCCAAGATCGGCAAACTGATTGTGCCGATTCTCCCCGATGAAGGCCGCACCTTTGGTATGGAATCGGCGATTCGCCAGGTAGGCATCTATGCGCCCGAGGGCCAGAAGTATAGCCCCCACGATGCCGATATGCTGCTCTACTACCGTGAGGCGCAGGACGGCCAGATTCTGGAAGAAGGCATAACCGAGGCGGGATCGATGGCGTCCTTCACGGCGGCAGGTACGGCGTACGCTAACTACAAAATCCCGACGATTCCCTTCTACATGTACTACTCGATGTTTGGATTTCAACGCATCGGAGACATGGTATGGGCGTTTGCGGACGCACGCGGCAAGGGCTTCCTGATGGGCGGCACCGCCGGCCGCACGACCATGCTTGGCGAAGGCCTGCAGCATCAGGATGGACACAGCATCGTGCTGGCCAGCACAGTCCCGACCTGCCTCACCTACGATCCAGCGTTCGTCTATGAGCTCGCTGTCGTGGTGCAGGACGGCATTCGCCGGATGTATGAGAAGGGCGAAGACGTCTTCTACTACATCACCATGTACAACGAAGACTATGCCATGCCCGCAATACCGGAAGGCGCAGCCGAGGGCATTCTCCGTGGAATGTACAAACTGAAACCGGCTGCCGAAGGGGAAGCGGTAGCGCAACTCTTCGGAAGCGGAACCATCCTGAACGAAGTGCTCCGGGCGCAGGAAATTCTGGCAGCGAAATACGGCGTCCAAACCAACGTCTGGAGCGTAACCAGCTATACCGAACTGCGGCGCGATGCCTTGGCCGTGGAGCGGTGGAACCGCCTGCACCCTGCAGAGAAGGAACGTCAGAGCTATTTGCAGACGACGCTTGACGGGACGCAGGGCCCCATCATTGCAGCGAGCGATTATATGAAGGTGGTGCCCGATCAATTGTCGCCGTGGCTCACCAGCAGGCTGGTATCGCTGGGAACTGACGGCTTTGGACGCAGCGACAACCGCGAGCATCTGCGCCGGCATTTTGAAGTAAACGCAGAGTCCATCGTTGGAGCAACGCTGTCGAAGCTCTCTCGCGAGGGCAAGTTCAAGCCGAAGCAGGCACAGAAAGCATTGGCAGAGCTCGGTCTTGACGTTGAGTCTGCTGATCCTGCTAAAGCCTAGCTTCAACGATTGAAAGAATATTTTGAGATCGAGGGTTCCTCACGGAGCCCTCGATTTTTGCAGAGCGATGCATCGACGGGGAGATCTCATTTGAGCGAAACAGCGCCGCACGAAAATCCATTAGTGCCCAACAAGAAGCTTCGGCAGATCTACACAGCAATGGTCGAGGCAAGGTTGCTGGACGAACATATCGCAAAGCTACAGCGCAAAGCGAAATCGAGGCACCGGCTGTATTCCACATCTGGACAGGAGGCGTGCCGGGTAGCTACAGCGCTCGAACTGAACCCTGGTGACCTGGTCAGCGATCTTCAAGTCAGCGCAACGATGGACCTTCTCTTTGGGACTTCGCTCGCTCCTCTCCTCCGTCATGTCGCAGCCGTTGTCTCTGGCACCCAATCCCGCACTACGCTCTTATCAGAAGAATTGACGGCGAAACGTCAATTGCCCTGGACCGACGACGCAAGCGACCGCCTGAAGATGGCACTCGGCGCGGCCCTTGCTTTCAAGACCCTCAAACAGGACAACATTGTGGTGGCTTACACCCATCATGCAGACTTGCCGAAACGATCGTGGAATCAGGTTCTTGCGCTGGCGGCGGAGCTGAGTCTGCCAATCATTTTTGTAGTTCTTCCTGAACCTGACATCAAAAAATCCCCGGCTACAAACATCTGCGCGAAGGCGAGGTCGGCCGGCCTCCCGGGAATTCCCGTGGATGTAAACGACGCTGTGGCGCTGTATCGCGTTGCACAGGAATCGATTGGACGAGCCCGCGGAGGTGATGGTGCAGTCTTGATCGAGTGCATTTCTTACCGGCCAGCGGGGCAACGAAGTAACAAAATCGACGATCCTATCCTTCACATGAAAAACTTTATGACGGGACGCCAGGTTTGTAGTGAAGATTGGGCGGATCACGCTGGTGATACTTTTCGTAAAAATTTGGCAGCATCAATCGTTAAGTCTTAAACCTGCCATCAACTACTGCACATCTAAGTCAAATGACAGAAACGATACACTGTCATAGCGATCTAAAAAGAAAAGTTTGAGGTGCGAGTGCGGAAAAGAGTCTATCTTCCTTTTGCGGTTATGGTTGCGTGTGCTGGGTCAGTTGTATTTGCGCAGACATCAACGGCCCCATCGCAACCACAGCCGGCCATGCCCGCCTATGCGCCACAAAATCAGACCGAGACGCCGGCAATAGCGCAGCCCCAGAAGGCCCCTCAGCCCGTCGTGCCGCCGGCAACCGCTTCGCCGCAAAATCCCTTCACCGCCTATGTACCTTACGGACCACTCGATGAAGACAAATTGCCGGACCACTACGGCTCAACGTACATTCCTGTAGATAGCTGGGTCTATCCAGCCATGACCCGCCTCTACTCCATGGGATTTCTAGACACTATGTTTCTGGGAATGCGTCCTTGGACGCGCCGTAGCGCTCTGCACATGATCCAGGAATCGAAGTACGACATCATCAACAGCAACAACGAAGAGGCGCAGGATATCCTGGCGAAACTTTTGACCGAGTTCGATGCGGAGGTCCCTTCAGGATTTACGAAACGCGGCGCGGTCTATGGATTGGAGTCCACCTACACGAGGTTTATGGGAGTCGGTGGCACCACTCTGCGGGACAGCTATCACATCGGTCAGACAATCAATAATGATTACGGGCGCCCGTATCAATCCGGGTTCAACAACATCACTGGTTTTTCGACGGTAAATGAGCTAGGACCGTTTTCACTCTATGTGCGCGGTGAGTACCAGCACTCGCCATCTGGGGACGGGTACTCTCATGCTCTGGCAACTCAGCTTTCGAATATCGACGGAATCCCATATACCCCTCCCAATGAACCTCAGGCCACAATTCCTGCCGGCCCTATCTCCGCACAGAACCCTTTTCGCCTGGTCGAAGCTTCTCTTTCCTTTCATCTGCTTGGCCACGAGATTTCAGGAGGCAAGACAGACGCTTGGCTTGGGCCAGCGGCTGGCGGAGCAATGGCGTGGTCCAACAATGCGGAAAATATCTATTCCTTACGCGTGAACCGCGTTGAGCCTCTGAACGTCTTTTTGCTGTCTAAGCTGCTCGGACCGCTACGGTACGACTTCTTCATCGGAAGCCTCAAAGGACATACCTCTCCCAACAGCCCATGGGTTCACTCTGAGATGTTTTCTTTTCGCCCGACGGTAAACTTTGAATTTGGTTTCCAGAGGACAATCATCTTCGGCGGCGAAGGCCACGAACCTGTCACGCTGCACACCTTTCTCCACGGCTTCTTCAATCTAAGTGATACAACCGAAGCTGTTAAATACTCCCGCAATGACCCCGGAGCCCGCTATAGCGATTTCAATTTTTCTTATCGCCTGCCCTTTGTGAGACGTTATGCCACCTTCTATGTAGATTCGATCGCACATGATGACGTGACCCCCATTAGCGCTCCCAGGCGTGCTGCCTTCCGTACCGGTCTCTACATCTCTCAGCTTCCGAAGCTGCACAAGCTGGATTTCAGGGTTGAGGCCGTTACGACCGATCCAAAGGTGACCAGAAGTTATGGAGGCCAGTTTAATTATTTTGAAATAGTTCAGTTGCAGGGATATACCAACAAGGGATATATCATGGGCGACTGGATTGGCCGCGAAGCAAAGGGCGGACAGGCATGGTTGACGTACCACCTCTCCGGCGACGAGTGGATTCAGTTGGAATATCTCAACAAGAAAACGCCCAAGGACTTCATCCCGGGCGGTACAACGCAGAATCAATTCAAGGCCAGCGTGGTGAAAAGGCTGAAGCCAGATCTGGAGATGAATGCATGGGTTCAGTACGAAGGATGGAAGGCTCCCATTTACAAATCCGGACTGCAGAAAGATACCACCGCCGCAATCCAATTAACGTGGTTCCCTAAGTTACATTCTTATCCTCAGCGATAGCGAGGTTGAGAAATCATCAGCAGCGCCAGGTTTCGATATTCCCTGTTCTTGCTCGGCGTTATCGAGACCCGGCGCTGACGCAGTCTTTGAAATACTGCAAAGAGCTCTGCAGGCCTTGGCGGAGGCTAACCTTTGGTTCCCAGCCGAGGAGAGTCTTCGCTTTTGTAATATCGGGGCAGCGGCGGGTCGGGTCATCCTGCGGGAGGGGTTTCGCTATGATCTCGCCCTTCGTACCAGTAACATCTAGCACCTGCCGCGCACACTCCAGAATGGTCCATTCATCGGGATTACCAATGTTCACCGGGAGATGCTCATCCGAATCAGCGAGCAGAACGATTCCCGCGATCAGGTCGGACACATAGCAGAAGCTGCGTGTCTGTGACCCGTCACCATAGATCGTCAGAGGTTCACCACGAAGCGCCTGGGACATAAAGTTGGAGATCACGCGCCCATCATTAATCTGGAGGCGTGGCCCATAGGTATTAAAGATGCGGACAAGATGCGTATTCACCCCGTAATAGCGGTGATAAGCCATCACAACAGCCTCAGAGAAGCGTTTGGCTTCATCGTAGACAGACCGTGGCCCAATGGGATTGACGTTCCCCCAATAGGTCTCAACCTGCGGATGCACTTCGGGATCGCCATAGCACTCCGACGTGGAAGCATGAAGGTACCCGGCGTTGTATTTTCGTGCCAGATCCAACGTATTGACCGTTCCCGTCGAACCGACAGAAAGTGTCTCGACCCCAAGCCGACTGTAGTCGACAGGGCTGGCGGGCGAGGCAAAATTGAAGATGAAGTCAACTTTTCCGGGATCGAAGGACTTGCAGATATCCTGTTCCTCAAAGCTGAAACGAGATTCTCCAGTGAGCTGCCTTAGATTATCCGTGCTTCCCGTGCAGAGATTGTCCACTCCTACGACCGTATGTCCGTTGGCCAGCAAAGCATCACAGAGGTGAGAGCCCAGAAAACCTGCGGCTCCGGTGACAAGAATCCTTTGAGGCATTAATCTTTGTTACCTTTCTTTATCTTGTAAATCGACCCCGTCCCATCGGAGAAGCGCCATAAAGTCGATTACACCGTGCTCGAAACGGAGGCCTGCTTTACAGGATACGAAGCAGGACGTCCGATGCTGAGATAAGTGAATCCATGCTGCGCAGCGACATTAGGATCGTAGAGATTGCGGCCATCAATGATGATGGGATAACGCATGATCTTGTTCAATTGCTCGAGATCGAGTGAAGCAAACTCCGGCCAGTCCGTCAGAATCAGCAAAGCGTCGGCATCCTCGGCCGCTTCATAGGCGCTGCCCGCGTAACGCAGCCGGTCACTGGCCGGAAGCGCTTCCTGCGCGCGCTTCATCGCGGCAGGGTCAAAAGCTGTGACGGAGCAGCCTTCAGCGAGCAGCATCTCGACCAGATCGATGGCCGGCGATTCCCGAATGTCATCCGTCTCCCCCTTAAAGGCCAGACCAAGTACACCGATTCGTTTCGTGCGCAGTGTCCATAAAGCAGATCGAACCTTCGCCAGAAAGCGCTTCTTTTGCTGAACATTGATCTTTTCCACCTCGCTCAAAAGGTTGAAATCGATGCCCATCTGCTCAGCCACGGAGCGAAATGCGGCTACATCCTTGGGAAAGCACGATCCCCCATAACCAATGCCAGGACGAAGGAACTTTGGCCCAATGCGGCTGTCTAATCCCATTCCGAGAGCAACCTGTTCGACATTCGCGTCGGCAGCCTCGCACAGATTCGAAACAGCATTGATGAAGGAAATTTTCAATGCGAGAAATGCGTTCGAAGCATGCTTGATGATCTCGGCACTCTTCGTCGAAGTAAGCAGCAGAAGCGGTGGCTCCGTTGAACTGCAGTGCCCTTCGATGGCGTCCGGGCGCTTGTAGTATTCGCCGTCCGTCAATGGGGCATAGATGTCCTTCAGCAACGCTGAAGCTCGCTCGCTATCAGACCCCACCACAATGCGGTCGGGATGGAGAAAATCGGCAACCGCAGTTCCTTCACGCAGAAACTCCGGATTCGAAACTACGTCAAACAGAGTGCGGTCAACTCCATTGCGTTCAATCGCCCGCCGGACCCATTCATTGGTGTACACAGGAACAGTGCTCTTCTCAACGATCACCTTGTAGCTGGTGATGGAGCGTGCGATTTCACAGGCGACCGCCTCGACATAGGAAAGGTCCGCGTCGCCAGCCTCGCTTTGAGGTGTTCCCACGGCGATAAAAATCGCGTCGCACTCACGAGTCGCCTCACCAAGGTCCGTCATAAAGCGGATCTTCGTATTACGGTACCGTTCGAGAAGCTCTGGAAGGTGATTTTCATGAATAAGCGTGTCACCTCCTTGCAGGGCTGCGACCTTGCGATCGTCATTGTCCACACAAATAACCGTGTGACCCATTTCTGCAAAGCAAACCGCGGCGACCAACCCCACATAGCCCGATCCAACAACCGCAATTTTAGAGTTTTGATCCATCATTCGCCGAAAAATACCTCATTTCTAACAATATCTGATTTGATGAGTTTTGGCTTCATTCGCCCACACAGAAGTCGGGAAGCAATCAATTTCCCGCATGATACGCGCACTCTAGTAGACTACAGGTAATGTCTTTCCAAAATACGCAGCCTTTGCCCGGCGGGGACATCGCGGGGAACGCCCCCCCCGGATTCAGTACAGCTGGCGCTGACAACACATTGTCTGAGGCGATTCTCACGCTCAAAAAGCGGCGCTGGATCGTGATCGTAGCTGTGCTGCTCGGTTTTGTGTATGGAATTTATAAGGCCAAAACGCAGCCAAAGCTGTACAACGCCTTCGGACAGATCCAGGTCAGGTCAGGTTCCTCCAATGAATACCGTATCGACGCAGCGGCGGCGATGGGCGGGAGCACCGACACGGCCTCGAAGATGCTGACCGAGATCCAGATACTCAAGAGCGACACGTTAATGTTGACCGTCGCTCGCGAAATGGATCTGGCGAACAATCCCAATTTTCTCGAAGCAAAAGGGCCGATCGGGCATAGCAATCTGGATGATCCCGCAGTACGTCAGGCGACAATAGGCAGACTACAACACAACCTGCGCATTACTCTGGTTCCGAAGACAGAGATCATCAACATCAGCTACAGCAGTCTGAACGCCAAGCTCGCTGCGGATATCGTGAATAAGGTCATCGCGGCTTATATCCAACGCAGTTATGAAACAAGATTCGCATCGACCCAGCGGGTCTCGCAATGGCTCTCAAGCCAGTTGGATGACCTGAAACAGCAGGTCGAAACGTCTCAGGAACAAATGATGGAGCTGCAGAGGCGTCTGGGCATTCTGGGATTCGATCCTAATCACAACCAGATAAGCACCTCATTGGAAGATCTCTCCAAGGCGGCCGGCGACGCTAAACTCGCCCGCATCATCGCGGAGTCGCGATACCGCGTCCTTAGCGGCATGGACCCGGATTCAATGGAAAGTTCCATCGACACCATGCCCGGCGGAGCTCCTGCGGAGTTGAACCAGCTTCGTATCCAGCTTTCGACAGCTAAAGCAAATTATGCCCAGATGGAAGCAAATCTCGGGCCGAATCACCCGCAGTCGAAGTCGTTGAAGGCCCAAATCGCCGAACTCACCAGCGCAGTAGACAAGGAGCAGACTCGCCTGCTGCTGCAGGCAAAAGAGAACTACGTTGTCGCTCGCGCGAACGAAAATCAGACCAATGCCGCTCTCGAAGCCCAGAAGGCTGACGCCTATAAGCTGCGCGACGATCTCATCGAATACACACTTCGTCAGCGCGAATTCGAATCGAACCGGACCCTCTATGAGGGTCTCCTGCAAAAACTCCGCACCGCTGGGGTCGAGGCTGGCCTGGAATCGATGGAGATTGACATCGTCGATCCGGCCATGCCTCCAGCCCATCCCACTCTCAAATCATCATCAAAGATGGTCCTCGTAGGTGTGATCTTCGGCCTGATCGGCGGAATCATCGTCGCCTTCCTGATGGACAGTCTGGATACCGGTTTGCGCACCATCGCGGAGGTCGAAAGTGTCACGGAGCTGCCGTCCCTCGCAGTAATTCCGCGCGCACGAAGGACATCGCCCGAACAAGGTGCTTCGATGACGACGGCGCAGAAAAACCTCATCGTCCTCTCACAGTCGAAATCGCAATTTGCAGAGGCCTTCCGGTCCCTCCGAACTTCGCTGCTTCTATCCACCACCGGCCACCCGCCAAAATTTATTCTGCTCACCAGCGCCACGCCTTCTGAAGGCAAAACCACGCTCTCGACTAACCTCGCCTGCATTCTGGCGCAGGGAGATGCGCGCGTCCTTCTGATCGATGCGGACCTTCGCAGGCCCAGCGTTCATCATCGTTTTGGAATGAGCGGCAAGGTAGGATTGACGACCATCCTCACCGGGGCGACCTCGCTTGAGAACGCCGTCCAGAATATCGCCGAGGTTCCAAATCTCGACATTCTAGCCGCCGGGCCAATGCCGCCTTTCCCATCCGAAATGCTAAGTTCGCATGCGATGGATTCGTTGCTGCAACACTGTGGCGATCTCTACACGCATGTGCTTCTCGATACGCCACCGATCCTTTCCGTCACCGATGGCGTCGTCCTCGCGCGTCACGCCGATGCCGTGGTGCTTGTCGTTCGTCACGGAAGCTCGAGCAAGAATGTAGTGCGTCGTGCACGAGATCTTCTGGTACGCTCGGCCGCCCCGCTTACTGGCATCGTACTCAATGCCGTCGATCTAAATTCTCCTGATTATTATGGATACTACGGGTATTCAGGCTATTCCTATTCCAGCGCCGATTCGGGAAGCTGGGAGCCCCAAGGTACGTCAGAAGTACACAATCGCAGGTCCGGGGAGACTGAATGATGAGAAAACAGGATCATCTCAGCCTCGTTAGCGGTAATCCGCTATCGCGGTCACACGTCATCCGAAGTCTGCCATTTTTAGCGGCAGCGATGCTTGCTTTATGTCTTTATCCCTCCCAGGCATCCGCTCAGTTCAGTGGTCCCGCTATCGGAATCTCTCAACCGGTTAATCCGAAGGTCACACCAACCACCGATCCCGCAATCCTCTATCCCGCAAGCCGCGATGTCATTCTCCAGCAGGGAGACCTCCTGACTGTCCAGATCTACGGGATGACCGACTACACGCCCGCTGTGCGAGTCAGCGTCGACGGCACCGTCCAACTTCCTTTGATTGGCAGCCTGCATGTCGAAGGGCTTACTCTACATCAGGCAGAACACTTGATCGCGGAACGGTTAACGAGTGCCGGGATGTATCGCGATCCGCAAGTGACAATTCAACTTCCCGAAGCACCCAACCAGGTCGTCACGCTCACTGGCGAAATGCATGGCAACATCCCCGTGGCAGGTCAGAAGCGGCTACTTGATGTCTTGTCGGCGGCAGGTGGGTTGCCCTCCACTGCAAGTCACACCATCACCATCGACCGGCCCGGTATTGCGCAGCCGATTGTTGTGGATCTCGGGACCGATCCTGCCAAAAGCGCGAGTGCGAACGTACCTGTTTTTCCAAGGGATACCATCGTCGTTTCCCGCGTCGGAGTCGTCTACCTGCTTGGAGCATTCAAAGTTCAGGGCGCTATTCCAATGCAGCAAAATTCACCGCTGACTCTTATGCAGGCGACGGCTCTCGGGGGAGGCGATGGATATCAGGGCAAGATGGAGGATCTGCGAATTATCCGGACAGAGGGGTTCGATCGTAAGGTCGTCCGCGTCAATCTCAGGAAAATCTACGATGGCAAGGAGCCGGACCCAGTGCTACAGGCGGATGATATCGTTCTCCTTCCCACCAACGCGATGAAGGCAGCAATCAAGAATGGGGGCGTTGCCACTTTGATAGGCATTGGCTCTCTTCTGCTCTACGCGACTCGCCCATAGGCGTTTGGTTAAACCACTTTTTACCGATGTTCGACTAACTAAGAAAAGTTCGCCCTGTGGCTTCCTAACGGTCAAGGCCAAAAGAATGACAAAAAAAGTAAAGCTTGCCTATCTTGTAAGTCATCCGATTCAATATCAGGCACCCCTGCTGCGACGAATTGCGCAGGAGCCAGACATCGAACTGACTGTCTTTTTTAGTTCCGACTTCTCGGTTCGAAGCTACAAAGACGAGGGTTTTGGGGGCGTAGGTGTCAAATGGGATGTGCCGCTCCTGGATGGTTACCATCATGAATTTCTCCCTGGAATTCGCGAGAACGCCACAGTTGGCGTTACCCGTCCACTCAGCTACGGGATTCTCAAGCGTTTACGCGGAGGCAAAGACGAGTCCCCCTTTGACGTAGTGTGGGTTCATGGATACTCGACCGTCAATGCGATGCATGGAATCCTGGCGGCGAAAGCGTTGGGAATACCAGTCCTGCTTCGCGCCGAATCATGGTTGAGGGATCGAGAACGCACAGGTCTCAAGCTGGCAGCAAAGCACCTTTTTTTCAAATTCCTCAAGCAGTGTATTGATGGAGTCCTCCCCATTGGAACGCTAAACTCTGCTTATTGGCGCCATTATTTAGGTGATGATTTCCCGCAATATCTGATGCCCTACGCTGTCGACAATCACTACTTTCAAAGACGTAGTCAAGAGGCGATCCCGCATCGCGAACAGCTGCAAAAGGAATTGAATCTTGATCCATCCAGACCCGTCATTCTTTTCGCCTCAAAGCTGCAAAGTCGTAAACGTTGCGAAGACCTGCTTACCGCATACCTCAACCTATCCCCCGGCCCCGGACAGGATCCACGTCCGTACCTCGTGATCGTCGGAGATGGCGAAGAGCGCGCCGCTCTTGAAAAGAGGGCTGCGGATAGCGGATGCAGCAGCATTCGCTTCTGCGGGTTCCGAAACCAGTCAGAATTACCAGGATTTTTCGATATCGCGACGATATTTGTTTTGCCCTCCCGCCACGAGCCGTGGGGATTGATTGTGAATGAAGTAATGAACGCAGGTCGCGCCGTCATCATCTCTGACGATGTCGGATGCCAGCCGGACTTAGTTACCGATGGGGTTGAAGGTTGCATATTCCCCGCCGGGAACGTCGCTGCGCTTACAGATGCGCTGCAAAGAGCTTTGGCCACCCCGGAGACAGCCCAACTCATGGGAAGACGCGGATTGGAACGAATCCAGACGTGGAGTTATGAAGAGGACATCGTAGGTTTGCGAAAGGCAATTGCACAGACCACTGGCAAGATAATCGCCTGAGCGATGTCTGATTTTCTCCGTTGTTTTCTACAAAAGATCGCCTGCGATGCTTTCAGAAGGTGAATGACTGATGCGTATTCTTCACATCATGGGGACCCTGGACCCGGCCGCCGGCGGCCCCTCCCAGTCCGTGCGGGTACTGATGAGCTATGCATCCATCGGCTACGTCGGCGAAGTAGTGACACTCGACGATCCTGAAGCCCCGTGGCTCAAGACCCTCGCATTTCCGGTTCATCCGCTTGGCCCCGTTGGCTCAACCTACGGTTTCAATCCCAAACTAGTGCCATGGATCAAGGCCAACCGCCATCGCTTCGACGGCGTCGTCGTGAATGGTTTGTGGCAGTATTGCGGTCTTGCCGCACGGCGCGCCCTCTCCGGAACCAACACTCCCTACCTTGTCTTCACGCACGGAATGTTGGACCCCTACTTCAAACATGCCTTCCCGCTGAAGCACGCCAAGAAGTGGCCTTATTGGCTATTGGCAGAATATTGGAACCTGCGCGGCGCATATCGGGTCCTATTCACATCGGAGGCGGAGAAGCAGCTCGCCGAAGAGAGCTTCTGGTTGCATCGCTGGAATCCTTATGTCGTTCCTTACGGTGCAAAGGGACCGGCCGGCGACCTCGAGGCGATGAAGCAGATCTTCCTGGATCAATGTCCGCAGGTGAAGGACAAGCGCTACCTCCTTTTTCTCGGACGAATCCACCGGAAAAAGGGCTGCGACCTGCTGGTCGATGCCTTTGCAAAGGTCGCCGCCGCCGATCCTGAACTCCATCTCGTGATGGCCGGTCCCGATCCCCAACAGTGGAGCGCCGAATTGCAGCAGACGGCGTTCAAGGCAGGTATCGCTGACCGTATCCACTGGCCCGGCATGATTACCGGCGATGCGAAGTGGGGTGCCTTTTACGGGGCCGAGGCCTTCATCCTTCCGTCCCATCAGGAGAACTTTGGCATCGCAGTCGCCGAAGCGATGGCCTGCGGCACTCCCGTCCTTCTTTCCGACAAGGTGAACATCGCCGACGAAATCGCCAACGACGGCGCAGGATTCATGGAACCGGACACGCTTGACGGAACGCTCCATCTACTGCAACGCTGGATCGCAACTTCGCCGCAGCAACGCGAGCAGATGGCACAGCAGGCACAGCGCAGCTTCAAAGAGCGTTACGATATGCAGCAGACCGCAAAGACAATCATTCAGCTGTTCGAAGCAGCAAACCATCATTCTTAAAGATCGCTGACCACCATGCCCAGGCAGATTCACTACAACGCAAATGAGCACATCTCGCCCGAGACCGCTGCCGATCCTTATCTCCGCCCAGCCTTTTCTACCAGCAACCGGATGCGTCGTGTCATCTGGAATCTCTGCCGGCTTCTGCTTTATCGAACTTCCCCACGGCCCCTCCATTCCTGGCGATCCTTCCTGCTCCGTTCCTTCGGAGCCACGATGGGACCAAACTGCCATTTCTATCCGGGGTCAAAAGTATGGGCGCCTTGGAACCTCACCTGCGCAGATCAGGTAACCGCCGCCGACGGCGCAGAGATCTATAACCCTGCGCCCATCATCTTTGGCTCTCACGCGATCCTCTCGCAGGACGCCTACATTTGCGGTGCCACTCACGACTACGACGACGCAGCATTTCCCCTGCTCGCATACGCCATGAGCTTCGGCGCATACGCCTGGATCTGCGCCCGAGCCTCGGTCGCACCTGGAGTCAATGTAGGCGAAGGCGCCGTACTCGGGCTGGGCTCCGTCGCGACCAGAGACCTCGCACCCTGGACGGTCTATGCGGGAGCGCCTGCCGCCAAAGTCAAAGACAGGCAGCGATCCCACGAAGTCTGATAAACGCCCGAAAATCATATTTTGAAAAGCGAGACTTCAGTCCAGGCGCAATTCCGTGCAACGACTGAAGAACTTTTCTCGAACCCAATGTGCCTTTTCGCCGCCAGTTTAGCTGCGTAATTTTGCCAGCAGGTCCGTCGGATGAACGGGCTTGGCCAGAATCTCAAACTCATGGCCCTGGGTGCGCGCCTTCTCCAGAAGATCCGCCGTCGCAGCCTGTCCGGAGAACAATAAAATCTTGCACTTCGGCAGCTTGGTGCGCGTAATGATTGCTGCTTCAATTCCCGTCATGCCAGTCATAATGACGTCGCTGATGAGCATGTCCGGCTGAAAGCTGTCGAGCGTTTCAACCGCCGTTTCCCCGCTGAACACCGCACGCGCCTCAAAGCCCGCCTGATTCAGGATAATCGCGAGAGTATTGGCAATCACCTGTTCGTCATCGGCGACAAGTACTCTGGGCTTAGGCGTAGTGGTGGATGTCGGATCTGCCATGCTTGTATGTCCTCAAGTCAAAGATTCATCGTTCAGTTGTAAATGCAACTGCGCCAGCTTGCTTTTACTTTTTGTCTATAAGCTAATGATACGCTGACCGCAGTGTTGATAGACGGTTGACGCGCCCGAATTCAGCGATCAAATTCATAATATTAGAAAAAAATATGCAGCCAGTGATCATACGTGCCGAACAGGTCGAGAAATACTATCCGCAGCCGAGCGAGAACCGCATCCAGGTTATCTCTCCCACTGACCTCTCCATCTCTGCGGGCGAAATCGTCGCGCTTCTCGGCCCCTCAGGCTCCGGTAAATCCACGCTGCTGCGAATGTTGACCGGTCTGTCGGCCCCCTCTGCCGGCGTCGTTTACTGGCACGAAAAGCCAATTTCCACCGCCGACGTAAATGTTTCTATCGTCTTTCAAAGTTTCGCGCTCTTTCCCTGGCTCACCGTCCTTGAAAATGTCGAGGCGCCTCTCAAGGCCCGCGGCATGGAAGCCACCGAAAGGCGCAAGCGCAGCCTCAAAATTCTCGACACCGTAGGCCTCGACGGTTTCCAGGCAGCCTACCCGAAGGAACTCTCCGGAGGGATGCGGCAGCGAGTTGGCTTCGCCCGCGCCCTGGTAGTCGAACCGGAGGTCCTCTTCATGGACGAGCCCTTCTCCGCCCTCGACGTCCTCACCGCCGAAAACCTCCGCAGCGAATTGCTCGAACTCTGGCAGAAGAAGACCATCCCGACCAAGGCCATCTTTCTCGTCACTCACAACATCGAAGAGGCCGTTCTGCTGGCCGACCGCATCATAGTGCTCGGCCGCAATCCCGGCCATGTGCGAACAGACTTCAAGGTCTCGCTGTCTCACCCCCGCGACCGCAAAACAGCGGCTTTCACGCAGTTGGTCGACTACATCTACAAGGTCCTCACCCAGCCCGAAACCAAGCCGCCCGCTCTGCCGCGACTCGGCGGAAAACCATCTCGAAACCAGCGTCAGATGCACTACCAGATGCTTCCCCATGCCCGCCCCGGCGGCATCGCCGGCCTGCTCGAACTTGTGCTCGACCACGAAGGCAAAGACGACATCTACCGTCTCGCCGACGACCTCGCCTTCGAGATTGACGACCTGCTCCCCATCGTCGACGCCGCGCAACTACTCGGCTTCCTCACCGTCACCGAAGGTGACGCCGCCATCACGCCAACCGGCGCAGAGTACGCCAACTCCGAGATCCTCCGCCAGAAAGAACTCTTCCGCACTGCGGCACTAGAGAACGTACTTCTGCTGCGCCAGATCGTCCGCGCCCTCGAGGCCAAGAGCGACCGCTCCGTCCCTGAAGAGTTCTTCCACGACATGCTTGACGAGCAGTTCAGCGAAGACGAGACAATCCTGCAACTCGAAACCGCCATCAACTGGGGTCGTTACGCTGAACTCTTCGACTTCGATGTCTCCCGCAGAAGATTCATCCTTCACGAAAAGCTCAATGAGTCCGAGCCCGAAAGTTCCGCGGAGATCGATGCATGATCAATCTGCCGGACAGCTTCAGCAGTGACCGCAGCCGGGAGATCTTCGCCCGCTCGCAGGTGCTCAAACGCAGTTGGCCCTTCGTCCTCGATCTCGGGGTGGCAGGCCTCGGCCTCGCCTGTTTCTACGGCGTTATGCAGATTGCGAAGTACTGGTTCGGTCATCCTGAACCCGAGATCGTCATCTCGCTCAGCCCCCACGCCCTGCCGCGTTACGCCTTTTACTCCGTAGTCCGCATCGGCCTCGCCTACGTGCTCAGCCTCTTCTTCGCCGTTGGCTATGGCTACGTCGCCGCCTACAGCAAGCGCATGGAGGCCTTCATGATCGCTGGCCTCGACATCCTGCAATCGATCCCCGTGCTAAGTTTCCTGCCCGGAGTGATGCTCGCCATGGTCGCGCTCTTCCCCACGCGGCAGATCGGCCTGGAGATGGGTGCAATCGTCCTCATCTTCACCGGTCAGGTCTGGAACATGGCCTTCAGCTTCTACGCCTCCATCAAGAGCATTCCCCGCGAACTCAGCGAGGCGTCGAAGATCTACAAATTCTCTCGCTGGCAGCGCTTCATCCAGCTTGAACTTCCCTACTCCGCCATCGGCCTCGTCTGGAACTCGATGGTCTCCGTAGCCGGCGGGTGGTTCTTCCTCATGGCCTGCGAGATGTTCAAGCTGGGCAAACACGACTTCCGTCTCCCCGGTCTCGGCTCCTATCTGCAAACCGCCGCCGGCGCTGGAAATTACAGGGCGATCACCTGGGGCCTGCTCACTATGATCGCCATCATCGTCGCCACCGACCAGCTCATCTGGAGACCGGTCATCGCATGGAGCGACAAGTTCAAGTTCGAGCAGGTTGAAACGACGGCGCGTGTTCGCTCCCCCCTGCTGCACCTGTTCCAGCACTCCCGCGCCCTTCGCAGCCTGAAACGGCACACCATCGAACCATTGACCGAAGGCGTCTACCGCCATCTGGCAGACTCTCGAAAGGAGCGTCTGATTCGGCAGATAGCCAGTGATTCCGACGCACCCCTGGGACGAAATAAACTGGCATCCTGGCTGCGCGTATTGATTGTGGCTATCGCAGTTGCCGCCGTACTGTATGCGGCATGGCAAGCGGTTGGCCTGCTGCGTCAGGTGAATCACGGCCAGTTCGGCGAAATCCTGAAAGGTGCGATGGCCACCTTCCTCCGCGTTAATGTGTCCCTTGTTCTGGCCGCCTTATGGACGATCCCTGTTGGAGTGGCCATCGGCTTCAATCCCAAACTCGCCCGCATCGCCCAGCCTCTGGTTCAGGTAGTCGCCTCCATCCCAGCGCCCGCGCTCTTTCCAGTAATACTGCTCGCACTCATCAAAATCGGCGGCGGCCTCGGCATCGGCTCCATCGTACTAATGATGCTCGGAACCCAGTGGTACGTATTGTTCAACGTCATCGCCGGTGCGATGGCCATCCCCTCCGACCTGCGCGAAGTATCGACCCTCTTTCGCTTCACCACCATTCAGCGATGGCGCACCGTGATCCTCCCCGGAATCTTCCCTTTTCTGATTACCGGCATGGTCACTGCATCCGGTGGAGCATGGAACGCCAGCATCATCGCGGAGTACTTCAGCCTCAACAACCACACCTATCAAACAGTAGGCCTGGGAGCAATCATCAGTGCCGCGACCGACAGCGGAGAATTCCACATCCTCCTCCTGGCAACCATCGTCATGGCCCTGATGGTAGTTACCATCAACCGCCTGGTCTGGCGGCCTCTCTACCGCCTCGCTGAAACCCGCTACAAACTCGACGGCTAAGTTGCAATAGCTGATCTGCGTCGCTACCTCTTCTGCTTAATCGTTTGTTCTAGGAAGTCCTTCTCCTTTACCGATTAAATTTTAGATAGCCACTCTATCGATAAATGCCCATAATCAATTTATGCCGTCTATGACTGAGGAATCCAGCCAACCGCCCAAAAACTCTCCCCTCACGGTGGGCCCAAGCATTGACAATCCTGGCGGTTTTACTCATATTCCAGCACTCGATGGCGTCCGCGGCCTTGCGATTCTCTTAGTTCTCTTCCATCACCTCTTCTGGTCGAATTCCAATACAGGCAGCCGAATCTTCGATTTCCTCACGCGGTTCGTGCGTCTTCTTACGTTGGCGTCAACCTCTTCTTCGCACTCTCTGGATTCCTGATTACAGGCATCCTGCTCGACACGCTCCATATCTCCCATTTCTTCAAGACCTTCTATGCTCGCCGTGTGCTTCGTATTTTCCCCCTTTATTACGGCGTCCTCTTGCTAATGCTGTTATTCACGAGACCGCTCCATCTTCTTTGGAACGGCTGGCAGTACTTCTTCCTGACCTACACATCGAACCTTGTGCTTTGGTCCAGGCCGCCTCTTATCCTGCCGCACTTCAACATCAATCACTTCTGGTCACTTCAAGTTGAGGAACAGTTCTATCTCATCTGGCCTTTAATCATCTATCGCGTTCGCAAGCTTCAAAGCCTCATTCGCATCTCCGTGATCACGTGTGTCATTGTTCTCTTGATCCGAGTCGGCTTGGTGGCTGCGCGACCCTACTTTCATAACATCTACCTGACATCTACGCCGACTTTCTCATGCGTAGATAACCTGCTCTTCGGTTGCTGTCTTTGCTTCCTCTTACGTACTTCAATGCGTCATAAAGTGTTCGCGTTGGCCCCTCGCGTTCTAGCGGGTTGCGCCGTTGTTCTCTTGTGCGCCGCTATTCTGAATCACGGCCTCATATGGGAGACGAGCATATTCATCCCAACACTGGGCTTCAGTCTAATCGGCATTGCCAGCGCTTCCATCATTGCCATGACCCTTCGCGCTGGCTCCCATACCGAACATTTTTTCAACAATGGAGTTCTTCGTTTCTTTGGCAAATACAGTTATGGACTCTACGTCTTCCACTACACGCTTGATCTAATTCTGACTGGGCCGATACGGGACTTTATCGATGCGAGGTTTCACAGCAAAGCCTTGGGCGTCCTTGTGGGTGCGATCGTCGTGACACTCGCGAGTATAGCCGTCGCGCTCCTCAGCTATCGCTTTTACGAATCGCGTTTCCTTCATCTGAAAAAGTACTTTAGCTACAGCAAACCCGATGTCCTAGCGAATCGCTAGAAAAGCTCCAGCATATGGGACTTTCCCTGCTCCCCGACTCTCTCCTCAGTGGGTGAAGTGACAGCTTGCTACCCCTCACTCAACGAGCCCTCACCCCCGGCTTCCAGAATGCAAACACAATCGCCAGCAGCGGCGGAGCCAGCAACACCCCCCAGAACGGGATAATGATTCCCAGCACAATTGGCCCCAGGAAAGCGGCCCACCACGGCACCTTCGTCGTCCGATGCAAAATATATGGCCCAATCACCAGCCCTTCGAGAATCACAATCACGCCATAAAGCCCCAGCACCAGCCCCAGCCGCCATTCATCATGTCCGCTGAACGCCACCGCCAGCACCGGCCCAATCAAAGCAATCATGCCGCCGAATGTTGGAATGATCTGTAATAGCCCACCCAAAATGGCCCACAACGGCGCAAAGGGCACACGAATCAGCTCCAGCCCAATCAGCCAAAGGACACCGACGATCAGCGCATCCAACGTCGCTGCCCGCCACCAGTTCACCAGCGCGTTACCCGCGGTTTTTATATGATGTGAAACTCGGTTGCCATTCCCAGGCTCCATTCCAACCTCATCCCTATCAAATGCATCTGAACTGTTGAAACAGAACTATAACGCAAGGCTTGCGTATGGACACAGTCTTCGCGGGGTGGGCCTGCCTTTTCAATCGCAATACAACGGA
This sequence comes from Edaphobacter paludis, assembly GCF_039993895.1. NCBI lineage: Bacteria > Pseudomonadati > Acidobacteriota > Terriglobia > Terriglobales > Acidobacteriaceae > Edaphobacter > Edaphobacter paludis. The sequence goes on from NZ_CP121194.1 coordinate 2,466,478, forward strand.
GATCAACACCATGGCCGTAATGATGCAGGCTTTCTATTGGGATGCCCCGAAAAATGAAAAGAAGGAAGGCGAATGGTGGAACTTCGTCGCTGAAAAAGTAGAGGATCTGAGCAAAGCAGGCATAAACGCTTTATGGCTTCCTCCTGTCTCCAAAGGTTCCAGTAATCAATCCATGGGCTACGACCCATATGACTACTTCGATCTCGGCGACTTCGATCAGAAGGGCGGCGTGAAGACCTTCTTCGGTAACCGCGCCGAACTCCAAGCGCTCATCGCAAAGGCCCACGAACATAATATCGGCCTCTACGCCGACATGGTCATCAACCATAACTCCGGCGCCGACGAAGAAGAGGTCAATCCCCTCGACGGGCAGAAGCGCTGGACGAAGTTCGCCCCCAAAAGCGGCCGCTTCCCGCGCGATTGGAACTGCTTTCATCCCAGCCGCTACGAGCGCGTCATGATGCCGGACGAAGAGAACTATGCCGGCTTCCCACACCTCTGCCACCGCAATCCCGTCGTCTACACCGCAATGTTCGACTATGCGCGAATGCTGATCGAAGAACTCGGCTTCGATGGCTTCCGCTTCGACTTCGTCAAAGGCTTCGGTGCATGGATGATCGGTATTCTCTCCAAATATCGCTACGTCAAGGATGGCGCGGAGTTCATGCCTTACGTTGTCGGCGAATACTGGTCAGGCGCTGAAGACATCAACGCCTGGATCGACAAGGTCAATGCCCTCACCGACAATCAGATCTCCGCCTTCGACTTCGCTCTCCGCTACAAGCTCAAGGATGTCTGCGACACGCCAAACTACGATTTACGCAATCTGACCGACGACGGCGCCGTCGTCATGAAGCGCCCCATGCACGCAGCCACCTTCGTCGACAATCACGACATGGGCGACAACGTCATTGTGAACGACAAGATGATGGCGTACTCGTTCATCATGGTGCATGAAGGCTATCCCTGCATCTTCTGGTACGACTACTACAACAATGGCCTCGCACGCCCGGGAACGCCAAATGGCATCGACGCGCTCATCCAGGCACATGTCAAGTACGCCGGCGGCGACTCCCAGATCCTCCACGCCGATCCCGACCTGTACATCATGCAGCGTGTGGGATGGAAGGACGACAAGACGGAGCAGCCCGGTCTGATCTACGTGCTCAATAATCTTGGCAATCAGTGGTCCGGCACGTCGGTCAAAACCCAGTGGAAGAACCAGAAGTTCGCGCCCATAGCCTGGGACGGCCACGACACCGCCCATCCTGACGAGCGCACCACCGACGGCGACGGCAACTCCGAGTTCCCTGCCCCCCCCAGAGGGTTCGCCATCTACGCTCCCGTCTAAATCAGTTGGAAGCATCTTGGCGATGCTATCCTTAAGCCATGAAGTTTGGCGTTCTGGTCTTCCCCGGCTCCAACTGTGACCACGACACTTACCATGTCGTGGAGACGATAGCCCAACAACCCGTTACCTACCTGTGGCATGCGTCCGAAGACCTTCAGGGATGCGATGCGATCCTCGTCCCCGGCGGCTTCGCCTACGGCGACTATCTCCGCACCGGAGCCATCGCACGCTTTGCTCCGGTGATGCAGGCCGTCAGCCGCTTCGCCAAAAATGGCGGCCTTGTCATGGGCATCTGCAACGGTTTCCAGATCCTCTGCGAAGCGGGCCTGTTGCCCGGCGCGCTCATGCGCAACGCCAGCCAGAACTATATCTGCAAGCAGACTTGGCTGCGGACAGAGACAACCGATTCCCCCTTTACCCACGGCCTCCGCAAGGGCCAGGTGCTGCAGATGCCTATCGGTCACATGGAAGGCAACTACTTCTGCGACGCTGACACTCTGGCAGCGCTGAAGCAGCAGGATCGCATCGCCTTCCGCTACGCCACAGCTGACGGAGAGGTTACCGCCGCTGCGAATCCTAATGGCTCGCTCGAAAACATCGCAGGCGTGCTCAGCGAAGGCCGCAACATCCTCGGCATGATGCCGCACCCGGACAGGTCCAGCGAGACTTTGCTGGGCTCTGCAGATGGGTTACTGCTCTTTCAGTCCATGGCACAGTCTCTGGCGACCGCACAATAATTCTGTCCTACCGCCGCGGTGATAACCTAGCTGAGCCATGATTGACATTCACCATCATCTTCTCTGGGGCATCGACGATGGTGCATCAACTGTCGAAACCTCGCTTGCCATGGCGAGGATGGCAGTCGCGGATGGAATTACGCACGTCGTCTGCTCGCCTCACTCGAACGCTCAGTACGACTACGAGCCAGAGGCAGTCTCCGCGCAGATTGCAGAGTTACAGCGCCTGCTCGACAGCGAACGGATCGCGCTGAAGCTAGGACGCGGATGCGACTTCCACATGTCGTACGAAAATATCGAACAGGCCCAGTCTGATCCAGCGCGTTACAGCATCAATGGCCTCGGCTACCTGCTCGTCGAGCTTCCTGATTACGGCGTGCCGACTGGCCTGACTGAGGTCTTCTACCAGATGCAGATCGCTGGCCTGACGCCGATCCTGACGCACCCCGAGCGCAACCGGACCCTGCAAACCGACCAGTCCCGCCTTCTGGACTGGCTGCGCGGTGGCATGCTCATCCAGGTCACCGCCGGTTCAGTTACAGGCCGCATGGGTAAACGAGCCCAGAAGATGGCCCACGAGCTGCTGGCCAACCGTTGGGTGCACTTCCTTGCCACCGACGCTCACAATACAACCTCGCGCCCTCCACAGATGCGGGATGCATTTGAGGCAGTCGCCAAGAAGTACGGCCCCGACTACGCCCATCTCCTATGCATCTCGAATCCGCTCGCGGCGTTTATGGGAAAACCGATGCCACCGCAGTTGGAACCGCTCAATCTCTACGTCGAATACAAAGAGAAGAGCTGGTGGCAGAGGATGAGAGAGCGCCTCAGCTGACGTTGTTTGCGACTCTATCTGTCGTTTCCTGAGATTTAGAGACCCAAACCACCATCGACAGCCAGAAGCTGCCCGGTAATGAAATGGGGTGCCGTGGCGAAGAACCTCGCCGCAGCGGCGACGTCTCCGGCAGTTCCATTGCGTTGCATGGGAGTCTTGCGCGCGAAGTGCTCATACGCCTCCTCCACTTCCCCTTGAACGATCATGCCGGGTGCGATGCAATTGACGCTGATCTCCGGCGCCCAGGCCTTGGCCATCGTCTTCGAGAGCATGTGCAAAGCGGCCTTCGAGGTGCAGTAGTGGGCATGCGTGGCCCACGGATGCAACCCGCCCAGTGACCCGACATTGATGATGCGGCCCCTTGAAGCGCGCAGGTAAGGATGGGCCGCTTTGGCCATCAGAAAAGGAGCGCGGGTGTTGGTGGCAAACATCCCATCCCACTGTTCAACCGAGATCTTTTCCAGCGCCTCGGACTGGAACAGACCAGCATTGTTGACCAGGACATCGAGCGCTCCAAACTCTTCGACAACGACGGTTACGGTCTGCTCGATGCTCTCTGGATCGCGAAGATCGCAGCGAACAGCAAATGCATCGACGTCATGCTCCGCAAGCGAAGCCACTGTAGCCTCGGCCTCCAGTTGGGAGCCGAGATAAGTGATAGCAACGTTCGCGCCACTCTCTGCGAGCGTAAGCGCGATGGCGCGGCCGATACGTTTGGCCGCGCCGGTAACCAACACTGTCTTTCCCGCCAGCGACCTATCCACGTTTGTCATGGGTTAGAGTTGCGGCGCTGGAGCGGTCTGTGTAGGCGTAGTCGTCGGAGTGGGGGAGGTGGGACGTATTGGCTCCTGAACACCCGGCTTGCGTTCCGAAGGCTTGCCCAGATTGTCCTGATAGGCCGAGACCTGCGCCTGAGGACGCAGCATGGAGACGCCAATCTGCTTCGTAGGCTGGTCGATGAGAAAATCCTGCCCATAGGTGGAGAACCCATCGGCAATCACCTGCAAGCGGACCGTGCTGCCGATCGGAACCACATCAATGACGGCCTTGCCTTCGGGATCAGTCTTGACCTCGAGATTTCCCAGATCCTTGCCATCTTTCGAAGGATTAAAGACGACCGCCGCATTGGGAATCGGCTTGCCGTTGTACTTCTTGATCACCTGCACCTCGATGTGGGCAGTCGGAGGCGGAGCCTTGTACTTTCGGCCACGATACTGGCCGAACGCCGGGGTGAGGGCTAAAAGCGCGATGCAGAGGGCGAAGACGAAGGAAGAACCTACCGTGCGGCGTGACGACATAGCGCTATTCTACGACTGAACAGCGAACTCCGACCATACCCGCCGGGCTGTCGCGAACCTTGCGTGACTTTCACTCATATTTCACAGCGATGGGTTGACAGACGTGGACTAACTGGCCTATGTTAGCAATCGGAAGGCTTGAGTGCTAACGAGCTTCGCGCTCCCCTGCCAACGGGCCCATTCCACCTAATTTCCGCGATGCCCTTGGTGTAAGTTTCCGGCGGGCTTCGCGCAATGCAACCGCGGACGGTCCCACTGTTCGCCCAATCGCAACTAAATTTGCACCAAGGAGATGTAAGCAATGTCAACGACATCATTTACACCGCTGCACGACCGTATTCTGGTCCGCCGCGTCGAAGAGGGCGAAAGCATTCGTGGCGGCATCATCATTCCGGACTCCGCAAAAGAGAAGCCGCAGCAGGGTGAAGTAATCGCCGTCGGCAAGGGCAAGTCCAACGACGAAGGCAAGGTGTTCCCGCTCGACGTGAAGGCTGGCGACAGCATCCTGTTCGGCAAATACTCCGGCACGGAGATCAAGCTGGACGGTGAAGAGCTGCTCATCATGCGTGAAGAAGAAGTCCTCGGCATCCTCAAGAAGTAAGCACGCACTTCGTGCCGTATACCGCGGCTGGCCGCCTAATCGGCGCTTCGGGCGCCTCATTCAAACACTTTCACCGGCATGAGCCGGTAACAGGAGCAACACAATGGCAAAACAGATTCTGCATGGAGAAGATTCACGTCAGGCTATCCTGCGTGGCGTCAATATTCTCGCCGACGCAGTAAAGGTAACGCTCGGTCCCAAGGGACGGAACGTCGTAATCGAGAAGAAGTTCGGTTCGCCGACGATCACCAAGGACGGCGTCACCGTAGCCAAGGAGATCGAGCTGAAGGATTCGCTCGAGAACATGGGCGCGCAGATGGTCCGCGAAGTCGCTTCGAAGACCTCGGACGTCGCCGGCGACGGCACCACGACCGCCACGGTTCTGGCCCAGGCCATCTACCGCGAGGGCGTCAAGACGGTTGCCGCCGGTGCAAACCCGATGGCGCTGAAGCGCGGCATCGATAAGGCTGTCGAGGCCATCATCGGTAAGCGCGATGAGAACGGCGTTCCCCAGGGCGGCGCTCTGAGCAAGCTGTCGAAGCCGGTTTCGGGCGACATGATTGCCCAGGTCGGCACCATCTCTGCCAACTCTGATTCGCAGATCGGCGAGATCATCGCCGCCGCGATGAAGACGGTCGGCAAGGACGGCGTCATCACCGTCGAAGAGTCGCGCACCATGGAGACACAGCTTGAGACTGTGGAAGGCATGCAGTTCGATCGCGGCTACCTCTCGCCCTACTTCGTCACCGATGCAGAGCGCATGGAAGTCTCACTCGAGAACCCCTACATCCTGATCTACGAGAAGAAGATCTCATCGATGAAGGACCTGCTGCCCCTGCTCGAGCAGATTGCCCGCACCGCCAAGCCCCTCGTCATCATTGCTGAGGACGTGGATGGTGAGGCGCTCGCAACTCTCGTCGTCAACAAGCTGCGTGGCACGCTGAACGTGGCTGCGGTCAAGGCCCCTGGCTTTGGCGATCGCCGCAAGGCCATGCTTGAGGACATCGCTGTCCTGACCGGCGGCAAGGCTGTCACAGAGGATCTCGGCATTAAGCTCGAAGGCGTGAAGATCGAAGACCTCGGCACCGCCAAGCGCGTAACCATCGACAAGGACAACACCACCATCGTCGATGGCGGCGGTGAGGGTAGCAAGCTCGAAGGCCGCGTGAAGGAAATTCGCGCCCAGATCGAGAAGACCACCTCGGACTACGACCGCGAGAAGCTGCAGGAGCGCCTGGCCAAGCTGGTTGGCGGCGTTGCAGTCATCAAGGTCGGCGCGGCTACCGAGACCGAGATGAAGGAAAAGAAGGCCCGCGTCGAGGATGCGATGCATGCAACCCGCGCGGCAGTTGAGGAAGGCATCGTCCCGGGCGGCGGCGTGGCGTTGATTCGCTGCACCAAGGCTGTCGAGGATGTCATCAAGAGCCTCGAAGGCGACGAGAAGATCGGTGCATCGATCATCCGCCGTGCGATTGAGGAGCCATTGCGCATGATCGTCTCGAACGCTGGCGAAGAGGGCGCTGTGGTCATCGGCAAGATCCACGAGTCGAAGGAGAACAACTTCGGCTACAACGCCGGAACGAACGCCTACGAGGACCTGGTGAAGGCTGGCGTCATCGATCCTACGAAGGTGACGCGCACTGCCCTGCAGAACGCGGCTTCCATCGCCGGGTTGATGCTGACCACCGAGGCCATGATCGCCGAAATTCCTGAAAAGAAGGAAGCGGCGGGCGGCGGACACGGCGGCGGCGGCGGCATGGACGGCATGTACTAAAAACCGCTGCTTTTTGAGCGAGCAAAGCCCCAGAGCGATCTGGGGCTTTTGCTGTTTTGCTGGAGCAGTATAGGATTCTCTAAATCTGTTTAGCTGGCAACAATGTACAGGAGAGGTATCCATGAGGCTTTCGCGGCGTGAGTTTTCGAAGTTAGGTGCGATGGGGCTGGCGGCACAGGTTTTGCCATCGGCAAGCTCAGAGGCGCAGGATGCGAACCGCAAGGTCGGCTATTGCGTCATCGGTCTGGGACGTATTGCGAACCACTTTATCGGTGGTGTGCAGGGCTCGTCCACGTCGCAGATTACCGGGCTGGTGAGCGGACATCGGGACAAAGCAGAGAAGTTCGCAGCGCGGCTCGGCGTACCCAAGAGCTCAATCTATAGCTACGAAGACATGGACCGGATGCGCGATAACAAGAGCATCGACGCGGTGTATGTAGCGCTGCCCAACAGTATGCATGCCGAGTACACCATCCGCTCGGCGAAGGCCGGCAAGCATGTCCTCTGCGAGAAGCCGATGTCGACCAGCGTAAGCGATGCGGAGGCGATGATTGCGGCGTGCAAGGCGGCGAATGTGAAGCTGATGATCGCCTACCGCCTGCACTACGAGCCAACCAACCTTCGCGCAATCGAACTCATCCGCCAAGGGGCACTGGGCAAGGTTCAGGTGATAGAAAGCGCGAACGGATTCTATGAGAATCTTGGCGAGTGGAGATTGAACAAAGCGATGAGCGGCGGCGGCCCGATGCTCGATGTCGGCATCTACAGCCTCAACGCCACGCGGTATCTGACCGGCGAGGAGCCCGAGAGCTTTACCGCATCGGTATCGACCATCGACCACGATGGCCGCTTCGACACGGTGGAGGAGAATACTACCTGGACGACAAAATTTCCGTCAGGCGCGCTGGCCAGTTGCTGCACGACCTATGGCGCGAACATGCGCAGCTATTACCGCGTGTATGGCTCGAAGGGATGGCTGGAGGTTGGCTCGTTCGGCTACGAGGGACTGAGGTTGCAAGCGAACTATAGCAGCGGCGGAAGAGGTACTCCAGCAACGGTGCTGGACGAGCCGAATACCGAGCCCGACCCGAAACAGTTCACCCGGCAGGCCGACCACTTTACCGAGTGCATCCTACAAAACAAGACGCCGAAGACTCCGGGCGAAGAAGGTCTGCGGGACATGCAATACATGCAGCAGATTTATAAAGCCGCGGGAGTTGTGGCGCTTTAAACAAAAACAGGCACTCGTTAACGCCGACCCTGTCTTCGATCCATGGCGATTTCTTAAGCGAGTCTTAAGCAAAATCCTCGATCATGAAAGGTTGTAGTGCAAAAAGTAGAGATATGCAGTAAAAACTGCGTAGCAAGAAAGGCTAAATTTATACCCGAATCTCAACGATGTCGCGTAGTTCGTCTGGTGCTGCGGTATGTGCGGTGGAGCACAATTGGCATCCTAGGTCTTCCTTTGGCATCTGTGCCTGCAAACGCCCAGCAAACCGATGTCGTGGCTCGGATGGCCGCCACTGAAAAGGCCGCGCGCGCGCAGGAGCGGCACTTCTCGTATCTGGCGGATGAACGCTCCACTCGGACGGGCAATCATATCTGGAAGGAAAAAGTCGTAGAGACGGACGACGGTGTGCTTCGGCGTCTGCTCGCAGTGGACGGCCGGCCCCTCGACGCGGGCCAGTCAGTTGCGGAGGAGCATCGTATCGAAGACATCGTTGCTCACCCTGATGCCTTCCGCAAGCTGAATCTCGGCCATACGGATGACGAGGTAAAAGCCACACAACTGTTGGAGATTATGCCCAGAGCTTTTCTCATCTCACCTGCTGGGGAGGAAAATGGCTGCGTTCGTTTTTCCGTTCGGCCCAACCCCGCCTTTCAGCCTTCCACTTATGAAGAGCGCATCATCCACGTCCTCGAAGGCACGGTCTCGGTCAAGGAGCCGGAGGAGCGGTTATGTGAACTGAAAGCCACAATCACGCAGCCGGTGGAGTTCGGGTTCGGCCTTCTGGGCAAGGTAAACAGCGGAGGGCGACTCGAACTGGAACGGGCGAAGGTGGACCCGCAGAATTGGAAGAGCGTGCACATCAGCGTGCATGTCGACGGTCGCATCCTTCTGCTGAAAAGTATTACGCGAGATCAGGAGACCACTCGCACCGATATCCACATCGTCCCTCAACATCTCAGCCTCGCCCAGGCGGCGAAGCTGTCCCTCCCGTGATCGGAACGATTCTCAAGGGATATTGATAACCTGAGCGCCCTTCGCTCCAAACCAGGCGACCCCGTTGCCGAGCATGGCCTGCCCGTTGTGGACGAACATGTCGTGGGGCATGGCTTGTTTGAATGCGTCAATGCAGGCTGGAGTGAAGATCAGGTCCCACTGAGCCGAAACTTCGGCTGCGGTCCGGAGCGTGCGGCCCTTGCCATTTTGATTGACGCGTAAAGGAAAATCGATATAGCGGACCGCAGTTGCGCGATCTCCAGCGAGGACGGCCTTGTAAAAGCACTGCACCCTGGCCTCGAATGCAGCATCGCTTTCGCTGGTGACACCCTCGTACCAGCGCGCATTAGCGAGGCCCTCGGAGCTTTGCTGCATTCGAAGCACGACCGGATACGAGCTGTCGTTCTTCATCCATCGGCCTTCCATGCCGACGCTGTTGTGGAAATCGAGCGGTTTGCCACCTTCGCTGCCGTTGCCTTTGAAACGCAGCGCAAACTGACCCCCCTCAGGTTCGAAAAGGACGATACCTGTACTCTGGGTTCCAGCTGTGAGGGGAATGTCCTTCAGGTCTTTCGCGTAGAAGTAGTGTCCGCCAGTGATGACACCTGCGCCGTTAACCAGCAGTGTCAAGCCAATTTTGCTTTGCCCCACACTGCCGGTAAAGCTGACTCTATTTATCCTGGCGGTGTTTTGTGCGTGCGAGATGCCAACTGCGAGGACGAGGGCAAGGACGACGATGCAGTGCATCAGTCCGCTTCTTCTCTTTCGGTTCAACCGGCACCTCCATGGGAAGGGTTAAGTGGCGCTAAGCATAACAAATGTTTAGACGCTGCACGTTAGTAGAAGAGGTGTTCCTCCGTTGCCTACCATGCGTGGTGAAAGCCGTCTCTTTGGGTTAGCTGGACCTCGGTCCGAAATAGATCGCTGAGTCTTGGTGCAGTGAGGAGTTCCTCTTTCGGGCCGTCGCCTATGATGCGGCCTTCGCGCAGTAGAAGGAGACGGTCAATCTCGGGAATGATGTCGGCGATGTGATGGGTGATGAGGAGAATGCCGGTTCCCTGCTGGGCCAGCTTGCGCAGCAGGTTACGCAGCTCGCGTTGCGCGCTGATATCGAGCGCATTGGAAGGCTCATCAAGCAACAGCATCTGCGAGGAGCCAACAAGGGCGCGGCCGATCATGATGCGGCGCTGCTGACCGGCGGACATCTCGCCCACAGGTTTGTCGATGAGATTGATAGCATCGATCTGTTCCAGAACTTCGTCTGCGCGCTCGCGCATGGCAGCCGTAACGGTGAGATTAGGCCAGAGAGTCGAACTCGAGAAGAAGCCGGTGAGCACGGCGTCGCGGCCCGTCGTATGCAGCGTGGGTTTGCCGGGAAGTTCGGCCGAGACCACGCCGAGCCGCTTTTTGAGTTCGGTCAGGTCCCAGCGCTCGCGGCCGAAGATGCTGACCCTGGTTTCCGGCTGGACGATGGGGTAGCACTCACACGTGATGGTCTTGATAAGCGTGGATTTTCCGCAGCCGTTAGGACCGAGAATGGCAATGTGCTCCCCGGTGTTGACGCTGAGATTGATGTCGTGGAGCACCATGTTGTCGCCGCGCGCTACGTTCACGTGAGTCAGTTCGAGAAAAGGTGGCATCTTATTCAGAATAGATTGTTTTGCGCGATGGAGGAATGATGAGAACTACATTCGATAGCAGCGATCAGCGGCTGGCATATGCTCTGCTGCGGATGGTGGTGGGCTTGAACCTGATGATGCATGGCGTCAGCCGAATGCTCGCAGGGACAGACAAGTTTGCAGCCCACATGGTGGGCCAGTTCACTCATTCACCGCTTCCCGGCTGGAGCGTATGGGATTTTGGCATGGTCCTGCCCGCCATGGAAGCGCTTCTGGGATTACTGCTGCTGATTGGTCTGCGAACTCGTGCGGCATTGGTCGCGGGAAGTCTGTTAATCATGGTGCTGACGTTTGGATCGGCACTGGCGCAGGACTGGCCCGCGGCCGCAACGCAATTGAACTACGCCCTCGTCTATTCAGCGCTGTTGTTCCTGCTGCGCTATAACGGCTGGTCGCTAGACGCCTGCATGGTCCGAGACGAGACCACACAGGCATCCTAGCTGGTTGTTAGCGATTGCTCATGCCCCCGAGGATGGACCCGACAATGCCGCCGACTACGCCGCCTTCAGCCTGTTCGGTGCGCTGTGTAGGCATGTATTCCATAATCTGGTGAGCGAGTTTCGAAATGGGCAGCGTCTGCAACCATACCTTGCCCGGGCCGGTAAGCGCGGCGAGGAAGACACCGTCGCCGCCGAAGATCATGTTCTTGATTCCGGGAACGCGTTGGATCTGAAAACTGACGCAGGACTGGAAGGCCCCGACGTGGCCGGGATGAACGCGCAGGGTTTCACCCGCGGCAAGATCTTTGAGAATGACTTCGCCCGAAAGTTCGAGCCACGCCGTACCCTGCCCGCTCACCTTTTGCAGAAGGAAGCCGTCGCCGCCGAAGATACCTGCTCCGAGAGATTGCTGAAAGCCCACGCCCAGTTCAATCTCCGGCGTGGCGCAGAGAAAACCGTGGCGGTGGATCATATACTCGTGGCCCGCGGCAACGTCGACGGGAAGGATGTGACCGGGAACGCGAGTGGCGAAGGCGATCTCGCCGGTTGCCCCAATGGCGCGGTACTCGGTCATGAAGAGCGAGCCACCGCCGGCGACCCGACGTATCGCTCCAAAGATTCCGCCGCCGCCGGCATGTTGGGTGTGGGTGGTCATCTGGATCGAGGCGGACATCCAGGAAAGCTCCCCGGCCTCGGAGATGATGGCGTCGTTGGGGCCGAGAGAAAATTCGAGGACGGGCATGGTGGTGCCGAGGATGCGGTTTTGCATGATTCTCCTGTGGTCGAACGAGTCGAGTCTATCGCGCCCGTGGAGTGTCCACAAACGCCATAGACGTGTACGGAGTTAAAGACTCTGCGGTTCACAGTTTGTGAGATGCGGCAAGCAGGCGGCACTTCAGCTTTGCTTAATCTTGTGATGGTGGAATGATGCTCAAATGCGGGTATTGCTGATAGAAGACGAGCGGCGGCTGGCGGAGAATGTGGCCACCGCGCTGCGCGACGGGCCGGGATTCGCGGTGGACTGCGCGGAGGATGGCTTAACCGGTCTCGATCTTGCGGGCAACCAGTGCTATGACCTGATTGTGCTCGACCTGATGCTGCCGAAGCTGGATGGCCTTGGCCTGCTCCGCAAAATACGGTCGAAGGGCGATCGCACATCGGTGCTGATTCTGACGGCAAGAGGCGAAGCGACCTCGATTGTCGAGCTGCTGAATGCGGGCGCGGACGACTATCTAAGCAAGCCCTTCGACCTGGGCGAGTTGATAGCACGGGCAAAGGCCTTGATTCGACGTGGCAAGGGCGTCGCCGATCCCGTGCTACGGCTCTCCGATCTGGAGCTGAACACCGTGGAACAGACGGTGCATCGTTCCGGCAGACCCATCGATCTTTCGCCCATGGAGTACCGCATTCTCGAGTACCTTATTCATCGCCCCCGAGTGATCGTCTCCAAGCGGGAACTGCTCGAGCATTTGTACGACTACAACTGGGAGCACCACTCCAACGTGATTGAGGCTCATGTATCGAACCTGCGCAGAAAACTCGACGCTACGACTCAGCAGCCGAGCATCGAGACGCTCCGCGGGCGCGGCTACCGGATGATGGTGGGCAAGCAGGAGAGCCAATGAGCCCGTATTCGCTGACGCGAAGGCTGGTGATCGCTGTGCTCCTGGTCGAGTTGCTGTCCGCGGTGGCGCTCACCGGGCTGGCCCTCGTCTACGAACGGCACACGCAGTTTCACGCCTTCGACATCATGCTGCGCGGACGCGCCTACTCACTGCTTGGCGCGGTACAGGATGCGGAAGATACCGCGGACAATCTGATGCTCGATGGGACAGAGCACAGCCTCCCGGTCAAAGATATCTACGAGGTCCGCGATGCAAGTGGGCGCATTCTGGGGCGCTCCGGCAACTGGAATGGACCTGGGGACAAGACTCTCAAAATTAACAACGACGGCTTCTTCCAAATCAGGATCAAGGGAAAGCACTACCGGGCCATTCAGGTGCAGGGTGTGCGCATCGTCGACCCCGGTGACAAGGGTGGAGGGATTCCAAGGCATGTCACGGTCGTTTATGGATCGGAAACTGAACATGTGTGGGACGTCATCACCGATGCGGTGCAGTTCTATGCGATCGCAAGCCTTTTGCTACTGGCCATCAGCGGTGTATTGATGTTCTGGCTGCTGAATCGTGGCCTTGATCCGCTCCGGGAACTGGCGGCGGCAGCGGCGGTCGTCTCGGTCAACTCGTGGGAGTTTGCCCCCTCCGAACGAGCACGGCAGATCAAAGAACTTGCGCCGCTGACCGGCGCGCTGGAGATTGTGCTCGATGGCTTGAGACGCTCATTCATGCAGCAACACCAGTTTGTAAGCGATGCCGCCCACGAGTTGAAGACGGCAGTTGCCGTGGCCAAGTCTTCGGTGCAACTGCTTACGATGAAACACCGGACAGCGACCGAATACGAGGCCGGTCTCGAACGATGCCAGGCGGATTGCGAGCGCATGGAAGAGATCGTCGCCAAGATGCTCACGCTGGCGCGTGTGGAAAGTCAGGACGAATCGAAGACGGTCTCCTATACAACGAATTTGAACGATTGCGTCGGAGTCGTTGCCGAGCAGCTTGCAACGGTGGCGCAGGAGAAGCGGCTGCGCATCTCGATCGTTGAAAGTGAAGTGGCGATCGTGGATGTAGCTGCCGAACAACTTCAATTGCTCTGCTCCAATCTGATTCTCAACGCCCTTCAACATAGCGTCGAAGGAGCAGAGGTGCGGGTGGCGGTGCAGGCCCACAGCCATAGCGTGGAGCTTCGCGTCGAGGATGACGGTAGCGGCATTGATCCGCAAGTCCTTCCCCACGTCTTCGACCGCTTCTATCGAAGCGATCCTTCGCGCAGCCGCAAGACAGGAGGGACCGGGTTGGGCCTCGCCATCTGCAAGGCCATCGTCAGCAAGGCGCGAGGAAGCATCGATATCACCAGCGAATTGGGACGGGGCGCCATCGTCACCGTCCGCTTCCCTCTGGAGGAAAATTGAGGGAGACGACACTCTCCATCTGTCTACGCAAGAAAATAGGTCCTTCTTCATCCTCGCTTAAGGTATGACTGGGATAGTAAAAATGGCCGGCGAATTACTTCGCCGAGTTCACCTGGAGCTTTTATGACATCGAGAAGTGTTTCCCGCATTTTGGAATTTGGAAAGCTCGCCCTCACCGCGTCTTTTGCCTGCGCGCTCCTGGCGCCGTCGGCCGCAAGCGCGCAGAAGCCTTACAGCGTTCAGACACGATGGACAGTCGGAGGCGACGGAGGCTGGGACTATCTGACCGCCGATGCCGGAGCGCATCGCCTCTACGTCACTCACGGAACCCGTGTCGAAGTTCTCGACACGAATTCGGGTAAAGTCGTTGGCAACATTCAGGGCCTGCAAGGCATTCATGGCGTCGCACTCGACAACGCCGGAAAGTACGGCTACATCAGCGACGGACGCGCAGGAGCGGTTGTGGTATTCGACCGCGCAAGTCTCAAGACGCTGGCTTCAATTCCGGTCGGCACGAATCCCGACGGAATTGTGTTTGAGCCGGTTACAAAAACAGTGTGGGCGTTCAATGGCCGCAGCAGCGATGTCTCCGTAATCGATACGGCGACGCGAAAGGTCGTTGCGACGATCGCGCTTCCTGGCAAGCCGGAGTTTCCAGTTGCAGACGGAAAAGGCACAATCTTCGACAATATTGAGACCAAAAACTCCATCGTGCGGCTGGATGCAAAGACGAAAACGCTGACCGCCACATGGCCGCTCACCAACTGCGAATCCCCTTCCGGGCTGGCGATGGACCAGGCCGGTCGACGGCTCTTCACTGTCTGCGATGGAAAAACGATGAACGTTGTCGATGCAAACTCAGGCAAGGTGCTCGCCACCCCGGCGATTGGTGATGGTCCGGATGCAGCAGCCTACGACCCAGCCCATAAGCTGGCATTTGCGTCGAATGGCGATGGCACGCTGACCGTGGTGGATGCGAGCAAAAATACCTTTCCCGTACTGCAGAATGTGGCCACCCAGAAGGGTGCGCGTACCATGTCTCTTGATACCGCCACCGGCCGCATCTATCTTGTGACTGCTGAATTCGGTCCCAAGCCTGCTGCCACGGCAACGAATCCTCGCCCACGGCCTGCCATCCTGCCAGGAAGCTTCACGGTACTTGTCGTCGGGCGTTAATGAGGTTATCTCTGGCTTCTATGCGTATTTTTGTAGCAGGAAAAGCTTTGCTCTGTATTGGTCTGGCATCCGCATCTGCTGTCGCTTCGGCGCAGCAGGTGCAGGCTGCTGGCGCCGCTGCCCCGGCCTCCGCGATTACGTTGGACCAGGCGATCAGCCGCGCCAAGGCGAACGAACCGAACTTTGCCGCGGCTATGGCAGCCAGTGGAGTCAGTAAACTTGACCGCTCGATTGCGCGATCAGCATTGCTGCCCAGCGTTATCTATCACAATCAATTTCTATACACCCAGGGAACGGGAGCGCTGACACCGGTCGGTCCCGCGGGCACGGTGCCCACGCCACGCTTTATTGCGAACAACGCCGTTCATGAGTACACCAGTCAGGGAGTGGTGAGCGAGACCATCGGGTTGCAACAATTTACGGCTCTCGCGCGCGCCTCGGCGGCCGCCTCCCTCGCCAGCGCGAACCTCGAAATTGCGCGTCGAGGACTGGTCTCGACCGTAGTTAGCCTCTTCTATACTTCACTTGCAACGGAAAACAAAGTTGCGGTCGCACAACGCGCCGCCAGCGAAGCCGACGGTTTCGTCACCCAGGCCGAGCAGCGTGAGACTGCACGCGAAGGTGCTCACGCAGACGTAGTGAAGGCGCAGCTTCAGCAGCAGCAGCGCAGTCGCGATCTGGCCGACGCTATTGTTCAGGCGCAGAAAGCGCGGCTCGATCTGGGCGTTCTGCTCTTTCCCGATCCGCGTTCGCCCTATACGCTGACGATGGCGGCCACGCCCCCGCTTCCCGCACGCACCGATGTGGAGGCTGCCGCGGCGCAGCACAATCCCGAATTGCAGAGCGCACTGGCATCGCTGCATGAGAGCAATCTTGGAGTGACGGCTGCACGCGCTGCTTATCTCCCTGACCTTTCACTCGACTTCGCTTACGGCATCGATGCGGCACAGTTCGCAACCAGGAACCCTGAGGGCTTTCGCAACCTCGGCTACTCAGCGACCGCCACGCTCGACATTCCCGTTTGGGACTGGTTTGCGACACAGCATAGGGTCAAACAGAGTCAGATCCTTCAGCACGCTGCTCGCGTCGTATTGAGCTCGACACAACGCCAATTAATCGCGCAGCTCGATGAGTTCTACGCCGAAGCCGTCACCGCACGCGGCCAGCTCGAATCGCTCAATCTCAGTGTCCAGACCGCAGCCGAAAGCTTGCGGCTCACCCGGCTTCGCTACACTGCCGGGGAGGCCACGGTGCTCGAAGTTGTCGATGCGGAGAACTCGCTCACCACGGCAGAGCTAGCCCGCGAAGACGGAACGATCCGCTACCAGATCTCGCTTGCCAATCTCCAGCTTCTGACAGGAACAATCTAAAACCATGAAGCCCTCTCACCCCGTCCGATCGGCCCTGCACGCAGTTGCATCTTCCGCCATCGTATTTTTTCTACCCCTTGGTTGCACAAAGCCGGAGGCCCCGCCCACGCCTGAGGTATATGTCCAGGCCGCTCATCCATCGCAGGGCACCATCTCCGAGCAGATCACCGCAGATGCTACGCTCGCGCCGCTGGCACAGGCCGCCATCTCGCCGAAGATCACCGCTCCTGTAAAGAAGTTCTACGTTCAGCGCGGCTCTCACGTAAAAGCCGGACAGCTTCTGGTTACGCTGGAGAACAGCGACCTGCAAGCCGCGGCGCTCGATAACAAGGGAAGCTATACAGCTGCGCAGGGCGCTTATGCAACTGAGACGCGTGCGCAGGTTCCGGCAAATCTTATCAAGGCGCAAACGGACCTCGCACAGGCCAAGGCTAATCTCGATCTGAACCAGAGCATCGTCAATGGACGTTCGCAGCTCTTCGCTCAGGGCGCGATTCCCGGCCGCGACCTAGATACCGCGAAGGCCGCGCTTGTTCAGGCGCAGGCAGCCTACGACATCGCCAGGCAAAGCCTCGATGCAATTCAACAGGTTGCGGGCAAGGCTGCTCTCGAGAGCGCCCAAGGCCAGCTTACTTCTGCCAAAGGAAAATATCTCGGCGCAGAGGCCCAGTTGAGTTACACCGAGATCCGCAGCCCCATCAACGGCGTGGTCACCGACCGCTCTCTGTTCGCCGGAGAGACCGCACCCGCAGGCGCAGCCGTCGTTACTGTCATGGATACCTCTGCTCTGCTTGCCAAACTGCACATCTCGCAGATGCAGGCGCAGCAGCTCTCACTCGGCGCGGCCGCCACCATCACCATTCCCGGCGTCACCGAGCCAGTCCCGGCCAAGGTCTCGCTCATAAGTCCAGCCCTCGATCCCGGCAGCACCACCGTCGAAGTATGGCTGCGACTTGAGAATCCGAAGGGCCGCTTCAAAGCGGGAACCCCGGTGCATACCACCATTACTGGCCGCACCGCGACCAATGCGCTTCTCATTCCCGCCGAAGCCGTCCAGACCGCGCAGGACGGCTCTTCAAAATCCGTCATGGTCATCGGACCGGACAGCACCGCCCATCATCAGGCTGTTGCGCTGGGCATCCAGACTCCTGAAAACGTTCAAATACTCAGTGGCGTCACTGCCTCCGATATGGTCATCACCGCTGGTGCCTATGCCATGGACGATGGCACCAAAGTAAAGATCGGCAAACCGCCCGCCGAGAGCGCTGCTCCTAAAACCAAGGGCGGTGACGACTGATGACTGCGCCCGAAAAGCAAACTTCGGCCGCCGAATCTTTCTGGCTCTCGCGCGCCGCCAAGCCAATCTTCTTCTTCCTCATCGTCCTGACCTTCGCCGGGGTTTACGCCGCGTTTCAGGTGCCGATCTCCGTCTTCCCGATGACCAACTTTCCCCGTGTGGTCATCGGCATCGACAACGGCGTCATGCCAGTCGAGCAGATGCAGGTCACCATCACCAAGCCGATTGAGGATGCCATCAACAGCGTCCCCGGCCTGCTCACGGTACGCAGCACAACCAGCCGCGGGTCAGCCGAGATCAGTCTCTTCTTCGACTGGAACGTCGATATGTACCGCACACTCCAGCTCACCGATGCGGCGCTCGCCAAGGTGCAGCAGGCGTTGCCCCCCACAGCACGCATCACGACCAACCGCCTCACCTTCGCCACCTTCCCCATCCTTGGCTACGCGCTCACCGCCGAAAACCGTGGCAAAGACACCGTCTCGCAGACGCGTCTCTGGGAGATCGCAACCTACGATCTGAAGCCACCCTTGAACCGCGTCCTCGGCGTCAGCACGGTCGTCGTTCAGGGCGGACAGGTCCCCGAGTTCCAGATCACTCCCAATCTCGCCCGCCTCCAGACCGCCGGCGTCACGCTTCTCGACCTCGTCAATGCCGTCCAGGCTTCCAACATCATCGATTCGCCCGGCCTGTACGAAGCCGACCACAAACTCATTCTCGGGCTCGTCGGGGCGCAGGCACACGACGCCTCCGAACTAGGCAACCTCGTCGTCAAAACCACCACCGGGGGCGCCCCCGTCCGCGTCTCCGATGTCGCCACCGTCGAGCCGTCAACCATGCCCGTCTACACGATGGTCACGGCGGATGGTAAGCCCTCCGTTCTCCTCAACATCGCGCGCCAACCGGACAGCAACACTGTCTCCGTAGCCAATGCCATCGCCGCAAAGATCGATTCGCTCAAGTCGGTCCTTCCGCCCGGCGTCAAACTGGAACCCTTCTACGACCAATCCGAACTCGTTCGCGAAAGCATCGCCAGCGTCCGCGACGCCATCCTCATCGGTCTCTTTCTCGCCTGCGTCGTCCTCTTCCTCTTCCTTCGCGACTGGACCTCCTCACTCATCGCTGGTCTCGTCATTCCTGTCACCGTCGCAGTCACAATCCTTTTTCTCTGGATCATCGGACAAAGCTTCAACCTGATGACCCTCGGCGGCCTCGCCGCAGCCATCGGCCTTGTCATCGATGACGCCATCGTTGTTGTCGAGGGCATCGTCGTCCATCGCGACTCCGGCGAAACGCGCATCACCGCCGTCCGAAAAGCCCTGCACGAACTCTCCACCCCGCTCGTCTTCTCCACGCTCACTCCGGTCGTCGTCTTCCTCCCGCTCATCTCAGTCACAGGAGTTACAGGCAGCTTCTTCCGCGCGCTTGCCGTCACCATGACGGCGGCCCTGCTCACCTCGCTCGCGCTCGCGCTCAGTTGGACACCTGCCCTCTCGCTCACCATTCTTCGCAAATCTAAAAAGACCGTCGCCGACCCAGCTCCGGATTCCGCAACAGTACTTGCCGATCCGCCCTCCGAGCACACATCGCCACTCGAGAGCCACGAAGAGAACGGCCCCCTCATGCGCCGCATCCTCCACGCTCACGAGCGGTCCCTCTCCTGGGCATTGTCTCGTCCGCTCGCCCTCGCCGGTATCTGCGTCCTGCTTGTTGTCGGTGCATACTTTGGCTACAACGCTCTCGGCTCCGACCTCCTCCCCGCAATGGATGAAGGCGCCTTCGTCCTTGACTACCTCATGCCCGCCGGCAGTTCCCTTGTGGAGACCAACAAGGTTCTCCTTCAGGTCGAGCAGATACTGCACAACACGCCCGAAGTCGAAATCACATCCCGCCGCACCGGCATGCAGATGGGATTGGCTCCCGTTACCGAAGCCAATACAGGAGACTTCACCGTCCGTCTGAAATCAAAGCGCTCGCGCAGCATCGACGAAATCATGGCCGACGTCCGCCAGCAGATCAAAACCAGCGTGCCTCAGCTAGACGTCGAGTTCACGCAGGTCCTTCAGGACATGATCGGCGATCTCTCCAACTCACCCGAGCCGATACAGATTAAACTCTTTTCCTCCGACACAACGCTTCTCAACCAACTCGCCCCCCGTGTGGCCGACGCCATAGGCAAGATCCCAGGCGTTGTCGATATCCAAAATGGTGTCGACAACACCATCAGCGGTCCAGCCACTAACTTTCAAATCGATCCCGTCGTCGCCGGACGTCTCGGCTTCACGCCCACCGAAGTCGCCGAAGACGCCACCTCCATCCTCGATGGTCTGCCCACCACGAATCCGATCATTCTCAATGGCCGCCCCTACACCATCCGCGTCCGGCTTCCCGACGCCAACCGCGCCTCGCTCGATGCCATCGAGAACACGGTCTTCAACAGCAGCACCGGCCACACCGCAACCCTCGGCTCAATGGCGAAGGTCGAAGCCCTCCCCCCTCAGAACGAAATCCTCAGAGAGAACCTGCAGCGGCTCGTCACCGTCAGCGGACGCCTTGAAGGCTCCAACCTCGGCGGCGCGATGGTGCAGGTCAAACAAGCCGTCGCCAACCTCAATATCCCAGCCAGCGTCCGCGTCGAGTACGGAGGCACCTATCAGGAGCAGCAGAAGTCCTTCCACGATCTCGCTCGCGTCCTCATCCTCGCGCTCGCCCTTGTCTTCGGTGTTCTCCTCGCAGAATTCCGCAACTTCTCTGCCCCCATCGCCATCCTCACCAGCTCTATCCTCTCGATCACCGGTGTCGTCGTCGCCCTGCTCATCACCGGCACCATCTTCAACGTTGCCAGCTTCATGGGGCTCATCATGGTCATCGGAATCGTGGCCAAGAACGGCATCCTGCTTCTCGATGCCGACGAGAAGGCGCGCGCCACTGGCATCAATGCGCGCGACGCCATGCTCCACGCCGCCCAGCGACGGCTTCGTCCCATCATCATGACCGCCATCGCCGCAATCTGCGGTATGCTGCCGCTGGCCTTCGCCCTCGGTGCAGGCTCACAGATGCTCCAGCCGCTGGCCATCGCCGTCATCGGCGGCCTTTTACTGTCGGTCCTTCTAAGCCTGATCGTCACCCCGGTGATCTACTACATCCTCACCAGCAAGCGCCACGATCAAACAACCGCCCAGGCTTAGGAAAATCTCCGCTCAGGTCCTAGTCTTAAAGGACCACGCCTTCACAGGTTGCACAAAACATTGCTTCGCTTAAGGGCACGGCTTCAGCCGTGCCATAAGCGCTCTGTCTTTTAAGGGGCTTTAGCCCTGAGGTAGGGTCTCAAAGAGTTTGATCCGGCAAAGCTGCCTTAGTCTCCACAACAAAGCTCTTCACAATAACGCCTTCCGTCTCAAAGTGCGTCACCCGATGGTCTGTACTATGCCCCATAAAAACAGCCTTGCGCAGAAGCGTAATCAGCGGCCGCGAGCTTTCGGGAAACCACCGATCGGCAGCCTGGTCCCAATCGACCACGAGGTTGTAAGTCACATCGCACTTGGGGCAATTCAGCGGAGTATCCAACCAGCGATGAAATGCGCCCGTCGGCAACTTGCCCACCGGGTCGGTGCCCGAACGAATCGCTGCAATCTTCAGGTTCATTGATCTTCAGCTTAACATTCGCGCCATCCTTCGTTTCATCCGGGCAATGGCAGAATGCGAACGCGCTATCCTTAACTGTGACCTCTGCCTCCATTCAGTCCGGCCTGCACGCTCTTTCGCTGGCAACGTGGAGACTCCCATTCGACGCCAGCGCGCACGGTCCTGCCCTCGACCATCATCTCCTGCTGAACCTCTGGATCATCCTCGGCCTCGCCGCCCTCGCCCACCTAATCCTCCTCATCGGACTAGCCGCCCGCCGCCGCCCCGAATCTAAAAGCTGGCGAATCGAATATCTCCCATTGGCAGCCCTCGCCATCCTCTTCGCCTTCCTCACCCTCCGCGCCGAACGCCTCTGGGCCGACTCCCGCTACACCGGCCCCGAACCCACCGCGCTGCAAGTTCAGGTAGTCGGCCAGCAATTCGCCTGGTACTTCCGCTATCCCGGAACCGACTACACCTTCGGCGTCACGAAGCCCGAACTCGTAGACGCCCCATCCGGCAATCCACTCGGCATCGACCCAGCCGACGGTCACGGCGCGGACGACATCGTCACCTCCGAACTCGTCCTGCCCGCGAACCGCCAGATCGACCTCCGCATCAACTCGCTCGACGTCATTCACGGCTTCTCCGTCCCCGTGATGCGGCTCAAGCAAAACGCCGTTCCCGGCATGACCATCCACATCCACTTCACGCCAAAGGTCCCCGGAACCTACGCCATCCTCTGCACCCAGGTCTGCGGCCTCGGCCACTACCGCATGAACGCCAACCTGCGCGTCCTTCCGCCCGACCAGTTCGCCGCATGGCTCGCCGCGAAAGAAAAGGCGGTGCAGCCATGAATCTCACCAAACTACCAGCGAAGCGCCGCCGCCTCTTCACCACCGACCACCGCATCATCGGAATCCAGTACCTCATCCTCGCGCTGGTCTCCGTCACCATCGGCACACTGCTCTCGCTGCTGATGCGCATCCACCTCGTCTGGCCCGACCGCATTGTTCCCTTCCACGGCCCCATCCTGCCCGAAGACTATCTCGCACTGGTCACCATTCATGGCACCATCATGCTCTTCTTCGTGCTCACGACCGCACCGCAATCCGGCTTCGGAAACCTCATCCTCCCCGCCCAGATCGGCGCTCGCCGCATGGCCTTCCCCGTCGCCAACGCCCTCAGCTTCTGGCTGACAGCGCTCGCACTCCTCATCCTGCTCAGCTCCACCTTCGTCCCCGGTGGCAGCGCCATCTCCGGCTGGACAGCCTATCCACCCTTCAGCGCTGTTCCCAGCGCCGGTCCCGGCCAAGGCCTCGGCATGGACCTCTGGCTCGCCAGCATCGCCGTCTTCGCCATCGCCTCAACCATCGGCGCGATCAACACGCTGGTCACCATCATCAAGTTCCGCTGCGAAGGCATGACCTGGGAGCGAATCCCACTCACCGTCTGGGGCTGGTTCACCGCCGCTCTGCTCAGCATCATCGCCTTCTCCGTCCTTCTCGCCGCGCTTCTACTGCTCTTCTGCGACCGCCACGCCGGAACCAGCTTCTTCATCCCCGCCGGAGACCTCGTCAGCGGCACCCTCCACGCCGCCACCCACCCCGGCAACGGCTCCCCTCTGCTCTGGCTGCATCTCTTCTGGTTCTTCGGACACCCCGAGGTCTACATCGCCATCCTCCCCGGTCTCGGCCTGACCTCGATGCTGTTGGCCAACTTCAGCCACCGCCGCGTCTTCGCCTACCGGACGATGATCTTCACCACCCTCCTCATCGGCTTCCTCGGCATCCTGCTCTGGGGACACCACATGTTCGTCGCCGGGCTCAACCCCTTCGCCGCCTCTGCCTTTTCCGTCTCCACCATGGCCATCGCCCTCCCCGCCTCCGCCAAGGTCCTAAGCTGGCTCACAACCGTCTGGCGCAGCCGCCCGCGCTACACCACGGCCATGCTCTTCTCGCTCGGCTTCGTCTCCCTCTTCATCACCGGAGGCCTCACCGGCCCCATCCTCGCCCAACCCATCCTCGACGAGTACCTGCACAACACCTTCTTCGTCGTCGCCCACTTCCACCTCATCATGGCGATGGCCGCAATCTTCGGCCTCTTCGCCGCTACCTACTACTGGTTCCCCCTGATGACCGCCCACAGCGGAAGACCGGGCCGCCTGATGTCCGAACGCCTCGGCCGCCTCCACTTCTGGACAACTCTCGTCGGAGCCTACGCCACCTTCCTCCCCATGCACCTCACCGGTCTCATGGGCGAGCCCCGCCACTACGCCCAGCTCATAGGAGTGCCCAACGCCGCCGGACATCTCCTCGCCGGAACCCTGCCCCTTAACCGCTTCATCACCTGGTCGGCAATCTTCCTTGCCACGTCGCAACTCCTCTTCTTCGCCAACCTGATCCACACCCTCCTCCGCGGCAAAACAGCCCCGCCAAATCCCTGGCAGGCCACCACGCTCGAATGGCACCCGGCGCTGCACCCCAACGCTCCTCCTGAAGCGTCTGAAGTACAGATCGCCGTCTATCGCCAGCCATGCGAATACCAGTCCACCGCCGAGGGAGAATTAATCCTTCCCCAGTGGAGCACCGATACAATCTCAAACATCAAACCGGAGTAAGCTGTAGCCAGTGCGTGCCATGAAAGGGCGCCATGCCGACAACCATCACGCCGACCAGTACCGAACCAAAACCGAAGCGACACCTCGAAGACCACGACCACGGTTCAGGCCGCAGGCCGCCAACCGACAAGCGCACCGGTGGCGGTGGCGATAACGACAACTGGAACGACCGCCCCAACGGGAATCGCGGCCCGCGCGAGCGTCTCGTCCGCTACCGCATGGGCATCTTCTTCGCCCTCGCCAGCGACCTGATGTTCTTCGTCGCCATCGTCAGCACCTTCTTCGTCAGCCAGTCCACCGGCCACTTCGACGCCTACAACAACTACGTCAACGAGTGGTCACCGACCCTCATTCCGCCCATCCTCTGGCTCAACACCGCCGTTCTCATCCTCAGCTCCATCACCATGGAGGCGGCCCGCCGCCGCATGTTCCACGAGGTCGACGTCATGGACGAGTGGCTCGGCCTGGGCAAACCCATCACCCGCGGTGCCATCCCCTGGGTCGCCGCCACAGTAATTCTGGGCATCGTCTTTCTCATCGGCCAGTGGGTCGCCTGGACCCAGTTGGCCCTCCAACACGTCTTTTTCCTCTCCAACCCCAGCAGCCACTTCTTCTACCTGATTACCGGCGTCCACGGAATCCACCTTATCCTCGGCATCTTCGGCCTCTCCGCCGCGCTGATCGGCCTCTACGCCTCGCGCTCACTCGAATCCCGCCAGATCATGGTCGATTGCGCTGCCTGGTACTGGCACTCCATGGGCATCTTCTGGCTTTTCCTCTTCACCCTGTTAGTCTTCTTCCAATGAAGACGATGAAGCGCACTGTCCTCGCCGCGTCGCTGCTCTTCGCGCTTCTAAGCGCCGCCCCAGCCCTCGCCCAGGGCTGCACTCAATGCCGCGACAACACCGCCGCCACCCCACCCGCCACCCGCACCGCCTACCGCCACGCCATCATCCTCATGGCAGGCGCCGGGTGCGGCCTCTTCATCGCCACCCTCGTCCTGCTCAAACGCCAAAGCTAGAGCCAAGTAGCAGTTCGCGTCGAGTCGGTCGTATCTCCTGGTTGTCATTCCCGAAGGGAATCTGCGTTTGACTCCCTCCCTGCCAACAGCAAATTCGATCTGATCGCCTTCGCCGCACCAAACCTTGTCATCCGCGCTGCGCCAAAGCCTTGTCATCCTTCGCCGCAGGCGGAGGATCTGCGTTTCGTCCGGGTATCCATCACCATCGGAGGCGCTTTTGCTCCCGCTTTGTTCTTATCCGTTCTTCTCCGCGCAATCCGTGGTCGTGTCTTCCCCCTCCACGCCAAATAGCGTCAATAAGGCAAGCCCTTCTCCCGCTCCCGCTTCATCGCCCGCATATACCACTCGAACTCATCGAAAAACTTCCCACTCTTCTCCGCGAGTTCCTGCGTCAAAGCCACACCATCCTCGCTCAAAGCATCGCCAATCCTGGGAATCGGCTGCACCGAAGGAATCGACGGCATCCCCGTCTCCGCCAGCAAAGCCCGCAACTGCATCGCCGCCCGCACCCCGCCAAACGCCGTCGCCGAATAGCAGACAATCGCCGATGGCCGAAAGAAATACTCCTCCAGAAAATAGTCGATCAGGTTTGTCATTCCCGGCGAAATGCTGTGGTTGTACTCCGCGTTGACGATGCAAAACCCATCCGCCCGCGCATACAGCTTCGCCAGCGGAGCCAGCTTCTCATACAGCTCGGCATATTTTGCAGGAGGATCCTTCTTAATCTCTTTCCACATCTTGTCCAGCAGCGGCAGCTTCAACTCCGCGGCATCGACCAGCACCGCCTCATGCCCACGCTTCTCCAGCTCAGCCACCGCCCACTTCGCCGCACGAATCCCCATCCGCTCCGACCGCACCGACCCCAGCAAAACCGCAACCACCATCGCAGATTCCTCCACACCATTCAGATGCGCGATAGCGCGAAAGCAGCACCGTCCCTTTTTGTTTGTCATTCCGCAGCGAAGCGGAGAAACCTGCCCTTCGTTTGACCGCATCAACCTCCGTCATCTCGACCGGAGCGAAGCGCAGTGGAGAGACCCCTGTATTTCGCCTTTGCTCGACGCCGCAAAAAAGGCGACCCAAGTCTAGCTCAGGTCGCCTCTTCTTCCATCAAAAAGTAACTACCGCTTCTTTTTAGCCGGGACAGCCTTCTTAGCCGGAGCCTTGGCCGGTTTCCCCTTCACCGGAGCCTTCTTAGCCGCAACCTTGGCAGGAGCCTTGTGGGGAACAGCCTTGACCACCGCCTTTTTAGCAACAGGCTTCTTCACCGGGGCAGCAGCTTTCTTCGCCACAACCTTCTTCGCCGGAGCCTTGGCCACAGCCTTCTTCACCGGAGCGGCCTTCTTTGCCGGCACTACTGCCTTCTTAGCCGGCGCAGCAACATGCTTCGCCGCCACCTTCGCCGGCGCAGCCCCCTTTGCAGGAGCAACCTTCGCTGGAGCAGCCGCCTTCACCGGCTTGGCCGCAGCCACCGGCGTCTCAGCCGAAACCTCCACAGCCTCCGCCTCAGCACCTTCCTCGACCGCAGCAGCGGCCTTCTTCCGGCTCTTCGCTGGTTTCGCGTCCTTCTTCGCCACGCGCGCCCGTCGCAGATGCACCGGAGGCGGCGGAGCCGGAGGAGAATAAGGCTCCAGATACGCCTTCATCTCTTCCACCGTGCCCAGCTTCGAATCCATCAGTTCAAAGAACAGCTTGTCCAGCAGCTCCTCGTAGTGAGGCACACCCGGAACGATCCGCATCTCCTGCATCAGCGTGTAGGGCAGCTGCTGCTTCGCCTGCGGCCATTCCGTATAGAAGCTCTTGAACTTCGCCTGCACCGCCGGGCTCTTTGCCGTATGTGCCGTCCACAGAATCGCCTCTGGCTTCGACGAGTAGAGCAGCTTCCAGGCCTGCGAAGGCGCCGCCGCTCCCTTGCCCGAAAACTGCGTGGCAAACTCCTTCGCCTCGCCTTCCAATGCCTCGATTTCGGCCACGAAACCCTGTCGTGGAAAGCTCTGCTTCAGCGCCGCAACTTCCTTGGGTGTCATCTTCGCGGTCAACAGCGGAAAATTCGCCACCGAACCCTCGGGATGGATTCCCCGCAACTGCAACTGTGTCTGCGTTGCCCGCAGCCGCTCCAGCTCTGGAACATTCGCCTTTGCCGCGGTCAACGACGGGGCAAGGTACTTCATCCAGCCCTCGCTCTCCAACCGTCGCAGCACCCGCAGGGGGTCTTCCTCGTGGAAGATCTCCTCCGTCTCATATCCGCGATGAAAGTCATCGAGCGCCGCAATGTAGTCTTCGCGCTTACCGGTCTCGTAGCGCTCCTGGGTCTTCTCGTCCATGTGCCAGCCCAGGCGTGCGCCCAACCGGACTGCGCGGATCATCCGCACCGGCTCCTCGATGAACCCGTAATTGCTCACCAGCCGCAGCTCACGGTTTTCGATGTCCGCCACACCGTTCAGAGGGTCCATCAGCAGACCATAGGAACCGTCATTCAGCGAGATGGCCATCGCATTCGCGGTAAAGTCACGCCGCCGCAGATCTTCGAGAATCGTTGCCGGCTTGAATACCGGCTTCCCTGGCTTGGGATAGGTGGCTGACAGGGTGCTGCCAATCTCCATTCGTACGCCATCAGGAAAGCGCGCATAGAAGGTCTGCTCGGCCTCATGTTCCCCCGAGATCTTGCCTCCAGCTTTCTCTATATCTTTCTTCAGCTTGAGAGCATTTCCCTGAACCACTACATCCAGGTCGCGTACAGGTGATCCACTGGTCAGGTCACGTACAGCTCCGCCCACCAGAAACACGGTAAGCCCTTTGTTTCGCGCAGCTTCGCGCACCGTCTGTAGCGACGCCTGTTGACCTTGCGAGAGGCGGTTTTCGAGCAGGTAAATGTAGTCGGCCATATCTGCTGCGTTCACTCCATGCCGGGTGTAACCCGGGGACGCGCCGCTCGCCTTAAACTGCGACGAATCAATCGCTTAGAAAGATCTGTGAAGCCAAGCACAAAACGTCACTTTACCACATGGATGACGAATTGGCTACCTTTTTTGCACCTTTTTCGCTGCGATGCTCGCGTTCATGCGACAATCCGCGAAAGCATGTCTTCCTCTCGCAAAAAAGTCATCGTGCGCCGCATCACCGGAGAGACGGTTCCCGGCTATCTGCCCTTGGCTGCCTTCGTCCACAACCGGACGGTCGATCTCCTAGACCTCAGCGGCCATGTCATCCCCATCCCTTTAAGTGACATCAAGTACATCTGCTATGTCCGCGACTTCAATCTGAACGACTCCCTGAACCCCGAGCGCCTCACTCGCCGCACCTTCCTCGCCCGGCCTCGCACCGAAGGACTCTGGCTCCGCATCACCTTTCGCTCCCCCACCCCGGAGGCCGATCAGCTTGAAGGGCTCGCTCCCATCGACGCCTCCCTGCTCGACGACCTCATCAACGACGCCGGCCTCCAACTCACCCCACCCGACATTCGCTCGAACACCCAGCGCATCTACGTCCCCCGAACCGCCATCTCTGATCTTCAGCTCATAGCAGTCATTACCACCCCCTCCCGCAAGAAGCCCCTGCCCGCCTCTGCCGCCCCCAGTCTCCAAAGCGATCTCTTCAACGCCCCTCTCCCACCCAACGCCCGCCCCAACTAAGGTTCGGTTTTGAAAGGGCACGACTCTACCAGGCGCGGAAATAGCCGGTTTTGCTTAAGGGCACGGCTTCAGCCATGCCACAAGTGCTTTCCTTGAAATGGGGCTTTAGCCCCTGAGGTACGGTTCTTCGTTGCACATCGACTTTTCCGCAGCCTGTTTAATTGGGCCGCGAGCGCCTTATCTACAAGGTGCTGTGGTAGTGTGACGAATCGCACTTGGCTTCTAGGTACCTCAAGGCTTCAGCCTTAGCCCTCTCAGCATCACCCAAAAGGCGGGGCTTCAGCCCCTGGGGTTTGGTTTCCAACCTTATGATGAACAAATCCCTGTCAAGCCCTCAATCCCCCAAGAACAGCTCGAAGATCAACTAAGTTGAACAACACAAACCACTTCCACCAAAAAAATAAATCTCTATCCTCTGCAAAATAGTTTTCTTTCATTCGCTATACTGGAAACAGAAGAGAAATAAGAGGGCCCAGCGACATAGCTGGGCCTAAATTATTTAGAATCAACAGCTTAGACATAAACAATTTGAAATCAATACTTTACGATTTAACCCTCATACAATCAAGACTTTAGGAGTAAAAGTACAGGAGGGGGGGTACCCCCGAACGGAGAGGAGCAATGGTGAAAAACGTCAAGCGCGCTACAATCCCATCCATGAAACTCGCCGACCTCGCCCAGCGTCTTGGGGCCACCCTGCATGGCGACCCCGAACTCGAGATCACCGGACTCGCCGCCATCGACAAAGCCGCTCCCGGCGACCTCTCCTTCATCGCCAACCCCAAATACGCCGCCCTCGCGCGCTCCACCCGCGCCAGCGCCGTCCTCGTCGAACCAGCCTTTTCCGGGATCACCGCCGCCACCCTGCGCATCGACAATCCCTATCTCGCCTTCGCGCGCGCCATCGAGCTCTTCTACCAGCCGCCCAACTATGCTCCCGGCATCCATCCCACTGCCGTCGTCTCCGCCACCGCCAAAATCGGCGCGAACGCCCACATCGGCGCCTACGTCGTCGTCGGAGATTACGTTGTCGTCGGAGACAACGCCACGCTGCTCCCTCACGTCGTCCTCTACCCCCATGTCCGCGCCGGCAACCACTTCTTCGCGCACGCCCACGCCGTAGTCCGCGAGCACTGCCAGCTAGGCGATAACGTCATCCTGCAAAATGGGGCCATCATCGGCTCCGACGGCTTCGGCTTTGCCAAACAGGCAGGCGTACCGCCGGGCAAGAGCTGGCACAAGATCCAGCAATCCGGCCCCGCCATCCTCGAAGATGCGGTAGAAGTGCAAGCCAACGCCTGCATCGACCGCGCCAGCATCGGCGAGACCCGCATCCATGCCGGAGCCAAGATCGACAATCTCGTCCAGGTAGGTCACGGCTCAACCGTCGGCAGCGACACCCTCCTCTGCGCCCAGGTCGGCCTCGCCGGGTCGACCACCATCGGTCGCGGCGTCATCCTCGCCGGGCAGGTCGGCGTCGCCGGTCACTGCACGGTCGGCGACGGCGCCATCGCCACCGCCCAATCAGGAATCCCCAACGACATCCCTCCCGGCAAGATCGTGAGCGGCTACCCGGCCGTCGACAACCGCCAATGGCTCCGCTCTGTGGCGCTCATCAACCGTCTGCCCGAACTTCTGCGCAATCTCAAGTCGCCAAAATAACCGTCCCTCTGGTTACCTCCGGAACGGCAAACGCATCAAAGGGCTTAGCTGATGATCAATCCACCTGAAACACGCAGTGGCGACAGCTCTGTCTCTCTCAGTCCGCCACGCGTTCGTGTCCTTCTGCTCGACGACGAGCCTGACAACCTGTTTCTTCGCGCCACCATCCTGCGTCAACACGGCTACGACTGCGTTCCCGCCTCCAGCATCGAAGAGGCAACCGCTCTCTTCGGCGGCATCGACATCGCCGTGCTCGATTATCACCTCGGCGCGGGCCAGTTCGGCACCGAAGCCGCCGCTCTGCTACGCCGCAGTCGGCCGCACGTTCCGATCATCATCCTGTCGGCAACCCTCGAACATATCTTCGGCGGGGCCGAAGACATGCATCTGCTCAAAGGCTACAGCTCAGTCGAGGACATTCTCTCCGCTCTAAGCTCCCTGGAAGCCAAACGCCGCGGCGCTCCGGTCGTCGTCGATGCCCGCGACTTCTTCTATTCGCGCATCGCGATGGCCATCGGTTCCGATGTACTCGTCCAGATCTTCGACAGTCGCAGCATCTGGCTCTACTGCAACGAGGCCGCCGCCGAATACCTCGGTCAGCCCCGCGACTGGTTTCCCGGCCGCAGTCCTGCCGCCGAGATGCCCACCTTCATGCGCGATTGGAGCGGCATCATTCAGACCGTCTCCCACACCCGCGAGACCTACCTCGACCGCACTCGCCGCGGCCTACTCAATGTCCCAAAACCGGACGAGCAGAACATCACCTGGAGCGTGCTCGCCTTTCCCATCACCCTCCACGACAACCGCAGCGGAGTCGTCCTCACCGCCCGCATCCTCGACCGCTCTCCGTCCGCTTACGTTTAATTTCCGCTCGGAGCGAGCAGGCGAGGCAAATAGAAGTGAAAGAAAGCATCAGAGCTGGAGTTCAGGCAAACCTGCGCGTTTGGCGCTCCATCGCTGGGAATTGTCATGCCACGATCATCGATGCTCAGATGCAGCGGAGTCGTCGGACAAAGCGCGGGATTGATCGCATACGCAACAGCCATCGCGTCGAAGAGCGTCGGCGTCGGCTGACCCCATTCCTTGTACAGAATGGCAAGCTGATCGGTCAGATGCGATCCATGTGAAAACACCTGCTGGCGCTTTGCGTCATCGAGCTTCAGGTTCGTCGCATCGAGCGGCATCACGAAAATGGGCACGCCAGATGCGAAGAGCTTGCGCGCCGAGCCAATGTCCATCTTGATGTTCCACTCCGGTTCTGGAGTCTTACTGTCGTTATAGCCGCGGTGAATTGAGCCGCCCATCAAGACCACTCGCTTCAGCTTGCGAAAGGTTGCAGGATCGCGGTCGATCATCGCGCCGATGTTGCTGAGTGGAGCGATGGCAATCAGTGTGATCTCGCCCGGTGATTTACGGATCAGGTCCAGCGATGTACCAATCGCGTCGGCATAAGGACGGGAAGGCTCCGTCTGCTGCTCCGCATAGACACGCTGCGTAAAGAGGTTGGTCGTGTGAGTGACCACTCCCTGCGCCACTGGCACCGGCAGCAACGATGCGTCGTGCAGAAAATGCTCCAGCAACCGAGCCCGCAGATGGGTGTCGCCATATACTGAGTCGATCTGCAGAATCTGTAGTTCAGGACTGCGAAATGCCAACGCCAAGGCAAAGGCATCGTCGATGTCGTCGCCGATATCCGTGTCGATGATGACCTTCTGCTTCGGAACGGGATGCTGCGCCGCTGCGAGGTGACCGCCCGCCAAAAGCAGGCCGAGCGCGGCTGAGGTAAGAACATGCCTGACGAGCATCTGGGGTGTGCCTCACTGTTGCTATCGAAGTGTTCTGATTCTGAAGAAATCCTATCAGCGTGGGGTTACCGATGCCGGCAATTTGATTGAGTCACTTGAACTGTTACCTTTGAACCATGCGTCCGTTCGGCATCGTTATTTTTCTCACCTGCCTGCTCGCCGTCACTGGCTGCCACTCTGCCCACGTACAGGCAACCGTCAGCAACCACACCAGCCAGCCGCTCCTGCTGCTCGAGGTGGACTATCCCAGCGCCAGCTTCGGTACGCAGGTACTAGCTCCTGGCGCGGACTTTCACTACCGGTTCAAGGTGCTTGGCACAGGAAATCTCCACCTCACCTATACCGACCAGTCCCACCACGATCACAAGTCGGAAGGCCCCTACCTCAACGAAAACGCCGACGGCCCCATCCATATCACCGTCGATCCCGACGGAGTGCATTGGCAGACTAGTCCGAAGACGACAATGCAGGCACCGCCAGAGTCATAGCTCCGAATGCAAACCTACTAATCTTCTCCGGGCGCCCGGCCTATGTGAGGCGATGCTGTTACGTCGACGACTGGCGTCTCACTTTGCCCTTTCCGCTTTCGATTTCTTGCGCCGAAGATCATGAAAATCACAATCGCGAGCCCGAGCACTAACAAATACAGAATGATCATATAAATCCCCCCTTCTTTCAGTGGGTTGGGTTGAGCGTCGCATCTTCCATCGGCAACGCTGCTCCATCTTGTTGGATGCCAATCGCTGACATTGAGATAACCTGTCTCCATGGCGCGCGGTTATTTCATCACCTTCGAAGGCCTTGACGGCTCAGGCAAAACCACCCAGCTTCGTCTCCTTGCCGCTTCACTTACCGCCGCGGGCCGCAACATCGTCACACTCCGTCAACCCGGCGGAACCGCCCTTGGCGACCGCATTCGCGGCATCCTGCTCGATTCCCGCTCCGAAGCCGCGCTCGGCACCATCGCACCACCGACCGAGATGGCGCTGATGTTCGCCGACCGCGCGCAGGCCATCGCGGAGATCATCGAACCTGCTCTCGCCGCCGGCAGCATTGTCCTCTGCGATCGCTACACCGACTCTTCCGAAGCCTATCAGGGCGGTGGCCGCCAGCTCGGCAGCGAGCGCATCCTCGCCATGCACGCCGCTGCCTGCGGCAACCTGCAGCCCGACCTCACGCTGTTGCTTCAACCATCGCTCGAAGACTCTCTTCGCCGTGCCCGCCGCCGCAACCAGCGCCACATCCAGAAACTGGGCACCGATGAAAACCGCTTCGAGCGCGAGTCCGACGACTTCTACCGCCGCATCTATGAGAAGTACGAAGAGATCGCCACCCGCGAGCCCCGCCGGATCATGCCCATCCGCGACGAAGCTCCCATCGACCAGATCCATAATCGCATCCTTGAAGTCGTCGCTACGCGGCTAGGCACAGTCACGGCATGAGCGCACGGGCGAACTCCAGATGGAACCTGCCGCCCGGCCTCAAATATTCGCTGCCCTTCTACGCCAATAAGCCGTGGGTCAAGCTCGGCGAGCCGATCCTTCTCTTCGAGCATCTTCACCGCACCTATGGCCCCATCGCCCACTACCGCTTCATGGGCACGCCGATCGTCTTCCTCAACGACCCGGAATACATCCGCGAAATCCTCATCAACCAGGCCGCATCCTTCGTCAAGGAACGGACCGTTCGCCGCATGAAGGTGCTGCTCGGCGAAGGACTCATCACCTCCGACGATCCCGTCCACCTGCGCCAGCGCCGCATTGTCGCTCCGGCCTTTCACCGGCAGCGCATTGCCGGCTATGCCGATCAGATCGTCGCCAGCGCCGCCGCTCACCGCGACCGTTGGCAGTCCGGCGAAGTCCTCGATATCTCCGCGGCGATGATGTCACTCTCGCTCGAAATTATTGCTCGCACCCTGTTCAACACCGAGGTCACAGACGACATTCGCCGCATCAACGAGGAGGTCAACACCATCATGGATCTCTACAACTTCCTCGTCGTCTTTCCCCGCCTCGAATCCTTTCTGCATCTCCCCATCCCCGGCGTTATTAAATTTCGCCGATCCCGTAACCGACTCGACGCGGTCGTCAATCGGCTTATCCGCGAACGTCGCGCCTTCGGCATTGACAAGGGAGATCTGCTCTCGATGCTGATCTCGTCGCGCGATGAACAGGACAACGCCACAACGAACCCCGCAGGAATGTCCGATGAGCAGGTCCGCGACGAAGTACTTACCATCTTTCTCGCAGGCTACGAGACTGTGGCCAATGCCCTCACCTGGACGTGGTATCTCCTCAGCCAGAATCCCGAGGCCGAAGGCAAGCTTCATGCAGAACTCGATACGGTACTCGGTGCTGGCAATGCAGCGCGGCTTCCCACTCTCGCCGACTATCCAAACCTTCGCTATACCGAACAGGTCTTCGCCGAATCGATGCGGCTGTATCCGCCCGCGTGGGCGATGGGCCGCATGTCCACTAAACCTGTCACACTGGGTCCCTATCGGATCCCGCCCGGCTC
Source organism: Edaphobacter paludis (assembly GCF_039993895.1). Taxonomy (NCBI): domain Bacteria; kingdom Pseudomonadati; phylum Acidobacteriota; class Terriglobia; order Terriglobales; family Acidobacteriaceae; genus Edaphobacter; species Edaphobacter paludis. Next base: position 2,501,169 of record NZ_CP121194.1, read on the forward strand.
TCACTTTTTCTTCAGTCAATACGTGATGCATCGCAGCGAGGAGTACTTCCCCGATCCTCTCCGCTTCGACCCCGACCGCCACACGCCAGCGAATAAGGCCGACCGTCCCCGCTTCGCGTACTTCCCCTTCGGGGGCGGCGGACGTCAATGCATCGGCGAAGGATTCGCATGGATGGAAGGTGTGCTCGCCATTGCCACCATCGCGCAGCGCTGGCGATTGAGGTACGAAGGCGCGGCCCCTCCCGAAGTCCAGGCCAAAATCACTCTGCGCCCACGCGACCCATTGCGGATGAAAATCGTTCCTCGATGATGACGCGATCGCTTACTTCCCTGCTGCTCTTATTCAACCCGCTGCAGGGTGAACGCCGCTGCCTGGAAATCGCCGTTAAGCTGAACGTCAACTCCCCGATTCATCCAGTACGCTCCGCTCGCGGAGTCAGGCGTATCGCCTGCCAGTTTTCCGTCCAGCGCCGCCAACCGATACGTTGCACCTGCATCGAGCCCGCGCAGATAGATGCGCGGAAAGGGATATCTCTCGCGGCTGGAGTGCAGGAAGGCAAAGGTGACAGCCTGCTTACCGTCGCGTGAGACGGATTCCGTTACCGACTGCTCGCTGTTGTCCTCTGGCGTGATGAGCCGATACAACGCTCCGCGCTGTACGGTCTCGCGGATCGCCTTGTATTGCGCCACCATCTTCTTCGCTGTGGCGAAGTCTTCCGGTGTCCACTTATTCAGATTGGCTCCGATGCCAAGCGATCCCTGCATAGAAGAGAGGAAGCGATATTCCAACGAGAGAGTGCGCTGGTTGACCCATGTGGGCGAGTCGGTAACCCAGGCCATCATCACGCCTGGGGAATAGGCATAGGTGAAGCCGTTCTGGATGAGGAGCCGGTCATAAGCGTCGGTGTTGTCGGAGGTCCAGAACTCATCGGTAAGCTTCATGACGCCGAGATCAACACGGCTGCCGCCACCGGAGCAGCTTTCAATCTCGACGTTTGGATGCTTCGCGCGCAGCTCCGCGAGAATGGAGTAGAGATTGTTAATGAAATCGACGTAGACCTTCTTCTGGTCTTCTGGCGCGACGGCAGGCCAGCCTGGTTCGGACCAGTTGCGGTTGTAGTCCCACTTGAGAAACGCTATGTCGTTCTCGGTGAGGAGCTTGTCGAGGAAGCCATAGACATAAGCGCGCACGTCTGGCCGTGCCAGGTTCAGCACTAACTGATTACGTCCCTCGGTGCGTGGCCGCCCGGCAAAGTTCAACACCCAGTCGGGATGCTTACGGTAGAGATCGCTGTTGGGGTTAACCATCTCTGGCTCGACCCACAAACCGAAGTCCATGTTGAGCGAGTGGACTTTGTCGATGAGCGGTTTGAGACCGTGGGGAAATTTCTGCGGATTCACATACCAGTCGCCTAGGCCCGCGTGATCGTCCTTGCGCTGCCCGAACCAGCCATCGTCCATCACGAAGCGCTCAACGCCAATGCTGGCGGCCTTTTCGGCGAGCGCCATCTGGCCCGGTTCGTCTACACGAAACTCCGTCGCCTCCCATGAGTTGTAAAGGACCGGGCGCAGCTTCGGCGTCGGTGCATGAGGCAGCAACGAATCGATCTCGAAGCGGTGCAGTAGACGCGATGCGCCGCCGATGCCGTGGCTCGAGTAGCCGCCGTAGAAGTACGGCGTCTGAAGTCGCTCGCCTTTCTGGAGACGATAGCCGAAGTCAAAGGCGTTGAAGCCGCCGGTGACGCGCACCTGTTGCAGCAGGTCCTGTTCGACTGAGATCTGCCACGATCCGCTCCAACCGAGCGCTCCGAACCAGACGCCACCGGTATCCTGATCGTTGTTGCCTTCGTGGTCGATTGCAAACCAGGGATTGTTCTGTGCACCGGTGGTACCGCGACGGCTCTCGAGCACCGTCTTGCCCGGATGAACTGCCTGCTCCTGCACGTTCCACTCACCTGCCCAACGTCCGGTCAGGTAACGCAGGCGATAGTCGGTGCCACGCGGCAGGTTCCAGGTCGCAGCGGCGGCCTGTTCGACGGTGAAAGGTGCGTCGGTGCGGTTTTCAATCTCGGCAGAACGGCGCAGAATGCCGGTTTCTGCATCGGCCTGATATTGCAGCGTGACGTAGACGTCGCGCGAGATGTCCTTCGTGACGATGCTAAGCTTGTCGCCATCGATGTGGTGCGAGACATACTTGAGCTCAAGGTCGCGATTGCCGTCTGGGAACGTGATCTTGAGATCGGGTTCGACATACAGGCCGCCGCCCCAACCGACGAACTCATGCGGGGTCGTCGTAATGGGGAGGTCGAATGCTGCTGCGCCGGGCATGGCCTTGGCGGCTGGAAAGCTGTCATTGGCGCCCAGCCGCTTGCCCCAGTAGAGCGACTGGATCTGCTGATGCTCGTTAATGCCAAGAACGTAGCTGGTGTCAGCGGCATCGATACGGAAGATGCGGGTTGCAGCGTCAAATCGAATCGAGGCGGTCCCGGTCTCCGCCGTGGCAATGGAAGCCTGCGAGACGAGGCAAAGCAGAATGGCAAAGGCACAAGTCCGTGCGACGCGGCGGAGTTGGCGCTGGCATAGTGAAAAAGTATGTGATGCGTCGTAACTCTCGTTCATTCCTGGCTCCTCACAATCGCAGACTGGTTCCTATAAAACCCGAGGGAAACTCGATTGGCGAAGATACACAGCTTCTCCTGGCCGCAGGCCAAATGGAAGAGCCACATCCACAAAACGCACGCAGAATGCCACCACGGGTTCGATAGCAACGATAGCAGAAAGCAGTGTACGTTCTGTCGTGGGCAGGAAGAATGTGCGAGGAAAATGAGAACACACGCGTGCGATCTGAGCCAAGAAACCCGATCCCGTATGGCGAGATGGTCTTCCGGGCTTCTTCTCAGACGATTGCAATTGGCGACTAGAGCAGCAAGGTATGCAGCTTAGTATTCACCGCTTTGTGCATTCTTCGATTTCAATGCGAACAGAAGAAGCGAACGCGCCGTCACTGAATAGCTCTCGCCTGTCTTGTGTATGCCCTGAGCCTCGTTCTCTTCGAGATTTGTGTCGATGAGGAGAGCCCATTGGTCGCCACCGTATGACTCGGGCAAGGTAAATTCAACCAGGTCATGATGCGCATTGATCACAAGAAGCATGGTGGCGTCATCGCCGGGCTTCTGAATTCCGGTCCGCTGGGCGCGCCCGTCCATCAGCATACCGAAGCACCTCATCTCATCGTCAGCCCATTGCTCGTTTCCCATCTCCTGCCCGTTCGCATTGATCCACGTCAGGTCCTTGACGCCAAGCGCCTCATTGTAGGTTCCGCTATAGAATCGGCCTCGGCGCAGAATTGGGAATTTATGTCGCAGAGCAGTGAGTCTCTGTACAAAGCTGACCAGATGCTTGCCTTTGTCCCGCAGGTCCCAGTTCAACCAGGAGATCTCATTGTCCTGGCAGTAAGCGTTGTTATTGCCCTGTTGAGTTCGTCCGAACTCGTCGCCGGCAACCAATAACGGAGTGCCCTGTGAAAGCAGGAGTGTGGCCAGCAGATTCCGAATCTGGCGCGATCGCAAGGTGTTGATCTCCGGGTCATCTGTGGGACCTTCTACACCACAGTTCCAGGATCGGTTGTCTGAGTTGCCATCGTTATTGTTCTCACCATTCGCTTCATTGTGCTTTTCGTTATAAGTCACAAGGTCGTTCGTGGTGAAACCGTCATGCGCGGCGATGAGATTGACGGAAGCCCATGGCTTGCGCCCTACCCGGTGGAAAACCTTGGCTGAGCCGCAAAGGTAATCTGTCAGTTCGGCGGCTGAGGCATGGCCGCGCCAAAAGTCACGTACCGTATCGCGAAATTGATCGTTCCATTCAGCCCAGCCCGGAGGGAATCCCCCCATCTGGTAGCCTCCAAGACCCACATCCCATGGCTCCGCAATCAGCTTGACCGAGCCTAAGAGTGGATCTTGCGAACACGCTTTCATGAAGCCGCTCTGGCTGTTGAAGCCGTCAAGATCCCTGGCAAGAATCGTCCCGAGGTCAAAGCGGAAACCATCCACACTGGTCGACTCTACCCAGTATCGCAAGGAGTCCATCACCAGTTGCAAAACGCGTGGATGATCCACGTTCAGCGTGTTTCCTGTGCCTGTCTCGTTGATATAGTACCGGGGCTGATCGGGCAAGAGGCGATAGTAACTCGCATTGTCAATGCCTTTGAAGGAGATCGTCGGGCCCTTTTCGTTGCCTTCGGCGGTGTGGTTATAGACAACATCGAGAATGATCTCCAGACCAGCTTCGTGATAGCGGGCGATCATCTCCTTGAATTCTCTTAGAGTATTAGGCCGGTCTGCAGCATACCTGGGATCCGGTGCGAAAAATCCAATACTGTTGTAACCCCAGTAATTGACCAGTCCTTTCTCGAGCAACTGGCTGTCATTTACGAAAGTATGAATGGGAAGAAGTTCAACAGAAGTCACTCCAAGCGATTTGATGTAGTCGATCACCGGCTGTTGAGCGAGGCCCGCATACGTTCCCCTGAGATGCTCGGGAATGTCTTGCCGAAGTTTCGTAAATCCCTTTACGTGCGCTTCGTAGAAGATCGTCTCATCCCAATGAATACACTTCCGCCCTCGCTCGCCGGTGAAGTCGAAGTTGGGATCGACCACGATGCATTTCGGAACAAAAGGCGCGGAATCACGTTCATCGAACGTGAGGTCGTCCATGGATTCCATGTTGTAACCAAAAATTGCCGGATCCCAAATTAACTCACCGATATGAGCTTGGGCATAAGGATCAAGAAGCAACTTGTTAGGATTAAATCGATGTCCATTTTCCGGTTCGTAAGGACCGTAAACCCGATATCCGTATCGTTGCGCGGGTCCAATGTCCTGCACATAGCCATGCCAGATCTCATTTGTGTGTTCGGGGAGGACAATGCGCTCCAGCTCTGTCTTCCCATCCTCTGAAAACAGGCACAACTCCACCTTTGTTGCGTTTCTTGAAAAGAGCGCGAAATTGACGCCCTTGCCGTCCCAAGTGGCGCCGCGCTTCGTCGAGTAACCTTCTTGAATTTCGTAAGGCATTTGTACCTTCCATATCTGATTGCCGGGCTGAAATAGCATGATCAACCCTTGCTTCAGTGCTTAGGTCATAAGCTACTTACACGAAAGGCCACGCTTCCGCGAGAGACACATCTCCAGGAGCAAAATGTTCTTTTCGCTGTCTCTTTGTTTGGTGCATTTGTGCCGCTGTGAGTTGCATACTCCTACATGTGCTCGAGGCGCAGACCTATAGGGAGGGGCTTATAGGTCGCGCGCAGCAGCCATCGGCACGCAATTAGTGATGCGGCCCCGCACCGCGCTCCCATGGACGCGGACTGACGGGGTCATCCTGCCACTTCTTGCGCCGCCCCACCAGAAACATGATGAGCCCGAAGACGAACATGATCGCCCCCCAGGTCAGGTTAAGGTTGATTCCCATCGACTTCTCGTAGATTGCGGCATTCCCGCGGGTGATCAGTCCATAGACGCTCATCAGGCCGCCAGTGATAAGGAAGATGAGGCCAAGGGGGATGCGTATGTCGAGTCCCATTGAAAGTTCCTTTGCGTGCGCTTTAGGCGAAGACGAGGTTGAGGACGACGAGGATGGCAAGAACCGCAATAGCGAGCGTCGCAGGCTTCTGATACCAGCTTAGATGCCCTTCCTCGGGCTTGGGAGTCAGCGAGTAAACCAGCCCTACGAGTTCCGCCTCTTCACGCGGGCGAGTGGCGAGGCTCACCACAACCGTTACAAGCAGATTGACGGAGAAGGCAAAGATGGCCGTCCAGAAGTTCTGCGCCATATCGCTCGGATAGTGATGAACGATGGCGATCCATCCGCCATGCATGCCGGGCTTAGCGTCCGTGGGAATCGTGAGCCCATGATGCATCAAAGCGGCGACTGTGCCCGAAATCAACCCGGTAAAGGCGCCATGCCCGGTCGTCCGCTTCCAGAACATCCCGAGAAGAAACGTAGCGAAAAGCGGCGCATTCACGATGGAGAACACCAGTTGCAGCGCGTCCATGATGTTGTTGAAGTTGGTAACGGCGTAGGCCGCCCCAATCGATAAGAGGACCCCCCCGATGGTTGCCATGCGACCCATCCAGAGATAGTGCGCGTCTGTTCCCTTCTTATTGATGTACGCCTGATAGATGTCGTAGGTCCAGACCGTATTGAATGCAGTGACGTTGCCAGCCATGCCGGACATGAAGCTGGCGAGCAGTGCGGTGAGACCGAGACCGAGGATGCCCGTGGGAAAGAAGTGCAGCAGCATGACCGGAATGGCGAGGTCGTAGTTATAGACGGGATTGCCGTTGGTGTCGAGCACCGGCAAGCCAGTGATAGCGTCCATCTTCTGCGGAATGATGCCGTGCGGATGCTGCTCGTCCAGCGGAATGGCGTGACCGCTGGCGGTATGGGTAGCAACGACGGCTGAAGGAGTCGCCATGTGCGAGGTCACCGTGATGGCGATCAGGCCGGGCAGGATAACAAGGAACGGAAAGAACATCTTCGGGATCGCCGCAATCAGCGGAACACGGCGGGCCGAAACCTCGGAGTCGGCCGCCATGGCGCGCTGGATAACGAGGAAGTCAGTGCACCAGTAGCCGAAGCTGAGGACGAAGCCCAGCCCCATGGCCAGTCCCACCCACTCGACGCCGAGCGTGTTCGTGGAGGCATGCGCCATGCCCTTCCACGAGTGGGTCATGGTGGCGGGCAGGGTCCGCTTGATGCCCTCCCATCCGCCAACGTTGCGGAGACCTATCCACACCAGGGGAGCGAAGCCCGCCACGATAAGAAAGAACTGTAGAACTTCGTTATAGATGGCGCTGGTAAGGCCGCCCAGGAAGATATAGCCGAGGACGATGATCGCGGAAAGAAATATTGAGACGTGAAAGACATACTGGTCCGGGATGATGCCATGAAAGAGACCCAGCGTCTGGATCAGCAGCGCCATCGCATACATCGAGATGCCGGAGCTGAAGATGGTCATGACCGCGAAGGAGAACGCGTTGACGGCCCGAGTCTTCTCGTCGAAACGCATCCTCAGATACTCGGGCACCGATCGCGCCTTCGAACCGTAGTAGAAGGGCATCATGAAGATGCCGACAAATACCATGGCAGGAATGGCGCCTATCCAATAGAACTGGCTCGTGATGATGCCGTACTTCGCACCCGAGGCACCCATGCCGATGACTTCCTGTGCCCCCAGATTTGCCGAGATGAAGGCCAGGCCGCAGACCCAGGCCGGTATGGATCGCCCTGCAAGAAAAAAGTCGTTGCTGGTGCGCATGTAGCGCTTCAGCGCAAACCCGATTCCCAGAACGAAGACGAAATAGACCAGCATGATTAGCCAGTCAATAATGGATAGAGTCACGGTAACCCTTAAGCGAAAGCTAAGTTTGGATTTGGGACGCTCTGGCCAACTCTAAATTGTCCGACAGGCTGCGTCCAGCGGGAAAAGGTTCGGAACTGTTTGAAATGCCTATATTCCGCAAGAGCCCTCCTTTCTGCCAAAACTGTTATTTTCCACCCGTTCTGGACCCATGTCATTTGACCGGGGCGATGTACAACCTCATCGTGGACGCGCTGTATGAAAAGATTGGCGAGAAAAGGCAGATTCGTGCGGCGGAAAGGCACGGAAGTCAAGACCTCATTTAAGCGCCTGCTTCGTCTCACAAATGCCGGAATCGAATAATCTCATTGCTGAGCCCGATGCGAGACCCTGTGCAAGCAACCCGAAGCAGATTTCATCTTGGATCCTATGTCCTCCTGCTCTCTCTGGTGGGGACGGGAGCCGGCGCTCCGGCCCAGGGGCAGAATAGTTTTCCCCAGTCTGCGTCCGCCACCGACTCGTCTAATCCCGTTACCGTCTCTGGACGCGTGTTGAATGCCACTACCGGTCAGCCGGTTGCGCGCGCGCTCGTACGTTTGAACGATCGGGCGGTGCTGACCACCTATGACGGAAGATTCGAATTTAGCCAGGTGACGGATGCCGGCAACGTCCAGGTCAGCAAGCCGGGCTTTTATGCCAGCACCGAGCCTGGGGGTTCGTCCGGCATTTTTCTGCGTACAGGGGAGCCAACGACTGCGTTGGAATTGCGTCTCTACCCCGAGGCTATCTTTACCGGTACGGTAACGGCGCCGAATGGCGATCCATTGCCGAACATTCTGGTGAGCGCCAAAAGAAGTATGTTCAATGACTCAGGCCACATCTGGATACCGGTTGCGCAGATGCAGACGGATGCTCATGGCCGATTCCGCCTGCCCGTGCCCGCAGGCGATTACAAACTCACGTCAACCTACGCATCTCGGGTGAATGGAACCGACGAGGTTGTCTTACCGGTGACTCTTCCGTCTGAAAACTCCGCAAACACCTCAGGTTTACTCCATATTCGAAGCGGTGAGGAGCAGCATTTTGAGCTGCATCCAATAACCAGCCGCGCCTATACCGTAACCGCCGTCTTCGACTCCGATTTAGGTCGCAGCTTTCCTCGGATCACCGCGCGCTCCAATAACGGCGCCTCCCTCTCGTTGCCGATTCGTACTGTAGCAGGAGCCACCCAGACCGAGCTTCCCAACGGCACCTATACGCTCAACGCCAGCATTTTTTCGATCGACGGGATCGAACAAGGTGAGACCACCGTGACCGTGGCAGGCCACGACGTCTCCGAAGTTTTCTTCCACCTGACGCCCGTGCCAAAGCTGCCGGTGGAGCTTCAGATTGATGGTGCTGCAACGGCTGATGACCGCCAGCCTAATCTGATGCAATTTGGCCTGATGCTCGAAAACGATCAGGTTGATACTGACGGCATCAACTCGGTCTATCTCTCCATGCAGAGAGGAGGCGCGATGGGCTTCACAGCCCTTCCTGGCAGCTATCGGCTTCGTGCGCGCAACAACGGCAGCAGCACCTGGTATATCAAATCCGTCACTTACGGAACGTCGGATGTTCTGCAACAGGAGGTGGTCGTCGCTCCCGGTACAACTGGTGGGCCCATTCGGGTGACGGTGAGCAACCAGACATCAAGCCTTCAAGGCACCTGCAAACTGGGTGGCGTTCCGGCTGCCTGCTGGGTTTATTTGATACCCACGACTCCCAGCGCGACCTCCGTCTTCACGGAACGGAGTAATGAACGGGGCATCTATAACTACCCTCACCTGCCGCCGGGAAGCTATCAAGCCGTCGCGTTTGAGCAGAAACACTCGATCGATTATGGAGACCCTCCCGCGCTTACTCCATTTGCTACCCACGTCCGCGCAGTTACCGTCAACGTTGGAGACAAACCCTCGCTCGATCTGGATGCAGTCCCCGAAGCGGAGATGGCGCCATGAAGCTGACCTCCCTGCTGCGCCTTTTGGTCTTCGCCTTCGCAGCCAGCGGATATTTTGCGGCCGCACAGAGCAAAACAGCGCCTGCGATCTCCTATCGAATTACGGGCACAATCGTCAGCAGCGCCGACGGCTCGCCGATTCCGCATGGTCACCTGACTGCTACCCTCGTTCCCCGGGGAGGCGATGGCGAGCAGCAGTTCCCTGCTCCTGTCGGCACCTTCGATGCCGATGATCATGGCCGATTCTCGATGGCGCTGCCGTCGGCGGGAATGTGGCGGGTCGTTGGCAGCGCTTACGGATACGTGGCACAAGCCTACGATGAGCATCAACTCTTTTCGAGCGGCATTGTGCTGACCCCCGCTTCGCCAGTCATCGACGTTCGTTTTCAGCTTTCGCCGGAGGCGGTGATTACAGGCAACATCATCGACGAGGCAGGCGAGCCTGTCCGCAATGCCCGCGTTTCCCTGTTGGCGGTTCCCTCTGCGGAACCGGATTCGACCCAGCCTGCCGCGCGAACTCGCGCCAGTACATCCACGGATGATCGCGGCTCGTACGAGTTCGACGACCTCGCGCCGGGTGACTATCGCATCAAAGTGCAGGCGCAGGTATGGTACGCGATGGCCGCTCAACAGGGAGGATCGAGATCCGACTCGGATCAGCATCCACTGGATCCCTCGCTGGACGTGACCTATCCCCTTATGTGGTATCCGGGAACCAGCGATCCGTCAACCGCCGAGACACTCACGCTTCATGCTGGAGACAGCCGTCAGGCGGACTTCCAACTGACTCCTATCCCGTCCGTTCACCTTCACATCCTGCCCGAGGAGAGCGCGGATTCAAGTGGCCGCCGGATGCAAACTTATCCAATGATCGAACGGCTGTCTTCTGATGGCAATGACTTCGTTCCCGTCTCCGCACATATAGGTCCCCAAGGCACGATTGATGTCGGCGGACTTGCGCCCGGGCGCTACGAAGTGAGGATGCAAGGCGCGGGGCAGACGATCAAGCCTGCGCTGGTCGAAGTAGGAGAGGGCTCCGCGCAGACGCTGGATATGAGTGCCGCATCATTGGTTGCCAACGTATCGATTCACTTTGAAGGAGTCCCTGCCGCGGATGCCGGCTCCGTGCATGTCAACTTTATCGATCCAGAGAGTGGACGCGATGCCACACGGGATGATGCAGGCGCTTATTTCCTATCCGGCAGCCTGTTGCATCAACGACGAACGAAGGTCCTCAGCCGGACAGTGGAAGTGCCGCCTGGCCGCTATGAAGTGCTACTGACAGGCAAGCCCAACCTCTATCTCACCGGAATTACCGCTGAATCGGCGACAGCCACAGGACGCTTCGTGACCGTGCCCAGCGGCGACTCGGCGCTTACTTTGCATATTGCCGAAGGCCGATCCACGCTGACCGGCGTAGCCATGTTGCAGGGCAAGCCGTCGGTAGGTGCGATGGTTCTTCTCATTCCTGCGACCCTTGGCGAACCGGATAGTCTCAACATCACTCGTCGCGACCAGACGAATACCGACGGCAGCTTCGATCTCAACAACGTGTTGCCCGGCCAGTACATCCTGCTCGCAATCGACCACGGTTGGCAGGTCAACTGGAAAGATCCTTCCACGCTGCGCGGCTATATGATGCATGGCGTTCCCGTGGATCTCACGTCAACGCGCAAGATGACAGAGACCATCGAAGCCCAGGCCCCGTGAGTCTGGCGCTTGATCCATTCATCTCAAGGGCGACTGTGTTAGATTCAAAAAGGTAGCTCGATCGCGGAGAGATGGCCGAGTGGCTGAAGGCGCACGCTTGGAAAGCGTGTATACCGCAAGGTATCCAGGGTTCGAATCCCTGTCTCTCCGCCATATTCCTTTGGAATCAATAACATACATAAAAACAAGGACTTATGCTGTCCTCAATGTTCATGGATTCGACCTTGGTTAGGCTGTTCCCCGTTTTTACCTAGCTATAAAAATTTACCTAACTAAGAATTTTCAAGTAGCCTGGTTTCGTGTCGAACAATAGCACTTGACACATGGCGCTGGGTTCAGTTATGGTTGGAAATGTTCCCGCCTCCATCTAGGCGGTCGATCTCTTTTACTCCAAAATAAGCTTGACATTGCTGTGTGCGCACGGTAGGTTATTGTTATGCCTAAACGAGAAAAGAGGAATTCCAACCCCAACCAACGCTAAGACAGAAGCCTGTCATCCCCTGAAGCGGGAACAGAACACCCAATTGCAGTAAGTGCAGCAAGGCAGCGCCCTGAAGAGCGACCTTTTAGCCAATTGCGATAAGTGTTGATATCCCTCGGTAATGCCTAAGATATCTCGAACAACGGTTCCGTAGAAAGCGGACAGCAAAAGTTTAGATATGGCCACGTATCGCCAAACGTGTAGTTTTTGGCAGTCTCTCCTATGGAAGAGGATCTGAGACTAGAGGATGGCCCACTGAGCGGCCCAATACACCCTAAAAACGAAGCAAAGAAGGCAGAGTTGACGTGTGTGATTTTGCGCATGTTCATCCTGCGCACATTAACCCTCAACACATGATTCCCAAAGGAAATCAATAATGCCTGAAGCTGAACTGTTTAATTTTTCTGCTCCATCTGTCTCATCCATTCTCGATATCGCAGCAATAGATGAATGTTTTATTGGAGAAATCTGCGCCTCGGCTGAGAACAGCTTGGCCCGGATGGTGGAGGACTACGGCTGCGCGATCACGGTCGTCCAGCTCGCCAAGATCCTGCAATGCTCACGCGGTCAGATTTACAAATTGATTGACGATAAACGATTGCCAGCCCTGAAGGTGGGAACAATGGTGCGCCTAGATCCGGGCACCGTGGCTGACTGGATTAGACGCAAGATGACAATGACCGCCTAGTTCCCTCCCCTAAAACCTATCGACGCAGCCACGACCCCACAGAGGGCCGAGAGGATGCCTGTCTTAATTCCTGCCTATTGGCTTTACCAAGAATAACGAGTGAAAAGAAACATGAGTGATATCCAGCTTAAACGATCTACAGATTTGTATGACCACGCTAAACCACGACGGTTGCGTGAGAGTGACAAAACGATTCCGGCATCTGCTCCCACCTCAGCCAGCCCTGGAAGGTGGCTATCAGAAATCATTGTTGATGCTCTGTTGCCGGATGAATCCAATCCGCCTGAACCTCGAACAGAGGAACAGGCTGCACAATATGTTTCTGCTGTTGAGATTCTGAATGCATACCGCCTGGTTCCACGGTACAAGCGTCTCCGGTATCCCACTGAGCTTATTTATTACCGTTCATGGGAGAAAGAACTCCCTGCCACGAAGTTTATAGAGGATGAATTCGAGACACTGGAAACCAAGTCTCTTTGCTTTGGGTTTGCGGATATTGCCGCGATGAAGGCTGACGATGACTCCTCCAGCTTCTCTATGTTGGGACAGGATGGTGTGCTGTCTGGAATCCAGTTGCATGAGTACCAAACCAATCGAGCTAAAGAGCTTGAGGGCTATAAGGCCACACGCAAGCCAGCCAAGAAAACCAAGGGTAAGGCGGCAGATTCTAAAGTCAAGAACAAATATGACTTCATTCCTGATGACGTTATGGACGCAGCTTACCGCACCTGGTTCATTGATCCCAACGACGCCAACAAAGAAATCCTCTGGAAGACTCTGCACAATTTCTTTTCGAGGGAAACAAGCCTTGCACGCAAAGGTGATGACCTGCACGCACAGGGCGAGTCTGATGACTTTCAACAGAATTTAGTCATTAGGCTTATGGGTGTTCTGGAAAAGATGGCAGCAAGGGGCAAAGAGATTGAGCAGCCATCTAACTATCTGCGGAGGACCTGGAAGAATTGCCGGATAACTGCCTTTGAGAAGCTAGACAAGGCAAACCGCACTTGGCTGCCTATCGAAATTCCTTGCTCAGACGGTGACGGCGCACCTTCCAATGATGAATCATGCGATGCGCCAAACCATCTTGACGAACAGGCTTATAAGAATTGGGCTGACGGCAACAATGCTACAGGTGAGGCCACAGAAGACCCAGAGGTGATCCGTCAGCGCCGTTTGGCTATGCTGCCCATGTTGCGTGATGACATCCGCGACGTTGTAGGAATGCACCTCGCTGGCAAGACACAAACGGAGATTGGCACTGAGAAGGGTGTCAGTCAACAGGCGGTGAGCAAAACCTTAAAAAAGGCGGCAGAGTTGCTACAGGCGATGCAGCACGAGGCTGCGACGAAATGAGCAATATGCTTCGAGGACTAGGTCTTAGCTATTCGCAAGTACCCGATGACGTGTCAATGAGTGACTCCATGATGTCCGCACTCAGAGGTGATTCGCTAAAAATATACATAAGGGTATGTGGGATAACGCAACAGAAGAGTAAAACTACGGTGAGGATGGCATCGAAGGAAATACAGGCATTGGGCATAGGTATTAATTATGTGAATGCCGCCGTAGACAATCTTGTGGACCTGGGATTGATGGCAGTAACACGGCGTAAGGGGCCAAGTGGCTACTTCGAGTTTGAACTTCTGGACCCGCTGACCCGTCTACCCATTCCGACGCGGTACGCACGGAAACTAGATGCTAGTACGCTGACAGACAGGCAGCTTGAAACGTACTTCATGCACAGGCTACAGACAAACTACAGTCACCATGATACGCAGGGGTTCATGGCTTTCTGTCCGTTCCATGAGGACGGCAGGAAGAAACCCACCCTGTCAATCAAGACTGTAGGCAGTGGAGCATGGCACTGCTTTAATCCAAAGTGTCCGCACCATATTGGTGGCAGCGTGATCTATTTTGAAGTTGCTTACAATCTGCTTTTCAACCACAGGCCGATTAGTATGCCCCTCGCCTGGGAGCGCATAGTCTGCATTATCCGTGGAGCAGAAAGACGGGAAGAAATAGACAACCAAAGTGTGAGCAATGCTACAGCGGAAATGGCGTCCGTGCAGTAGGAGTAAAGCAGGAGTCATTTTCACGAAACCGTGAACAAACTTGTAACAAAACGTGAAAATGACTCCTGCAACTTATAGATAAACCGTGTACTTACAAGACGAGTTTCATTGATATATGGGTATGTGTTAAAGGGAACAAGAGGGGTACAGTTTGGGTATCGTCGCTACCGCTCCTCTTCGGGTACTAGCGTACCCTCATCCACCTGTTTACCTGTCACTCCCTTTACTTGTACCCGTCACTTCGCTACCGCTCGTGACAAAAACAAAACCCTTTGCATAGGGACAGTCTGAGAATCTCTTAGCGAATACCCTCTGAATACTCGGACTGTTCCTACTCTGTTCCCAGAGAACCAATGGGCGAAATTCCCAGATTCCTTACAGAGTGTGCGCGAGTGTCTACCTGGAAACCAACGCGCATATTTATGCTCAAACACATCCTTTAAAAATAAATTCATAAATCTTGATCAACTCTGGTTGTGAAAAGTCCTTAGTGCTGTCTATGTATTAGGAAGGGTATTTCACTCACTTTCTATTCTTGTTCGGGATGCCGGACCTACTCCAGCCGGTATCCCGTTTTTTATTGAAAGGAAGATGATGACGACCCCATACAAAACATTAGATGTACTCGATACAAAGATTCAACTGGTCCGGCTGACCACACGCCAGATTCACGAAAATTACACCGGGCAAGAAGATGATGCAGAGCAGACAGACACCCTTCTGGGAGTTTTACATCAGTACGAGCACGCACTTCTCCGCGAACAATTGAAGTTGAGCACCAGTTTTGAAAACATCCGCTGGATCAAAGAAGCCATCCGCAATGCGGGTTGCCTGCTGGTCGATTTAGGGCAGGATGAACCCGATTTGATGCGTGACTGGGTTCATGGTGCTCCACCAATCAATCTTGCCTATGCCGTTGCCAATCTCTTGAGCAGAATAATTCTCGAACTCAGTGGAATCGTCTGGGTATTTGAGCAGAACTATCCAGAGATGAAGGAAGAATTTGATGCGGAGCGCAGGTATCACGCAAAGCTGATTCAGGATGCCGAAGATGCGTAGGCACATTGTTTATAGACAGCCATATACCCCTGATGCACCTGGTCTGCACAGAATGCTTGCATTCCTGCTCAACCGTCGCCACATGGACAAAATCAAGCTCAGAGACTCAGACACAGCAAAACGGCTTGGCGTGACGATTGACGAATTGGCTAGATTGCAGGCAGCGGTTGAGGCAGAAGGTTTGCTATTCGTGCGCAGGTCATCGGCAGAAGCAACGCGGACAGTTTATGGATTTACAGATACCAACAATGGAGCAGACGTTAAATGATTCGCAGCAGCCGTTCGCCCAGAATGCCTTTCCAAACTATAGACAAAATTCTCTCGCCTGATATCTACGAACGGCTCTCGCCATATGCAAGAAAGGTTTACTCAGGTGTTTGGAATTCTGCCAACTGGCGGGGAACGAATCCAATTTGGTTGAAAGATGATGAAGTGGCAGAACGTGCCAAGGTTCCTATGAGTGCAATGAATACGATTCAATCGGATCTAGTGAAGGCTGGCCTGTTGCATATTGTGCCTGGCAGTTTCGACACCCAATATGAAATTCTCGATATTGACCAATAGACATTTAGACATTGCTGATGGATGCGCCACCTGGCCACCAGCAATACCCGTTCGCAATAGCGGGTTTATGGGATGATGCTTTCTTTGCGTGATGGTTTTAGGCGGCTGTCACGATTTCCGTTCACATCATCTCATCAGGGGCAGCCGCTTGACTAGCAGGTTGCTGTCCCTCAACAACATTGATATGCGTTAGGGTGACTCATAACACCTTAACGAGTAGGGTTGGTCTTTTTCACACGAGTTGACGCTCTTCGCGTGTGCCTTTCTCCCAACCCGATGAACGGGGTAGTAGAGCGCAACTGCTCCTGCCCCGTCTCATTACCATCGCAATCCAAATGACATTGATCGTGTCCCATCGTGCTTACAGGCTGCGACGACATAGGACTGCGACTTGCCATCAGTTTGTCGAAGACTAATCACGTCAACGATTGTGTCGCAGTCTCCATTTTGATATTGCCGTGGGGATTCCTCACCCGTTCGACACGGCAATGGTTGGTGCCTACATCCGCAGTGCTCGTTCCACTGTGGAGACTCCTCACCAATCGTATGGCGTGGGGTGTGTCTGAGCTATGCTCCGCACTCCACCCATCAACTACCAAACTCCTAACAGTAAAAATGATGTAACTATCATGTTATCAATAAGATGGTAGGCGGTCGAATTCTTACAGTACTGTTCAATCCGGAACCGACGCCAACCATTTGCGCGTGTATTCGCGAAATAAAAATTCTGAATTACTGGAAGTTTGAGGCAGGATCTTAGGCTGTTACTCGCCGTTTGCACAATCTGCAAAGCCAGTCTGCCTAACTACAGAGTACCAAACAACAGACAGGAAGTCAAGAATTATGGGCAGAAAAACTAAGCCTACAGCATTAAAGAAGTTACAAGGTAATCCTGGTAGACGTGCTCTGAATGACAGTGAGCCGCAATTCTCAGGCACTCCAAAGTGTCCGGCCTGGTTGGATAAAGACGCTAAGACGGAATGGAAACGAGTTACTAGAGCATTGGCTGCACTAAAGATGCTTACCGCTGTAGATCAGGCCGCACTAGCTGGATATTGTAAGTCCTATTCAACGTGGAAACAGGCTGAGTTACTGACTACTAAGCACGGCATCGTCCTATCTGAACCCATTCTGAGCAAGACGGGTGAGGTGATTGGACAGCGAATGAAGCGCAATCCAGCCACAACGATTGCCTCTGACTCCCTTAAATCACTTGCACGATACGGATCTTTGTTTGGATTCGATCCTTCATCGCGTGCTCGATTGCATATCTCCCCCAATGAAACGGCAGACCCGTTTGAAGAGTTCCTAAATGCTGAAGACGATGAAACAGAAGATGTCTCCAGCGGAGGAATTCATTGAAGGGGTTCTGGACGGAACAATCGTCACTTCTGCGCTGGTTAGACAGACGATTGAACGTCATGAGCGGGATCTCGACTTTGGGCATCTACGGGGCTTGCGGTTTGATCGTAAGAAGGCGCAACGGGTTATAGATTTCTTCGGCTTCCTCAGACATTCAAAGGGTGAATGGGCCGGACATAAATTCATTCTGGAACCCTGGCAACAGGCTTTTATCTGGATTCTTTTCGGATGGGTTCATGCTGATACAAGCCTGAGACGGTTTCGTTTCAGCTATACAGAACTTGCCAGAGGCAACGGGAAATCAACCCTTGCGTCTGGTGTTGCTCTGTTCCTATTGGCTGCTGACGGTGAGGGCGGAGCAGAAATCTACTCCGCTGCCACAAAGAAGGATCAGGCGCGAATTGTATTCAGTGAATCAGAGCGGATGGTTAAGAGTTCGCCTGCACTCAGAGCAAAGATAGCAACCTTCAGAGATAACCTGCACATTGTCGGCACGGCTTCTAAATATCAGCCTCTCAGTAGTGACAAAGACAGCTTAGATGGTCTCAATATCCACGGTGTTATTGCTGATGAAGTCCACGCATGGAAGGGTAGAGCACTTTGGGACGTGCTTGTAACCGCTCTTGGCAAGCGCAGACAGTCTCTTTTGTTTGCCATCACCACGGCGGGATATGACAAACATTCTGTCTGCTTTGAGCAGCACGGTTATTCAGAAAAGGTACTCGCTGGAATCATTGAGGATGACACCTGGTTCTGTTGGATAGCGGGATTGGATGATGAGGACGATTGGGAGGATGAGTCCAATTGGATCAAAGCTAATCCTGCACTTGGCACGATGGTAAAGATTGAAGAGTTGAGGACAGCGGCGGCCAAAGCCAAAGAAACACCTGGCTCTCTGAATGCCTTCCTACGGCTTCGCCTCAACAAATGGACCTCACAGCACACCTTATGGATGCCGATGGACAGGTGGGACTCCTGTAACGCAGCATTCACCCCTGAGAGTTTGCACGGTAGAGAATGCTTTGCTGGTTTGGACCTGTCCACCACAACGGATATCTCCGCTCTCGTTCTGCTGTTCCCACCCATTGAGACAGATAAACGATGGTACGTGCTGCCCCATTTCTTCATCCCGTCAGAGAACATTGAGGACCGCGTAAAGCGTGACCGTGTTCCCTATGACGTTTGGAAGAAACAGGGACACCTCATCACCACTGACGGCAACGTGATTGATTATGACGCAATCCGCCTCAAGGTGAATGAGCTAGGCCAGTTATACAACATCCGTGAGCTTATGTTCGACCGTTGGAACGCAACACAGCTTACAACTCAATTGGCTGGTGACGGCTTTGAGACGGTGCAGTTTGGGCAGGGATTCACCAGCATGAATGCACCCACCAAACGACTGTTAGAGCTTGTCCTCTCCTCTGAGTTGGCGCATGGCGGTAATCCTGTCCTTCGATGGATGGCTTCAAACGTCACTGTCAAACAAGATCCAGCCGGCAACCTCAAACCAGATAAATCGAAATCGACAGAGAAGATAGACGGGATTGTTGCTCTCTGTATGGCATTAGGCCGAGCAAGTGTCGCCACTCCTACACCCATCCCAGCAGGCATATTTTTTGCCTAGAAAGAATTCATGAACATTATTAAAAGTGTAAAGACTGCCCTGGGCATGGAGCAGAGAAGCAATCCGAACGGCCAAGGTCTATCGTTGCGTGATCCTAGTATCGCTGGTTGGCTTGGTGGTGAGCCTACCTCTAGCGGTGTAGAGGTGACAGAGACCACGGCACTGAGAAACCTTACGGTGATGGCAATTCTGAAAGTGCTTTCCAACTCTGTGGCCAGTTTGCCCCTTGTACTTTATGAGCGAACTGACAACGGCAGGGTGGAAGCCTTTGATAATCCGCTGCACGATTTGCTCAGTGTCTCTCCCAACCCAGAGACGAGCGCATACACCTTCTGGGAATCATTCACTTTGGCTCTAGCCCTGGGCAATGCGTATGCAGAGATTGAAAAAGATTCGACTGGCCGAGTTGTTGGGTTGTGGAATCTTCATCCCTGGTTAACCCGTCCGTGGCGTGCCGGAGATGGTTCTCTCAAATACATCACAACCGATGGAGAGAAACTAGGCCAGCAACGGATTTTGGATAAGTCGCAAGTGCTTCACTGCCCCTTGCTGTCTTTTACTGGTGATCTCGGTTGGTCGCCCGTTAAGATGGCCGCTGAGTCAATCGGCGTCAGCATTGCCACTGAGCGTTTTTCAGCGCGATTTTTCGGATCGGGCAGCAGACCTGGCGGGATAATGTCGTCGCCAACCCACCTCAAGCCAGAGGACGTAACACGGACGCAGCAAGATTGGCAATCGTTACAGGGCGGGGCGAATCAAGGGAAGACAGCATTCCTGATGGGGGATTGGAAATATCAGCCTCTCTCATTGACTCCAGAGGAATCTCAATTCATTCAATCGCAGCAGTTCAACCGTCAGCAATTGGCTGCCCTCTGGTCTGTACCGCCTCACATGATTGGCGATATGACGCGGTTGAGCGATAACAATTACATTTCCCAGCAGCTTGAATTCCTCTGCGACTGTATCCGCCCATATACGTCTAGGATCACTCAGCAAGTGACAATGAAAATTCTGGGACCCCAGAGCAAGTATTTTGCTGAGTTCAATTTGCGTGAACGTCTGAAGGGTGATCCGAAAACCACGATGGATGCCCTCAGTGCGGGCAGAAATTCTGGCTTCTACAGTGT
This sequence comes from Edaphobacter paludis, assembly GCF_039993895.1. Taxonomy (NCBI): domain Bacteria; kingdom Pseudomonadati; phylum Acidobacteriota; class Terriglobia; order Terriglobales; family Acidobacteriaceae; genus Edaphobacter; species Edaphobacter paludis. Next base: position 2,521,224 of record NZ_CP121194.1, read on the forward strand.
TAATGACATTCGCAAGGAATTGGGTGATAACCCGATTGGGCCAGAAGGGGATATCTATCTGGTGCCAGTTAATTACACCAACCTTGCAACTCTTCTGAAGCCTGCCACGCCTGAACCCGATGCAATTCCTACTGAGCAGGTACGGAACACGCTAGGCAGCATGAGGACGGCTTATCTGCATACTGTGCGCGATGCGGTTTCCCGCATGTGTGCCAGAGATGCAAGCAAGCGGGATGCAATGGCAGTCAATAAGACTTTCGAGCATATTCTCCTGAGTCTGTCTGAGGTTTCCGCCGATGAAGTCCGCTCTACTATGGGGCAGACCGAATGGAAGCCTGATGCAGCCAAAGCCATTAAAGAACATCTGCGTTCAATCTCTGAGCGAGTTTCAGGATGGAAAACAGAAGATATCGACTCCATTACATCCGCAGAATTGGTTAGAGCAGTAAAGGCCATGAGCTTTGCTGTCCACCATTCCGCCGCTGACTACACAGCAAAGAAAGCGTCCTCACATGAACAGTAAAAATAAGCAGGAAATCCGCACACTGCCTGCAAAGGAATTGCGAATCGCTCCAGTAGCAGCAGACGGGACCAGAACCCTTACGGGCAGGGCGATTGTGTTCAATCAGCGCAGCCAAGATTTGGGCGGGTTTCAGGAGATTGTTTCGCCTGGTGCTGTAACTGAGACTTTGAGCGGCAGCCCCAATATCCTCCTACTTAACAATCACAACACCAGCCAGCCCCTTGCCTCCGTTCGCGCTGGTAATTTGCAGCTAACAACGGATTCAAAGGGTGTGTCTTTCAGATGCAAACTGGATACGCGAATCAGCTATGCAAATGACTTGGCACTCTCTGTAGAAAATGGTGTCACTCAGGGATGCAGCTTCGGATTCCGCACGCTCAAAGATTCGTATGCAAATGAAAATGGAACCCTGGTGAGAACACTCGAAACGATTGAGTTGCTAGAGCTAACAGTCACTACCTGTCCCGCGTATTTGCAGACGCAGGTTGACGTTAGATCCTGCCCAAAGGAATTAAGAAGCCTTCTGACTCGTTCTCTTGATGATGAGGATGACGAGGATGAAGACGGACCTTGCGACGATCCAGACTGTGAAGCCTGCATTAACGGTGACTATGCTGATTGTCCCAATCGTGATGATGATGACGATGATGAGGATGAAGACAGAAGCCTCAGCAAGTCTGAAGTCCGCCGTCTCGAAATGCGTCTAGCTCTCGCAAAACTGCGATAGAGCAACAACCAAAAAGTTTACAGGGATAGAACGCTTGGCCTTTTGGTCATGGCTTGGATGCCGTGCGTTGTGCCCCTTGGATGGAAGTTATCAGCGTGCAGTTGATAGCCGTCCTCCACCAAAAAATCAAATCAAAGGTAACAAATAAAATGTTGAATCTCAATGATCTAAAAGTGAAGCATGGCCAGTTGCTCAACGAAGCTAAAACCCTGATTACGGGTAAGAATGTTACCAGCGAACATCGCAGTCAGTTCGATAAGATCGTAGCCTCTGCCGATGAAATCCAGCAGGATATCAACCGTCTGGAACAGGTTGCCAAGTTTGAGGCAGAATCCCGCTCCACCTCGAAGCCACCGCGCAGCCAGCCCGGTGAGCAGCAGGAAGCCACGCCAGAGCGTGTAGAGAATGAGAAGCGTGCATTCTCGCAGTGGTTCAAGACGGGCCATGTGAGTGAAGAGAACCGCAGCTATCTGCGTAGCTCAGAGACTCGTGATCTTGGTGCAGGCGCGGTGACTGGCTCGATTACTGGCGGGGCCTTCATGGTGCCAGTCTCGATGTATCCATCCATCATTCAAGCCAAGAAATCCTATGGCGCAATTTTGGCTTCGCTCGATACTCTCGTAACGGACCACGGCAACCCGTTGCGTCTGAGCCTGAGCAATGATACCGGCAACGGTCTGACGGTCATCGGGGAAGCTGTAGCGGCCAGTGAGACAGACCCTATCCTTACGGGTGTAACCAGTTCCTGCGACTTCGTAACGACTGGCGTAGTCAAGGTGTCTCTGTCCCTCATTAGTCAGAGTGGCTTTGACCTCGAAGCCTTCCTCACGCAGAACCTGTATCAGCGGTATTACCGTGGCCTCAGTCAGCTTGTAACCAACGGCTCGACCTCTGGCAACGTGGCATCGTTCACGGCCTCTGCAACGGCGGGTGTTACGACTGAGAACCCCATCTCCATCCAATATTCTGAGTTGACCAGTTTATTTGGTGCGCTTGACGCGAGTTTTGTCGAAACGTCCTCGTTCTACATGACAAGCTCGACCAGGGCCTACCTCATGTCCCTTACGGCATCGGCTAGCGGATTGCCCGTCCTACAGCCAGATGCTAACGGCAATCCTTTTTCGAGCATCTTTGGTCGTCCGATTGTTATTTCTCAGTTCAGCGATCAGATTGCAGCGACCAAGACGCCGATCCTGTTTGGTTCGGGTGTTGATAGCTACCTGGTCCGTGAGGCAGGCGGATTGAGCGTCTCCGTGATGCGAGAAGCGTTTTTGCCGCAAGGAGAATTGGGAGTGATTGGCTTTGGGTTGGTCGGAGGTGTCAGTAAGAATGCTGGCGTCTCTCCGCTGGTTGCTCTCAAGATGGCAACCTCGTAAGAATAATGTTTCCTGTCCCTGTATACATCTGAGAGAACCTGCTCACTCGTATACAGGGGAGTGAACACAACAGCTTCACATATTGGAAACAAACTGCCCCGTCCTCTGGATACTCTCCATTGGGCGGGGCATTTTCTGCGTTAGGGGTTAAGGCATCGCTTGAGTCCAATTTCCAGCTTGTCCATGCGGTTGTAGAGACTTGTTAACAGTCGCTGCTCAGTCTTGGTTCTCTGTCTCCCTGCACTCTGTGCAATGATGGCAGCAATCTTCTTTGCTACCGTTTCCATCTTCAGGGCAGAGTCCATTACTCGCATTGGCATTTCAATGTATGGGCTGTAGCTGGATGATTGTGGACCGGAGAGAGGACGGACAGCGATTGTATTTGTTGCAGTCATGATTAAGGCTCCTGGGTTGTTTCTAATTACTCAACCATAATCACACATGCACAAAAGTTATCGCAATGTCAAGACATTTTATACTGCATGGATATTATTGAACGTAATAGAGTTAATAGCAAAAATGAAGAGAAAGGTATTCTGCTCAAATGATGCAGCACTCAATACTCAAGGATTCGCACTTGGTCACAATCAATTACACAGGCGGCAGCAGTGATTCTCTCCATGCCGCAAAATTCACTGTTGACGCCAATGACTCCACCGCACTCCTGGCTTTCGATCTGTCTTATAACCAGAGAAGAGGCAAACAGACGGACAACTATACGGACGTGACGTATCTGTTGGAACACTTAGCGAAAGTTCACATCATTCAAATGAACATAGATAAGGTGAGCAAAGAGCTAAGAAAGTACGACGACAGATATCCTAATGCCAAGTGGACATTGGAAATGGTGTTTGCAGATGGGGTGAAACATCATTTTCCCGGTAAGCTAAACGCGGGATTCAATTCCTTCACTGTGGCTGCACAGGACGGCGCAATTCCTACGTCTTAACCTGATGGCAGGTCATGCTGTCCAGTCAATCGAATTGATCTTGGATTGTGTGTGCGCATCCTCTTGTGGTCGCAAATAACGCATGGTTGAGGCTATGTCAGAGTGTCCCATCATCCCCTGTACCGTGCGGAGATCCAGACCAGACCGGAGCAACTGAGTGCAATAGGTGGCACGAAACTTGTGAAGAAACCACTTCTCACACTCTTCCCTGCTCTTGCATCCCTCGCAACGTCCGCAGTTTAGCTCTGCCTTCTTAACCAAGCCTTTCAGCAACCGGAGCAACTTTGTGTGCGGCCTGTCTTTCGCATTGCCAATAACGAAGTGTTTGTCTGGATTCGCTTCCCTGTACTTTTTCAGCCTCTTAATCAAATCCAAGGGGATCGGGACAGACCGTTCCTCTTTATCCTTGATCCTGAAACCTAATGATGGCTTTGAATGGATGGTGAGCGTTTGGGTCTGAAATGAAATGTCCTCCCATTCCAGATACATTGCTTCCTGTTCCCTCAATCCAGTCTTGAGCAAAAGATCGAAGATGAGCAGATGGTAGGGATCTGTCAGAAACTCGAAAAATGTCTTCAACTCTTTAGGGTCGTATATCTCAGGCAGAGTCTTATCGTATTTGGGTGCACTCTTGCCGAGGGCTGCCACAGGCACGCCACAATCGACTAGAAACGCCTTTACGTTCATGTGCCGGTTGTGAACAGTACGAGCACCACACCCGCGCTTCTTGAGGGCTAAATGGTGGGCTGCAATGTCCTCTGCTGTCACCTGGTCAGCGTATGTCTTGCCTGTGACTGAAAGAAACTCACCTATTGCGAGACGGTATGCAGCGGCAGCAACGGTTGCCCCTCTGTCCTCTGCCGACTGGACAAATGTGTCGGCCCGACGCGATAGCAGAATGCGCCCTTTCTCTTCTACCAGCACGGCACCACCTGCCACGGCTGCATCACGCGCAACCAACAATTGCGCTTCCTTGTCTCTCTCCTGCAAGGCATCCTGCGCATTGGTTCCAACATTGCGATAGACAGGCTTTGATCCTTTATAGGACCGCAACTCGTAATGCCCTTCCGCATACTCGCGGGGCTGGCCATCTACGACCACATAGTTAGGTCTGATTCGTCCATTGCGACCAATGGCGACGGGGTAACGTCTCCACCCTTTTTCGGTTTTGCAGTATCGGAGTAGGATTACCTTGCGATTTGCCATGAGCTAGCCTCTGGAGGTGTTTTACCTCGCTAAAATCTAGCTATGACTATATGCCAACATCTAAGTAATTGTAAACAATAAGGTAACAGATTATTAGCTTACAGTCCCTGTCTCTCCGCCATAAACTAGTTCCAAGACTTCCAAAGACATCTAAACGAGATCATCTAACCCCAGAAAATACTGGGGTTATGTTTTTTAGCGTCCAATAAGGTACAGGGGGAGCCAGCGCTGGGTGCGGGTACATTCGCAGGTATCCTCCTCGCGTAATGCGGGTACATCTCAGAAAAACGGGTGCGAGAGCACGATGTCGCTTACCGATACCGAGATCCGAAGGGCCAAGAAGAGGGAGAAGCCCTACAATCTGAGCGATGGCGGAAACCTCTACCTATGGATCACGCCTCCGGGTGGGAAGCTGTGGCGCTGGGCTTACAGGTATGAGGGAAAAGCGAAACTCATGACCTTTGGAAGGTACCCTGAGATTCCCCTTGCACTGGCCAGGGAGCGCCACGGTGAAGCCCGCAAGCTATTGGCAGTCGGCGTTGATCCGATGGCGAAGCGCAAAGGCGATAGAGCCGCGAGCAAGGCATCTGACGCGAACTCCTTTCAAACTATCGCGCAACTGTGGCTGGAGCACTGGAAGCAGGGTAAGAGCGCTCGCCATGCCGACGGTACGCGGCGACGATTGAAGGCGAATGTGTATCCTCTGCTGGGCATCCGCCCTATTACGGAGATCGAAGCTCCCGAACTTGTGGCGATGGTCAAGGCAATCGAGACGAGGGGCGCAGCTGATTTGGCCAAGCGAGCACTGGAGACAACCGGGCAGATCTTCCGTTATGCCATCGCGCACGGCTGCGCTAAGCGCAACACCGCCGCCGACATCAAGCCCCGGGACGTTCTCAAGCCGACTCGCACGGTCAATCTCGCCCGCGTAAACGCCAAGGAATTACCTGCGCTGCTGAGAGCGATCGAGGTCTACCGAGGGAAAGTGATTACCCGACTGGCAATGAAACTGATGGCTCTAACCTTCGTTCGCACGTCTGAACTGATCGGCGCTCGCTGGGATGAGTTCGACTTAGAGGCGCAGCGCTGGAATATCCCAGCCGAGCGGATGAAGATGAAGACCTCGCACATTGTCTCGTTGGCCACTCAGGCTTTGGAACTTTTGGAACTGTTGCGCCCGCTGACAGGAGGCAGCGAGCTGCTCTTCCCCGGCGACCGCGATCACCGAAAGCCCATGAGCAATAACACCATTCTGGGATCGCTGAAACGCATGGGCTATGGCGGCGTCATGACCGGCCACGGTTTAGGGGGCTCGCGAGCACGATCCTTCACGAGCAGGGATATCAGCATGAGCATATCGAGTTGCAGCTTGCCCACGCGCCTCGTAATGCGGTGAGCGCCGCTTATAACCATGCGCTCTATCTGGAGCCGCGAGCGAAGATGATGCAGCAATGGGCGGACTTCTTAGAACAAACTCAACGCGGCGCCAAGGTCTTAGTCTTTCGGGACGTGGTGGCATAGTGCCAGTCTTCAATCTGGGCGTAACCGTGTCGTCGCTCTCCATCAGCACGTTTTTCTAGCTCCGGAAGCTGTTTGCTGAGCCAGATCGAGTGCGTCCCAGCCTTCATGGCCACTCGTGTCGGAGGCACATCAATAAACCACTTCTCGACTCCCTTCGGAGCGGCTTTGAAACGGTTTCGATCGACCACTTCTACTTCTTCGTTGAGCGTGCAGTAATAGCTCTAGACATCTCCAAGGTTGATACCGACCATCATCTCAACCCTAGGCTGTCTGCATTGGACTTTCGCGACGAGGTGCTGCGAAGAATTTTTCATAGGAAACAGCTCTTTCTCTTTTGAAAGGCCTGCTCATCCTATTTTCCAAATTAATTCGCAAGACAGAGAAATATGGTTCAGGAGTGACTGTATTTCGATTTTCGGTGCAGATTACTTTTTCCATTGATCGAGTGCCTGAAGCAGGACCATCACAAAAATCCACATTAGAACCACCATAATCAATCCAAAACCCACCCAGAAAAGTATCTGCACAAGCTGACTTCCGAACGGTTGCTTTTTCCGCGGATAACGATTTTTCGACATCAGTCACTCGGATTTCGAAGAATGTTTTTAAGTGCAGAGCAGAAATTTCGGCGCTAATTCTGAAACTCTGTCTCCACAGCAGGAAGAATGTCATCGTCGTCAGCAATCCAAACGTATAACGTGGGCAGCAGGAAAACACTCATCACTAGACTGGCGACTAGACCGCCGACGATCACAATGGCAAATGGCCGCTGCGAATCGGAGCCAATTCCGTGTGACAACGCAGCAGGCAGAAGACCGAGCGTTGCCACGAGCATCGTGATCATGATCGGGCGCAGGCGTAGAACGGCGCCTTCCACTGCAGATTCTTCGATCCCATTGCCACGTGCACGTAACTGGTTGATGTATTCAAGCATGATGACGCCTGTCTGCACCGATACGCCGAATAGTGCCAGCAGTCCGACATCAGAAGAGACGCTGAAGTTAGTATGTGTGACCAGGAGCGCCACCAGTCCGCCGATGCTGGCCAGAAGCACATTGGCCATGATGAGCATCGCCCACTTGAAGGACTTGAACATCGTGTAGAGGATAAGAAAGATGAGCAGCACTGTAACGGGAAGTACTACCGCAAATCGCCGGTTAGCGCGCTTCTGGCTTTCATACTCGCCGGCCCAGTCGAAGTGATATCCAGGCGGAAGTTTTACCTCTTTGTTTACATGTGCGATCGCTTCTTCCACAGTGCTGCCCAGATCGCGTCCGCGCACGCTGTACTTAATTGCCACATAACGCTGGCCGCCCTCGCGGTAAATCTCCTCTGCTCCATCATCGGTAGTCGCATTTGTGAGTTGTGCAAGAGATACGCGTTCGCCCGATGGAGAGAGCAGGCGGATGTTCTCGATGGCTTCTCGGGTATCTCGATATTGTTTCTGGTACCGTAATGTGACATCGTAACGTGCATCACCCTTCAATACCTGCGTGAGCGCCCCACCGCCGACTGCTGTCTGAATAGCATCCTGGACATCCGCAACATTGATGCCCCAGCGCGCAGCAGCATCGCGGTTTACGGTGAGATTGAGGTTAGGTTGGCCGATGATGCGGAAGAGTCCCAGATCCTGCACTCCGCGCACGTGACTCATGACGTCGACTACTTGATTGCCCTTTGCTTCGAGAGTCTTCAGATCGTCACCGTAAATTTTTACTGCCAACTCGCCTTTTACTCCGCTGACGGCTTCTTCCATGTTGTCCGAGATCGGCTGCGAGAAGTTCCAGATCACTCCGGGCATTTTCTCCAACTGCTGATTCATGGCAGCGATCAATTCATCCTTGTTCTGGTGAAAGACAGAACGCCATTCTTCCTTTTGCTTTAGATCTACAAAATACTCGGTATTGAAGAAACCGGTTGTGTCGGTGCCATCATCGGGACGGCCAACCTGGCTGACCACCTGCTTGACTTCAGGAAATGAAGACATAACAATGCGGGCCTTGTTCATCAGGTCCACACCCTCGGTTGGGCCAGTGCTTGGCGCGAGCGTGCCGCGAACCCACAGCGCTCCTTCATCGAGGTGAGGTAGAAACTCTGAACCGATGGCGCCTCCAAAGGCAAGAAATGCGGCAACCAGGAGTGCGCCTACTGCCACTCCTACCGTGAGGACGCGGCGTTTAATGGCCCATTTTACCGCTGGACGGTATCGAACGGTAAGCCACGTCATTACCGGATTAGCCCACTCTTTAGCACCGCGCTGAAAGAAGAAATCTGCCAGCACCGGGGCAATGAGCATAGAGAAGGTGAGCGCGCCGAGAAGAGCAAACGCTACCGTCCAGGCCATCGGTTTGAAGAGACGCCCTTCTACGGACTGTAGCGTAAAGATTGGAAGATAGGCAGTGATAATGATAGCAATCGCATAGAAAACGGGGCGCTGTACTTCGTGTGCGGCGTCGCGAATTTTATCTCTTGGGCTGCGATAGTCGGTTCCATTGTGACTCAGGTGGCGGATGATGTTCTCGATCATAACTACGGCGCCGTCTACCACCATGCCGAAGTCGAGAGCGCCAAGCGAAAGAAGGTTCGCCGGAATGTGCCGTAGATCGAGACATATCGACGCGAACAGTAGCGAGAAAGGAATGGTAAGCGCAACGATAAAAGCGCCGCGAGCATTCCCGAGGAACAGAAACAAAATGATCGCCACGAGAATAATGCCGTGCGCCATGTTGTGGAGCACAGTATGCGTTGTGAAATGCACTAAATCAGACCGATCAAGGAACGGAACAATCTTCACTCCCTTGGGAAGGATATGATCGTTCAACTCGTCGGTCATTTTGTGAATGGCCTGGAGTACCGGGTCGGCATCGTCGCCTTTTTGCAGAAGAACGACACCTTCTACAACGTCATCGTTATCGACGACTTTGCCGTCCACGCGCCGGATGGCTTTGCCGATCTGCCCCAGACGGATCTTCGAGCCTTGCGTTACAGTCGCAATGTCTTTGATCCGCAGTGGCGTTCCGCTCTGCGTTTTGATAACTGTATTGGCGATGTCCTGAATGCTTGTGAAGAGGCCGACGGAGCGCACATTGATCTGCTGGCTGCCCTCCTCGATAAAGCTGCCGCCGGCATTTACATTGTTATTCGCGAGCTGTTGTTCTACCTGGCCGATGCTTAGCCCATACGAGATGAGTTTGTCGGGGTCCAGCCGTACCTGATACTCCTTGGTTGTTCCTCCGAAGCTCGAAACGTCCACGACTCCAGGGACATTTTTGTATGCCTTCTCCAGTGTCCAATCTTCGAGCGACTTCAATTCCATCAGGTCGTACGAAGGGTTTTTGCTCTCCAGCGTGTACCAGTAAATTTGCCCTACGGGACTCCAGTCGGTACCGATTTGCGGCTGTAGACCGGTAGGCAGGGTGACTTGCGAAAGCCTTTCCAGCACATGCTCGCGGTTCCAGTCATTCGTCGAATCGTCATCGAAGACCATGGTGACGCTGGAAAGTCCCGCCAGCGACACTGATCGCAGATGCTGCATGTGCGGGATGCCGGCCATCGCTATTTCGAGGGGAATTGTAACCTGCTGTTCCACCTCTTCCGACGCGCGGCCAGGCCATTGAGTGATCACCTGCACATAATTGTTTGCAACGTCTGGATACGCTTCAATAGGCAGGTTGCGAAACGAGAGAATACCCCAGCAAAACAACAGGACGGCACCGCCAAGCACAATCCAGCGGTTCCGGAGCGCAAAATCAACCAGTGCACGAATCATCTACTGCTCCACCGTACTGTTCAGTGAAAGTGCATTGCTGACCACCTGCTGGCCTGCACTGACGCCCGACATGATCTCCTGCTGATTGTTCGGCAGCATTTTGCCCGTGGTAACTTCCACTCGCCGGAACTGATTGTCTCCGGCAGGAACAAAGACCCAATCCCGATCGTGCAGATGGAGGACCGCATCTGCCGGAACTGTGGCCCGCTGTTCGAGATGTTTCCCATGGAAATTAGCCGTGACAAACATACCGATATTCATGAATCCAGGGTTGTGTACCTGAAGACGTACCTGGGCAGTTCGGAGATTCGGATCAAGGATCGGGCTGATATTGCTGATCGTACCGGTGAGAACCTTATCGGGATAGGCATTGAAGTGAATGTCTGCCGTCTGTCCAAGATGGATGGAAGGAATGTCGTTCTCATACACGTTGCAGATCACCCAGACATCGGAAAGATTGGCAATCGTGAAAGCTGTGGAGGATCCTGAATAGGTGACGCCCGCGGCTGCAGCATCTGTCACGTTTTGCGTAACGACTACACCGGATGTCGGTGCGTACACGTTAACAATGTTGCTCGGGTGATCTTTATCAATACCCAGCGTCTGCAATTGTTGCTCTGCTGCATGTAAGTCGGCTACTGCATCCTGCTCTGTATTCTGTGCCTGTTCGAGCTGGCTTTGTGGAATCGCGCCATGCTGATAAAGAATTTCTGCGCGCCTTAACTGGGTAGTCGCGAGATGCTCATCGTTGACCGCTTTGAGGTATGTATTGAATGCTCCGGCGACGTCATTGCTTTGCACCCGCATGAGCAACTGTCCTTTCTTTACGGTATCTCCAAGCCGTACACGAATATCAACGACACGACCTGATGCGAGCGAGATGACAGGAAGCATTTTGGCGATATCGGGATTCACCGTTCCTGTCACATTCAGATCAGAGGCAGCCTGATAGGGAGCGGATACCGTTAACGGAAATTGTTCTGGGTGATCGACAGTCACTTCGTTTGAATCTGAAACGTGGATTACCTGTGTTGGTGGAGGTGCACCAGCTGCAGGGTCGGACTTTTTTTCGCACGCGGTCAGCGAAAGGCAGATGATGCAGCCGACAGCTTTCAATATAAACTTACGCATTATTGGATCACCTCGCGCCCAACGGCAAGATTCAACTGGCTCGCGGCCGTTAAATAAGAACCGACCAGTTGTAGATAGGCCAACTGGACATTGCGGTAGTCACTCTGCGCATTGAGAAAATCCAGCAAAGAAGCTCCACCGTGCTGATAAGAGAACGTGATGGTGTCGCGGACGCGAGAGGCTTGCGCCAGATATTTGTCTTTGTATGGCCGGAGCAAGATGAGATTGCTGTTCACCTGTGCATGGGCCGAATCGACATCAGCGAACACCTGCGCCCGCACCGCATCCTCTACTTGCTGATTGCGTCCGATGTCCAGTTGCGTACGTTGCTTTTCGCCCTGATTGCGATCGAAGATGCGAAGTGGAATGCTCACGCTGGCGCCCACTGTCTGGTGGGCATACGGATTATTAAAGGATGGGTTGTACGTATACCACGCGCTGAACGTTGGATCGGTTGAACCATTGGCGATAGCCAATTTATGGTTAGTGATCGACTGCTGAGCCGACTCAAGAGCTGCTCTCAGATCAGGACGGTTATCGAGGGCGATCTGGCGGAACGTTGCAAGCGGCTGCAATTGGTCAGAGAAATCAAAAGTACCCTGAACATCAAACTGGTCTACCGGCGTTTTGTCATTAAGCAGTTGAAGCAGCTGAATCTTGGACGTTCGCAGATTTACTTCAGCTGTTTGTAGATCGGACTCATACTGCACGCGCTGCAACTCAATTCGATCCAGGTCCACCTGCGCGAGGTCTCCCTGCTTGAAGCGGTCGCGGCTGATATCGATGATGTGATCGTAGTAATCAAGTTCCTGACGCGCCAACTGTAGTACCGCTTTTGCCTGGAGAGTCTGCACGAATACTGACCTTAGATTGAAAAGAAGATTCCGCTCAAGATCCTCGTGTTGCGACCCTGCAATTTGAGTGCCCTCTTTCGCAGTCTCCAGACGGAATTCCCTTTTGCGGTCGCGTTCATGGAGGTAACTAAAATTCGATTGATATTGAGTTCCTACCAATGGTTGCCAAACTCCTTTATAAGGAGTGAGTTGGGTCCCATCCGTTGATAAGGTGAGTTGGGGATTCGGCCTGAGATAAGCCGTGATTTCCTCGGCTTTCATCTCCTGCACGTTGATGGCATCCGCCTTCAACGTAGGATTTGCGGTTTCAAACTTGATCTTAACTTGCTCCCACGTCAGGCCGGTTTGCGCGTTCAAAGACATGCTTGTGAGCATCAGAGCGGCACAAGACAAAAGCAGAGAAATAAATGGCTTTCTGAGAATCATGCAATAAATTCGGCTTCGGAGTATGGTTCGAGGAAGTGTGTTCCCAGATTTAAGCTACCCACCTAATGATGTTTAGGTGGCAAAGGCTCAGGAAATGCTCTACTCGTAGAGTAGAGGCATAGAGTGGCGAAATCGCCCTATCTATCAGACACAGAGGCTATCTTTCGGCTATCCAGCATTGAGCCATCAAAGGATGCGGGCACCATGTTTTATACCGAAGTCACAAAAAAATGAGCCGTTAATACAATGAAAGAGCTTACGTTCCCTAGTTGCTAAGGCAGGAAAATCATGCTTTCGTCAGTGTTTCAAGGCAGCAAGAAATCCGTTTTGGTCAGCACCAGCGTGTTAATTGTGGTGATCGCACTGATTGATTGGCGCGCGATTAATGAACTTCCGCTAGGTTTTCTTTACCTGCTTCCAATGCTCATGGTGGGAAGAATCCTGAATCCTCGCCAGATTGCTCTAGTCGCCGCACTATGTACATTTCTCACTGAGATTTTTGATGAATTTGTTTGGAGTTTTAGAACAGGAATTCCCCGCGATATCTTGTACTTCTCCGGCTTCTTTTGCGCGGGCTTATTTGTGTGTGAAATCAACCGAAGTCGCCGCACTGCCATCGAACACTTGCATGAAATTGAGAGACAGCGAGACGCGCGTCGCGATGCTGAAGATCAACTTAAGGTACTGGTAGAAAGTAGCCCCGCAGCCATCGTCACTACTGACTCGACTGGATGCGTTGTCATGGCGAATGAAGCAGCTCATCGAATGCTGGCGTTGCAACCCGGTGTTCTTCCGGGACAATTGATTCATCGGTATTTTCCATCTCTTGTAAATGTCTCCCGCCAGGAAGCGACACCTCGCCTCTTTCGCACGATGATGCAATCCCGCGGTCAGCGTGCTGACGGAGAAGTATTTTTGGCAGAGATTTGTTTTTCGACCTATCGTACAAATGGCGGGACGCGCCTCGCAGCCATGATTCTGGATACATCCGAAGAACTTCGTACTCGTGAGGAGAGCAGTCTGCACCAAATGCTGGCCGGGTCGCGCATCGCAGCGGCAGCAGTTTCCCATGAAGTTCGCAATGTATCCGGCGCTATTTCAGTAGTTCATCAGAATCTCGCACGTAGCGGACTGCTTTCTCAAAATAAGGACTTTGAAGCCCTCGGAAGTCTCCTGCATGCGTTGGAACGTATCGCTGGCGTAGACCTGCGTCAATATACAGACCAGACTGCGGAGACTGACCTGACCTCCGTACTTGACGATGTGCGGATCGTAGTGGCACCGGCGCTTAGGGAAGCTGGGATCGAAGGCCGATGGGAGATTCCTTCCGAACTACCTGTGGTGTGGGCAGACCAGCAGAATCTTATGCAGGTCTTTCTGAATCTGGCCTCGAATAGTATTCGCGCACTTACAGATAGAGACGACAAAAAGCTGTCTATTGTAGCCAGAGTCAGCGATCAGTATGTGCTGATTGAGTTCACTGACAACGCCGGTGGGGTAGCTTATCCCGATCAATTGTTTCGTCCATTTCAAAGGGAAGCGCAGATAACAGGCCTCGGTCTATTTCTGTCACGTGCTTTTATGCGCGCTTGTAGAGGCGAACTGCGATACAGGCCCATCCCAGGGGGAGCCTGTTTCATCGTCGAGATGCCAATTGTGGAACAATCAAAGGGGCTCGCATGAGCACTCCAACACGCATTCTACTGCTCGACGATCACAGTCTTTTTCGCGAAAGCCTTGTCCGGCTTCTCGAGTCGGAGCCGGATTTCCGTGTTGTGGCCCATTGTGCAACCGTTTCCGCGGCAATCGATGTTCTCCAACGGACCCCAATTGATGTTGTCCTGCTGGACTATGATCTCGGCGAAGAGCGGGGAACCGATCTACTGCGCCAGCTTCATGCCTGCAAAAGCTCGCCAAGAGTGCTGATGGTAACGGCGGGGATAAGTGAGCGTACCACTCTGGACATACTTAATGCTGGTGTGGCCGGAGTTCTTTTCAAACATAGCAATCCAACTCAGTTGGTGGATGCTATTCGAAAAATAGCACAGGGCGAGATGTGGCTTGACGGCGGCATCGTTCGATCATTGGTGTCGGGAGTAAAAGACCGAGGCGCAGAGACTCGGAACACGCGACCGCTGACCTCACGCCAGCAAGAGGTTCTTTCAGGAATTCTCGATGGCCTCACTAATAAAGAGATTGCGTGGAATCTGAAGGTTTCAGAAAGCTCGATTAAGGCCGTGATTCAGGAGTTGTTCCAGAAGGCGGGGGTGAGAACACGTAGCCAATTGGTGAGAATCGCCATCGAAAAACATGCTGGCGACTGGCTCAGTAATGACAAGAAGCTAGGATAGGCCGAATCAACTGACCGGGGCAGGCTATTTAGCGTTGGGAGGTCAGCAGATTGGAAGTGCGCTCATTTCCAATCGTCAAGGTTCTTAAACCCTCCGGCTAAAGGTATCTGGAAATTGAGCTTCAAGTTGCGATAACAGGGCGATGCACTCATCCGCTCCGTTTGAGACCGCGATTTCTGCTAGATGCAAAGTTGTCCGTGGATACAGCTTTGTCCCTCATACTCTAGGCCGCTTCGAAATATCCCGTATATTACGTGGAGCAACAGCGATGAGCACCTGTAGACGGTTTTGTTTCGGGCCAGGAGGCACGGAAAGAGATCAGTGCCGGCATGTAAAGCGCTCTTCTCAGGTGACGATTCCCGGCACGATCCGAGACGCCAATCGACTCCTGGGATGGCGCACCGCGATCTGGTTAGCCAAATCACCAAAGCTCTCGTCACTCAGGTCTCTCAATTGCTTTATGAGCGCCGAGCAAATTCTTTCTCCGCTTTGTGCGCGCTATTTTTGAACTCCATCATGCAACCGCTCTGTGCGCTTCTGGATCCACTTCGTGACTACTTGTGCCAGCACGCAAAACTGTTTGATCGAACACACGGCTCACAGTTGTTCCGTTGGCCTGCTTATCTCAGGAAGGTTAAGTTCGGTTATCATGGCAATTCCCTGCCGGGCTGAACGCTGGGACGGACCCTAAAGCCGGACGGTGCGACTCTCAAGCCATTGGTCGATCTGATTCTCTATCCAGCCAACCGCCCGCGCGCCGAGCGAAACAGGCTTGGGGAAGATGCCGTCAGACATCATCTTGTAGATCGAACTGCGAGAGATGCCCGTGCGCGATTCGACTTGTTTACGGCGAAGAATTGAGACGGATGAGCAGGCTTGCTGTGACATGGTTGCTCCTTGAGATTTTGGCGCTAAACACTGAACCCTGGCTACTGGGCTTGGCTCTGCGTGGTAATCCCACGGATAATCTCGCCCTTTGAGAAGGCGGCACCAACACTGTTGCAGCTAGTACACCAAATTCAAGGTCGACGGTTATTCCGCTGAACGCTCAGAGATTCCATTGCAGGCCGACCTACCAGCCCTCCGTCGTGGCAGAAATTATAAATAGGTTTCACGTTTGCACGTGTCAATTCGCGAAGTGGTCCAAGAATTGTGCCGGTGAGGGTACTTTTGCGGGCACTTCAAGACAACACATTTCTATCCACTTGAAATTGAGCAACTTGCGGTTAGATAAGAATCCCTGTCTCTTTTAAGGGGCTTTCATAATCAACGATTTAGCCACTAACCAGTTCACAATCAATACTTACAAGCAATCCGATAATTCTGGACGAATCGCCCATTTCGGCTTTTTTTGGCTCCTTTTGGGCCTGTTTTGGATACCATGGATGGATACCTCCCCGCCTGCACATCTAATTCTTGGCTGTCAGCGAATCACGCGGTACGTGGCTCAGTTTAAAATTCTTGCCGATAGATTCTATGGCCGGCGCCAAAATCGTCTCATCAGCGCGCATACCCCGTTGTGGCCATGCGCGAGCCGAGACGCTTGAAGGCTTCATCGCTTACAGGATGGACGCCGCTGGCCGAGACCCACCGGTTGTAGAAGTTGAATAGGGCGCAGGCGGAGATGGCATAGAAAATTGCTCCATCGTCCCATCCTGCGGCATTCAGCTCGCTGGTGTCCGCCGCCGTGATGGATGCCGGAGCGAGCGTGACTTTGCGAACGAAGCGGAGCAGAGCTTTCTGCTTTTCGTCGATGCTCGATGATTCAAGGTCATGAATCACACCCCAGACAAGGGATTCGTCCCCCAGCAATTTTGCGGAGACAGCGGCATGCGCCTTCATGCAGAACTCGCACTGATTGAGCGACGAGGTGTAAGCAGCGATCAGTTCGCGAAGCCCGGGGCTGATCGGACACTCGTTATGCATCAGCGTGTGCGAAAGTGCGGCAAGATGATGCGCCACTTCGGGATCGAAGGCCAGCAGATGCCATATCTGCCAGTAGTCCCCGCCGGAAGACTTTGCGCTCTCGATGAGGTCACGATAGACGCTGGGCTTTGGGTTATCTTCGACTCCGCGGAGAAACATTGGTTCCTGTGCAACATGCGATGTGCTCATAGGTTCTCCTCTGTGCGGGCCTGGCTTAGATCGACATCGAAGAGTTGTTGCGATGCCAGGCCGAAGGTATTGGCTACGCGGTTGAAACAAGAGAACAGCGCCGTAATGTGAACCGTCTCGGCGATCTGAGGCTCACGCCATCCGGCATCCTGCAACGATGCGATATCGGCCCGGGAAATTTTGTAGGACTCGTCGGTCACTTTGGCGACGAAGTTCAAAAGACCGCGCTCGTTGACGGTGAGGGAGGGACTGGTTAGATCTCCGGTGAAGAGTGCTAGCAGGAGCCGCTCGCTGCCTCCCTGCTGATGCAGGAACGAGGCATGGCTGTCGAGACAGTAGGGGCAGGCGTTAAGCGCGGAGACGTACGTCGCGATCATCTCTTTCGTCCTGCGGGGGAGGTGCCCCTCGACAAAGAGAAGATCGGAGGCGATTGCCAGCATCTGTTCCAGCAACGGCGGGTGAGTGGCGAAGCATTTCAAAATGCCGGGGACGTGCTCACGCCCGAAGCGAGTGCGATAGTCGGCGTAGACCCTGGCCACGGCGCCGGTTGCAACGTCTTCTTCTACGACGGCAAGAGTAGGAGCGGATTGATACGGGATATCGGCGAGAGCGGTTTCTAGCGTGCTCAAAGAGAACCTTTCTTGATGGGATGCGGCAGCAGTAGCCGCCGCATCCCCTTGGGAAATGCTTAAAAAGCCAGCCGCGCGGCAAACTGAAAGGCCCTTGGGCCGCCTGAACCGAAGAAGCCTCCAGCGGTGGTTACGGCAGAGTAGAAGTTGCTCTGGACGCTCTGTGTCGGCTGGCCGTTCTGTGCCGCCTGATAAGGGCCGATGGCGATGTTTCTTCCCGAGTAGTTGTTGTTGCTGGTGCCGCGAATATTGGTCTCGTTGAAGACGTTGAATGTCTCTCCAATTAAGCTCAGAGTTACACGGTCTTTGAAAAGGAAGTCCTTCTTCAAGCGAAGGTCGAGCGAACTGAATGGGCTGTAAAAGTTGATATTGGCAGGCACATGCTGGAGAGTTCCGCCGGCCAGGCACGGATATGCCGCCGGACAGGCAGGAAGAGCGTTCCACTTGTCGATAACGGCGTTGAGCTGATTGCTGTTCTTGATCTGTCGGCCAATCGAGTTGCGGGAAAGCAGTGGCAGACGCGAACCGCTTGCGCCATTGATGGAGCCAGTGCCGGGAAGGAAGGTATCGGCCGGAACGCCCGAGCCAAAGGTATAGATGGGCGCCAGCGAGACACGCCAGGGAAGCTGCGCCTCTCCGTAGAGAGTAATCCGGCTGCGCTCATCGGTAACGGCGTATCCCTTTTCAAGCTGAGGCTGGTTGATTCCCTCCACCAGGTTGACCTGCTCATTGGCGTTACCGTTAGTGAGTTGATCGTCGTTGGAGTAGTCCAGCGTCTTCGAGAGGGTGTAGCTGATGTTGTATTGATAGCCGATGGGGCCCAGCTTTGCGCTACGGTGCTGGAAACTGAAGATGAACCCGTCATACCAGGACTTCGCCTTCGACTCCAGAATCGTAATGCTGTCAGAGATGCCGGTAACGGGGTCGGTGATCAGACAGGGAGCGTTGCTGCCAGGGCAGGAGACGTAGGGCGATGTCGAATCGTCTGTGCGAAGAAAATGCCCGTTCAACTGACGGCGCGCGAAGACGTGCAGGCCGTCGGCGGACAGGATCCAATTGTTGCCGAATTGTTGCTGCAGACCCAGGGAGAACTGCTGGACGATAGGATGGTGGGCGTCAGGCCCGGTGGCCTGCATGCCGACACCGCCGGTCTGATGCGGTCCGCTAAAGGGAGCGGCCAGGCTGGGGGTGCCGGGAGCGAAGCTGGATAACGGCGCGAAGCAGGCTCCGAGGCTTGGAGGCCCGGGTACATAAGGCGAGATGCAGGCGGAGCCGGCATATTGGGTTACCGTCAGCGCGCGATTATTCTGCACCAGTTCTTTCGAGGCAGCTTCGAGAATAATGCGGTCGTAGTAGATCCCGTAACCTCCGCGGAGAACAGTCTTACCGCCACCGAAGGGATCATAGGCAAAGCCGAGGCGTGGACTGAAGTCTTTGGTATCGGGAGATTTCTTGAGGTTGAGGATGTTCGCCATCCAGGTGCATGGCGTTGAGGGCAACGATGTGAGGTTTGGGCACGGTCCATGTTCGCTGGAGGTGCCGGTGATGTTCGTATCGTATTCCCAACGAAGTCCCAGATTCAGCGTCAAACGGGAAACGACACGCCAGTCGTCTTGTATATAACCTGCCACATAACTATTGAAGACAGTGGGGATGGGCACGGGCGTGACGGGAGCGCTGCTCTTAAGAGCAACCGCGATGGGGATGTCGAGATCGTTGACCTTGCCGTCTCCGTTGAGATCGGCGAAACCGAAGTCAGTGGTAAGAATGACAGTGCCTGAACCGAAGACATTGATCTCACCAGCTGCAGTATAGTGTTGAAACTCCGCTCCCAGTCGCAGGGAATGCTTGCCAAGAGCCCAGGAGTAAGCGTCACGGAACTGGACGCGGTTGAGATGCGTGGCCTGGGGAAGATTGAAGTTGGCGCCATCCGCGAGACTGGGGAAGATGAGTTCATTGGTAAGGTCTAGTTGCGGGTTGGTAACAGGTGAACTCTGCGGGAAGGGAGGAATCTCGTTGGCAAAGTTGTCATAGTGGAAGGAGAAGTCGTTGACGCGCGTAGGAGAGAGAACTGTGGTGAGAGCGGCCTGAATGGAGTTGAAGCGGTTGAGCGAATTCTGCCGCTCCGCGGCGCTGAAGGAAGGGGTGGACTGCGAGGGCGTGGCCTCACCGGTGTCGGTCGAACGATTGAAAGAGTACCGCACCATAAGGCTGTTGCTTGCACCGAGCTTCTGGTCGTAACGGGTAGACCAGAGGGCATCGCGTAGCGGAGCAGGTGCAGACGTATGTTGGATCTGTGAATTCGTGAAATCGCGTGCGCCCGTCTGGAGCGCCGCATTCTGATCCCGATATTCAAATGCACTGAAGAGCCACGCTTTGTCTCGGCGCAGCGGGCCATCGAACGATGCGCCGTATTGCTCGCGATCGAAGGGTGGGGTGGGGAGAGAGCGGTCGAAGGTTGCCGGCAGTGCCTGCAGGTTTCGGTTGCGTTCAAACATGAAGAGCGATCCGTGAAACGCATTTGTTCCTGATTTGGTGACGATATTGATGATGCTGTTGCCGGAACGTCCGACTTCAGCCGTGAATCTCGCGGTGGCAATCTGAAACTCCTGAACGGAGTCGGCGGGAAAGTTGGCGAGAGTTCCTCCGACGATCTCGTCGTTGTTGTCCCCGCCATCCACCGTAATATTTCCGCCTCGACCGAAGCTACCCGCGGAGCTTACTTCGAGCGTGTTGGTCTTGGTGGGATCGAAAGTGGGAGCGGGACGATTGCCCGGCACAAGGTAGGCGAGTTCGAGGAAGTTTCGGCCGTTGAGCGGAATGTTCGCTATGGTCTTCGAAGTGATCTGGCCCTGGATCATGGACTGCGATAAATCGACACCTTGATTGTCGGCAGTCACATTTACCACCGAGTGGGCGCCTGCGGGGTAGATTTCCACGTCAATGGTCCGCGCTTTGCCAGCTTCAAGGACAATGCCGTGCGTTTCGGTTGCCGCGAAGGTGGAACTTTCGACACGCAAGTTATAGCTACCGACATCGAGCGACGAGAAGACATACAAGCCTTCTGCGTTTGTCAGCGCCTGCCGCGAAGTGCCTTGGGCCGTGTTGGTGACAGTGACTTGTGCGCCTGAGACACTGGCGCCCTGAGGGTCAGCAACTCTGCCATTGATTGTGGCGCTGGGAAGCTGTCCATAGGCCAGTGTGGTCACTGCCATCCAGACAAGTGATGCAAGGGTTTTACGCATTTCGACCACTCCATTTTTCAGCTGGCACACGCACGTACAGAAGTACGGCAGTTCAGGAACCGTTGTACCGATCAAAGAATCTTGATGAGTTGTGTTGGTGCCAACACTATAGGCGAGGATGAGACTTGTCATGGCCCGGAGGATTGAGTGGCCGCTCCATCCTTTGATGGAAGCTCACTGTAAATGAATTCTCTTCTCGGTCTCAATCTTTTGGTGGATGCCGATTGCGGAAACGACACGTAGCATGGTGCCTCAATGGAACAGCGTCGGCAGATGGGTTTGGCGGGGACGGTCGCCGTGGTAATGGGCGAGTCGATCGCGCTCGGCATTTTTCTGACGCCGGCGGCCATGGCAAAGTCGCTCGGCTCGCCCATGCTGCTCGCCGCTGTGTGGTGCGGTATGGGGCTTATCGCGCTGTGCGGTGCGCTCTGCTACTCGGAGCTTGCGGTGCGCTTTCCCCATGCCGGTGGCGAGTATGTCTATCTGCGCGAAGGATATGGCGGCCGCATAGCCTTTCTCTACGGATGGATGTCTGCCGCGGTGATGGATCCGGGCCTTGCTGCAGCTCTGGCTATGGGCGCAACACCGTATATCTTCTCGATGCTGGGAATGTCCCAGCAGGTACGGCTATGGGTTCCCGCATTGATCCTCATCTCGCTCGCAGCGAACAATTACGTCGGAACGCGGCTCAGCCGGCGCGCCATGGCGACGGCAAACCTGCTGAAGATTGGCGTGCTGCTCTGCCTGGTGGCATGGGCCTGGATCTCCGGCCACTCGACCGTCGCCAACATACTGCCGCTAGTGCACCGGCGCGCGGGCTCCGAGCCGATCTTCGCCGCCGTCGCGGGAGCCACGGTCGCCGCGTTCTTCAGCTTCGGCGGATGGTGGGAGGCAGGCAAGATCGCTGGCGAAGTCCGCAACCCGCGGCGGAACCTTCCGCTCGCATTTACCTGTGGTGTGCTGCTGGTGACAGTGGTCTATCTGCTGGTGAGCTTCGCGTTTCTGTCCGTGGTTCCACTGGACCGAATCGTCTCCAACACGGCATTCGTCGCCCAGTTCGGCGAGGCGCTGTTCGGAAGCCTGGGTGGTCGTGTACTCTCCGGTTGTGTGCTGCTTTCGGTGCTGGGCGGGATGATGGCGATGACGATGGCCGCGCCGCGTGTCTACTATGCGATGGCAAAGGACGGCGCATTCTTCTCGATCTTTGGACGACTCCACCCGCGCTTCGGGACGCCGGCGAACGCGGTCCTGCTCCAGACTGGGCTTGCGCTTCTTGTGCTTTGCTTCGGCGCATTCGACCGCATCCTCTCGTTCATTATTTTTTCGGCGATCTGTTTTCTTGCCTTGTCCGCCGCCTCTCTCTTCCGGCTCAAGGAGCCAGTACACCGTTGGTGGTATCCGGCGGCTCCAATCCTTTTTCTCTTTGGATGCGGAGTAATTGATTTGCTTATCCTGATGCACGACCCGATCCCTGCCCTGCTCGGTCTGCTTGCTGTACTGTGCGGCGATCCTGTCCGCCATTTCTTCTTCTCGTCATCGCGTGCCGCTGTGACGCCTATTCCCGAACAGCACCTATTTTGAAAGGACACGATCATCCATGGCTCACATTCAATTGCCCGAAGGACTTCCTGGCATCCGGGGAGCAATGGCTTTCCGTCCCGAGACAGCCAAGCCTCTGAATGAACTGGTAGAGATTTTGCTACACGGACCAAACTCCCTGACGCCGGGTGAGCGAGAATTGATTGCGACATACGTCTCGACTCAAAATGACTGTTACTACTGCCAGACGATTCACGGAGCCATTGCTGCTGCCAGCCTGGGCGACGATGAAGCGTTAGTCCAGAAGGTAAAGTTCGATTTTCAAAATGCCTCGATCTCTGACAAGTTGGAGGCCCTGCTCGTGATCGCAGGACAGGTGCAGAAGGGTGGAAAAAATGTCACATCAGACGCCGTGGCAGATGCGCGAACGGCCGGTGCGACGGATATGGAAATCCACGACACGGTGCTGATTGCAGCAGCGTTCTGCATGTACAACCGTTATGTCGATGGACTGGGGACCGCGCAGCCGAGAGACGAGGCTATGTATCGTGAACGCGGCAAATGGATTGCTCGCGATGGCTACGTCAGCGTGAGTAAGGAATACCTTCCGGCGGACGTATCACGATAGAAACGCGCTATCCGCCGTGGTGCACGGCCTCAAATATAAAAAATTACCGAGGAGCACAGACATGCCGCACATCTCTCTACCCGAAGGATTACCTGGTATTAGTAGCTGCTTTGCCTTTCGTCCGGAGACGGCCAAGCCGATGCGCGAGCTGGCACATGTACTATTGCACGAACCAGGTACGTTGAGTCCGGCGGAGCGAGAGCTAATTGCAACGTATGTCTCCAGCCAGAACGATTGCTATTTCTGCCAGACCAGTCACGGGGCTGCAGCTGCTGCGCACCTGGGTAATAACGCAGACACCGTGGCTCAGGTGAAGCATGACTTTTTGCAGGCAGCTATCTCCGATAAGCTCAAAGCTCTTCTGGTCATTGCCGGTCAGGTGCAACAGGGAGGCAAGCACGTTTCTTCCGATAGCGTGCAGAAGGCGCGGAACCTTGGCGCCACAGATCTCGAGATCCACGACACGGTTCTAATTGCCGCAGCGTTCTGCATGTACAACCGCTATGTCGATGGGCTTGCGACGTGGCAGCCCCACGATCCGGCAATGTATGCCAGCATGGGAACGCATCTGGCAGAGCATGGCTACATCACCCCATCGGCGAAGGCGGAAGATAAAGTAGGCAGTTAGCGCTTTCATTGGGATTAAGTCTCAGACCAAATACTTCAGTGGCAACGGCACTTATCGGAGAGCGATTTGGCGCAAATCGGTGTTTAACCTTGTGCGGCGAGGTTTGAAACGTCTAATGCTGGACATGGTCATCATGCATAGTTAAGCGTGTTGGATCTGCGCCTTCAGATATGAGATTCCCCGTTGAGCGATCATATCTGGGGACACGGCTGGATCCGCCCATAACGCACCGGGGGCCAAAGGTTCGGACGATAAATAGCCGAAGCCTTCGATCATCAGGTATCCGCTGTACTCGATGCGTTGGAGTGACCGCAGAATCGCCGGAAAATCTACATGTCCAGAGCCAAGGAGGCCGCGGTCGTTCTCGCTCAAATGAATATGCTTCAGTTGTGCTCCCAAAGACTCGATGGCAGTCGGAATATTCTTCTCCTCAATGTTAGCGTGGAAGGTATCGATGGTGACCCCGATGCGTGGGTTTGCGATTGCGGTGCAAAGCTTCCCGGCCTCAGCGGCCGTACGCAGGAAGAACGTCTCGGAGCGGTTGACTGGCTCGATGGACAGAGTGATGTCGTTTGTTTCCAGCAGCTCTCCGACACACTGGAAAAGCTCAACCGCCCAGCACCATTCGTCCTCCGTAGGCCGATGCGCGGGCAGATAGCCAATGGGCGCGAAGAGCGGACCGCCGAGAAGATGCGCTCCCATCTCTGCTGCCGTCTCAATGCAACGAACAAGATGATCTCGGGAGCGCTGACGGACGGTGTGTTCTGGACTGATGGGATTGATCCCGGCAGGGAGGATCGAGCAGAAGGTGCACTCCAGTTCATTCGCCTCGAAGGCTCTGCGGATGGCAGTAGCCGGGAGCGTCGCAGGGTCAAACATGGGAAGCTCCAAGCCTGCGAAGCCCATCGCACGGATGTTGGGCAGAAGGCTCAAATGCCGCTCTTCGAAGTTGGCGGTCCAGGCGAATCCACTTACCCCTAACTTCATCTTCCTTCTCCTAGTTGAGACCTAGTTGCGTCTGGATCTGTTAGAGCGATCTGCCCTTCGTCTCAGGATAGAGGAAGAGCACCACGAAGAATCGATTCACATGGATCTCCGCGTTTTCTATGTGAGGCGGTTGTTGGAGATCGGCTCGATCTTCCATGCATTCATCGTGACCTCGCCCATGCCTGTGGCGTGTACGCGCACATCGGGGGCGGTCGAGCCTTCGTAGTAGAAACGTTTCGTGTAGCCAATGCGCTCTCCGAGTATCAGTTCGATCACCGAGCCATCGACGAAAGCATGGAGCGTTGGCCGATCGTCTGGTTCGAGCGCGACCTCTTTGCCATCGGCGAGGAAGCTGTGCTTCTCGGGCGAATAGCTCACGCGCATCACCTCAGTCTCGTTGGCGTTGAAAGAGACTTCGAAGCTCTTGTCGCCACCACCGGCGCACGTCACCTCTCCAGTTGCCTTGCGCAGAGTCGCGACGGCGCCTGTCCTCGTCTCTTCGGATGGAACCGTACCCGCGCGCAGCTTGACGGTCTCGGGCAGCATTTGGAGCCGCAACGTACCGTCGGGATCGACATGCATCACTCGCGGCAGACTCATGATGCCCGACCAGCCAGCCTCAAGCATGGCAGCATCGTTGCGCCGCTCCGGGATCCAACCCCATAGAATCCTGCGCCCCTTCGCGTCGAGCTGGGTCTTGGGTGCATAGAACGCATCAAGATCAAGCAGACCGGTCTTGAGCGGCGTGAATTTCATCGTAGCGACGTCGAGCTTTCCGGACTGCCAGAAGACCTTGCCCAACGTCGAGTAGATGAGCACATGCATGCCGTCAAGCGCGAAGAACTCCGGACACTCCCACATCTCGCCGTCTTCGCATGGATTCGCAGTCCTCTTGCCATTCCATATACCGCTGGTCAATGGATGCAAATACTCCCAGGTGTTCAGGTCCTTCGAGCGATACAGCAGCACGCATCCACCCACGCGAGCCACGCCGGAGCCCACAGTCATGTAATAGGCGTCATCTTGTCTCCACGCGGATGGATCGCGAAAGCCGGTAATGGCCATGCCTTCGGGAGGCAGGGGCACGATAGGCTTAGCGACTTTGGTCCAGTGAATCAGGTTCGGGTCGTCGGAGAAAGCGAGACACTGCGACTCCTGCAGCTTGTCTGAGCCGTCGCGTATCGTAGCCTTGTCAGGTGTGCTCTCGACGACGCCCGTGTAGACGAAATACACACGTTTTCCCACAGCGATAGCCGAGCCGGAGAAGCAGCCAAAGGCGTCTGGGCCGCCTGCGGTTGGTTCAAGGGCGAGCGGCAGATGCGTCCAGTGCAGCATGTCCGGGCTCACGGAGTGGTACCAGCTCATATCGCCCCAGACCGCCGCATGAGGGTTGTACTGAAAGAACATGTGGTACTTGCCATTGAAGAAGATGGGACCGTTCGGGTCATTCATCCAGTTCTTCGCCGGGAGAAGGTGGAACTGAGGACGCCGTGGGTCGTTCGCGATTTCGGCGGCAGACTTCGCTGCAACCGGATTGGACCTCGCGAGCAGAACACGCGGAGCAAGAGCCCATGCCGCTGCTGTCGCGAGAAACTGACGCCGGTTTGGGAAGAGGCGAGCGCTGTGCTTCATTCCTGACTCCTATGCTTGCTTACGACGCGAAGAATGATCGGAACGAACTCATGGGCGCATCGCCAGCATGCTGACGATGCACCCATGCGATTGCAGACTAGAACGATAGACGGAGTGCTGCCTGCAGAACCCTCGGCGTGTTGGCCTGGTGGGTTACAGCGCCATACCCACCATCGTTCAGGTTCGTGTCCGGTGCGCCGAACTGCGCACGGTTGAAGAGGTTGAAGGCCTCGATGCTGAACTTGCCCGTGACCTTTTCGTAGATCGGGAAGTTCTTACTGGCGGAGAAGTCGAAGTTCGCCGCACCCGCAGAACGCAGCTTGTCGTCCACGCGGCTCTCATTACCGAAGGTGAAGTCGGCGGGAACCGCGAAGCAGGCCTTGTTGAACCAGCTGTTCACGCGGCTTTGCGCCGATCCGTCAATCTGCTTGTTGCAGCCGGCGACGACATTTGGACGAATGGGCCCCGAACCGAAGTAGTTGCTGAGCGAGTTGCCCGAGGTAGAGAAGGGCAACGGTAGACCGCTGTGGAAGGTGGTGATGCCGTTCACGCGCCATCCACCGACGACTGCATCTACGAGTGCGTTGCTTGCGCTAAGGTACTTCTGCCCGCGACCGAAGGGCAGATCGACACCATAGTTGATGACAAGATTATGCGTCAGGTCCTGCATGCTGACCGACTTCTCCGCACGCAGGTTGTAGTTATCCTGCACGACGCCTTGTCCGCCCTGTCCATCCTGGAAGCTGCTGGTGTTCTCGGTATTGCTCAGCAGCTTGGCCCACGTGTAGGCGACCTGCACGAGACCACCATGCTCGAAGCGCCGGTTGAAGGTCGCTTGCAAGGCCTCGTAGGTTGAGCTGCCATAGCGAGGCACGGTCTGGTTGACACCGGTGTACTGCGGGAACGGCTTCAGTAGATAGCCCTCGAGGATGGTCGCCCCACCAAGCTGCCCGCCTGCGGGAATCTTTCCGAAAAGCGGATTGCTGACCGGCTTGAAGAGACCAGTGCCAAGTCCGGCGGAGCCGCCGATCGAGTCGTACTGATCGGGAAGTTGATTGCGGTTCAGGCCTGTGCCGGTGTAGCCCTGCGAGAGCACGAGGTGCGTACCCTTGGCTCCGGCGTAGGAGATCGTCGCCGAGGTCTTGCTGCCGAAGGCGTGCTCCGTGCCCACGTTCCACTGCTGCACATAGCCATAGGCCTGGTCGGGGATACGAGAACCGATTCCCTGCCCCAGCACAGCAGCGAGAGCCGCCGCCGTACGGCCTGATGGAAGAAGAATGCCATGTGGAAAGGGGTTGGCTATGGTCGTGTTGACAGCGCTCCCAGGCGTGTTCGAGAGTCCGGTGCTGGCGTTGTTGATCGGTGCCGCACCGGGCGAGTCGGCGGTCATCTCCGCAGGCAGGAACGAGATACCGTAACCGCCGCGGAACACGGTGCTGGTGTCGGCGCGGTAGTTCATGCCGATACGAGGCGAGAAGAGCTTCCAATGCTGCGCCTCCTCCCGCCGGGAAGGATAGAGCGGACTGTTGACGTAGACCAGACCACCCACGATGGGCATGCTGCTGCCCGTCACCGGGTTGGTTACGCTGCCGAGATTCGTGGCGAGTGTAGGATTCAGGATCGTGTCTAAGTCATTGACCTCCGAGTAAGTGCCGGGCTGATCCCAGCGGACGCCAAGATTGGCCGTCAGCTTACTTGTCGCCTGCCAGGTATCGGTCGCGTAGAAGCCGTAGGAGTGCAGCAGCGCACGCCATGTGCCCACCTCGGTGATGCCCGTGCTGGCCGGTACGCCGAGCAATAAGGACGCGAGTGCGTTACCGCCGCCAAGCGTAGGGCTTGCGGTGAAGGCGGTCGTCGCGCCGAACCCTACACCCTGGTTGTTTCCGAAGTTCGTCCACAGAATCTGACGGCCGATGCCGCCGATCTTGATGGTGTGCCGTCCAGTCACCTTCGTGATGCTGCCGCTAATCGCGTAGACCGTGTTGAGCCAGTAGAGCTGCGAGAGATTGACGCCAAGGCTGTATCCGGGCACGTTGATGTTCGGCAGAAGACCCTGATGGTTGTTGACCTGCTGAGCCTGGAGCGCGCCGTAATTAGCATTGATCGTGCTCTGGTCGAAGCCGTTCGAAAGAGGCGTCTGGAAGTTGTAGTTCTCGAGCCACGAGAGCCGGAGGTCGGCGATAGTTGACTGGTTGAAGACGTGGTTGTCGCCGACAACAGCCTCGGTCGTCGTGTTGCCCGTGGGGCCGGAGCCAACCTTGGTGCCAAGCGGATCACTGTTGCCGTTGTGCGGATTCCAGAAGGTGTAACGAGCGAACAGCTGATCCGCTTTGCCAAGGCTGTAATCCACGCGTGCGTTGTACTGATTCTGTGCGCCTTCGATCGGTGCGGTGGCGACGAAGTTATTCACCAGTCCCGGACGGTTAGGCAGAGGCGACTCAAGCGCCAGGATCTTAGCCGCAGTCGGATCGATCTGGCTGGGGCAGATCACGTTGAGCACACCGTTGCACGAGTACTGCACGCCGGTTACGGGGTTGTAGATGTTGCCCAGGCCCGCCGCGGAGAAGTCTCCGCCCAACTGCGCTGCCGTCGGCAACGTGTAGGTTGAGATTGCGCCCGAAGTCAGCGTCTCACGCTCGAAGGAAAAGAAGAAGAAGAGCCTGTCCTTGAGGATTGGCAGTCCGATGTTTGCGCCGTACTGGTTCTGATGCAGCGGTGAGCGCTTCAGTCCCTGATGGTTGCTGAACCAGTCGTTCGCGTCGAGCACCGTATTGCGGAAGTACTCATACGCCGAACCATGAATCTGATTGGTTCCCTGCTTGGTCGAGATCTGGATGACGCCACCCGAGAATCCGCCGAACTCCGCGCTCACGTTGTTGGTTTGCACGCGGAACTCCTGCACCGCATCCTGCGTGGGAACCAATGAATTGACGTTGTTCTCTGGCACGTTGGACCCCACTCCATCGATGAAGAAGAGGCTTTGCCCGCTGAAGCCACCGCCGATCTGATAGTTGCCATAGGCGATGGCCTGCGTTTGTCCGCCGGCTTGAAAGTTGCCGCTGCCACCGTTGGCCATCGTGTTGCCGGAGGTCCCGCCGCCGGGCACAACACCCGGAACGAAGTCGAGCAGGTTATTAACGTTGCGACCATTCAACGGCGACTCAAGCACCTGACGGCCGCCGACCACGCCGCCAAGCGATGCGCTGTCGGTTTGAAGCGGCGCCGAGGCAGCCTCGACCGTCACCGTCTGGGTGACGTCGCCCACCTCCAGCGCGACATCGACGCGGGTGGTTCCGCCGACTGTCACGACGATGTCGTTTTGCGTCCAGGTTTTGTAGCCCGTCTGCGAGACGTTCGCCGTATACGCTCCCGGGTTCAAGTTCAAAAAGCTGTACGTACCGCCCGTTCCGGTCGTTGTCTCCTGCGTCTGGTTCGTCCCAATGTTCTTGAGAGAAACCTTCGCGCCCGCAACGTTCGCTCCGGAGGAATCAGTCACTGTCCCAACAATCGAGCCGTAGTTATTCTGCGCGTTCATGTTTCGGGTAACCAGGAGCGCCATGATACCCAGCAGAAACAAGACGGCGGTCCGTGGGAACAGGGTTTTACCGTGTGTGATTGACATTTTTCTATCCTCCGAAGTGATGCCTGGTTTTTTGAACCATGCTTCTTGTAAGAGAATTGATATACAGATGTCAACGAAATTGACTAGATGAATTAAACAAACCTAGCTATACATTTACAAGCCACATCGATTCAGAGATCTGAACACTCCCAACCGTTCAGGATTAACCTTGCCTGTTAGCGCCACAGGACTGACGCACGACGAGACTCCCATTTAAGAGCACCGATCGCGCTGGCAGGTGGGGGTTACTGATCCGGTCAAGCATGGTAGCGATGGCGGTCGCGCCAATGTCTCGACAGGGCTGGTGAAGAGTCGTGAGTGGAACGGGCAAAAGCTCGGCGTAGCGCACATCATCGATTCCAGCGATCCGGATATCGTTGGGGATGCGCATCCCCAGACCAAGCAGCGTTCGCATCACGTGAGCCGCTGTCAGGTCGTTGGCACAGAGCAGAGCATCGATCTTCTTCTCGGCGATCCGGCTTGACAGCATAGCGGCATCCGTTGGTTCGGCACGCAGGACCATCTCCGGATCCACGGGCATGCCCGATGCATGCAAAGCCTCTCGATAACCCACGATACGGTCGTCGACCGTCTCAGCCGAACCTTCCACAGCAAAAAATCCAACGCGTTTTGCCCCCTGCCGGATCAGGTGATCCGTCATCACGTAGCCGGCACGCCGATTGTCCAGGCCCACGATGTCGTACTCGCTCCGCGCCGGATAGTCCAGAACGCAGCGATCCAGCAAGACCACGGGGATACGTGCACTTCGCAGTGCTTTTAACACGCGGCGGTTCACCTGATCGCGGCGAGGGCCGAACTCCACGGGAGCGAAGAAGACGCCGGTGACGCGCTGTTCGATGTAATGTTCGCAAAGGTGTTCGGCCTCGTCTTCCTTGCTCTCTCCGGCCGCCGAGTGCCCCCAGGAAAGAGAGTGGCCTGAGGCGTTCGGAGAGGCCGACATACCTTGGCAGATCGGCTCGAAGATCTCTGTCCGGCCAAGATCTGGAATGATCAACCCAAACACGGGCTTCTGGTTCGAACCCCCTTCCGAGGCGTAGGTACCGGAGCCGGCCCGCCGCACCAAAAGACCCTCCTGCTGCAGGTGTTGCATGGCCTTGACCACCGTCATCCTGCTGACGCCGAATCGCCGCATCAACTCGGCCTCGCTCGGCAGGCGTGCGCCGTTCCGATAGCGCCCCGCCTCAATGTTCTGGCGCAAGCCCTCAATAATCTGAAGATATTTGGGCTGCGGGCGTTTCGCCTCACCTGAAATCTCCTCGGCTTCGCTTTCCATTCTGACCTTCTTTCTTTGTCGTTCTATCTCAAGGTAAATCCATCTATCTACTCGAAAAAGATAGACAATTACTTTGCAACCGGAATATACATTATGCTACTAACATTTGAATAGAGGAGCAGTTCATGGTGAGTTGTGTGATCGGCGAGGTACTTTGGGATGTCTTTCCCGACGGAGAGCGCTTCGGTGGAGCGGCCCTCAACTTTTGCGCCAACTTGGAACGCCTCGGCGACCACGCTACCCTCTCTAGCGCGGTAGGCGACGATCCTCATGGACAGATGGCGCTCGAGCAGATGCGAGCTCTCGGCATCGGCACACAGGGTATCCACACCGTCAAAAACTTGCCCACAGGCCTTGCCCGCGTCTCCATGAACGATCAAGGTGAGCCCTCCTTCTCCATCCCCCGGCCCGCCGCCTTCGATGAGGTCTCGGTCGATGCCGCGATGATGTCAACATTGCAGGCTAGTGCCGTCGATTGGATCTACTTCGGCACCCTGCTTCAGACGAATGCGGCCGTTGAGCAGATCACAGTCAACCTGAAGGAACAATTGCATCCGGCACGCTGCTTCTACGACATCAATCTGCGCACTGGTCACTGGAATCTCGCACTGGTGCAACGACTATCGCGCCTGGCGTCCATCATAAAGTTGAATGAAGTGGAAGCCGAAACCCTCTTCTCCCTGACCAGTTCGAAGCAAGAAACCTTCTCTTTGGAACGCTTTTGCGATCGGTGGGCGTCGTCTTACAGAGTCGACGTCATCTGCGTAACACTCGGACCCGCAGGGTGCATGGTCTATGACCGCGGCAAGTACCACCGCGTTCCCGGGTACAACGTCACCGTTTGCGATACCGTTGGTTCCGGAGACGCCTTTGCCGCAGCGTTCCTTCATGGATACAACCGCGGATGGCAGATCCCACAAGCTGCGCAGTTCGCGAACGCGCTTGGAGCTCTCGTGGCAAGCCGTGCTGGCGCAAACCCCTCCTGGACGACAGGAGAAATCAGGGCGATGCTCGGAGACCAATGGCGCGGATGATTTCACCTGAAAACGGCCCTGCACAAGGCAATCGAAAGTTTTAATAGCCTTGGTGAATATTTACCGGGACCATTATCAGTTAGCGACAACGGACCAATGCACTCGTCCGCTCTCGTTTGAGGCCGCAATTTCGGTCAGATGTGGACGCCGACACACTCATGGAACACTCCGGGCAACCGAAGTCCAAATCGATCGTTCCGCCAGGATTACGGTCAAGCGCACCTTGCTGCCTGTTGCTCTGACCGAAATCGCGATGCCGCCACGGAGCGCCCGATTTGACCCCGAAATGGGTACCGACGAAAAGTAAATTGCCGCACAATTGACGGCGACAATAAGCTCGCGCAGGGCGTAGCATATCTAGCCGAAAGGATTCCGATGAGGGCCTCCACCCAACCCGCCTCCGCTCCATCTTCGAGCGATGCCGCCGGCACAGCCCTTCCCAGCGCAGACTTTCTACCGCTCAAGGGGACCGATCACGTCGAGTTCTACGTAGGCAATGCCCGTCAGGCTGCATACTTTTACCGAGCTGCCTTCGGCATGTCTCTGGTGGCCTATGCGGGCCCCGAGACGGGCCAACGAGACCGCGCCTCGTATGTGGTGCAGCAGGGCAAAATTCGCTTTGTGCTGACGACCCCTCTGCGCAGCGGGGACGCGGTTGCCGACCACGTTCATCGGCACGGAGATGCAGTCCGGGTGATTGCTCTCTGGGTGGACGATGCCCGCAGTGCCTGGCTGGAGACCACCCACCGCGGCGCCAGTAGCGTGGCCGCACCCGAGATCTTTTCAGACGAGCATGGTCAGGTCGTCCTCTCCAGTATTCGCACCTATGGCGATACGATTCACACCTTCGTTGACCGCGGCGCCTACTCCGGGCCGTTTCTTCCCGGGTTCCGCGCCGTCGAGAACGATCCCGTCGCCCGGCCGGTCGGCCTCCTCCACATCGACCACATGGTGGGCAATGTGGGCTGGAACGAGATGGACAAATGGGTGAACTTCTATAGCAACGTGATGGGATTTTCGCTCTACCAGCACTTCGACGACAAAGACATCTCCACCGAGTATTCGGCACTCATGTCCAAGGTCATGGCCAATGGCAATGGATACGTCAAGTTCCCCATCAATGAGCCAGCCAAAGGGAAACGGAAATCGCAGATCGAGGAGTACCTGGAGTTTTATCCCGGCCCCGGGGTACAGCACATTGCCCTCGCCACCAAGGACATCCTGCACAGCGTCCGTAAGCTGCACGAGCAGGGTGTTGAGTTCCTGCATGTACCTCATACTTACTACACCGATCTTCAGGAACGGGTGGGCAAGATCGATGAGCCGATCGACGAACTGGAAAAGCTCGGCATTCTGGTGGACCGCGACGAAGAGGGATACATGCTGCAAATCTTCACCCGCCCAGTCGAAGACCGCCCAACCGTATTCTTTGAAATCATTCAACGCAAAGGAAGCCGCAGCTTCGGCAAGGGCAACTTCAAGGCGCTCTTTGAGGCCATCGAACGGGAGCAGCAGGCACGCGGCAATCTGTAGATGTGAGGCCATCGATAGTCTGTCTTGGGGTAACACAATGAAGACCGCAACGTTTTCGGCCGCCGCGCCTTTCATCATTCGCCAGGATTACGCGGCCTACACCGCAGAGCAGCACGCGGTATGGGCAGAGCTTGTCGGCCGTGTTCTTCCGGAGTTGGAACGGCACGCCGCGCAGGAGTATCTCGATGGTCTTCAGCTCATCGATCTCAAGAAAGACTGCCTGCCCAATCTCGAATCCATCAGTGCCCGACTCTTCCCCCGAACCGGCTGGAATTCCACGCCGGTAAGCGGCTTTCTTCCTGCCCCCGCCTTCTTTGAAATGCTGTCCATGCGCTGCTTCCCAACGACCACATGGCTGCGCAGCAGAGAATCGCTCGAGTACACGCCCGAGCCGGATATCTTTCACGATGTCTTTGGCCATGTGCCGATGCACGCTCATCTGGTGTATGCCGATTTTCTGCAACACTATGGGCGCGTCTGCGCAGCCACCTCCGACGCGACAATTTTGGAGAAACTCGGCCGCCTGTTCTGGTATACGGTTGAGTTCGGAGTGATCCGGCAACGAAATGAAATCAAAGTGTACGGAAGTGGACTGATCAGCTCCCACGGCGAATGCCTGAATGTCATCTCGGGCCATTGCGCCATCAGGAATTTTTCCCTGAATGAGGTGCTGGACACTCCCGTAAAAGTAAATGAGTTGCATAAACTGCTTTTTGCTGTGAACAGTTTTGATCAGATCTACGAGGCAATGCACGAGGCAGAGCGGCGATTGCTGCATGGTCGCCTGTGAGAGGGTCTACTCCATGTCCGAGGAAATTCGGTATCAATCCGGCTTCGGCAACGAATTCGCCACCGAAGCAGTTCCAGGAGCGTTGCCGCGTGGCCAGAACGCTCCTCAAAAGCATCCCCTCGGCCTCTACACCGAGCAGTTCAGCGGCTCCCCCTTTACCGCGCCGCGAGCCACCAATCGCCGCACCTGGACCTATCGGATTCGCCCCTCCGTAACCCACCGTCCTTATGAAGAGATTCCAACCGGCTTGATTCGCAGCGGCCCATTTCACGAGACCCCCACCACTCCCAATCAACTCCGCTGGGACCCGCTTCCGCTGCCCGAATCGGAGACGGACTTCGTCGACGGCATCGTCACACTCGGCGGCAGTGGCGACCCGGCCATGCAGACTGGCGTCGCCATCCATCTCTACGCTGCGAACCTCTCCATGCGCGACCGCTTCTTTTATAGCGCGGACGGAGAGTTCCTGATCGTGCCGCAGTTGGGAGCGCTGCGCCTGCACACCGAACTGGGCATTCTCGAAGCGGCGCCCGGAGAGATCTGCGTCATTCCCCGCGGCGTCAAGTTCCGCGTTGTCTTATTGGAGCAGCACGCTCGCGGATACATCTGTGAAAACTATGGTCTGCCCTTTCGTCTGCCTGAGCTGGGAGCGATCGGCGCCAACGGCCTGGCAAACCCGCGCGACTTCAAAATCCCCGTTGCCTCCTACGAAGACCACGAAGGCGAATTTCACATTACTGCAAAATTTCTGGGCAGGCTCTGGTCCGCATCCATCGACCACTCCCCACTGGACGTCGTCGCCTGGCACGGCAACTACGCACCTTACAAGTACGACCTCGCGCTCTTCAACTGTATTAACACCGTATCGTTCGATCATCCGGACCCGTCGATCTATACCGTTCTGAGTTCGCCAACCGCTGTTCCCGGCACGGCAAACTGCGACTTCGCCATCTTTCCACCGCGGTGGCTGGTCGCCGAGCATAGCTTCCGCCCTCCATGGTTTCACCGCAACCTGATGAATGAATTCATGGGCCTCATC
Organism: Edaphobacter paludis; assembly: GCF_039993895.1. Lineage (NCBI taxonomy): Bacteria > Pseudomonadati > Acidobacteriota > Terriglobia > Terriglobales > Acidobacteriaceae > Edaphobacter > Edaphobacter paludis. The sequence goes on from NZ_CP121194.1 coordinate 2,556,772, forward strand.
TTTGGCGTATACGATGCCAAAGCCGAGGGATTTCTTCCCGGCGGAGCCAGCCTCCATAACTGCATGGCCGGTCACGGTCCGGATGCCGAAACCTTTGAGCGGGCCACCAACGCCGAGTTGAAACCGCAGCATCTCGAAGACACGTTAGCGTTCATGTTCGAGACCAGCCTCGTCGTGCGCCCCACCCAATTCGCAATGAACACCAGAATCCTGCAACACGAATACTATGAGTGCTGGCAGGGGCTGAAAAAACGCTTCGCCTCCGCAGCCAACGCAGAGTCAACCTAGCATGACCGCTCTCGAAAGCTTGCTCGCCGGACTCATCGATTACGCAGGCCTCTACCCGCCTGCCGCCCTCGACATGCGCACCGCCCTGCGCAACTACGTGAGCTATGGCCGCAGTCAACACGCATCGGCATTGGGACATTTCATCGTGGACATCAATCGCCTCACCGAATTGCGAGAGGTAGCCGGTGATTCCACTCGCCACGTGAGGCTGAGTCTACTCGTCTCAGCTACCACCGACTGGGATAGCCTTGCAGGTCTCCTCCACGAGGGTTTTACCATCGACACCATTGAAATCAAGACCGATCATCCGTCGCAGATTGCACGCATCGCGCGGTGCATCCCCCCTGATTTGACAACGTATTTTGAAGTTCCTTTTGACTCCCATGCCTCCGAAGCACTTGAAGCAATCTCCGCTGCCGGAGCACGCGCCAAGCTACGCATGGGTGGCATCGTCGCCAACGCATTCCCTGCTACTCTGACGGTCGCCGATATGCTCAAAGCTCTCGCCGACCGGAGAATACCGTTCAAGGCAACCGCAGGACTGCATCACCCTATTCGATCTCATCACCCCTTCACCTACGCGCCGGATAGTCCTTCCGGCACCATGCACGGCTTCCTCAATCTTTGTTGCTCCGCAGCTCTGCTTTATTTCGGCGGCCAGGTTAGTCATGCGATCCTCTTGCTCGACGAGCAGGACCCCGGCGCATGGCATATCACGCCAGACGCCATCGCATGGCGCAATGTCCGTTGGAGCACCGATCAACTGCGCTCCGTTCGCGAGAAATTCTTCACCAGCTTCGGCTCCTGTTCCTTCGCCGAACCAATGGACGACCTGGAGGCACTCGGATGGCGCTGAGAAGCTGGGTTACCTCTGCCAATGATGCGGTCTCGGATTTCCCCATCCAGAACCTGCCGTACGGCGTGTTTCGGCATCGCGAAAGAACACGCATCGGCGTCGCCATTGGCGACCAGATCCTCGATCTGCACGCCTGTGCCAGCCATGGTCTGCTCGCACCGCTCTCGGAAGAAATCATCGCTGCCTGCAGCGCACATCTTCTCAATCCCCTGATGTCTCTCGGGCCGGAATCATGGTCCGCGCTGCGCCGTCATCTCAGCGCGCTTCTCGATGCAGATCAGGCCGACACGCAGACGCAGGGCCGCACCGAAGCACTGCTCGTCCCCATGCGCGACGCTGCCATGCAGCTTCCGGCACAGATCGGCGACTATACCGACTTCTACGCCTCCATCTATCACGCGACTAGAGTTGGCAAGCTATTCCGTCCCGACAACCCGCTGCTGCCAAACTACAAGTACGTTCCCATCGGCTATCACGGCCGCGCCTCCTCCATCGTGGTCAGCGGATCGGAGATCCGAAGACCATGTGGGCAGACAAAAGGCTCGAACCCCGAGCCTGTCTTTGGACCCGCGCATTCCATGGACTATGAGTTGGAGGTTGGTATCTTTGTCGGTCCCGGCAATCCCCTCGGATGCAGCATCCCTATCACCGAAGCGGAACAACATATCTTCGGCGTGTGTCTGGTCAACGACTGGTCTGCGCGCGACATCCAGTCCTGGGAGTATCAACCGCTCGGGCCCTTCCTATCAAAGAGCTTCGCCACAACCATCTCTCCATGGATCGTTCCCTTGGAAGCCCTCGCCCCCTATCGTGTCGCTGCACTGAAACGCCCTGCCGGTGACCCAGCCCCCCTCCCCTACCTGGCTTCTCCGTCCTCCGACCGCGACGGCATCGACCTCACGCTCGAGGTCTATCTCCAGTCGCAGCGAATGCGCCACACCGGCGTTATGCCGACACTGCTCAGCAGAGCGAATCTGCGCGACCTCTATTGGACGCTCGCCCAACTGCTTACCCACCACGCCAGTAACGGCTGCAACCTGCGGCCTGGGGATCTACTCGCCACCGGCACGATCTCTGGCCCGGACGAAGGCTCGGAGGGATGCCTTCTCGAGAAGAAGCTCAACGCCGAGCCTATCCGCCTGCCCGGCGGAGAGGTGCGAACCTTCCTCGAAGACGGCGACCAGATTACCTTCCGCGCTTACGCCGAAAAGCCCGGCCTGCCAAGAATCGGCCTCGGCGAATGCACCGGCACACTCCTCAGCCCCTACTTACCCCACATACATACTGGTTCGTAAGAAGTTACAAATTGCGCCCAAAAGCGGGAGTTAACTCTTTGCGCATATCCGATGAGTACTTTTCCCTGTAATCACCAACTCAGCAATGGAACTCATCCACAATCAAAGTTGGATTTTGCTGGTGCCAATCTTCTTTTTCCTGTATCAACAATACCTATGCGATTAAGACGGGCTGGATTGTGGGTTGCGGGAATTTCCTGCGCTATAGCAGTGTGTAATAAGGGCGTTGGGCAATCGGCTCAAGTGACGAATCAGAGAGTAAACGGGTTATCGTCCGCTGTGGCACAGGTTCCACTCACTTCAGCCAGGAGTGATGCGGGAACCAAGCCCCCCCGGACGAGTTGCCGGTAGTCGACGAAAAAGAGCCCCCGCAGGTGCCACTCAATTTAGGTGTCCCACGCACCCTGACCTCACGTAGCGAACTCGTCCTGCCGCCCGGCTGGGACGCGACGCCACCGGACGACATTCGCCAACTGACTCCATGGGTTCACTACATTCGTGTCTATCGGGTTGAGCATGGAACGTTGATCGAAGAGAAAACAATCACCATCCTGCAGAGCAAAATCCCGGTTGCCTCGTGGCCCGAGTACAAAAAATTTACCGATGTCGTCTCGCCGGGTACCTACCCTTATGTACAACTCACACGAAGTTCACCCCCGGCAGATTCCGCTGGCCCTCCCCAACCCATCAAGGACGATCCGAAAGCTCGCGGTCTGGTCAATGAAGCTGCTGAAGCAAACCAGCATCATCAGATTGATCATGCCGGCGAGTTGATTAAGCAAGCGAAGGCAATCAACAATGAACAGCCCTTCCTTTGGAGTGTTGCCGGTTACCGTGCGATGCTGCAGGGAGAAGTCACGGAGGCTGTCACCGACTTCGCACACGAACTCGAACTCCACCCCAACGAAGGCAACATCTATCCCCTAATGGCAAGTGCACAGATGGCAGAGGGAAAGAGGCTTGACGCAGAAGTGACCCTGCGCCGTCGCCTTAAGACCATTGGGCCAGATCCCGACGTTGCCATAGGACTTGTCCAAATGCTCCTCGAAGATGGGAATTCGAAGGATGCTGTTGGCATAGCCGAAGACGCCAGTCAGGCTGACTTCGCGAATCAGCGCCTCCGGGTGCTGTTGGGTCGTGCGCGGATAAAGAACGGACAAAAAGCGGCTGGAGCCGCCACCCTTTTTGTAGTACTCCGTGAAACAGAGGATCCAGGACTGCGCAATGACATTGCTTACGAACTTGCCGACGCTGATCAGGCTACCCAGGAGGTGGAAGACGCCAGCCGCAAGTCCGTAGAACAACTAACCGCCGAATCCGCGAAGTGGACTCTCTCCACCGCCGAACAGGACATCAGCGAGATGCGGAGCCGCTCGAACCTCCTCGTTGCCAGTTGGGACACTCTCGGCTGGACCATCTATAAGAGCCGTACCGGTCATGAACCCGAGCGTCTCGAGGAAGCCAAACGCTACGTAGCCAGCGCGTGGCAAAACAGTCCTAGGCCGGAAGTCGGTCTTCACCTCGGAGAACTGGAAGAGGCCCAACACCACTTTGCAGAGGCGCTTGGGACTTATCAGTTGGCACGGGCAACTGCTCCTGATTTCGATCTCCGCGGCGTCCGTCAGCCTCCAACGGGAATACAGCGCGATCTCACGGCTCGTATTGATCGTCTCAAAAAGACGCATCCACAGGCTGTTATCAAAGAACCAAACGAAAAGTTAAAGGACGAGCTCAAGCTTGACGCAGGCCCGTCACATGGCCAGTCGATTGTCGCGCCCTATCGTTTGCTTCTTGCGGCTGGAGGTGTTGAGTCTGCGGTTCGAATTGAATCCTCCGACGGCGATCACGGCAAACCCGACATTCGCAGAGATCTCGATAGATTTCGACGCGCCATCCCGGCTTCATGGGTTCCTCCCGGCTCCGGCGCTCGTGTACTTCGTTCTGCTGTTCTGAACTGTCATCAAGAAATTTGCGAGGTCATGGTGACGCCGCTCTCCGCCACTCGCTGAATTCGATATACCCAATTGCAGATAAGCGGAGTCGTCTGAAGCTACGAAGGAGCTGTGGATCGCACTCCCTGTCGCCTTCAATTGGCGACAAATCGGTTCAAAGAGCAAGCTGACAGCATTTGACCACCGCCGTGGTAGCGGTGTCTTCGCCCAGTTCCCTGAGTGCATCGGCGATTTTTCATCTGATATGTTGTTAGCCAACCGTTTTGCGTCTCACCGGGAGATTGCAGCCAGTGCTAGCACAAGACCTCATCGATCGGTTGTCAGAACACAAAACCCTGAGCGCCGCGCCCCGGACGGAGTTAGAGTGGCTGGCCGCACACGGATCGATCCGAAATCTGAATCCTGGCGAAGTGTTGAGCGTGAAGGGTCGCCAGGTCGAGGCTCTTTATATCATTCTCTCCGGGCGGCTGGCTTTATTCGTCGATCGTGGTGCCGGACCGAACAAGGTCATCGAATGGCGCGCCGGAGACGTTGCCGGGCTGTTGCCGTATTCGCGGCTCATGACTCCGCCTGGCGATTCCATTGCGCTGGAGCCGCTGGAAATTCTCGCCATACCCCGCGACCATCTCAGGGAGATGACGCGAGAGTGCTTTGAGGTCACTTCGATCCTGGTCCATACCATGATTGATCGCGCCCGGCTGTTTACCTCCAGTGACCTGCAAAACGAAAAGATGATCTCCCTGGGCAAACTCTCGGCAGGCTTGGCCCACGAACTCAATAATCCAGCCTCTGCGATTGAGCGTTGCGCGGCTACGCTCGAGGACCGCATTGAAGATGTAGAAGAGATCACGCGCGGTCTGGCTGCGGCGACACTAAGCGATGCCCAAATGGCCACCATCGATGTGGTCCGCGCGTCCTGCATGGCAAAACAGAAAGGACCGCGGTCCCCTCTGGAACAATTGGATCGCGAAGAGGCTATTGCAGAGTGGCTCGCCAACCACGGAATGGATACGGTCTGCGCGAGCACGCTTGCCGACACCGAAGTCACACTTGAATCGCTGAACCTCCTGGTTGCTGCAGTGGAGCCGCCGGCACGGAACGCGATAGTGCGTTGGGTAGCGGCCGGTTGTGCCGTACGGAGCCTGGCCATGAAGATTCAGGATTGTTCGATGCGCATTTCAAGCCTGGTGACCGCGGTTAAGGGATTCACGCACATGGATCAGGCCAACGTGTCCGAGCCGGTGAATCTAGGCCCAGGCCTGAGAAACTCTGTGGCGGTGCTGAATTCGAAGGCGTGTGAGAAGTCGGTGGTCGTCACCTTGGAGTTGGAGCCTGAACTGCCAAAGGCGTGCGGCTTTGCCGGTGAATTGACCCAGATATGGGGAATACTGCTCGACAATGCCTTGGACGCCGTAGCGAATGGCGGTCGGGTTGAGGTCCTTGCAGTCCGCGATGACCAGAATGTCGTGGTGCGAATTATCGACGACGGCCCGGGAATTCCAGAGGAGGTTCGCGACCGCATCTTCGATCCGTTCTTCACCACCAAACCCCAAGGACACGGAACCGGCCTCGGGCTGGACATCGTCCGTCGACTCGTGCGCCATAACGACGGCGCTATCGACTTTGAATCGCAACCCGGCCGCACCGAGTTTCGAGTCAGGCTTCCGATCGCCAAAGATCTTCCCAGCCTGAGTTTGGCGGGTGGGTAACGCACTTGCGTTTACCGATGGATTGATGCCGGGAAGCAGACTTCAGGGTATCTATTCGTGCAGCGTGGAAAAGATCGGTGCCCCATGAACCTACCGATGCGATGAGGATCCAGACGGCAAAGCTGCCTCAAGATTAATTTGTTCTCCGGTGATGGGGTGGTGAAATTTCAGAAACTGGGCGTGCAGGAAATATCCTCCATCTCCCGGGAGGCCTGGGAGATCTTCAAGAGGCTGGCCGGTGAAGCCGTACAGAGGATCGCCTACCAGTGGATGACCGATGGATGCCAGATGGATTCTGATTTGATGAGGGCGGCCCGAATTTAGGCTTACCTCAAATGTTGTGGTGCTTATCGTGCGTGAGATCACCTTCGCCAATGACTTTGACGGTTTGCCACTTAGGTTGGCGGCCCATACGGAACCAATGAGCGGGTGCGGTACAAGGCCGATGGGTGTGAGAATTTCGTAGGCGTCGTGCTGTGCACTGCCTTGAGCCAGCGCTCGGTAGATTTTTTGAATTCTGGGTGTGTTCCAGTTTGCGGATAGTTTAGAGGCCACCTGCGGTGTTTTGGCGAAGAGGACGATGCCGGTGGTGGCTCGGCCCAGCCGGTGGACAGGGTTTGCATTGGGGCTTTGCTTTTGCACCAGGCGCAGGAGGGTGTTTTCCATGAAGCCGGCGCCGGGGAGAGTGGGCAGCCCGCTAGGTTTGTTGACAGCCAACAGATGGAGGTCATTAAACAGGACTTCGAAGTGCTGTGGAGAGTCTGGTTCGATCCAGGGCGGACGGTTCCAGACAAGCGTCTGGCCTAAAGTGAGCGATTCGCTTCCCGTGGCGGTGACGCCGTTGACGGTGACTTCGCGGTTGTTCAGTTTTTGTTGCCAGGCTTGTGGACTCGAGTGTGGGTAAAGGCTTGCCAAGTGGGAGAGCAGGGTTCGTCCATGATATTTGCTGCTGATGATTGTGGTATAGGCATAGCCCCGGTTGAGCATGTGGTTTGAGTGTAAGCTATGGCATCTGCGACAGGAGTTGCTGGGTTTCGAGTTGTCACTCGATTTAGGCGGCCAGAGCTCTCAATGCGTCCAGTGCGGGGAGCCAGATTCCGCGCGGACCGCGGGCACAGCGGAAACCCGCCGTATATCCAATCCAGCCTTGACGTACTTATTCATTTTCAAATGAAAAGCTGTTGAAGCCCGGCCAATCAGACGGGCTTCGCTATGGGCGGCTTTTAGCCCAACGGTTTGAAGCTGACCAGCAGTGTGACGAAGAGCAATCCAAAAATAATCACCAACAGGGGAAACCACCGGTCCAACCAAGACTCCGTTCCATGCGACGCGCTCATCAATAATTCTCCTTTTCTCTCTTCCAGCATCCTAACCGAGAATCAAATTCACACTCAATGCCTGGCGTCCACCCTCCTCTTTTCACACCCCACGCTTGACGCGCCTGTTATCCTTAAATCAAGGAACGCTGTTGAAGCCCGGCCAATTCCAGGCCGGGCTTCCGCACTTAAATCCGAACGGAAGTCCAGACTTAAAGTCTTTTATTCGAAGACTTTGGGTACTTAAGTAGAGGGAGGGGGTACCACGATGTCAGAGGCAATCGACAAGTTTCCAGCCGCACCAAAGCTTCTATCTCCAGGTACTCCAAGCCTTCAGTATTTGCTTCTAGGTACCCCAAGGCTTCAGCCTTGGGCCTCTCTCTCCCCGGGAAAAAGGGGGGCTTTAGCCGCTGGGGTATGCTCTCTCCAATCGCTGTCCTGTGTTCTCCTGGCAGTCTTGCTTCTTCTCCCAATAGCCCACGCCCAGCTTCCCGCCGGGACAACCGACACGACCCAGACGCAAACCCAGACTGATCAGGACCCACTCCGCACCCAGGCCAGCGCCGCGCTCGATCAACGCGACTTCCCTACCGCTCTCAAGCTTCTCACCAGCCTCGCCGCCAAAAATCCCAACGACGCCCATCTCCTTTACGACCTCGGCTTTACACAGGAGTCGCTCGACCAGACCTCTAACGCCGCCGAAACCTACCGCCGCGCCGCCGCCGCCGATCCCAAATACTTCGAGCCGCATCTCTCCCTCGGCCTGCTGCTCGCGCGCACCGGACAGCACGACGCAGCCCGCGCCGAACTCCTCAGCGCAACCACGCTGACTCCTTCCACCGACCCCGCGCTCAAAGCCCGTGCCTGGCGCGCCCTCGCTCGTCTCGATCAAACGACCCGTCACTCCGACGCCAGCAATGAGCTTCTCGAAGCCATGAAAATCTCGCCCGAGACCCCCGACGACATCATCCTCTCGGGCGAACTCGCCGAAGCCTCCGGAGACCTGCCCGCAGCCGAAGCCGCCTACCGTCGCCTGCTGAGCGCCGACCCGCAAAGCGCGACCGCCACCTCTGCATTGGTGCACCTCCTCGAACGCGAAAAGAAGTCCGATCAGGCCGAAACCCTGCTCACCGCCGCGCTGGCAAAAAACCCTGACGACCCCGCCCTCAACGCCCAGCTAGCCAGCCTCTACGACGCCCAGAACCAGCCGGAAAAGGCGATTCCGCTCATCGAAAAGCTGCACGCGGCCAATCCCGGCGACGCTACCCTCACCCGCTTGCTCGCCCATCTCTATAGCAGCAACAGCCAGTTCGACAAGGCTGCTCCCTTGTACGCCACGCTCACCACCGCTTACCCGAACGACCCCACCCTCGTCACCGACCGCGCCGACGCTCTCATTCACCTCAAGCAATTCGCCGAAGCCGAGTCCCTTCTCAAGCGCACCCTCGCCGAGCCATCCGCCTTCGCCACCAAGGACGATCTCGGCCTGGCCGCCAGCCACCTCGCCTTTGCCGCTTCGGCCAATGAAGATCCGGCCACCACCTTGCAAGCGCTAGCAATTCGTGATAAAGTGCTGCCACAGTCACCGTCATCCCTGTTCCTGGCGGCGACCGCGTACGACAAGCTTCACCAGGTCAAGCAGGCGCGCGACCTGTATAAACAGTTTCTCTCCGTGGCCAACAACAGGTTCCCGGATGAGGAGTGGCAGGCCCGCCACCGCCTTGTCACCCTCGATCACATGCGGTAGATAAGCGCTCCCTTCGAGGTGCGTTATGCGGTTCCTAACCAGGTTTTCCACACTCCTTCTCGCTTCAGCATCCTTCCTTCTCCTCACTCCTGCTGTACACGCTGCGATTGACGAAACTACTCCTGACGCGCAAACGCTCAGCCAGCTCGAACTTCGCGCGCAACAGGCGAACCCTCGTGATCAGTGTTATCTTTACACCCAACTCGTCCACACGATGACAGAGATCGCTGTCAAGCAAATGGTCAACGGCGACGACGAGCAGGCAAGCGCAACGCTAAAACAGGTCAATCGCTACGCTCATCTCATTCAGGTGAACCTTGAGCAAAACACCAAGCGCCTCAAGAACGCCGAGATGCTGATGCATCACACGACACTTCGCCTCGCACAGGCATTGCATCTCGCCTCCGAAGAGGACCGAACCACAGTTCAGGCCACGCTCAAACAACTCGACCTCGTTCAGGACCAGATCCTTGACCAGGTCTTCAACCATTAGGATCGAATGCCGCGACGAATATGCTTCGCCCTCATTCTGCTCGCTCTCCTTCCGCCACTGCACGCGCAGAGCAGCGATAACTCGCTCTCCGAGGCCGAAGTCGAGCAGCTTCGCGAATCGGCTTACTTCCCGCGCGATCGCGTGCTGGTCTTCGTGAAGTTCCTCGACGAGCGTTCCAACGCCCTGCACGAGCTCTTCGCCCATCCTCGCCGTCCTGGCCGCGAACAGGATGCGCATGATCTGCTGGAGCAGTTCGCCTCCATTGCCGACGAGCTTGAGGACAACCTCGACGATTACGGCACTCGCCACAGCGACATCCGCAAATCTCTGCCAAAGCTCCTCGAAGCGACTGATCGCTGGTCGTCGACGATCAAATCGCCGCCGGATGACGAGGCCTACAACGTCTCCCGCAAGCTCGCGCTCGAAGCCATCCGCGACCTTCGCGAAGACGCGACCGAACTTATCGCAAGTCAAAAAGCCTGGTTTGCCGCCCATCCGCCCGCAAAAGAAGAGAAGAACGGCGCGATAGATATTCCTCGCTGACATTGTTTCTTCATCAGTGCAAATCAGCGGAAGGCTTCGTGTTAACCTAGAAAAACAGTGTTCCCCGCACTCATCTCCATCTTTGAAGAGCAGTACCGAGACCTTCGTCCGCGCGCTCCAATTCCGCCGCTCGACATCCGCTTTCGTCGCTTTACGTCGCTCAATACTACGATCAGGCTGCGCGAAGGCCGTCTCCATGTTCGCCTCTCCGACCTTCTGGAATCGGCGCCAGAAAGCGTTCACCGCGCCATCGCCCACATTCTGCTGGCAAAGCTCTACAAGAAGCCCATCGCGCCGATCCATGCAGACCGCTACCGCCGCCACGTCAGTTCCGAAGCGATCTCGAAACAAGCCGAACACATTCGTCAGACCCGGGGACGCAAGCGCATCTTCACCTCCGTCGGCCATCACTACGATCTGGATGAGGTCTTCGAGGCTCTGAACGCGCGCTTTTTTCATGGGCTTCTCGGTCGCCCCACGCTTACCTGGAGCGCTCACCATGCGCGCCGCATGTTGGGCCACTACGACGCCGCACACAATACCATCGTCGTCAGCCGGGTATTCGACCGGCCGGATACACCGCGGTGCGCTGTCGAATACCTGCTGTATCACGAGATGCTTCACCTTAAGCATCCTGTCCGCGTCAAGGCCGGGCGACGCTGCGTCCACTCCCGCGAGTTCCAGGCAGAAGAACGGCTCTTCCCGGAGTTGGAAGCGGCCAAAGCTTACCTTAAGCGCCTTTAGATTCGGCGTTGGACGGCCATTCCTGATTCGCGCAGAAAGTGCAGCACCCCTTGTCGGGAATCTCGGATTACTTCTTCATCATCCCGGCCATATCGCAGCTGGTGGACATCATTTTCATGCTGGTCACTTTCATGGAGTTGTCGTCCATCATGCCCGTCACCTTTACCTTGTGACCGACGTGGGGCTTCAGGTCCTCTGAACTCATCAGCTCCATCCCATCGGGATGCATTTTGTTCATGAGCATGTATTTCCCATCTTTCTCTGCAATGCATCCGATGGCCGACATCTTCTTCATCTTGCCCGATTTCATGGCGCCGGACTGGCCCATGCTTTCGGTTTGTGAATTATCAGTTCCCGATGTCTGCGCGAATGAAGGCATACTGAGCGCCAAAGTTAGACACGATAAAAGCAGCAACTGCTTTTTCATTGTGAATCTCCTTTCGGCTGAAGGTACTTCCATCCACATCAGATGCGCAGGAGGCGGAGCGCAGCGGTATGGATTATGGCGAAAGCTCGAAGAACCTGCCCAGAACATGGGATTTTGAGGCAGCAATCAACACAGCGCGGCTTCTCCACGGTCGCAACAACTCGTGCGCGAAGAGATAGCAAAGTAATAGAGGTCTAATAGTTAATTTGTAATTCCTGAACTAACCTGCACCACCGGCGTCGTAGCCACCGCGCGTCGCCAGGCCACCAGCATTACTACTATCCCGACAAGCATCGAGCCGATCGCCGCCATCTGAGCGTTGCTCATGCCCCAGTAGAGCCTGGGGTTAATGCGTACAAACTCCACCAGGAAGCGGCCTAAGCCGCTGAGCACGAGATACAAGCCGGTTAGCCAGCCTATCGGCCGGAGTTTCCGGCCAAGCTGCCACAACAGCCACGCCAGCGCTAGACCGAATAGCAACTCGTAGATCGGTGTAGGCTGCACCAGCGCAGTCGGAGGATTGGGGGGAACCAACGCGTTCTTCGCCATGTGGACGCCCCACGGAAGGGTGGTGTTGATTCCGTAATCGCCATCGCCCGAGGTCAGGCAGCCGATCCGTCCCACGCCGTAGCCAATCGCCGCCGCGGGAGTCGCCAGGTCGAGCATCCGCACCGATGCCAGCCATCCGGTTACGCCTCCGGGCTTCGCTTCGCGCCCCTGCCACATCAGCATTGCAATTCCCGCGACAAGGCCGCCGAACCAGGCGAATCCTGCCTGAAACCAATGCAGAAAGTCGACCAGAATATCCAACGGATGGTTCCAGCCCGGAGCGACAATCTGCGCCATAGCTGCGCGTAGTTCGGAGACATTCTCCAGTTCATGCCAGGCCTTTGCGCCGAGAATGCCCGCGATGACGACAAATGCCACGACGGTTAATGCATCGGCATCGACCTTATTTCGCATAAAGTTCTTGTGCAACACGACCGTCGCGACAACCGCAGCCAACCACAACAGCAGTCCAAATGTACCCAGATGAACTGGGCCGATATCGATATAGGGATACATACGCCTCGCTGGTTCAAGTATATCGGCCCTTTCCCTAATGCCCTATTCGCGCTACTCTGACGATTATGGCTAACAGTTCACCAGCCTTTCCCCGTGCCTCCGGGATGGAAGTTCTTTTTTCGAAGACTCAGATTGCTGAGCGCGTTCGCGAGATCGGGGCGCAGATCTCAGCCGACTACGAGGGCAAATCCATTGTCTTGATCGGCGTTTTGAAGGGTGCCGCAATCTTTCTATCTGATCTGGCTCGGGCGATTGAGGTGAACAATACTTTCGATTTTGTTGCGGTTTCGAGCTATGGCCCCGCCAAAATGTCCAGCGGAATAGTAAAGCTGATCAAGGACATCGACAACCCTATTGAAGGGAAACATGTGATTCTTGTCGAAGATATTCTCGATACGGGACTTACGTTGAGTTATCTGCGAGGAATGATGTTGCAGCATAAGCCGGCTTCGCTGAAGATCGCGACCTGCCTCGACAAGCCGGCGCGGCGTCTCGTGCCGATGGATGCAGATTATGTGGGATTCCAGATTCCGAATCAGTTTGTGATCGGGTATGGCATGGATTATGCCGAGCAATATCGAAATCTCGAAGACATTCGGATTTTTTCTGACAATACAACGCAGAGTGTGGGATTTCAAAAAAATAGAAGCAGATCCTCCCACTCCGTGGAAGGATGACAATAATTCAGGAATTCAGGGGGAACGGCCAATCAGGAACCGTTTTTAGCGCCTAAAGCTAAAGACTGTTCGGATGACCTTTTCAACCCGAATGCTTCGGCGAGCAGTTCGTAGCTTCGCAGGCGGGTGGCGTGGTCCCAAATGATCGAGTTGACTACGATTTCGCTGATGCCGAGCGCCTCTGCCATCTGTTCGAGATTAGACTTTACCTTTGCCGGGGTACCGACGAAGTAGCGCGGCCACTCGCCTGTCTCTGTCGTGGGATTTCCAAGAAGCGTCAGTTCGCGTTGAGCATCTTCAGGCGAGGAGACCGGGCTGCGGTCTCCCTGACGGATGCGCCATTGCAGGAGGCGGACGCTTGAGGCGAGGAACTCGGCCTCTTCCTGCGTTGGAGCGCAGATCGCCCCGACGGCAACCATTGCCTCCGGCTCAGAGCGGTATCTGCTGGGAATGAAGCTGCGCTGGTAGGCCGTGATGGCGGCTCGGGAGGACTCGCCGCTGAAGAAATGAGCGAAGGCATAGGGGAGGCCGAACTCGGCCGCTGCGGCGGAACTCCACATGCTGGACCCCAGCATCCAGACGTCGGGGCCACCGGGCATCTGCGGCGAGACGCGAATGCGGGCGAAGGGGTGCTGCTGAGGAAAATCGCTGTCGAGAAAGGCGAGTAGTTCGCTGACCTGATCGGGAAAGTCATCGAGCATCTTAGTGCTGCGGTCGCGTTTGAGCGCCAGCGCCTCCATGGGACCGCCACCGGGAGCGCGACCGATGCCGAGATCGATGCGGCCGGGGTAGAGGGCGTGCAGGGTGCGGAAGACCTCTGCCACCTTCAACGGCGTGTAATGTGGCAGCATGATGCCACCGGACCCGAGGCGGATTTGGCGGGTCTCCGCGCCGATGCGGGCCAGCATGATCTCGGGAGCGGTGCAGGCGAGGGTGTCCATGGCGTGGTGTTCTGACATCCAGAAGCGTTTGTAGCCGAGATCGTCTACTTTGCGGGCCAGTTCGATGGAGTTTTGCAAGGCTTGCGCCGGGGTGCTCCCCGCTGAGACGGGGGATTGGTCCAGGATGGAGAGCTGTAAGCCTTTTCGTATGTTGCTTTCTGCCATCTCTATTGGATGGCCGAAGCGACAGAACGACGCATGGGCTTGTGGATAGCGAGGGGTTTACGACAATTCAGCGAGTTGCCATCCCGGTATGATAGAAAGTACGCGGCGGGAAGCCTTTCCTTGCCGAAGGAGCATGCTTGAGCACCTTGTCTGTTGCAGAAACTCTCCCCACTGGACCTGAGCACTTCGACGCAGCGGCCTTCTCCGCACACACCCTCTCTTCGCCGCAGAACCTTGCCGCGGTATTTGACCATACTCTGCTGAAACCGGACGCAACGCGCAACCAGGTGTTGCAACTTTGCCATGAGGCCGCCGAATACCGATTTGCCTGCGCCATGGTCAATCCCACCTGGGTTTCCCTGGCTTCCGCTGCGCTGAGCGGTACCGGGATTCCGGTTGGCGCTGTGGTCGGGTTCCCCCTGGGAGCTATGCTTTCCAGCTCCAAGCGCGATGAGACCACCCGCGTGATCAAGCTGGGGGCCCATGACGTAGATATGGTGCTCAATATTGGGCTGTTGAAGTCGGGGCAGGCTGCCGACTATGAGGCGGTGCGACAGGACATTCGCGGGGTCGTCGAGCTTGCTCACGCAGCCGGGGCGATTGTGAAGGTGATTCTCGAGACCTGTCTGCTGAACTTTGAAGAGAAGCTGCGCGCCGCCGAACTGGCACTGAGCGCCGGAGCGGACTTTTTGAAGACAAGCACAGGGTTTTCTACCGGCGGAGCCACGATCGACGATATTTCGCTGCTGCGCGGACAGGCCGGGCGGCGGGCGGGCGTCAAGGCTTCGGGTGGGATTCGGTCCCTCGCAGATGCCGCTGCCATGCTCAGGGCCGGGGCTTCCCGAATCGGGGCCAGTGCAAGCGTGAAGATTGTTGCCGAACTTGCGGGCGGCGGGTTACATAGCCTGACTCCAGCAAAGGTTTAACAGCAGATGCAGCGATGACATCGACTGAAGGTAGCTTCGGCGCAATGTCCTGCACCAAGGTTGAAACTGCACTCCCCTGCACTCACCGTAGTATCATCGCCTCTTCCCATGCCAACCACTGACAAGCCGCGTCAAACGAATCCTCCCGCTGCGCCAGCACCGGCCGCGGCTCCAGTGCATCAGTTTGAAGGAGACTACCGGCCGCCTGTGCAGGAGGGTGAGACCGCTGTGAGACCCACGAACATTCGCGTGGAACCGTTGCAGGTGGATTTTCTGCACAACCTGGCTGACGCGCTGAACACCACGCTCGATTTGAACACGCTGATGCACCGGGTCGCCGACCTGGTGCGTGCCGTGATCGACTATCGCATCTTTGCGATTCTGCTGATTAACGAGCGCACCAACGAACTGTGGATGCGTTTTCAGACGGGGCACGCCCCCGAGGTGGAGCGCACAAGGATCAAGCTTGGCCGTGGGGTGATTGGCCAGGCGGCGCTGCAACGCAAGTCGCTGCTGATCGAGGACGTCTCGAAGTATGAGCACTATATCGATGCCAACCCCAATGTGCGATCGGAGCTGGCCGTCCCGCTAATCGTCAAAAATAAGGTCATCGGCGTGCTCGATATCGAGTCGGAGACGATAGGGTATTTCACGCCGGAGCACCAGCGACTGCTCGAACTGGTTGCCTCGCGTATGTCCATTGCAGTAGAGAATGCACGGCTATACACGCGCGTATCGCGACAGGCGCAGACGCTTACCGTGCTGAACGAGATCTCGCGCGAGATTACAAGCATTCTCGATCTTGACGACCTGCTGGAGCGAATTGGACAACTGCTGAAGCGGGTTATCGACTTCCAGATGTTCAGCATTCTGTTGTGGAACGAGCGGACGCAGCAGTTCGAGCATCGATTTTCTTCGCGCTATGGCGAACGTGTAATCCGTGAGCGCCCCATTGTTCCCGGCCAGGGGATCATCGGCATTGCCGCGCAGCAGCGGGAACCTGTTGTGTCATCGGATGTGCGAAAAGACCCACGTTATGTTCCTGAAAATCCGGAGACGCGCTCAGAGCTTGCGGTTCCGCTGCTGCATAAGGGGCAGGTGATTGGCGTGCTCGACCTTGAACATACACGCGTCAACTACTACAACGAAGACCATCAGCGGACGCTTTCGACGCTGGCTGCGCAGGTCGCCATTTCGATTACGAATGCGCGGCTATACCAGCGCATTCACGAGGAAGAGCAGCGGATGGAGCGCGACCTGGAGATGGCGCGCAAGGTGCAACTGAGGCTGATGCCGTCGCGGCCGCCCAAGCTGGCGCGGGCTGAGATAGCGGCCAAGTTTCTGGCGGCGCGGTCCATCGGCGGAGACGTGTACGACTTTCTCGATTACGGTTCGCCGGGGATGCCGGCGCGAACGGCGCTTGCGGTAGGAGACGTCAGCGGTAAGGCTGCTCCTGCGGCTCTGTATGCCGCGCTGGTGAGCGGGATTCTACGCTCGCTGGCGCCGCAGCATCTGTCGCCTGCGGCGATGCTGGCCGCACTGAACGACCAGTTGCAGGAGCGCAAGCTGGCCTCGCAGTACGTCACGATGTTGATGGCGGTGTGGGACGACTCGAACCAGACGCTGCAGATTGCCAATGCCGGATCGGTGCAGCCACTGTTTGTCTCTCGGACCTCTGAAGGCGTCACGGTGAAGACCATCAAGGCGGAGGGCTTTCCGCTGGGGCTGTTTCCTAACGTTGAATATGAAGAGTTCACCTTCTCGACGCAGCCGGGCGATTTGATCGTCTTCTTCTCGGATGGCATTCCCGATGCGGAAAACAACGCCGGGGAGATGTTCGGCACCGACCGTCTGCGCGATGTGCTTGAGTCCCAGGTGGAACCTACGGCCGCGTCCACTGTCGAGGCGATCCTGAAGGCTGTCTCCGACTTTCAGTCCGGGGTCGAGCACTTCGACGATGAGACGGTGGTTGTCCTGCGGGTGCTTTGATTTAGTGGAGTTCTTCGAGCGCCTTGCGTGCCGCCTTGGCGTTGTCCCCACCGGGAGAGAGTTTCAGATAGGCGTTGTACTCTGCCCTTGCCTCATCGGTCTTGTTCATCTTTGCCGCGGCCTGAGCCAGCGAGAAGTGGGTCTCGGCGTAGTCTGGCTCGGTTTTGACCGCGTCTTTGCTACGCAGGTAAGCCGCGTTGAAGTTGCCGCGATTGAAGTAAAATTTGGCGACATTGATGTCTTCGTCCACCCGCTCGTCGGGGGTTTGGAGATTCTTGACTTTGGGCAGGCGGTGGCGAGTGGGCGTCGGAGCTGGCGTATCTGACGTATCGTCACTTCCAGAGCTGCTACTGGAGCTGGAACTACTGGGAGCTTCGCCGGGCATGTCGGGCGATTCCGTGGGAAAGGGGTGGGCAGCGTCGGCGGCGGGCTTGGGGGCGTTTGGCGCGGTGTCGGCAGGCTTGCTGGTTTCGCCCGGGAATGGGAATTGCTGGGCTGACGACGAGGGTGTGGAAGGTTGCGGAGCGGCGGGGGGAGCGCAGGGCGCGGATGCGGGCTGGTTCGCAGGGCATGGCGCGGGGACGGTCTGGGCCACGCACGCTACGGCAGAGAGAGCTGCGGCGGCCAGCAGAAGTCGGAATGGGGTGCGCGGAGACATCACGTTATAGATTACTCGCTGATACTTTGACGAGATGGCGTGGAGGTTTGTTATAGTCAGCATCGGATGCATCGGATTTTTCGATGATGGGTCGGGTGTTTTCCGTCTACTTCTAATTTTATGGGTCTCTTCTAACAAATGGCTAAAGGTCTCATCATCCGTTCTTCGTCGATACACGCAGCAGGTTGCTATACGACGCGGAGTTTCAAAAGAGGGACTCGCGTTTGTGAGTACGAGGGACCGCGGTTTACAAAGGAAGTTGCCGATGACCGCTATCAGGACCGCTTTATTACCTACCTGTTCAGCTGTGGGGATGAGGGTATGGTCATTGACGGCTTTGGTACGGCGATGTTCATCAATCACTCCTGCAACCCTAATTGCGAGACCGAGGACCATGAGGGGCGCGTCTATGTCGTCGCCATTCGCGATATCGCTGCCGGAGAAGAGCTGACGTATGAGTACAACCTCTACGACAGCGACGATGCGGAGGCTGATTGCTACTGCGGTGCGGCAAATTGCCGGGGAACAATGTTCAGCGATGCCGAGGTGAAGAGGCGGGCTCGACTGGCACAGAAATCGGCGCGTGCGGCGAAGCGGAAATGACCCTGTCGTGGACGATACAATAAAACCAGCGACAATCGGGACAATAAGACTAGCGGCGATCGAGCGCACCTTCTTCTATGGCATATCAGGTTCTTGCAAGGAAATACCGGCCACAGCGTTTCGCGGATGTTGCGGGACAGGACCACGTGACCGTCACGCTGATGAATGCGCTGACCCAGGGGCGAATTGCGCACGGGTATATTTTTAGCGGGCATCGAGGCATCGGCAAAACTACGATTGCACGCATTCTGGCGATGGCGCTGAACTGCCGCAATACCATTGGCAGCGAATTGCGGCCAACGGCGGAGCCTTGCGAGGTCTGCGATAGCTGTACCGAGATCCGCAATGGCAATGCTGTGGACGTGATCGAGATCGACGCCGCTACGAATCGCGGCATCGACGAGATTCGCGAGCTGCGCGATGCAGCGCGGTATCAGCCAGCCAGGGACAAGTACAAGATTTATATTCTGGATGAGGCCCACCAGATCACCGACGCAGCGTTCAACGCCCTGCTGAAGACGCTCGAGGAGCCGCCCGAGCACATCATCTTCATGATGGCGACGACGCAGCCTGAGGACATTCCGCAGACAGTGCGTTCGCGGTGTCAGCACTTCAGCTTTCATGCGGTGAAGCTGGTGGACATTCTTAGCGAATTACGCGGCATTGCGGAACGCGAGGGTGTGGACGCCGATGAAGGCGCGCTCTCGCTGCTGGCCGAGGCGGGCGATGGATCGATGCGCGATGCGCTCAGCATCATGGATCAGGCGATCGCCAGCGCTCCGGTCGAGGATGGCAGGCCGGTGCTCGATGCTTCGCAGATTCGCGAGTTAATGGGCACGGTTCCGAATGCGGTGTTTGAAAAGATTCTTGAAGCAGTGGATGGGAACCGCAGCGCCGAGGTGATTACGGTCGCCAATCAGTTGCTGGATGCCGGGAATAGTCCGGCGCAACTGGCTCGGCAGTTTGTGAGGTATCTGCGTAATTGTGTGATTGCAAAGATCGCTGGAATTGGCTCGGATGGAGCCGATGCCAACGGAGTCTCGGGCGAACTGTTGCAGATATCAGCAGATGAACAACGCCGCGCTGGACGGTCGGCTGCACTCTTCGGCGAAGAGGAGTTGACTCGGTTTCTGCAGGTAATGCTACGGACGTTCGATGAACTGGGTTATCGGCAGGAACAGCGATTCCACTTTGAACTTGGACTGCTGAAGCTGGTGCATCTGCGACGTCTGCTTCCCGTGGAAGAGGTGTTGAGCCAATTCCCTGTTGGTGCTGGTGCAGGTCAGCCGCGAGTTCAGGGTTTGGCTGCTCAGCCTCGTACATCAGCTCCGAGCCCGGTTGCGAATCGAGTGATGAGTGCGCCTGCTCCTGCTCCCGCCAGTACGAAGCCTGCGTTTTCGCCGTTTGAGGTGGACAAGAGCCGGAAGCGATTTGAGAGTGGCGATGCGGAGAAGCCAGCTATGGCAACTCCTGCTCCTGTGCCTGTCGTGACTAAGCCAATAGAGTCTGTATCTGCTATCAAACCATTGGAACCTGCTGCTGTTCCCGTTGCTGCTCCTCCAGTGAAAGATGTCATACCTCCGGCGAAGGAAGTTGTGTCGCCTTCGCCGGTCGAAGCGGTCCCTAAACCGGCGAAGGTCGAAGTGGCAACTATTGATATTGCAGCTTCCATTGCAGTGCCTTCGCCACAGTCGTCGGAATCGTCGCAGGAGGCTGCTGAGTTGCAGCGCGTGGCGACGGAAGCACTGATGAGTGCGAAGAGTCAGGGCTCGGCTGCGGATGCTTTGGCCGATGCCGAATGGATGATTGAAGGCAACGAGTTGCGGGTGCAGACTGAGCTTTCGAAGACAATGCTGCCGATGGTCGTCAACGTCGAGGCGGAGAAGATTGTGCGCGCTGCATTGCGGGACGCAGGGGCAGGCGCGCTGAAGCTCGTGCTTCTGCCAGGGACTGCAACGGCCGCTGCTGCAAAGAAGCCGCGTGCAGCGAAGTCCGGAAGCGCACAGGCCAAGGCGATGGAACATCCAGTAGTGCAACAGGCTCAGAAGCTGTTCGACGCCGAGATTCGCAACGTGATCGATCTGAGCGAGGGAGAGTAAATGGATTTTTCTGATCTGGGCAAGATGAAAGAGATGATGGGGCAAGCCAAGCAGATGCAGGAGCAGATGGAGCGCAAGCTCTCTGAGACTGTGGTCGAAGCCTCAAGCGGCGGCGGTGTCGTGACCGTTCGGATGAATGGCAAAAAGGAAGTGCTGCGGCTGAAGATCGAGCAGTCCGCCATCGGCAGCGCGGGCAGCGATCTCGAACTGCTGGAAGACCTGATTCTGGCTGCGGTGAACGAGGCTGGACGTCGTGCTGACGAGGCGATCAAAGCTAGCGTGGCCGGGATGATGGGCGGCTTGAATCTGCCGGGGTTGACCTAGTGGCGCAGTTTGCGGAACCGATGACACGGCTGATCGAGGAGTTGCGCAAACTGCCGGGAATCGGCACAAAGAGCGCGCAGCGGCTTGCGTTCCATGTGCTGCGGTCTTCGGCGGAGGATGCTGAGAAACTGTCGGTAGCGATTCGCGAGTTGAAGGAGCATCTGCATCTCTGCTCCATCTGTAACAACATTACCGACGTCGATCCATGTATCTATTGCACGAGCACGTCGCGAGACCAGCGGCTGATCTGCGTGGTGGAAGAGCCGACCAATATCGCAACCATCGAAAAGACGCGAAGCTATAGCGGTGTGTATCACATCCTGCATGGGACGCTGTCGCCCATTGGCGGCGTTGGACCGGAGCAGTTGCGGATTGCGAATCTGTTGACTCGTTTGTCCGAAGTCGACGAAGTGATTCTTGCAACCTCACCGACGACGGAGGGTGAAGCTACGGCAGGTTATCTTGCCGGCGAGATCCACAGAGCGCGGCCTGAAGTAAGGGTGACTCGAATCGCAACCGGTGTTCCGGCGGGCAGTGATATCGAGTATGCGGATGAAGTGACGATGACGAGGGCCATGGAAGGTCGGCGCGAATTTTAGCATCGGTACGTTCACAGATTGTTCGCAAGACGGTGATATAAGCAAATCGAGGAACAGGAGTCGATCATGCTGAGCCGTCGTGGATTTCTTCGTCAAAGTTTTGCATTTAGTGCGCTTGCGGGCCTTGGCTCGCTGCCTTCGATAGCAAAAACACCCGCCCATAAGCCCAATGCCGCGGCCAACCACCTCCTGATGGTAGGAGACTGGGGTTATGAAGACTTTGCCGCGCAGAGCCGCGTCGCGGATGCGATGCAGCGATACGTGCACGAACATAGACTGACGACGGATGCTCTGCTGATGCTTGGAGACAACTGGTACGGACAATTGCCGGGCGGAGTTGCATCGCCGCGATGGAAGACACAGTTTGAGGACATGTATCCCAAAAACGTCTTCAACTGCCCTGCCTATGCAATCGCGGGTAATCATGACTATCAGCGGATGCCTGAGAGTAAAGTGGCTGCCGAGTTGGAGTATGCGCGCAAGGGTGGAACGCGCTGGACGATGCCGTCGCTCTGGTACAGATTCGACTTTCCGGCGACCAATCCTATGATGACGGTAATTGCGCTCGACAGCAATATGCCGCATCCAGCGGGACAACATACAAAGGCCGCGAACTTTACCTTGACGCCCGAGCAACAGGCAGAACAGCTAACGTGGCTTGAGACCGAGCTGATGAAGCCGCGCACAACGCCATTCCTTGTTGTGATGGGACATCATCCCATCTTTTCCAATGGGCCGCACGGAGACAATCAGATCCTGATTCGGGACTGGGACCCGCTGTTGCGCAAGTATAAGGCGCATCTGTATCTTGCAGGTCACGATCATGACATGCAACATCTGGAGTTCGACGAACACCCTACGTCATTCGTGCTGTCGGGCGGAGGCGGCGCGGACCTTTACACGTTGAAGATCGAAGAAGCCCAGCGTGGACCATACGCTGCGAAGGTATATGGCTTCAGCCATCTTGAGGTCACGCCGGAGAAGCTGACGCTGCGTCATATGGATGAAACCGGACGGTTGATTCACGCCTTCGACAAGATGCCCGATGGCAGTGTGAAGATCGCGTAACGATCTTCACACTGCCTGCGACTTAGTTCTCTTCAGAACGAAGATTGATGCCGGTCATCTCTTTCGGCTTTTCGAGACCGAGCAGCGTCAGGATGGTCGGAGAGATGTCGCGCAGGCTTCCGCCGGGGCGAAGGATGCGGTGATGGCTTGTGTTCGCTTCATCGTTGACGAGTATGAAGGGTACTGGGTTGGTGGTGTGCGCCGTGTGCGGGCCACCAGTCGCTGGGTCGATGAGCATCTCGGCGTTGCCGTGGTCGGCGGTGACGAGAAGCGATCCTCCGCGCTGCTTGATTGCCTGATAGATGCGACCTAGCTGCGTATCAACGGTTTCGACGGCGCGAATGGTGGGTTCGAGTTTGCCAGAGTGACCAACCATGTCGGCGTTGGCGAAGTTGACGATGATGACGTCGAAGGCGGTGTCGTTGACGGCTTTGACTACAGCGTCGGCGATGCCGGATGCAGACATCTCAGGCGCGAGGTCGTAGGTGGCGACTTTTTGTGAAGGAATGAGAACGCGGTCTTCGCCGGGGAATGGCTTTTCGATTCCGCCGTTGAAGAAGTAGGTTACGTGCGCGTATTTCTCTGTCTCGGCTACGCGGAGGTTGCGGAGATTGGCTTGAGCCAGCACGTTGGCCAGCAGGTTGTCCATCGACTCGGGCTGGATGACGATGGGCAGCTTGAAGTTTTTGTCGTACTGCGTCATGCAGACGTAGTGGATGTTCTTCGGCGCGCGGGCGCGAGGAATTTCGGCTTCTAGCTCGGCGGCCTTGGGCAGATCGTTGGCGTCGCTGGCCGTGAGACCGCCGGGGACGTCGCAGTTGCGGGCGAGCAGGCGGGTGATCTGACGGGCGCGGTCGGCGCGGTAGTTGAAGTTGACGCAGACGTCGTTGTCGCGGATGAGGCCGACTGAGTTGCCGCTCGCATTCACCACGGTGAACGGTGGGATGAACTCGTCGGTGATGTCGTTGTTGTAGAGCTCTCGCACGCGTGCGACGGCGTCGTGATAGCTGCCGCCCTGGGCCGTCCCGGTGACCATGGCCTCGAAGGCTTGCAGCTCCTTCTCCCAACGCAGATCGCGGTCCATCGCGTAGTAGCGGCCGGAGACGGAGGCGAGTTGACCGACACCGATCTCGCGAAGTTGTTGCTGCAATGCTTCGAGATGACCTGCTCCGCTGTTGGGCATGGTGTCGCGGCCGTCCATGAAAGCGTGGACGAAGACGCGGGTGAGGCCGTGTTTCGCGGCCATGCGCAGCAATGCGTAGAGGTGGCGCTGGTGCGAGTGGACGCCGCCGTCGGAGAGCAGGCCGAAGAAGTGGAGGCCAGCTTCGCGTGATGCGGCGAGGGTGAAGGCGGCGGTGAGAACGGGATCGCGGAAGAGGGTCTCGTCAGCGATGGCGGTGTCGATGCGCGTCATGTCCATGCGGACGATGCGGCCTGCACCGAGGTTGAGATGGCCGACCTCGGAGTTTCCCATCTGGCCGTCGGGAAGACCGACGAAGTGTTCGCTGGCGCGGATGAGGGTGTTGGGATAGGTGGTCAGCAGCTTGTCGTAGACGGGCTTGCGGGCGAGAGCGATGGCGTTGCCGTTGGTCTCGGCGCGATAACCCCAGCCGTCGAGGATGGTAAGAACGATCGGTTTGTTTGACATGGTTTAGGTCAGGATAACAAGAGTGAGCGCCGCCATGCTGCGAGTGCGCGCAAGCTGCGACAGCCTGAAGACTCGAGAGGGTTGTGGGCTGCTGTTGGCTTGGGTGGCGCGGGCTTGTAGAAGACGAGTCAGGGTGTGATGAAGTCGATGGGGCAGAAGAGAGTTTGGGTCTCTCCTCCAGATGGGTTTGTGCCACTTCACCCACCTTAGCGACGATGAAGCCGTCGCGAAGATGGGGCACGCCGTTTCGGGCTTCGTTGGGATTGATTGCGGGTTTAGACCGTGGCGGTAGACCTGCTTCGGCACGGCGATACATTTCTTGAACCTCGGCGATTGTGTAGCCGGAGGCTAATCTCATGCCTTGTTTTGCTTCGTTATCGATCTCCGCTTTCGATTCTGCTTCCAGGATTTCTTCTTCGATGACTTCTTCTTCCACGACCTCTCCCTGTTCGCCGATGATGGCGCGCGGAGCGAGATTACCCAGCCGGGGATGAGCGATCACTCGTTCGACTGGCACGACGTCCTCGTCGGTGGGAGCTTCTTTGGGCAGGCTGAGACTTGCGATCTGAAGACCGTAGAGGAGCAGGCCGGCGCGTTTGCTGTCGATGGCGCAGGAGGCAACGCGTTGAAGAACCTCGGCGATGGAGGCCAGAATGGAGCTGCGGTCTTCGATCCGAGGTAGCTCAAAGTCGGACATGCGGGCGCGGCGGGAACGGAGATCATCGACGGCGCGACGAGTGGTGTGGTGGTAGTAGCAGAACTCTTCGTGGCGCAGGCAGGGACTGCCGCAACGATGGCCATCGATAAAGATGTGGCGGCAACGATAGCGTTTGAGCTTGTCTTCAGTTATCTCGGCGATTTGGTCTGGCATGGTGTATCCCCCTCTGTACTTAAGGTCCTAAAGTCTTCAAAAGAAATTGGTTAAGTCTGGACTTCCGAACTCGTGCGGTTAAATGCAAAAGCCCGGCACGAGGCCGGGCTTATTTGCTTGCTGTTTCAATTATAGTGAGTCGACTAGAACTCTTTTGCAATTTTATGTTGTTGATTTCTTAGGGAGTTGCACGATTTAGGGCTTGACAAGTTTTCCACAGTGGGCGGGATGGATAAGAGGCATACCCCAGGGGCTAAAGCCCCCTTTTGTCGGCTTCGCAGAGAGAGGGCCAAGGCTGAAGCCTTGGCGTACCTAGAGGCCAGCGGAGAAGACTGCTCATCCCTTAACCAAGTCAGAAAATGTTGAGAACGACCAGCAAACTATGACAATAATTACTTTTGATCCGCCGCGCTTGCAGGAACCTGAGCCGCCTCATACTTCTTTTTGGCAGCTTCTATTTCGTCCTTATGCCGCAAGTAAACCTCACGTCCAACCTTCTGTCCCGCCTCACGCAACTGATCACCGGCGAAGGATTCAATAAAGGGCTGAGACTGAAGCAGATGTTGGCCGGCGGGCGACTTGTAAAAAGCGATGACAGCACCCATCTCTTCTTCGGAAAAATATCGCTGGTAGGCGGGGATAAACGCGGACTCGAGATCGATGTTCCCGATGGACGTTTTCATATCATCCCAGAACGCCGTAGGGAGATAGGGCGCGGAGCTTGACTGCATCCCGTTAACCATCTGAAACATGAGTTTATGCGCTGTTTCTATTGCGTGTGTAAGCCTGTAGTACTCATGAATCTGCTCCACCGTGGCTGGATGAGCAGGGACAAGATCTTCGGAAGGTGCCTTCGTGGTTTGGGTCTGTGGGCTGGGAGTTGCGGCAGGAATGGGCTGCGAGGTCTGCGCACTGACAGAGGCGGCCAAGGAAATAACGAGGATTACAGCGCAGCTTTTGAGTTGATTCGGCATTCGCAGAGCATACCTCAAGGCTCGACGATTTCGCTGCGGAATATTCCGCAAATTGCAGCCGTGCCCTTTTTGCTGTGGGCACGGCTTCAATGTTGGTTGATTTGGTTATCTGCCGAAGTTGACGGACTCGATGCCGAGGAATTCGGCGGACTGGCCTAGCTCTTCTTCGATGCGGAGGAGCTGGTTGTACTTGGC
The DNA here is from genome assembly GCF_039993895.1 of Edaphobacter paludis. NCBI lineage: Bacteria > Pseudomonadati > Acidobacteriota > Terriglobia > Terriglobales > Acidobacteriaceae > Edaphobacter > Edaphobacter paludis. The sequence continues at coordinate 2,582,944 of NZ_CP121194.1, forward strand.
GATGCGGTCGGTGCGGCTGGCTGAGCCGGTCTTGATCTGTCCGGCGCCGGTGCCTACGGCGAGGTCGGCGATGAAGGTATCTTCGGTTTCGCCGGAGCGGTGGCTGATGATGCTGGTGTAGCCAAAGCGACGGGCCAGTTCAATGGCTTCGAGGGTCTCCGACACGGTGCCGATCTGGTTGACCTTGATCAGGATGGAGTTGGCGACCTTCTGCTCGATTCCCTGCTGCAGGCGGGCGGTGTTGGTGACGAAGAGGTCGTCGCCGACCAGCTGCACGATGCCGCCGATCTGGTCGGTGAGGAGCTTCCAGCCATCCCAGTCATCTTCGGCGAGGCCGTCTTCGAGCGAGACGATAGGATACTGACGCACCCATGACTCCCAGAATGCGGCCATTTCGGCGGAGGTCTTCTCGGACTTGTCGGACTTCTTGAAGACGTACTTGCCGGTGTCCTTGTTGTAGAACTCGCTGGCGGCGGGATCGAGCGCGATGCTGATCTCTTCGCCGGGCTTGTAGCCGGCGAGTTGAATGGCTTCGAGGATTAGCTCGATGGCTTCGGCGTTCGATTTGAGGTTGGGAGCGAAGCCGCCTTCGTCGCCGACGGCGGTGTTGTAGCCCTTCTTCTTGAGCACGCCCTTGAGGGTGTGGAAGACTTCGGTGCCCCAGCGGAGCGCGTCGGAGAAGGTCTCAGCGCCTACGGGCATGACCATGAACTCCTGGAAGTCGACGTTGGAGTCGGCGTGCGAGCCGCCGTTCAGGATGTTCATCATCGGGGTGGGCAGAAGACAGGCGTTGACGCCGCCGAGGTAGCGGTAGAGCGGCAGCTTGAGGGCCTCAGCCGATGCGCGGGCGCAGGCCATGGAGACGGCGAGGATGGCGTTGGCTCCGAGCTTGCCCTTGTTCTCTGTGCCGTCGATCGAGATCATGGTGGCATCGATGAGGCGCTGGTTGGTGGCGTCCATGCCGGTGAGTTCGGGTGCGAGGATCGACTCTACATTTTCGACTGCGTTGAGAACGCCCTTGCCAAGATAGTGGTCCTTATCGCCGTCGCGAAGTTCTACGGCCTCGTGCTCGCCGGTGGAGGCTCCGCTGGGAACTGCGGCGCGCCCTCTGGCTCCGCCGTCGAGGATGACGTCGGCTTCGACAGTGGGGTTTCCGCGGGAGTCGAGGATTTCGCGTGCATGGATAGAGACGATCTCGGTCATGTTGCTCCTATAGTTTGAGTTTTGGTGGTGCTGGGCGACGACGCGATGCATCAGGCGCTCATTCAATTTCGGGCGGCGGTCGACACGGACAGGAGCACCGCCAGTTGCGGCGATTGTCTGCACCAATCCTGCGTCGGGAGAGCTCACTCACTGGATTTTAGCAAAGCATTTCGAAACCCGGCTGAATGTGGCGTGAATCGCAGGAAATGAGTTGTTTGTTTCGTGGAGACGGTAGTAGCATGTTCGATTCCCTTTCGCCAGATTTGTTCCTCAAAGCAGGCGTTAGCCTCTAACCTTCTGTTTAATAGCCTGTCTAAAACTCAGGCCGGAAACTGCTCCCGAGGAACTGCCATGAAGCTACCCATTGCGACCGCCGCTCTCGTTTTGATCACGATCCCCGTTATTGCACAGGATGCGCGGACCGGCGTTTCTACGCCTCCAGCGGTGGACATTACGACGACCAGCGATGACAGTCCGGCGAGTCCTGCGCTGAAGCCGCGCGTACCCGATGCGAAGCCCTCGGCGGCTGTACCGGCGGCGACGAATTCAACGGGCTCTGGGGCCTATGGGCCTTATGTGCCTTATCGTGCGGCTGGGAGTGCCGCGCCAGCGCCAACTACTTCTGCAGCCTTTGATCCCGATGCGAGTATTGTGACGACCACCATTCCTGATACATCGGAGGCGGCGGACTCTCCGGCTCTCAATGCGGACATCGTGACCAGCGTTCCGGAGCGTGAAGGTGAGATTCGCGAAGGGACATTGCTGAAGGCGCGCATCACGCAGGGCCTCTCGACGACGGGCACGCTCGAAGGCTCACCCTTTTCGGCTTCGCTGACTGAACCTGTCGAGAAGGATGGCCGAGTGATTCTTCCCATCGGGTCGATGGTCGAAGGTCGCGTGACCGAAGTTCGCAGCGGACGGCGCATCTCGGGGCGGGCGGCACTGCATCTTCAAGTAAACAATGTGACGCTGCCGGACGGCTCGCAGTATGTCATTCATGCGCAGTTGATCGATACGGACCAGATGGACCATAGCAATGTTGACAGCGAAGGCACGCTGGTTCGCAGGGACCACGTAAGGAAGACACTCGCCGCGATGTCCGTAGCTACCGGCGGCGCTGCTGCTGCGGGCGCGATGATGGGCGGAGGCGTCGGGGCGCTGGTTGGTGCGGGAATTGGCGCAGGGGCGAGCACGGTTCTCTGGTTGAAGCAGGACCGGCAAGAGGCGCTTCCGAAGGATTCGCTTTTGGTTTTCAGTCTGACGACGCCGATGGTACTGAAGCCAACAAGTGATCGTACGATGAGCAGCATGGCCGCACCGCACGAGGTTCCCTATACTGCGGTGGCTACGGTTCCTGTTCAGTAGCTGGAAAGTTACTGGACGCGGATAGCAGGGACAAGTTTGTCTAAAAGAGGCTGCTGTTCTTCGCGGATATACTTTCGTGCTTCCTCGATGGAAAACCAGCGACCCCTATCGATTTCAGGGATTTCGAGTTGATGCCCGGAACGTGGAGGCCATTCGATCTGACAGGTGTTGCTCGTCAATTGGAGGGGATCGCAATCGCCTTCAAATGCCCACACCGTTACCACCTTTCCGCTTTTTTGTTGGACCGTGCCCAGATCGGCAAATTCTCCAGTCGCCACAAAACCAGTTTCTTCTTCAAACTCGCGCCGCGCAGCAGCAAGGGGATTTTCGTCTGGTCCATACTCGCCCTTGGGAATCGTCCACGCGCCTTTGTCTTTCCTGGCCCAGATGGGTCCGCCGGGATGTACCAGAAAGACCTCCAGTTCATTGGTCAATTGGCGATACATCATCAGTCCTGCGCTGCGCTTCGGCATTTGTAGAGACCTTAACAGTTCTTCGAGAATTTCTCATCTTGTTGCGGTTATAAAAATCACTCGTTGGAACGAAAGTGTTAGCGGACGCCCTCCTCGATGAGGGCGACGCCCCACGGGGGTAGAACGATCGTGCTATTTTGAGAGACCGCTTCACCGGAAAGCAGGTTCTTTCCCTGTGGCATGACATAGGGGATGCGAGCCGGAGAAGCCGAATAATTCAAGAGGTAGTGAACAAGGTGGCCATCGGTCAGTCTGCCGCTGCGCATGATCGTCGGGAAGTGGAGCGCTTGCTGCGGTCCCCAGAGACCGGCACGTTTGACACTTTCCTCCACAATCTTCTCTACAAGTGCATCGCTGGGCATGAAGCCGACGTAGGTGACCTCGCCCTTGCCATAGTTGTTGCGGACGATGGCTGCGTACTTGCCCCAAACTGGATGATGGTAGCGGGCGATGGTGGTGGCTGTCGTGGGCGTGAGCAGCTCCATCCACCAGCGTGCGGTATTGTCAGCAGCGCCGACGTGGTACGGATCACTCTCCAGCGTGACGCCCTCGGGGATGGTGAACACTCCTCGTAGTAGGCAGCACCGAAGAGGATCGTCTGCTGATCCTGATGAGATTGCGCAATGGCGGGGAATGCATTCGTAACAGCCAAAGCGGCGGAGATAGCGAATTTTAGCAACCGACGTTTGATCATGGGGTGTTTTTGCCGTAGAGGTTGCAGGAGGTGAAGGGAGCAAGCGCCTGTATTGAGAGGCGCTGCTTCGATGAAATTGTGACCTTTGAGGTTTCTTTTTAGAGAGACATCTTTACGTCTGCTGGTAGAGGCGATAGCTCTCGTTGTTGATCTCTGAGTAGGGCACCATGCGTACTTTGCCAGATCCGGTTGCGACCTCCCAGGCTGAAGAGTTGCCGATGCGCTGGGCAGCAAGGAGTTGATTGCGGGTGATGGTTTGGGCGACGGGGTCGATGGCGAAAAGCGCAACCGGGCCATAGAGGAGAGCGACGAGATTCTGGTGGCGATCGTCGATGGGGGAGAGACGCAGCGGCATGTCGAGAGAAAGTTCGATGTGGTCACCGTCTTTCCAGGTGCGGTCGAGATTGGCCCAAGTGCCGGGGGTGAGAGCGGTGTCGATGGCGTTGCCGTTTACAGTCACCTTTGTTTGATGGCCAGCCCATGCTGGGACACGCAGAGCAATGGTGAAGCGTTCGGGATGGGTGAGTGCAAGATGCATACTGGCGTCTCCGTTCGCCGGGTATTGGGTGTGCTGGGTGAGCGAGACATGCGCGCTTCCCTGCTGCCAGGTGATGCGCGACGGGACGTAGAGGTTGACATTGATGCCTTTGGCGCTGCGCAGGTAGGAGCTAATGCCGTAGTCGGCGGTGAGCTGCGGGAAGGTGCCGGAACAGCAGGGCCACTTCTGTTCGTAGTAGACCTTCTTCGCATCGTGGTTATAGTCGGCGTAGTAGAAGCTGACGCCGTCTGGCTGGATGGGGCGAGCACCGAGGATGGTGTTGTAAAGTACGGTCTCCATGCTGTCGCCGTAGCGGCTATCGCCGGTAACGCGCATGAGGTAGCGAGTGATTTTGAAGTGGCCGTAGGCGCCGCAAGGAGTCTCGAAGCTGCTGTGGGTGGAGGCGAGACTTTCGGCGAGGCCGTTGCCGTCGGGCTGCTGGAAGGTCTCGTTCGGTCCCCAGCCTCCGGTGGCGAAGCTTTGCTGTTGAACGAAGGCGAAGCCGTTGCGGGCGGCGGTAAGGTGCTTCCGACTGCCATCCGTAAGGTAGGACTGCATAGCAGAGCAAAGGGCATTGACGTGGCTGTAGGCGTGTTGGCCGGGGAGCACGTTTTTGTTTTCGGAGAGCGGGCCGAAGTAGGTGTCGTCTTCGAGGAAGCGTCGGGCGAGTAGACGATAGCGGTCGCCTGCTCCGCGCTGATAGGCGAGATAGAAGTTTTCGGGCAGGGTGTAGGTCTCGTCCCAGGTGAAGGAGATGTTCTTATGAGGGCGAGCCAACATCTCTTCGCGGTTGAGAGCTTTGGGCGGAAGAAAGGGGAGGACAGCATCCGTGGCGCGATTGAGAACGGCGAGAGCGTGGGGGTCGCCGGCGAACTGATGAGCGTCGATGAGGCCGCAGTTGGTCTTGTCGAAGGTGTAGGCGGGAATGCAGTAGTCGTCGTAAAACTTCTTGCTGACGGTAGGAGAGAAACCGGCGACGAGTCGTTGGACCTTAGCCTGAGTGGCCTTGTCTCCGGTGACTGCGTAGGCACGAGCGAGACCGGAGAGATATTGGCCGAAGCTGTGGCCCGGGATGTAACCGGTCATGTCTTTGGGCGGATCGAAGAGGGGGGATGGCGAATACCAGCCACCCATGTCTTCGCCGGGCGCGGGGAGACCGGAGAGCTGACGGAAGGGCTTGAGGAGGCTGTCTTCGTTGAGATTGAGGAAGAGCTGGTGGTTGTGGCGGAACTGCTCAAGCATGGGACCGTCGAGAAGCTGGACATCCTGATATTCGAACTGCGTCAGCGGCGTCGCAGATGTCATCGCTGCAGACGACGCAGCAAATGCAGGCGTGCTGCGAAGGACAGCGGCACCGGCAGCCAGGGCTGCGCTACTTTTGAGGAAAATTCGACGGGTTGGCTTGGGCATAAATGGAATCCTCGTGTCGGTGGGGTTGTGCCGTTAATGAGATTGAGAAATCGTTTACTTTTTATTCCCGCCTAAGAATGCTTCACGAAACGGGATGAGGTTACCACTGCCGTATTGCAGGTGTAAACCTCATCCTGTTTGACGTGCTCCGCAAGAAATAAAGAGGAACACTAATGGGCTGGCGTTGCGGGAGGGGCCTCCTGCAGTGCGTACTTTGTATGACCCTGCTGATTGTGCGCCTTAGCGTTCTCAAGTTGTTTGACGAGCAATGCTGCCTTGTCCGCGTGCTTCAATTTGTGTTCGGCGAGAAGCTCCTGATAGATGGCGGCTTCATCGTAAGGATCGATCTTAAGAGCCTCGTGGGCTTGAGCGACCACACCTTCAAAGTCCTTGCTCCGCATGAGAAGAACGCAGAGAAGATCGTGCGCGGGAAGGTAGGCCGGTTCGAGCTTAACGGCGCGCCGTGCCGTAATGAGTGCTTTGTCGTTGAGCTTTTCGTCACCATTCGCAGCCTCAGAGAGCGCCTCGGCATAGAGATATTGCAAGAGAGCGTCATCGGGGTGCAACTGGCTTTGACGAGCGAAGATGGCAATCGCCGCGGCAGGGTCATGCTTCTGGCTGAAGAGCATCCCCATCGCGTCCTCCGCGAAAGACAACTGTGGATCTAGACGATGCGCCTCTTCAAAATCGCTGAGAGCGGCGTCCATTTGCGTCATCTGCTCTTCGAGAACGCCGCGGGCGAGATAGAGGCGCGCCTCTTTCGGAAGCTGTTTGATGCCGAGGGTCATGAAATCGACACCGACCTTGAAGGCGCCGTGATTAAAGCAGACAACAGAGAAATCAAGATAGGCAGTGATATTTTGGGGATTGAGCTCAAGCGCTTTGCGGAACCATTCGACCGCTTTGGGAGTGTCGTTATCGGCTTCGGCGATTTGGGCGGCGAGCAGGAAGGCACTGCTGTCGCGAGAATCCATGCCGAGTAGAGGTTGAAGCGTGCTGAGCGCAGCCGGTCGGTCCTTTGCGGCATCCTGGGCATATGCGAGGGCAGTTCGGTTCTCGCTTGTATCTGCGAGAGCAAGTAATTGTGTGAACAGCGGGACCGCCGCCGCTGGCTGATCGAGAGAGATGAGGCACTCGCCATATTGCCGTAACGCAGGAATGTTTCCGCGGACAAGATTGGGTGCCTTGGCATAGTTTTCTACTGCGCCGGAGCAGTCGCCTGTGAGTGCATCGATTGCTCCGAGCATGGCATAACCGGTCTGGTCGGTGGGGCGAAGCTTGATGGCCTGAAGGACGAGGTTCTTTGCTTGCGGCTCGTGGAGTTGAAACGCCGTTTCGGCTGCTCCCTCAACTGCGGCAACGGACTGCGGACAATGTGTTGCGGCGGTCTGGAAAGCTTTGAAGGCAGGTTCGACCTTGGACTGTTCTCGCAGAGCAATGCCGAGCATGACACGAACATTGCAGTCGCGGGGAGCGGCAGTGAGATACGTTATTGCGGATTGTTCGGCCTGCTGGAACTGGCGGGTCGTAAGGAGTCTATAAATCTCCTGTTTTTGCACCTGAGGCGGCTGCGCAAAAGATAGGGGAGAAGAGACGAAGAGAAGCAATAAAGCAGTGGCACCTATTGCTGCAGAACGTGCTTGTGTCCAGTCCAGGCTCATAGCTCCTACGATAACCCGGTTGAGGAAAAAAGCGGAGGTCGATGGTAGATCGACCGTGGCGATAGTGATCGTCCGTTGAATTAGAAGGTTGGATTAACCCCTCGTCTTCAGTTGCTCCTCTCTCGTGGATGTAGACCTTCGCCACCCTGGAACGTGGACAGGTCTATGGGGCGCAAAATTGATAACTGTTTTAGCACTGTGACTTGCGTCACATTTAAGTCGAGGCAGTTGCGTAAAACTCTACAAGTAACTGCTCCTTCTTTTGGAGGGCCGTAACAGAAATAGGTAAGGTAGCTCTCAACGACAGGATTGCGCGTCATCGCGACTTCTGCAAGGTACGGGCCCAACCGGGCGAATCTCACGGAGATACCCAAAGCTCGCGGAAAGAGAGGTTACGCAAATGTCTGCCTCAGGCGATCCATCATCTTCAAATGTGAAAGAAGCAGTCGACCTTACCCTCTCTGGAATTGTTTTGGCAACGGCACTGTCGCACCCGCAGTGTTCGCCGATTTTACTTTTTCACGCCTTGTTCCTGGAGGCTACATGACAGACAGATCGCGGAGACTATCGCTATGGGACATCTCTTAAGCGGTTCATATCGCCCTCTATTTCGGTTAAGCCTCTGTTGCGCTTTGGTTTGTTTTCTCTGCATCGGCTTGTCTGGCGAGACAGGAGCCGCGTCCGAGACTCAGCCATCTGGGACGAAGGGAACAAGTCAGAAATCGCACACGGGCGAGAAGTCCACAACTCCTAAACAAAAGGCTAATCTGAACCAAGCTACGGTCACGCCTCTGGCGTCCAGTGTCCCAGTGGCTGTCTGCCACCTTGATAAATGGAGCTGCGAGCTGCTTCCTGACCGCAAGCAGCTGATGTGCATGGATAGTAATCAGTCGAGCAATGACTGCTCGGCTCCGGCATGGACAGCATTCGCTATAGCCTCGTGCAAGACACAATTGCCGGCGGATACATTCGATTACGACAACACCTCGGCCGTGAATGCGACACAGGTCGTGAATGAACTGGGAAACCCCACACCATTCACGCTTACTGCAGTAGGTCAGCAAACCGTTGTCATCGCGCGCAGTGAACCTACCAATGCCAAGATGGGCAAGAGCAAAGACGATGACGACAAAGCCTTGCGCACGATTATTCAGACGTGGCTCCCACTCTTGATCAACGCCGAAGCGAAAGTGTCGTTTCAGCTTAAAATCCCTCACGCGAGCGCGCTGGGAGACCCGGCGGCACGCATCAATGGGCTCTCATCGCGATTTTTCAAGGCAGCAAATGAGGGGGACAGGGTGCGGATCGTCGTTTCGGGATCGCCCACCTGCCAGGACCTTTATACGTATCTTGATATGGTGCAGAGGATTGCATGGACGACGCACTCCGAGTCGCCTGTGGCCCGGGTCTATTCGCTGGATGCACCAACCGCGTCAAGCCTGCTGAACTCCGCTGCTCCCGGCCTTAAGGCATCTGAGGGCAATAAGGGCAAATTGCCGTCCAATGAAAAGAGCGCTGTTACGAAGAACGAGGATGCCTCCAGCAACGACGCTAGTCACGATACCAGCAAAGATACGAACGCGACATCGGCGGACGGCCAGGAGTCGGGGGGCGGGAAGTCCTCGAATAAGACCGCCAAGGCGCCGGCTCCCGCGACGTCATCTAACGACGATACTGCTAGCCCTGACGAGACGAAGAAGAGCTCAAGAGAAGACGGGTCATCAGCCCCCAGGCAGTCACCGACAACGGCTGCGGGCGACCTGATCGTGTTTGCCGAAGGAGCGAATCTGGGAGATGACTCGGCGATCACTGAGCAGAAGCGCGTTCTGGCTCTTCTCGACCTGCCGCGTCCGGAGATGATCATTAACGGATGGGTGCTGCAAAACTCGACCAAGGACGGCTCCAAGTTTGGCGAAGCGAACCAAGTGATCCGTCAGACAGTCGACGATCACAACGCGGCGCTGCAACGAACCATTCTGATTGGGTGGAACTATCTCAAGCAGGCAATCGCTGACAAGAACTATTTTGATCCCGACTTTTACGAATATCTCACCGGAGCGACCGTCATCGACAATGCGGATTACTTCGATTCGTCCCAGTCTGAGCTGCAACAAAGGCTCTCGCTGGCACATAAGGTAACTGTCACTGGCGAATCCGTTCGTCAGGTTTGCCCGATCGGTCAGTATTGCCTGGGATACACAACACTTTTCCAGCCGCTGCAACCGCGGCTCACCAACCTCGTGCTGGCGATCATCGCCGCCCGCGATCCTGTCAAAGCGGCAAATTGTGCCATCAACCGGACCGAGGGCGTAGACGATGCGAATGACGACGACTGCCATGCGACGGTGCCGCTTTCAGATGGCGGGCATGAATGGGCGAATATCATCAGGACCGACATTCCCATGAGCCATTCCGACAGCAACCGTCTCACTGAGACCAAACTTATCGAAAAACTAGCCCGAATAATGAAGCTCGTGAAAGATGTAAACGATCATAATTTGGCGCTTGATCATGTTTCGTTTTGCGAGACGGCCGACCAGATCGGCATATTGCGGCAAGAGGTGCAGAATTCAGAATCAAAGACAGTTCAGACGCCTACGAGATTCTATCTAGAGTGCTTCCGGCGCACAGCCACGTTGATGCTGAACAGCGCAGGGACACAGGGAGCGCAACCGAGCTCACTTGGGCTGACGCGACGCGCCATCGCTGACTTTTTATTCAACTACAAGATGAGTCAGCAATATCCGCACGAGTTCACTGGTTACGATTTGACCCAGAGCGCCGACGCTTTCAACAGTGCGTTGAGTCCTTTGATCGATGCCTTCAACCGTGATTTGATGGCCTACCAAAGTTATCTGCGAACGAAGCTTCAGGTCGTCCTCATGGAGAAGCGCATCGCCAGCAAAGACGGGTTTTTGAATGATGGCATCGTTTCGGTCGCCGTGGTTTCCGGGCACAAAGCTTCGGTCGACACTACATCCATGAGTTACCTGGACGACAGCGTCGCGCCCGAATTGGGCACGTTGGCGAGTGCGTTAAGCGGCAGCTTAACTGGTAGCGGCGGGGGCAAATCGGAGCAAGAAAGCTCAGGAGGCAAAGCGGCAGTGAAGGCGTTCGCCACCGTCGGGAGTGGCGGCATCTCTACGGAAGCGCAAGCCGCATTGGCAGCGCTCGCAAATTACAAGACAACCAAAATAGGGATCAGCCGGGAATTAAACTTGTCGGTCACTCCGCGCAGTATGGTGGGCGCGTCGGGCGCTGAGATGGACGTTCAGCTCACGTCAGCAGATTCGGCCGCTCCGAAGTACTGGTCGAACGCGAACGCGAGTAAGAACGATCCTGACATCTCCCGGGTCGGGACGCATAGCGTAAATACGCATGTTCGGGTGGACTCAGTGGTGCTGTTCGATCTGTCGTCATTCTCGGTGGTTCTGTCAAAGGGGCGTCCTCTGTTGCCGCTGCTGCCGCCGTTGGTTGAGCTGCCCTATATCAGGACACTGGCCGGCGTGCCGCTGCCAGCTGCGAAGGAATACCACAGCAGTTCGGCTATCGTAAGCGCGGTAGTGGTGCCCACGGCCACCGATCTAGCTTTCGGCATTCGCTTTGTAAGCGATGTCGTGCTTGATAGCAAAGGTGCCGACTGTTTCTGGGGCGTGGCTCGGGATCAGCGCGGGCAGAAACAGCCGGACCGCCAGCACTTTTGCGAGGCCCGCGCAGCGCAGTCTCTCGTCGATCTGGCCAATCAGCCCATACGAGAGTTCAATCGGCGCAAGATTCAATGCTTGGCGACCGAAAACTTCTCATCCCTTCCCGACAACGATTCTGGAGCGGCTCCGTGTGATGGGCTACAGTTTGCGGACGTCCAACACTCAGCGCATTGAGTCCGGGCTGTAACAGCGATGATTACAGACGCCCAGGACTCTGACCTGGAATCAAGGCGCTATTAGGTTTCTGCGAAGACTGTAAGTATTCGAAACCAGCAAATACCCCCGGCAATACAGCCGTAGTCATTTAATAGCGGACAACCATGATTCAGGGAAGAAGTAATCCCAACTGTCCAGAGCTGATGTGTAAGCAAATCAGAATAGCTTGCGAAAATGATCCATTCGAACGGACGGCCCCGCGTTTTTCCTCGCCCTGGGCGGACCGATTATCCGCGGCGCATTCATAATCGAGTGTAATCTGACCGAACGTAGAAGAACGACTAGGTCAAAATCCGCAGAATGCTGCAGATTGCTGAAAGAATGATGTGCACTGTACCGTTTTGTACAGGCCGGTCACTTCCCTGCTCGCAAGTTATTGCAATGATGCGATATGTGGTGCCGGGAGGGGGAATCGAACCCCCATGAGGTTGCCCTCGGCGGATTTTGAGTCCGCTGCGTCTGCCAGTTCCGCCATCCCGGCTGATGGATCTTTTTTATTATATAGTCTCCCAACTTGACGTCCTAATGAACTTCAAGTTCCAGGGTCGCGGTGCAGACAAAGCGACTAGCTGCGATTTTGAATGACCCGTTCATAAATACGAACATATTCCTGTGCTGGCTTGTCCCAGGAGAAGTTCTCGGCCATTCCGCGCTGCATCATCCTTACCCAGGCCTCTTTGTCGTGGAAGGTCGCGAGCGCACGCTGAAGAGCATCGAGCAATGCGTCCGAGTTGTATCCCCAGAACTTGAAGCCGTTTCCTCCACTCATCGGCTGCTCATCAATCGTATCTTCGAGTCCGCCCGTCGCGCGAACCACAGGGACCGTTCCATATTTCAAGCTGTAGATCTGGTTCAAGCCGCATGGCTCGTAACGCGACGGCATTAGAAACATGTCCGAACCCGCCTCGACCTTATGCGCCATCACATGGTCGTACTTCACCTGCACTCGTATTTTTGACGGGTAGCGCCCAGCCATTTCAACCAGCAGACGCTCGTAATACTCCTCACCATTGCCGAGTATCAATAAAATAATATCTTCCTGCACCAGCCGGTCAATGATCTCGACGATAAAGTCAAAACCCTTTTGCGTAGCGAAACGAGAGACCACGCCGATCACGGCCGTCTCATCTCGCACGTCCTTCAGCCCAAAGGCATGCAGCAAATCTCGTCGGCACTCCTGCTTCCCTGCTAGATTATCGGCCGTATAGTGGGCAGCGATATTCGGATCGATAGCAGGATCCCACTCCGCATAGTCAACGCCGTTGAGAATGCCGAACAGGTCGCCGCTGCGCTGCTGCAGTGCGCCCTCAAGACCATTACCGAACTCCGCAGTCTTAATCTCTTCCGCATAGGTGCGGCTGACCGTCGTCAGCGCATCGCAATAAACGATGCCGCCTTTTAGAAAATTGACCATATCGTCTTGCTGGAGTTTGTCGAAGGTAAACATCTCCCAGGGAAGCAGCAGCGTCTCCATCGTCTGCGGCGAAAACCGTCCCTGATAGCCCGCATTGTGGATCGTCAGCACCGCCGGAACGTGCCTCAGCACAGGATCGAAGTAGTAGGTCGAGCGCAACAGCACCGCCAGCATTGCCGTCTGCCAGTCATGCACGTGGAAGACATCTGGTATTCCCATCACCTTCGATGCCTCGATTACAGCGCGGCTGAGCAGTCCAAACCGCTCTGCATTGTCCGGATAGTCCCCCGATGGAGTGGCATAAAAGCTCTCCCTGTCGAAGAACTCTGGACAATCCACAAAATACATCTGCACGCCGTCCGTTACTCCCCCATCGAGGATTCGGACAAAGCGGTTGTAGGACGGATATGGAATCGTCACGCTGGGCAAAATTACCGCAGCATGCGGCATCGCCTTTGCCACCTGGCGGTAGTACGGTATGAACACGCTGACCTTATGGCCCAGCTTCACCAGCGTCCGCGGCAGTGCATTCACCACGTCGCCGAGGCCGCCAGTCTTGGCCCAGGGAGCACACTCCGATGCTGCAAATACGATATGCATTCAGTCGTCCTTTATCTTCCCCACCAAACCGTTAGTCTATACAAAGACCGGCGTGGTCAAACACTCTTCATTGGATGCACATGAAACGCAAGCCCAAATTCGGCCAGAATTTCCTCATCGACGACACCGCGCGTCACGCCATCGTCGGTGCGCTCGGCGACCTTCGCAACCGAACCGTCATCGAAATCGGTCCCGGCCATGGCTCCATCACCGAAATACTGGCAGACCGCTGTCAACGCCTCATCGCGATTGAACTCGACCCTGCACTCGCCGCGGAGTTGACCTTTCGCTTCCGCAACCAGCCACAGGTAGAAATCGTCCAGCTCGACGTTCTCAAAGCCGACGTCCGTGCCCTCGTGCCTGAAGGCGAAACCGCGGACGTCATAGGAAATCTTCCCTACTACATTACGTCGGACATCCTGCTGAAGCTCTTCGCCGCAGGGAGCACCGGCATCATAGCCCGCGCTGTTCTGATGATGCAGCGCGAGGTTGCCGACCGTGTCTCCGCCGCGCCGGGCATCCGCGACTACGGCCTGCTCTCCGCTACCGCGCAGATGAACGCGCAGGTCGAACATCTCTTCACGCTTCCCCCATCAGCATTTTCACCACCGCCCGACGTCTATTCCACCGTACTGCGGCTCCAGTTTGCACCCCGGTTCGCCGAACTCGGCGTGGATGCGGTAGGCTTCGACGCCTTCCTCAAGCAGACCTTCGCCCAGAAGCGTAAGACCCTCCAGAACAATCTCCGCGCCGCCGGATACTCGGCCGAACAGCTTGCCGCAGTATGGCCTGCGAGCATCCCGCCGCAAGCCCGCGCAGAGTCCTTGCCATTGGGGCCAATGGCAGAGCTATATAAGGCGCTCCGATCCAGCGTGGATGTAGTTTAGATATTCCTCACCAGCTATTTATGTGAAGCGGCCGGCTGACTCTCTGTCGAATGCGATGCAGGCGGTGGCGAAGAGTAGTGTGGCTGAGGAGGCGGAGAATAATGAGGCTGTGATGGCTGCGAGTACCGCGGCTGCTGCTGTTGCGGCGCAGGTGGTCTCGTCTCCTGCTGCGGATGAACCTGCCGTTGCTCTGTTGACGGCTGAGGCCGCACCGGCGCTTCCCTTCCCCCGGTGCCGTCTCGAAAATCCATTGGCCTCGCCGGACGCATCACCCCGGGACGCGCTGCCCTGGCCGGAACTCCATGCTGAGGCGAGGCTCCGTTGCCCAGCTCCGGCCGACGACTCGCCCGGTCCACGGGAAAGTCCCGCCGCAGCGATGCGCCCAGTGGGCTAGCTCCCCGGAGAGCGGTAGCGCCCTGCACTGGCCGCAAAGGCTCAACTGTACGCCCGGCGATTGTGCGCGGCCCCTGGTGCATCGGGTGAACCTGCGCTGGGATCGCCAGGGGGTGGCCCACCCGTATGGGATGGGTCCCGCCCGTACTATGCACCGGTATTGGCCTGAACCTGTAGCCACGGGGCGGACGCACGATATTGATCAGATAACCGTCGCCAAAGCCCCAGCCGATAAAGCCGCAATTGCTTCCCGGCAACCATCCCCAGCCAAAGTCATCCCAATACGACCAGTTGCCGCAGCGATACGGCGTCCAGCCCCACGCATACGCCGAAGCCCACACATACCCGCGCCCCGGATACCACACCCAACTTCCGTATCCATATGGATCAAAACCGGGATACATCGCTACACTCGGCTGCCACACCTCGCCCTCGCCCGGAACGTCGTACCAACTCCCATTGGCATCCAGATCGGACCACCCATAGCCCGCCCCTCCGGCATAATCATTACGCGCAGCGGTCTGGTTCGCAGCCTCATTCAACGCGGCCGCATCGCGATCAGTGTTCCACTTGTCCCACGAGTTCTCCGCAATCTCCTTTTGAAGCGAGTAGCGTCCGGTATCGGCAGGGTCACCCGTCAACGTCTCCCCCGCATTCACATTGGTCCTGTAACCCTCGCCATCCGTCGAATCCCCGCTCGACACCTGTGCCGTTCCATCCAGCACCGACACCACGACAGGCGGCTGGTCCATCACAATGCGGACCGTCGCATTTACCACCGGCGAAACCTGCGCACCGACCGCATTCACGCTGTAGACAAACTTCGCCGCAGCACGCAGCTCGGCATAAATCAGCCCGTGGTCCAGGGTAAGGTCGGTGGTCAGATTGCTGTTCGAATCCGCAGTCAGGGCCGTCAAATCCAGCGAGCTATTCGGCGTCAATCGCACCAGGCTGCCATCCTCGAACTCAATCTCGGCCTGGCCATCCTGGCCCGTCGTTACCCGAACCCCCTGCGCCAGCGGCATATTGATCTGCGCCGGGTCGCTCCCCGTATTATCGACGTGGTCGATGGTGACATTGCCTTGAAGAAAGCTCAGCCTCGCCGCGCGTCCGGGCGCATTCGACCTATCCTGCGCGCGCGCCTCTCTGGTCCATCCCGCAAATAGGAGGCATAGTAGCGCTACTACCGCCCAACCCATATACCGTCTCTGCACCCAGGCACCGTCTCTCATGGCAACCTCCGCCCCCACTGTTAGACACTTATCTTTAACCCGAAGGTTCATATCTTGTTGCTGCCCGCCAGTTTCAGCAGATTAGCCGCCTCCAGCCGAACGCGTTCCATCACTGCGTTATCCCCTGCAATGGCGGTCAGCACAGGCGCAATCGTGTTTAGCTCCAATGCATGTCCCGCCGCCGTCTCGCGTTCGAAGATAGTCATCTCCGCATCCAAGCCCAGCCGGTCATACTGGTGCAGAAACGCCAGCCGCCGTCCCTCATCCAGCGTAAGAGCAATGCCGATGAAGGTAGTCGTCAGCTTCTCAACATCTTTGTTGTTGGAATAGTTATAAGTGCACGAACCCGACCCGTCTGTTCCCTTATAGCTCAACGTCTTCTTTCCTGTATCCGCAACCTTCTTCGCATTTGCTGCACAGTCCATATCGAAGCGGTTAAGTTCCCGCGCTGCCTTGAATATGGTTCCGACCGTAGATGAGGTCAGGTTCAGAGTGCGATCGATATGCTTCGCCGACGCGTACTGCAGTGATCTGCCATCGGCTGCCCCTTCGATCTCTTCCGCCTGATAGCTGCCCGAACCGTCCTCCTCCACTCGAAGCGTGAAGCGTGGAACCGGCAATCCCACCCGCTCAAACTGGAAGCTGACCTCGGCCGGCTTCGCAGCAACATTCGGCCCACCGGATTGAGCGGCAAGAGCAATTCCCGAAGACATCGCCAACGTGATCCCAGCGACCATTCGAGCGGCAAACCTCATCACCGTACTCCCTGCAACAAAAGCGTCTGAGCTGTATGGATGTGGCAGATGGCAATCGCCAGCGCATCCGCCGCATCCGCAGAGTCGAGTTCATAGTCGATCTCAAGCAGCCGCTTCACCATAAACTGCACCTGCTCCTTCGCCGCCAGTCCATAACCCACCACCGAACTTTTAATTGAGAGCGGAGCATACTCGGCGACCGGCAGCCCGCAGGTAGCGGCGGCCAGAATCGCCACTCCCCTCACCTGTCCCAGCTTCAACGCCGACTTCGCATTGGCCGAGAAAAATACCTCTTCAATGGCGACAATCTCTGGTTGATGCAACGTCATCAGGCCGACCAGCTCGGTATACACCTGCATCAGACGCAGCGGCGTCTTCTCTTTCTTGCTCAGCCGAATGGTTCCGGCGGCAAGATGAATCAGCTTGGGCATCCGTGCGTCGCAATCTACCTCCACGACACCATAGCCAGTAAACTCCGTGCCGCAATCGATCCCAAACACGCGCATGGGCGAAGTTTACTGCAAATCAGCATCTCCAGCGGCTATCAAGATGGAGTCCCTTCTGATTCCCCGTTACGGAATCATTTCCACCGAATTGCTCCACAATGAAATAGTTGAGAAGGTAAATAAAAAGGCGGAGAAACTGTCTATAACTCTTTTATAAACAATATCTTAACGTTTCGGACATGAAGATGGAAGACTTTACTAGCAAAGTATCGGGAGGAAACCGGAAACGGGCACCAACCATTTCCCGTCTGACGGAAAATCAAAGGACAAATGGAAATCCATTCCGCCTCAACTCTTTTTCAGCCGCTTCACGACCCCGGACAGCGAATGTTCATTCATGGCTGCCACCGCATCATCCCGGACCTTTTTCATCAGTCCAGCCAGCGCCTTGTCCTCTACCGCCAGCCACTCCCCGGCTGTTGCGTTGAACACATCGCCCAAGCCGATCTGCTTGATCGCAACCTTCAGCTTCGCCCCGCCGTTCGGCCCCTTCCGCTGCACAATCAGTCCGGCCTCACGCAGCAGCAGAAAAGTCCGCCGCACCATCACCGCGCTCTCGTTCAGAGTCTCCGCAATCGCAGCCGAGGTATGCATCGCATCCGGCTCACCCGCCAGCACCGTCAGAACCCGCAAACTCAAAGCAAATCGCGCATTTTGTGCCATGAACAAAAAGCTAACACACCCAACTAGCCGGGTGCCCCATCTTCGCGCGGTTTCATCGCGCAAGGAGGGAGAAGATGCACAGGATTGGCCAGGTCGCCATGTAAACTTTTTGAGTGAATATTCTTTTTGTCGGGGACGTCTTCGGCTCCCCCGGCCGCCACATCGTCCGCGAACACCTGCCCCACGTCGTCGAAACCAACTCCGTTGATCTGCTCGTCATCAACGGCGAAAACGCTGCCGGAGGCTTCGGCATTACGCCTTCCATCGCCGAAGAGCTCTTCGACCTCGGCGCGCACGTGATCACCACCGGAAACCACATCTGGGATAAGAAGGAGATCTTCGAGTACATGGCTGTGCCAGCCGACTCGCACTCCCGCAACCGCCGCATCATACGTCCGGCCAACTACGCCGCGGCAACGCCCGGCTTCGGTGTCTATGAAGGCGAATTAGGGAACGGCCAAAGCTACGCCGTTCTGAACCTGCAGGGGCGCGTCTTCATGTCGTCCTGCGACGATCCCTTTCGCAAAGCCGACGAACTCCTCTCGAAGATCACCGCCAAGGTCATCCTGCTAGACCTCCATGCGGAGACCACGAGCGAAAAGGTAGCGATGGGCTGGTATCTCGATGGCCGCGTCACCGCCGTCCTTGGCACGCACACGCACATTCCCACAGCAGACGAACGCATCCTGCCTGGTGGCACCGCTTATCAAACTGATGTGGGTATGTCCGGCCCCTACGACTCCGTCATCGGCGTCGAGAAAGAACTCGTTCTCAACCGCTTTCTCACCGGAATGCCGGGCAAATTCGAAGCCGCAAAGGGAAACCCGAAGATGTGCGCCACCCTCATCGTGTGCGACGGAGCCACCGGACGGGCTCAACGCATTCAGCGCATCATGCTCGGAGAATAGAGCATGATGCGTTGGCGATGATGATTCAGAAGCAGGAGCTTACCGCGTCGATGGTGGAATCGTAGCAGCTACAGGAGCAGAGACTGGCTGAGTGCTGGCACTGGCGCGTTGAGCCAAGTTCAGGAAGTGTCCCGGCAGGATTCCGAGCACCAGCGTCGCCGCAGCGGCAAGAGTGAGCCCGATGCCGGCAGGAACGCTCAGAGTGCGGCCCTTGGCAGGCTGAGCGGTCTCTGTTACCGGGCGCGCGTAAAGGGCAACCAGGAGACGAAGGTAGTAGAAGCAGGCAACGCCGCTATTCAGAAGGCCGATGACCGCGAGCCAGACGTTGCTGGCGTGAATGGCAGCAGAGAAGACGTAGAACTTGCCGAAGAAGCCGCCGGTAAAGGGAATGCCAATCAGCGAGATCAGGAAGAGCGCGAGGAACGCTGCAAGGATCGGACGTCTGAGCCCGAGGCCGGTGTAATCGTCCGTCGTGCGGATCTGCTCGTTGTAACCGGTGACCTGGGTGATGACAGCGAAGGCCCCGACCTGCATGGCGGCGTAGGTCGCGGTGTAGAAGCAGGCAGCGGCGATGCCATCGGACTGAAATGCAGTGAAGGCGACGAGGATATATCCGGCGTGGGCGATGCTGGAGTAGGCCAGCATCCGCTTGACATCACGTTGAAGCAAAGCGCCGAGATTGCCGATGGTCATCGACAGCGCGGCGAGTATCCACATCAGAATGGCCCAGCGATGCTGCATCGGCCCAAAGGCGGAGAAAGTAATGCGCAGCAGGACGGCGAAGGCCGCAGCCTTGGGCGCGGTGGACATGAAGCCAACCACAGGTGACGGCGCTCCCTGATAGACATCGGGCGTCCAGACGTGGAACGGCGCGGCCGAGACCTTGAAGCCGAGGCCGATCAGGATCATCGCAAGCGCAAGGAAGGCGAGGCGCGGAGTGGTCGTCGTTGCAAGGCCCTGCGCGATTGCCGCGATGCTGGTGGAACCGGTAGCTCCGAAGGCCAGTGCAATGCCGTAAAGGAAGAAGGCAGTCGCAAAGGAGCCGAGCAGGAAGTACTTGATGGACGACTCGGCACCGGTTGCGTGGCCTTTGCGGAAGCCACACATGATGTAGGTCGCGATGGAGGAGATTTCGAGGCCGACGAAGATGACGAGCAGTTCAGTCGCGCAGGTCATCAGCATCATGCCGACGGCGCTGAACGCGACGAGAGCGAAGTATTCGCCGGAGTGGCGTGTGCTGCCTTCGAAGTAGTCCAGCGAGATGAGCAGTGTGACCAGAACAATGGCTGAGATCAGCAGATGGAAGAAGATGGAGAAGCTGTCGATCTGGATGGAGTTGGAGAAAGCAGTCAGAACGCCGAGATGAAGCTGGTACCAGCTTGCAACGCCAGCAGCAACCGTACCGAGAATAGCCAGCCAACCGAGCGGCTTGCGGCTCGCGGCAGGCGGCAGCAGAGGTTCGGCGAGCATGATAAGAACGCCGACGATGGTAAGGATGTACTCAGGCAGGAGAGCAATGATATTAGGGGACATTATTTGGCCTCCGTGTGGGCCGAGGCCGTCATGATTTGGACGTGGGGTGGGGTTTGCAGGGCCCGGGCTTCAGTGTTTGCCGAGGAAGACTGTGTGGCGGCAATGCGGGTCCCGGCGGCGTCGATGACGCGAAGCCAGATGGGAGAGGCTACTCCCATGACGAGGAAGAGGATGACCAGAGGCCACATCGCGAGATGCTCTCGGGCATCGAGGTCCCAACCCTTTACGTTTTCGGACTTGATGCCGAGGTTGCCGTAGAAGATGCGTTGGATCATCCAGAGCATATACGACGCGCTAAGGATGACGCCGGTGGTGGCAAGGACCGTCCATGCGGTGTGTTGCGCGATGGTGGACTGCATGGAGCCGGAGAGGATGAGGAACTCGCCGACAAAGCCATTGAGCATAGGCAGGCCCACGAGCGAGAGCGTGGTGATGACGAACATCGTCACCATCCAGGGCAGCTTGGCGGCAAGGCCGCCGTACTCGCGCATATCGTAGGTGCCGTAGCGCTCGTAGAGGATGCCGAGCAGCATGAAGAACGCGGCGCCGGAAAGACTCTCACTAAGGATATGGAAGATGCCGCCATCGAGACCGGAGATGGTGAAGCTGAAGACGCCAAGAATGATGAAGGCAAGCGCGCTGAGCGTGGCATATGCCGCGAGCCGTTTCAGGTCCTTCTGGACGAGGGCAAGCAACGCTCCGTAGACAATACCGATGGCCCCGAGCGCAAGCATCAGTGGGGCGATGCGGTGCGACTGCTCAGGGAAGATGCCGAAGGAGAAGCGCAGGATCGAGTACAGGCCCAGCTTTCCGGCGAGCACCATCACGGCAGCCGTCGGCGCTTCGGAGATGGCGTCGGAGAGCCAGCCATGTAGCGGGAAGACGGGGACTTTGACAGCGAAGGCGACCAGGAAGGCCAGCGAGCAGAGCCAGAGGGCCGCGGAGTTATTGGAGATGCTGTGCGTGGCGGCCAGTTGTGCAAGCTGCGGCAGATCGAACGTGCCGGTCTTGACGTAGAGCCAGAGGATGCCGACCAGCAGAATTGCGGAGGGGATGAAGGCGTAGAGGAAGAACTTGATCGCGGCGCGACGGCGGTTTTCGGTGCGGCCGAAGGTGGCGATCAGGATGGTCATGGGAATCAGCGAGAGTTCCCAGAAAGAGTAGTAGAGGAGCAGGTCAAGCGAAACAAAGACTCCGAGCATCGCCACCTGCTGGAGCAGGAAGAGAACATAGAAGGTCTTCTTGCGCGTATCGATAGTGCGCCACGAGACCAGCACGCCAAGCGGAGCGAGGAGGCCGGTGAGCACAACCAGCCACATCGACAGGCCATCGACACCAAGGTGGTAGCGGATAGCGGGAGAAGCAATCCACGGAACGTCCGTTGCAAACTGGAAGGTACCGGATGCGGCGCCGTAGTCGTAGTGGAACGGAAGGTGCAATGTAAGCAGGAAGGTGACGAGGGTGACGGCGAGGGCGCCCCACTGCATCAGCTTTCCCTTGTCCGGCAGCAGCGCGAGCAGGACCGCGCCAGCGAGCGGGACGAGGATGAGGATGGTCAGAATGGAGTGGTCTATGTTCATCGGGTTTATCGTTTCCTTTAGTGCACCCAGAGCGAGCGTCCGAAGATCATGACGACAAGGATGGCGGCAGCGCCGAGCGCAAGCCATCCGGCATAGGAGCGAATGTTACCGGATTGGACCCGGCGGGTAAGTGTGCTGAGGCCCCGGGTAGTAGCTCCAGCGAGAGCACCGGAGCCGTTGACCAGTCCAGTATCGACGAGGCCGCCCAAGATGAGGCGTGTGAACATAAGCAGCGGCGTGACGATGACGGCGCCGTAGATCTCGTCTACCCAATACTTGTTTTCAAGCAGTGAATAGATCGGCTTGACCTTGAGCGCGAGTGCAGCGGCGGTGCCGGGTTTTTTGTAATAGAAGAGCCACGCGAAGAAGAAGCCGATGGCCACCACAATCAGAGAGACAGCGGCCAGCGTAAGTTCGAGGCTGTGGCTTGCGGTGGTGGCGACTTCTGCGACGGCTCCGCTTCCGAAGACGGGATCGAGGAAGTTGCCGAACGCAACGTGTCCCCAGCCACCGACGAGGGAGAGAATGCCAAGGATCACCAGTGGAAGCAGCATGACCCATGGCGATTCGTGGACGCCGTGGGCGTGGGAATCATGGCTCTCGTGGCTGTGCGCATCGTGCGCGGCTTCTTCAAATCGTTCTTCGCCGAAGAAGGTCTTGAACCAGAGGCGGAACATGTAGAAGGACGTCATGCCTGCCGTGACGAGGCCGACGAGCCACAGCAGCTTGGCGATGGGATTATCCGAGATAAAGGTCTGATAGAGAATCTCGTCCTTCGAGAAGAAACCCGCGAATGGCCAGATTCCGGCGATGGCGAAGACGCCCGAGGTCATGGTCCAGAAGGTGATGGGGATGCGCTTGCGCAATCCACCCATGTTGCGCATGTCCTGTTCACCCGAGAGAGCGTGGATGACGGACCCGGCGGCGAGGAAGAGCAGCGCCTTAAAGAAGGCGTGCGTGAGCAGGTGGAAGATTCCGGCGGCGTAGGCTCCGACTCCGCAGGCGAGGAACATGTAGCCGAGTTGCGAGACGGTGGAGTAGGCGAGAACGCGTTTGATATCGTGCTGCACCATGCCGATGGAGGCGGCTACGATCGCGGTGGCCGCACCGATGATGGCTACTACAATCAGCGCCGTGGCCGAGCGATCAAACAGCGTATGGCAGCGAGCGACCATGTAGATGCCTGCCGTGACCATCGTCGCGGCATGGATGAGGGCGGAGACAGGGGTGGGGCCTTCCATCGCGTCGGGTAGCCAGATGTAGAGAGGGATCTGCGCGGACTTTCCGGTGGCTCCAACTACAAGCAGAAGTGCGATAGCGGTCAGGAAGCCGCCATGCCACTCGGGATGCTGCGTGATGGTACTGAAGATATCGGTGAAGTTGAGGTTGCCGAAGTGGGCGACCAGAAGAAACATCGCAAGCAGAAAGCCGAAGTCACCGATGCGGTTGACGATGAAAGCTTTTTTACCAGCGTCTGAGGCAGAGTCTTTCTTGAAGTAGAAGCCGATGAGCAGGTACGAGGCAAGGCCTACGCCCTCCCATCCGACGAAGAGCAGGAGGAAGCTGCTGGCCAGCACGAGGACGGACATGAAGAACATGAAGAGGTTGAGGTAGGCGAAGAAGCGCCAGTACCCCTCTTCGTGCGCCATGTATCCAGCAGAGTAGAGGTGGATGAGGAAGCCGACACCGGTGACAACGCCGAGCATGATCAGCGTCAGGTGGTCGACGGTGAAGTCAAAGTTGACCTGAAAGCCTGAGATCGCTATCCACGGACGACTGACGGCATGGATCGCCTCTGGAGCATTGGTGGCAGTCATGACCGACCACAGCCAAGCAACGATGCCGGCAGGAATGGCGGTGAAGAACAACGCGACAGCAGTGACGGCAGCGCGGGGCAGCTTGCGGCCAAGCGTCCCATTGATAAGGAAGCCAACAAAGGGTAGCAGCGGGATCAGCCAGAGGTAATAGGCAGGCGTCATGGAGGTCTGAGGGCTCATAGTTTCATCAGGTCGATCTGGTCGACGTTCAGCGTCTGGCGGGTACGGAAGATGGCGATGATGATTGCAAGGCCAACGGCGGCTTCGGCGGCTGCAACGACCATCACGAAGAAGACGAAGATCTGGCCGTTGATCTGGTGCCAATGGTGCGCGAAGGCGACGAAGGTAAGGTTGACGGCGTTGAGCATCAGCTCAATCGACATAAAGATAGTGATGATGTTGCGCTTGATGAGAAAAGACCCGACGCCGATGGAGAACAAAATGGCGGCGAGAACAAGATAATAGGCGGTGGGAACCATTAATTACTCCTTGCAAGTACTGCCCAATATGCAGAATTCACGAGTAGGGCAACGAGGATGATGGTCAGAGTAAGACGATGCATATGTTCCCGCGAAGCATGAAGGTCGACAAATATCCAGACAGCTGTTGCCGAGCCTGCGATAACCGCACTGCCTGCCAAGCGTTTCTTCTGATAGTCCGTCATTATTGCTCCTCCTTGCGCGCGAGAACGACGGCGCCGAGGATGGCGACGAGGATGAGGATAGAAGTCACTTCGAATGGAAGAAGCTGTTTGGTAAAGAGGACCTGGCTGATCTGTGCGATATTGTCGATGCCGCTGTCGAGATGGCCGCCGATATTGGCGAAGCCAAGCGCCTTGTGCTCCGACAGGAAGACGAAGCTGAGCAGGCAGAAGATGGCGGCAGCTCCAGGGAATCCGGCGAAATACGCTGCACGGCTGCCGGTGGTCTGTTCTTCTTCGCCCGCATTGAGCAGCATGATGACAAAGACGAAGAGCACCATGATGGCGCCGGAGTAGACGATGACCTGCGCGGCAGCGAGAAACTCTGCCCCCAGCGACCAATAAAGGACGGCGAGTGACATCATCACGACGACGAGCGACAGAGCGCTATTAATGGGGTGACGTTGCAGCAGGAGATTGAGCGCTCCCGCTACGGCCAGCGCGCCAAAGATTATGAAAAGTGCCAGTTGCATGATGAACCGCTCAAGTCTTTCCTGAATCGCTTGAAACAGAGCAGAAGTTTTGTGGCTATCTGCCGATTGTAAAGCAGCCCGGCGGTGAAGCTAACCGTGCAGCGCGAGAACGAGACTGGTGATGATGATGTTGGCCATCGCCAGAGGAAGTAGAAATTTCCAGCCAAAACTCATGAGCTGGTCGTAACGAAAACGGGGCAGCGTACCACGGACCCAGATGTAGAGCAGAAGGAACGCGAACACCTTGGCGACGAACCAGAGAACCGGAAGGATGGCCTGAACGATCGCTCCCCCAAAAACCGGAATGAGATGGCCGAAGGGGCTGGATGCGCCGCCGAAGAACATCAGCGTGGCGACGCAGCTTACGGTAATCATGTTGGCGTACTCGGCCATGAAGAACATAGCGAACTTCATGGAGCTGTACTCGGTGTGATACCCGGCAACCAGCTCGGATTCGGCCTCGGGGAGGTCGAATGGCGTGCGGTTGGTTTCGGCGTATGCAGCCATGAGGTAGATGAAGAAGGCAACGAATTGGAAGCCGCCGAAGAAGTTCCACGAGAGAAGACCGTGAGCTGATTGGCTGTCGACGATGGTGCGCAGGTTGAGCGACTGGGCACGAAGCACCACACCGACTAAAGATAAGCCGAGGGCGAGTTCGTAGCTGATCATTTGCGAGGTGGCACGGAGGCTGCCAAGCAGAGAAAACTTATTGTTGGACGACCAGCCCGAGAGCGCGATGCCGTAGACACCGATGGAGGTGATGCCGAGGATAACCAGCAACCCGATGTTGATATCGGAGATGTCGAACATATCGACGCCCTGAATGCGGTGAGCGGCTCCGAAGGGGACGACTGCTATAGACACCAAAGCGCAGGAGAGCGCGATGATTGGCGCAAGGATGAAGAGAGGACGCTCGGCTGCGAAGGGCAGCAAGTCTTCTTTGAGGAAGAGCTTGATGCCATCGGCGAGAGGTTGCAGAAGACCGAAAGGGCCGACGCGGGAGGGCCCCCAGCGGTTCTGCATATGGCCGAGGACCTTGCGCTCCAGCAGCACCGTGTAGGCCACCGCCGTCAACGTAATAACGAGGACGACGACGATCTTAAGGATGCTGAGCAGCAAAAATGTCTGGAACGGTGATAGATGGCTCACGGTGTCGGGTTGCGCTCCTAGTCGGCGGCTTGAATTTGGATGAAAGCGCCAGGGCGCTTCTCGTTCTGCTGCAGGTCGTTGAGCATGGCGGAGTATCGGCCAAGCGTGCCGGAGGTAAAGAGTGTGTCGTTCGCGGGCAGGACCAGGTCACGTCGGTTGCCTATCTGGACAAGCCCAGAAACGGCGGGCTGCAGGTGCTGGTCGTTGCCAGAGAGAAGTTGGAGACGCAACAAATTGTAGCCGGGAACAAGACGCTGGATCTCGTCGAGAATGGCGTAAGAATCGAAAGGGCTAAGCTTCGGCTCGAGATTGTTCGCCGTCAGCCATACCGCGTGACGATCAGCTTCGCCGGACTGTGCCCCACGCGATTGGCCCATGTCGGCGCGCAGTCCTTTGCCAAATGGAACGAGTTTGCGCATGTCCGCGCCCATCTTGTCGGCAATGCGAACGATCATCTCGAAGTCGCTGCGAACACCGGCACGGTCGCCGGCTTTTTTGACCTGCTGAAGATCGCCGTAGCTGTTGGTGACGGAGCCGGACTTCTCGTAGAGATTCGCAGCGGGCAGGATGACGTCGGCCAGCGCGGCAGTCTCGGTGAGGAACATCTCCTGCACAACGACGAAGGTGTTCTTGAGCGAAGCGGGATCGATGCTGTAGCGAGCTACCGGGTTTGAGTTGACGATATAGAGCGCGGAGAGATCGCCGCGTCCAGCTGCATCGAAGATCTCGATCATGTCCAGGCCGGGTTTCGCAGGAGCGTTGTACTCTGCGAAGGCGCTGTCGCCGGAGACTGGGGTGTAGCCGGGTAGCATATCGGGCAGAAGGCCCATATCGGCGGCGCCGCGCGAGTTGGCGTAGTCGGCGAGCAGCGCGAACTTTGCTCCGGGAACAGTAAGCCCGAAGTCGATGAGCTTCTTCAGCTCTGCGCCCCGTAGTTCCGAACCGATGAGGATGAGGAGGTTCTCTTCCGCCTTGACAGCGTCGCGGAATGTGCCGAGCGCATTGGTATCGGAGACAGCGCTGGAACCAGCCGCATTATCGCCGGCGAGATAGCTGGCCACCGCACCGTACCCAAACGGAGCGAGATGGACGAAAGCCTTAGCCTGACGGCGAAGCTTGATCTCGGCGGAGTTGATGACATACAGCCGTGCCCGGTTATTGCGGACGTTGGTGCGAATATTCCATGCCGTTCCCGGTGCCTGATTCGTTGGGTCGCCGCCTACAAGCAGAATTGCCGGGGCCGTGAGCGTGTCGCGCAGAGACGCTGTACGGTCTCCGTTTCCGGCGAGCGCTTGCGCGAAGGCCACATAGTCTGCCGTGCGGTGGTGATCGATGTTATTGGTGCCAACTACGGTGCGGGCAAACTTTTGCAGCAGGTAAGCCTCTTCGTTCGTCAGGCGGTTGCCGCCGATGACGCCGATGCTCTTGCCGCCGCGCGTATCCCGAAGTTCACGGAAGCGCTTGCCGACATGGTCGAGTGCCTCTTCCCAGCTAACAGGCTTGAGTTCCCCGTTTGCCTGGCGAACCAGCGGCTGTGTGATGCGGTCGTCATTGTTGGCGAAGTCGAAGGCATAGCGGCCCTTGTTGCAGAGAAAGTCGCCGTTGATACCGCTCTTGTCGCGGTTGTCGCCGCGCACAATCTCGGAGCCGTCGGAGGTAGAGCGAACGCCAAGCGTGGTCTTGCAGCCATCACCGCAGTGCGTGCAGGTCGTGGCGACGTGATTCATCTCCCACGGACGCGTCTTGTAGCGATAGGTTCCGCTGGTGAGCGCGCCGACGGGGCAGGCGTCGATGCACATGCCGCACTGTTCGCAATCGACGTGAGCAAGGTCGTCGGGCGACATATGCGCGGGAACGTTGGGCGCGATGACGGAGGAGCTGCCGCGATTCTGAATGCCGAGAGCAAAGACATCCATGCCCTCGCCACACATGCGGACACAGCGATAGCAGAGGATGCAGCGCGGGCGGTCGAAGTACACAACCGGAGACCACTTCTGCTCCTCGCGATGGTTCTTGGGCTCGGCGTAGAAGCTGTCCGCCGCACCGTACTTGAAAGTCATGTCCTGCAACTCGCACTCGCCACCGGCGTCACAGACCGGACAGTCGAGTGGATGATTGCCGAGCAGCAGTTGCAGCGTGGCCTTGCGGGCCTGGGCGATCTCTGGGGTCTCAGTGGCGACGACCATTCCCTCGGCTACGGGAGTAGTGCAGGCGGTCTGGAGCTTGGGCATCTTTTCGATGCGGACGACACACATGCGGCAGGCTGCCTGAAGCGACAGGCCAGGATAGTAGCAGAAGGCAGGAATCTCGATGCCGGCGGACTTGCAAGCATCGATCAGCAACGTCCCCGCGGGTGCGGTGAGTTTTTTGCCGTCTACGGTAAAGGTTACGTCTGCCATCTTCAATTCCTCTGCTTTGACTTCTCAATCAAAATCTTCTGATCTGCGCTCCGATGAGAGCGAACCATCATTATTCTTAGAACTCCAACCAAAAGTACAATCGCTACGATTACCCATATCAATTGGGGTAATCGCCTGTTCAATGTCCTGCTCCCACCAGTTGCTGCACGGTGATGAGGGGGGTTCCGGCCTTGTGGCCCTCGATATAGTCTTCAAACTCTTTGCGGAACTTCTTCACGAAGCCCAGCGTAGGCATGGCTGCCGCGTCACCAAGTGGGCAGAACGTCCGGCCCATCATGTTTTCGGCGAGGTACTGGACGTTATCGACGTCCTTCTTGCTGCCGCCGCCTTCATAGACGCGCGTGAGTGTCTTCTTGATCCAGTCCGTGCCTTCCCGGCAGGGGATGCACCAGCCGCAGGACTCGTGCTGGTAAAAGGCTATGGTGCGCAGGGCGAACTCGACGATGGAGACAGTCTCGTCGAGCACGACGATGCCGCCAGACCCAAGCATGGTTCCAGCCTTGGCCATCTGGTCGAAGTCGAGGCCAACGTCGATCTCGTCGGCGGTGAGCACAGGGCAGCTTGAGCCGCCGGGAACAACGGCCTTGAGGTTCTTGCCGTCCTTGATGCCGCCCGCAACCTCGTAAATGGCCTTCTTCAGGTTGTAGCCCATGGGAAGCTCGTAGACGCCTGGACGCTCCACATGGCCACTGATGCCGAAGAGGCGTGTACCGCCGTTACGTTCCGTGCCAAGCTTGGCGTAAGCCTCGCCGCCCATCAGAAGAATGTGCGGAGCGTTGGCAATCGTCTCAGCATTGTTGATAACGGTTGGGCCACCGTAGAGGCCGACGACCGCAGGAAACGGCGGCTTGATGCGAGGTACGCCGCGTTTGCCTTCGAGCGACTCCATCAGCGCGGACTCTTCACCAACTTCGTAGGCGCCCGCACCGGTCTGGGTAATGATGTCGAAGTCGACCCCGGTGCCGAAGATGTTCTTGCCGAGGAAGCCTCTGGCGTAGGCGTCGGCGACGGCCTTTTCGACGATCTTGAGGAGGTAGCGGTACTCACCGCGTAGATAAATGAAGCCGAGCTTCGAGCCGATGGCAAGGCCGGCGATCATCGTGCCTTCGATGACGGCGTGAGGATCGTGCAGGAAGAGAACGTGGTCCTTGCAGGTGCCGGGCTCGGACTCGTCGCCGTTGACCAGGACGTATTTGGGCTTCTCCGACTGCTTGGGGACAAAGGACCACTTGAGACCCGTAGGAAAGCCTGCTCCGCCGCGACCACGCAGGCCCGACGCCTTCATGGTGTTGATGATCCACTCAGGCCCCTCAGCAATGGCTTGCTGAACAGCCTTGTAGCCGTCGAGTTCGATGTACTTATCAATATTGGCTGCGCCCATACCAAAGCGGCGGGAGATTACTTTGACTTCATCGGGATGGCCGACGAGGGTAGGCATTATTTGATGTCCTTTCCCTGGCCTGCGCGATAGTTTTCGAGGATCTCGTCGACCTTGATGGTGGTGAGATTGTCGTGGAAGTCGTAGTTGACCTGCATGGCAGGCGCCCAACAGCAGGCTCCAATGCACTCGACCTCTTCAAGCGAGAAGGCGCCGTCGGGTGTGACCTGTTTGTGGCCGATGCCGAGCTTTGATTTGCAGTGGTCGAGAATCTCGTAGCCACCGCGCAGCATGCAGGAGATATTGGTGCAGACCTGAACGTTGTACTTGCCTGCGGGCTTGGTGCGCAGCATCGAGTAGTAGCTGAGGACGTTGCGAACATCCAGTTCGAGCAGACCGATGCGCTGGGCAATCTCAGCGACGACGGCATCTGAGATGTAGCCGACCTCGTCCTGCGCGTAGAGGAGCATGGGAACGAGGGCCGAGCGGCGCAACGGATAGATAGTCACGAGGTGGTCGAAACGCGCTGCCAGCTCCGGAGAAAAGATCGTGTTAGCTACTGTGCTCATTCGTAAGATCCTGGGTTGCAAGGTGAAGCAGATTCCTTGGCTGCGTTACGGAATGACAACAAAAAATCATTCACTTTGCATCATCTCCCTTGCCAGCCTTTCGGCGGTAAGGTCCATCTCTTCGGTTACTTCACCGACCGTGGCGGTTCCATCATGGTTCAGGTGGAACGGCACCGTGCGGTTGTTGTCTTCGATCATCTCGCTGGGCGTAAAACGTAGCCAGCGTGTGCCGACGCGAAGCAGGATGAGGTCATTCCCGACTTCAACGACTGCCTGGTGGCGGCTGTTCAGCCCGTGGGCCGCTCCATAGCTCCTGATCAGCGATGCGAACGATGTCCAGAGTTCCCTGTCGATGCGTTCGTTGGTCAAACCTAACCTCAGTACAAAAAACTCTGCTGAAATGCTTTCTTATCGGTCAATCTCTCCAAGAACGATGTCGATGGAGCCAATGACAGCAACAACATCGGCGAGCAGGCGGCCTTTGCACATCGTCTCCAGCGCCTGCAGCGTTGCATACGACGGGTTGCGCATGTGGACGCGGTACGGTTTGGCGGTGCCGTCCGAGACGACGTAGTACCCCATCTCGCCGCGTGGCGATTCGACGGCCTGATATACCTCGCCAGCGGGAACACCGAAGCCCTCGGTAACGATCTTGAAGTGATGGATGAGCGCTTCCATCTGCGTCTTCATCTGTTCGCGGTCGGGCAGGATGATCTTGGGCGCGTCGGCAACGATGCGGCCTTCGGGAAGGCCATCGAGCGCCTGTTGGCAGATCTTGACCGACTCGCGCATCTCGTCCATGCGGACGACGTAACGAGCCCATACATCGCCATCATTCGAGACCGGAACGTTGAACTTGAACTTCTCGTAGCCGCTATAAGGCATGTCGCGGCGCAGATCCCAATCGACACCACTGGCGCGCAGCGGTGGCCCAGTGACGCCAAGCGCGATGGCATCCTCCGCAGAAAGATAGCCGATGCCCTTGAGGCGCCCCATCCAGATGGGATTGCCGGTCAGCAAATTTTCATATTGCTTTATCCGGTCTGGCATGATGTTCAGGAACTCCTGAACCTGCTTGTAGAAGTCGAGCGGTGGTTCCAGGCTGACGCCGCCGATACGGAAGTAGCTGGTCATCATACGCTGGCCCGCTACATTCTCGAAGATGCGGAGAATGTCTTCGCGCTCGCGGAAGCAATAAAGGAAGACAGTGAGCGCGCCAATATCCATGGCGTGGGTGCCTAGCCAGACCAGGTGTGACTGGATGCGTGTCAGTTCATTCAGCAGAACGCGCAGATACTGGGCACGCTCCGGAATTTCGAGACCAAGTAGCTTCTCTACCGCAAGGCAGTAGGCAAGGTTATTGGTCATCGGACAGAGATAGTCGATGCGGTCGGTCAGCGGCACGACCTGCTGGTAGAACTTCGCCTCGCATGTCTTCTCGATACCGGTGTGCAGATAGCCGATGTCGGGAGCAAGCGAGACGACGGACTCACCATCGATCTCAAGCACCAGACGAAGCACGCCGTGCGTCGAAGGATGCTGCGGCCCCATGTTGATGACCATGGTCTGGTCCTGCGGAGGAGGCACGCCTTGATGGCGTTCTGTATCGGCGACAACGTCTTCGACGCCGGGGTTCAGCATGTCGGGAGCGGCAATAGGAGACATTAGCGGTAGCCCTCCACGGGATAGTCCTTGCGCAGCGGATGTCCCTGCCAGTCTTCGGGCATCATGATGCGGCGGAGGTTGGGGTGGCCGCTGAAGCGGACGCCGAAGAGGTCGAAGACTTCACGCTCGTAGAAGTTGGCCGATGGCCAGACACCGACGATGCTGTCGATCACTGCATCATCCTCGCTGAGCCGCGCGACCAGTCGAACACGCGCCTTCAGCGACATCGAGAGGATGTGATACGTGATCTGAAAGCGTGGCTCAGAGGGGTACCAATCAACAGCGGTGACATCTTCGAGGAAGGTATAGCCCGCCTGCTTGACTGCTTCGCCGGCAGCGACGATGTTCTCTCTCGCGACTGTAATCGTCATCTCACCGCGATCAAACTTGGCGTTGGTTGCTATGCCCGAGAGCGCCTTGACGGCAGCATTGTCGGCATGGGCCTCAAAAACGGCTTGAGTGCCATTCAGTACGGCGTCCATTAGAGATCTCCCTTGTCGTTTGACCAGTCCAGAATGCCCTTTTTCCAGACGTAGAAGAGGCCGACGCCGACGAAGCCGAGGTACACCAGCATCTCGTAGAAGCCGAACATGCGCGAACCGGTGATCGCCGGAAGCCGCCGGAAGATAACCGCCCAGGGAAGCATGAAGACCGCCTCCACATCGAACAGGATGAAGAGCATCGCGACCATGTAGAAGCGGACCGAGAAACGTCCGCGCGCGTCGCCGATGGGATCCATACCGCACTCGTAGGCTCCGGCCTTGGTGCGTGAATTTTTATGTTTGCCGATGAGGAATGAGACCCCAACCATGCCGCAGGCGACACCAAGCGCAACCAGTATCTGCAGCACCAAGGGAAGATAATTCCATATGTAGGGGTAACTTTGCATGGCCATCTTCGACTCTAAGATTGCGACGGTCAAGTGTCAAGTTATTGACGGTATTCGGCTGTGAATTAGAGCAGCATTTTATAGGCGTTGATGAGCTTTTCACCGTAAAGCGCGGCAATCAATCCGCCGATCGCAAGGAAGCTGCCAAAGGCGAGTTTCGACGTCGCTCCAGCCTTGCCCCGAGCAAGCAGAACGATAGCATAAATGCTCGCAATCAGCAGGCCCGCAAATAACGCAAGCGCAGAGGACCAGAAACCGAGGAAAGCAGCCAGCAGACCGAAGAGCTTGACGTCGCCAAGCCCCATGCCTTCGCGATGGCGCAGCACTTGATACAACCAGCGGATGAGCAGCAGAATGGCAATGGCTGCGCAGACCGACAGGAGCCACTCGCCCAGCAGCCTCTCCGGCCCGGTGAGAAAGACGTTCCCCTGACCTGCAGAACTTCCCGGGCTGCTGATCTGAATCTGCTGATTTTTGAGGATGACGTCGTCCTCATTCGGAGCTAGAAAGATAGCCCGCGTGCAGGTGAGAAAGAATGAAACAGCGATGCCGCCGAGAGTGAAGATATCTGGCAGCAACTGCGTCTGCCAGTCCATCACCATTAGCCCAATCAGCAGAAAGCCGAGCAACGCGATACCGACGTGCACAATGACGTCCGACACCAGATCATGCGACCTTGAGAAATAAAGCAGCGTATAAATCGCCGCTGCCTGCGCCATGAACCATAGCCCAAGGCCAATCTCGACCAGAGGATAGTGCAACGCAATGGAGTCTTTGCAGTGGCGGCAGCGACCTCGCAGCAGCAGCCAGCTAATCACCGGAATATTGTCGTACCAGGGGATCGCCGCTCCGCAATCCGGACAGCGCGAACCCGGATGGACAACCGATTCGCCCTGTGGAAG
The DNA here is from genome assembly GCF_039993895.1 of Edaphobacter paludis. Classification (NCBI taxonomy): domain Bacteria; kingdom Pseudomonadati; phylum Acidobacteriota; class Terriglobia; order Terriglobales; family Acidobacteriaceae; genus Edaphobacter; species Edaphobacter paludis. The sequence continues at coordinate 2,616,644 of NZ_CP121194.1, forward strand.
GCGTGCAATGCAGACGTTCAGGAAGCTGCCAAAGATCAGGCCAAGGGCGAATCCCACAGCCTCGTACGCGATAAGTGGAGTCACTTTTGAAGTATACGGCGAGCTTAAAAATCCACATGCATCCGCAACGCTGACACCAGCGTTGGGCCGCGATCCTTGTTGTAGCCGGGATGCGCGATGAATTGCGTATCCACCGCGTAGTAAACGCCGCGCCATGCATGAAGGTTGTAATACCCCTCCACGATGTCCTCGCGCGCGTAGTTCAGATTGCTATCTCCAAGCAGGAAGCCCAGACCGCCGAGGCGAAGGTAGTTCTGGTGATCGCGCTTGATGGCGTTGCTCACAAAAGTGAGGCCTAGCTTGTCGTTGGGCCGCGCCCAGCTTCTGCCGGAGTAGTCGCCGCCAAACTCGACCGTCTGATCGACTTCGGTGTAGGCGAACGACTCATGCTGGCCTTCGTTCCAACCGAAGCGCACAAAGATGCGTAGATTCTCGGTCAACTCCTGCTCTGCATTCAATCCAAATCCGTACTTCACCGCGCCGTATCTCTCGTGCCGGGTGATCGCGGGCGTTTTTTCCGTCCCGTCAAGATACGCCTTCACCGCATCGCGATAGAGGCCCATGTGCGCGTGGTTCACGAAGCTCAACACACGGACGACACCCTTGCGGTCCGGGGCCACCAGTCCGCCGAGCAGCGGCTTGCGCAGTTCAAACTCCATATTTTGCCCGCTCGCACGGCGCAGGTTCCAGTCGAGGTCGATGCCGTTAGCGACGGTTGGCATCAGCGCAAGGCCATAGCGCGCAGACCAGTCTTTGTCGTCGTACTCAGCCACGGCGGCGTAGGTATAGCCGCGTGTATCGGCTGCGTAGTCCCACGCGCCGTTGTTGTCTACGGTCCAGTTCAGGAACTGCAGATGACTATCCGTCCCGATATTGTTCATGTCGAAATAATCGGGAAGGCTCATCTTGCCGACGCGGAACTCCAGCCTGCGCTCGGGAACCTGTGTCGCCAACGCGAACGGCGTCCGTTCGGCATCGGTCATCTTGCTGCTCAGTCCGATGGTCTGGTGAAGCTGAACGCGCGCGATGTATGGCACCGGCCCGAGGTTTGGGTTGCGCACAACGTCGAGGTTGGTGAACCCGGCTAGCCCGAGCGCTTCGCTGTCGCCGCGTCCGCCGGATGACTCGACGTCAAAAATCGCGTCGGTATTGCTCTTTGGACTCTTCCGGAGTTGCGCCCCCAGAAAGAGCGTCCCCAGAAGCGATGTCTTATATTCGCCCCGGCTGAGAAAGCTGTTGGTCCCCTCATACGGCGAGTGAAATGGGCCATGCCCTTGAAGGATGATGTTCGCTTGACCCGAGATCAGGTAGCGCGATTTTTCCGAATGAGGAAAGAGGGTTGGCGCTCCCGCTGGGGCTGGCGTCACATCGCGTTGCGGAGTGGGATCGGACGATAGCAGCGTGGCCGCCTGCTGCGCCACGACTTTATGCGCAGGGAGGGTCAACAACAGTAGCAATCCCTGCAGCACATATTTCAAAGTGGAGTTATGCGCCATCGAAGTTCGATATTCAGCCTTGCCTGTGAACGGAGTGCTAATTGCCATGCAAAGCGTCTTCTTTCCTGTCCGAAGTGCGTCTTCTCTCGATGAGAGCTTGCCGAAAGCGGCGCGACACGGATAGTATACCCCCATACGGTATTATTCGGGAGCTACAAGATGACTGAAGTATCAAGAGAGCGGACAAAGTTGTTGAATCGTGTCAAGCGCATACGCGGTCAGATGGACGCTGTGGAACGAACGTTGCTGGGCGACGAAAACTGCGCGGACGTCTTGATGCTGCTTGCCGCTGCCCGCGGAGGAATCAACGGCCTGATGGCCGAGGTGTTGGAAGATCACATTCGCCTTCATCTTCTGCAGGATGGGCGTGCTCCACTCACGCCCGACCTGGGAGAAGAGTTGATTGATCTGGTCCGTGCTTATTTGAAGTAGTTTGGGTGAAGAGGGGCTGCTCGACTAGCGAGATTTGGCTCCGACGGCGACCAGTCCGACGCCGGCAATCAAGGCGATCGTGCTCAGGATCGGCGAAATGGGAATAGTCTGCTTTTGCTGATGCGAGATTTGAAGCGGCCCCATGTCCACATCTTTTTTTGTGTGAGTGAAGCTGACCCCGCCAACCGCAAAGCCGATAATGCCGAGGAGGATGAGAAGAATTCCTACAATGGTTGCAGCCTTCATGCGTAACTACCTTTCACTACAAATATTTGGCGACCTACTCTCTGATGCCCCCATTCCAGTCACCAGATGCATGGGTGCTTCGACTTGATTCTGTTTGGCATCAAGGAGTAGCCTAAATCTACACGGGAAAGGAGGATGATCCAGCCTATGAAAATTGACTGTAATAGTTGCACCAACGTACGTGAGGTGACTGAGGCTTAGAGCGTCCTTTGCTCTAGTCCTGGCGTTTGCAGTAACCAGCAGTTCCGCCGAGGCCCAATGTCCGAGTTAGGGGACGCCTCAAGTCAAACTCAACAGATCACCGCCAGACGGCCCGCTGCTCTCTTCAGAGTGCGGGCCGTTTGTCTTTCATTCGGGCCACAGATTTAGAATAGGGATATGAACCCCCTTGTCATCGCTGGCAGAGCTTTTCAGTCACGTCTTATCGTCGGTACCGGAAAATACAAAGATGGCGCGGAGACCCAGGCGGCTATTGAGGCATCAGGCGCCGAGATGGTGACGGTTGCGGTACGCCGCGTCAACCTCGACCGTTCAACGGAATCGCTGCTGGACTTCATCGATCCACGGCGCTACTTTCTGCTCCCCAATACCGCTGGCTGTTACACCGCAGACGAAGCCATCCGCGCTGCTCGTCTCGGGCGCGAGGTAGGACTGTCGGACTGGGTCAAGATCGAGGTCATCGGCGACCAGCAGACGCTCTATCCGGATATTCAGGCGACACTGGAGGCGACGCGGGTTCTAGTGAAGGAAGGCTTCACCGTGCTCCCCTATGCATCTGATGACATTGTTTTTGCCAAGCGCCTGATTGATGCTGGCGCGGCTGCGGTAATGCCTCTGGGCGCTCCCATTGGCAGCGGGTTGGGATTGCAGAATACCGCTAACCTGCGCATTCTGAGGGAGCTGATTACCGAGGTTCCGCTGATCGTCGATGCCGGCGTTGGCACTGCATCGGATGCCACGGTTGCCATGGAGTTAGGATTCGATGGAGTGCTGATGAATACAGCTATCGCGCAAGCAAAAGATCCTCTGCTGATGGCCGAAGCGATGCAACACGCTGTGCTCGCCGGACGGCAGGCATTTCTCGCTGGGCGCATGCCGCGCAAGCTGTACGCCACAGCAAGTTCGCCGCTGGAAGGTATCTCCCGCTAATTCCTAAAACACTATTCGGCAGATTCTCCGTGGGGCTGGTCCGCGGTGAATTGCTGCTTTTTGACCTGGGGGCGAAGAAGCGGGAAGAGGATGACGTCGCGGATGGACTTTGACCCGGTGAGGATCATGGTCAGGCGGTCGATGCCGATGCCTTCGCCCCCGGTGGGGGGCAAGCCGTAGCCGAGTGCACGGACGTAGTCCTCGTCCATGGCGTGGGCTTCGTCGTCGCCTCGTTCTTTTTCGAGAAGCTGCTGCTCGAAGCGGCGGCGCTGGTCTTCGGGATCGTTCAGCTCACTAAAGGCATTGCCAACCTCGAAGCCGCCGATGTAAAACTCGAAGCGTTCGACCCAGTCGGGCTCATCGGGCTTTTGCTTGGAGAGGGGCGAGACGGCTAGCGGGAAGTCATAGATGATGGTGGGCTGAATAAGGTGTTCTTCAGCGACAGTTTCGAAGATGTTGGCGATAGTTTTGCCGACAGGGTCTTTGGGGCTGTAGTCGATGCGGATCTTTGCATCGCGGAGTTGATGAACAAGCGCGGCTACGGAGTCATGTGAGGTGAAGGCGCTCGACTCTGGCTTCTTCCCTGCTGCCTTGGGCCAGAACTCTCTAATGGCTTCGCGCATGGAGAGCTTTTTCCACTTGCTGAGATCGATCTCTACGCCGTTGAAGTTGGTGAGGGTGTGGCCATTTACCTCCTGCGCTACGAAGATAATGAGTTCTTCGGTCAGGCGCATGAGGTCGTGGTAGTTGGCGTAGGCTTGGTAGAACTCCAGCATAGTGAACTCGGGATTGTGCTGGGTGCTGATGCCCTCGTTGCGGAAGTTGCGGTTGATCTCGTAGACGCGGTCGAGGCCACCGACTACGAGGCGCTTGAGGTATAGCTCCGGCGCGATACGCAAGGAGAGGTCGAGGTCGAGCGCGTTGTGATGGGTGCGGAAGGGCTTGGCCGCGGCTCCTCCGGCGATTGTGTGCATCATCGGGGTTTCGACTTCGAGGTAGCCGCGCTCGTCAAAGAAGGTGCGCAGTGCGCGGAGGATGGCGGCCCGTTTGACGAAGACTTCGCGGACGTTGCGGGTTTCGGGTTCGGTAGTCTCCGGATTTTCCGCGGAGTTTTGCGGTGCTTCACCCGGTTGGGCGACAGAGGCACCTGCATTTGCAGCCTGCTTGGCGCTGTAGCCGGTGTTCATGAAGAGATCGACGTAGCGCTGGCGGTAGCGTAGTTCGGTGTCTTCGAGGCCATGATACTTGTCGGGCAGGGCGAGCAGGGCCTTGGCGAGGAAGGTGAGTTTTGAGACATGTACGGTGAGTTCGCCGGTCCGGGTGCGAAAGAGATGGCCGTGGGCGCCGATGTGGTCGCCGAGGTCGAGCAGCTTGTAGAGGGCAAAGGCGGTCTCGCCGACATCGTCCTTGCGGACGTAGATCTGAAGGCGCTGGCCGCCCTGTTGAAGCTGCGCGAAGCCTGCCTTGCCCTGGACGCGGATGGCCATGATGCGACCGGCGACGCTGACTTCGATGGGGACAGGGGTGGATTCGAGCTGCACGGCGGTCTGGTCGTCGTAGGCGGCGCGCAGTTCGGGAATGGTGTGCGTAGCAGAGTAAGAGTTGGGATAGGTGGCGTGGCCGAGGTCGGCGATCTGAGCGAGCTTGTCACGACGAAGGGCGTAGAGATTTTTTTCGAACTCGGACTCGAACACAGGTTTTCCTCTGAGACAAATGGGTTTGAAGTTTCAGTATAGCGGCGATGAGGAGCTTAGATGGGGCCGAAGGCAGCGAGCAGGAATGAACAGCAGCAAGGGAGAGGACGGGTATAGTGCGGGCTTCTCCTTTGCGGGACAGCTACCGCATGGAGCTCCTATGTCTTTGGCGCACATGCATGATGTAATGGTTGGCTATGGCGGATAACCAGACAGGAAACGGCAAAGGCGGCGGAGGCAAAGGCCCGCTGGGCGACCTGGTAAAGGCCGAATCGATGATTCAACTGGCGATTGCGCTTCCGGCTGGATGCCTGATCGGCTGGCTGATCGGGTCGTGGCTGGATAGGCACTTTCACCAAAGCTGGATCTCGATTGCAGGCATTGTGCTGGGCGCAGTGGCGGGATTTATACAAATCTTCACGACGGCTTCGCGCTTTTTGAAGAACGACAAATAGGTGAGGACGATTTTGTGAAGGCAATCGATAGCTATACGGACGCGGACTTCAAGCGAACGATCTGGAGCGCGCTGCGGCTGCTGACGATCGTTACGGTGGTCGCGACTCCACTGGTGTGGTGGAAGGCAGGTTGGCCGAGCGCGGCGTTGCTGGTGGTGGGCGCGGTTATCTCGGGGTCGGGGCTGTTTGAGTGGCTGAGGCTTATGTCGGCGGTGATGGTGAGGATGGACGGCGGCCAGACGGCACGGCCGATGGCGATGGTATTGGTGGGATTCTTCCTCCGATTAGGGGTCGCGGTGGTGCTGCTGTATGTTAGCCTGAAGTATCTGAATGGTTCGGTCTATGCGCTCGCTGCGGGCCTTGCGCTGGGAGTGTTTGCACTCGCGGTGGAGGGGTTGAGGCTTATGAAGGCGTGGACGGTGTAGACAGGCAGTTCGGAGCTGTATCTGGAACGTGAATTACCTGCAAAAGCAAAAAAATCTACTTATTTTTCTATATGCCGACACAGACATTGCTAACTAAATTCCTCAACGCGCACTTTGCCGTCCCTGTCGATTCGCTGCTTCATGCGTTGCATATTAAGCCACAGTATCCTGCTGCGCCGATCACGAACGCGTTCGCGATGGAACTGCTCGTCTTCGTTGTGCTGGTGGCCTACTTTATCCTGGTCAGGCTGACGCTGAGTGTCGAGAAGCCCGCTGCCATCCAGCACCTCGCCGAGATGACGCATGAGTTCGTGTCGGAGCAGGGCGATCAGATCATCGGACATGGCTCGGAGCGGTTTACCGGCTATCTGACGGTACTGCTGCTCTTTATCCTACTCTGCAACCTGCTGGGGCTGATTCCGGGGCTGGAGTCGCCTACGGCGAACGTCGTGGTGCCGCTAGGGTTTGCGCTGGTCACGTTTGTTTACTATCACTATCACGGTATCCGGGCGCATGGCTTTGCTTACATCAAGCAATTCCTGGGGCCCGTCTGGTGGCTGTATCCGCTGCTGTTACCGATCGAAATCATCTCCCATTTTGCCCGTATTCTTTCGCTGACGGTACGTTTATACGCCAACATGTTTGCCGGCGATCTGCTGTCATTAGCGTTCTTCTCGCTGGTGCCGATTGGCGTTCCTCTGGTGTTTCTGGGTCTGCACCTTGGCGTGGCCGTGGTTCAGGCTTATGTATTCTTCCTGCTTGCGGCGATCTATCTGTCGCTAGCGGTCGCGCAGGATCACTAATTTTGAGTTTGCCGCGAAGGGCCTCCCTCTTCGCGGCAGCAACAACGCCGCATAGCGTGAGGGTGCCAGCACGGTGAGCATCAACCACCCACTGGCGGCGTATCTGACGGGAGACAGGAGTAACACAATGCAGAAACTGCAATATCTGTTTATGTCGTTGGCCGCGCTGCTGCTTGCAACGCCGGCTTTTGCGCAGGAAGCTGCTGCCGCCAGCCCGGCTGCACAGTGGGTTCCGCTCGCTGCTGGTCTGGGCATGGCATTGGCTGCTGGCCTTTGCGGTCTGGGTCAGGGCAAGGCGACGGCGTCGGCCACCGAGGCCTTGGCGCGTAACCCAGGTGCTCGTCCTGGAATCTTCATCTTCTTGATTCTCGGTCTGGCGTTCATCGAGTCGCTCGCACTGTTCACGTTCGTCATCATCTTCCTGAAAGTCAAAGCGTAAGCTTTAAGGTCCGGATTATGGCGAAGCCTCCGCGAAGCGGAGGCTTCGCCGTTTTGGCGAGCCAGATAACGGGCTACGTAGGCCCATAATATTTCCGGAATCAGATTGCGCCCACAAAGGAAACGACGTTATCCGGTGGCTCGAAGATCGTGAGCCGAATGCAACTGTCACCCCCAACACATTTATGGCTGTCGAATCCCAAAGTAGGCCGAAAGGTGTCTGCTCTACTTTCGACGACGGCCCTCAACAAGCGCTTCCATTCTTCGCCATCCAGAACTAACTGCACCCAACGCAAAAAGAGGCAACCCGAAGGCTGCCTCTTCTGCTCAACAACAACTTCCCTTCTAGCGTTTCCGTGTTGCAGCGTGGTGATGGACCGGCGCTGCTGCCTTTTTCGGCTCGACGATTGCCGCATCGCTCATCACAATCATCACTGGACCGACGGCGGCAGGTGCCGCAGCAGGTGCAGGAGTCGCAGCAGGCGCGGGCGCGGTTGTCGTAGCAGGAGCCGCTTCAGCTGGTGCCGGTGTGGTTGCAGCAGCAGGTGCAGCACCCGGCGCTGGCGTTGCAGCCGCACCGCCAGGCGTAACACCGCCCACCGTGTACGAAGCATACGTGCCTGAGAGCGTCACCTTGGTTCCAGGAGCAGGAACCGTCTTCAAGGGCTCCTTCATGTTGAAGGTAAAGTCCGCCGTCTTCGACGTGACTGCATCGTCAGAGACCGAGGCCTGAATGGAAGTATCCGTCGCCGCAACTACCGTGACGTCCGGAAGTTGAACCGACTTGCCCTTGATCGTATCCCAAACCTTTGCGGCATCTTCAGGCTTGCCGTTTTGCAGGATGAACTCCTTGTCGCTGATTGCCAGCGTCGAGAGATCGGGGGTACTGGCGATCACCTGTGCCACGATGTCCGCAGGCGATGGCGCGGGCTTGATGGAAGCAGCCCAGGTTGGAGGCGGGAAGAGATTAGACTGGACAGCCGTCGTGACGGCATCATAACCGTCGGCGTTGCCGTGGTATTTCTTGTAGCAATAGGTCGCTACCTTCAAGAACTCCGTCTTGTATGGTTCCGGAGCAAAGGCCGCTGCGCGCGAGGTGAACCAAGTGCAGTTCAGATAGTCGGGCGGGGTGGACTGATAGTACGCGAGGCCCAACTGGTAGGTATCCTGCAGAACCGGTCCAGGAGTTGTGGTCGCAGCAGGGGGGGCTGCCTTCAACTCTTCGGTGTAGTTCGTGATCGCCGTCTTCATATCCTTCTTGTTGGCAGCGTCTTCTGCGATTGCGCCATACAGGCCCGGAGTTACACCGGTCTTCACTTTCTGAAAGTCCGCCTCGCTCATATCCGCAGGCTTGGCGGCGGCCAGTGCCTTTTGCGCAAAACCAGCAGATGCGTCAAGCGCTGTCTGCTTCGCCGCGGGATCTGTCGCCTTGTCCGCATCTTGCCTACGGAAATAACTCTCGAAAAACAAGGCCACCAGATTATCCGGCTGCACCTGCAGCAGACGGTCTGCGGTGCTGAGGGTCTTCGCGGGATCGAACGCGCTATACGTCTGCATCAGCGTCTGCAAGGTAGCAGCCTTGACTGCCGACTGCGGGTAAGTCGTCAGATAAGTCTCTAGCGCTGCAGCTTTTGTCTGGGGCGTCGTCTGCGAGATTGCATCGTTATAAGCCTTATATTCGGCCGGGGACATTTGGACCCCGCCACTGGATTGCGCGCTGGCACCGGAATTGTCCGGGGCCTGCGCAACCATAGTTTGCCCACCAAGTGCGATGCTAGCAACTGCCAGGAGAGACGCAACGACTACCTTCTTCATTCCCATGCTCCTCGATAAATCTTTAGATAAGACTTTTGTCTGTAACAATCCCGATGTTCCGGTCAAGTCTATACAACATAACCCACAACATACGCCTTGGCGAATCCCAATGTATTCACCCGTCATCACTGATAGCTGTCAAGCTGCGAAGGCTTCCGCTGAAATCCGAATTTTGATTCCAAAGAAGATGATGCGGATTATAGAAACGTCGTTGTACAGATGGCAAGTAACCCCCTTTTTCCGGGATGATCTTCAAGCTAAACGGCCAATATATTAAGAGGTCGCAGAGATCTCAGTTTTCGGAACTCGTATTATCGTCATAGCGGCCGCTGAACTTGGTCTTCCTACCTATTCGTAGTATTAGTGCCGCCTTATCCACAACCAGTAGTGTTGTACCCGTTGATTCCAGCCGCGGCCACGACTAAAGTTGATTCAGTCTTATTTAACAAGGGCGAGAACGATCCGCAACTCCCCAGTCTCGCCATAGAGGTGCCCTTGCTCAAGCTTAAGAAAGTCCAGATTCTCGGCTTCAAATCGTTCTGCGACCGCACCGAGGTCCAGCTCTCCGGCGAAGGCATCGCAGCTATCGTCGGTCCCAACGGCTGTGGCAAATCGAACATCTCCGACGCCATTACATGGGTGCTTGGGGAACAGTCTGCGAAATCTCTACGGGGCATCAAGATGGAAGACGTCATCTTCGCCGGCACGCGAGACCGCAAGCCTACCGGCATGGCTGAGGTATCCCTGACGCTGGTTGACCCCGAAGTCTACGACGGTGCCAGCCTGGGCGATGAGCCCGAAGTTCTCGTCGATGAAGGCCTGCCCACCGATTGGGACGAGACCTCACTTCGCCAGCAGAATGCGGCCGAGACTGAGGACGCTGTCGCCGAAGCGCAGCCGGGAACCATCATCGAAGGCGAAGCCAAAGGGCCGCAGATCGTTGCTCTTGCAACGGACGCGGAAGCAGACTCTTCCTCCGTTGCCAATAATGTCGTCCTCAAAATTCGCCGCCGCAAGTTTGGCCGCGCTCCGATCCGCGCCGGGGAACTCACAATCACCCGCCGTCTCTTTCGCTCGGGCGACAGCGAATATCTGCTCAATGGCAAGATCTGCCGCCTCCGCGATATTCAGGACATCTTTATGGGTACCGGCCTCGGTGGGGAGTCCTACGCCATCATCGGACAGGAGCGCATCGGCCAACTGCTCAGCTCCAAGCCGCTCGACCGCCGCAGCATTATTGAAGAGGCAGCAGGCATCACCCGCTTCAAAACCAAGAAACGGCTTGCGGAGCTTCGTCTCGAGTCCGCGAAGCAGAATCTCTCGCGCGTCAACGATATCTTCGATGAAGTGACGCGGCAGATGACTACGCTGAAGCGCCAGGCTGCCAAAGCTGAACGCTATGGCGCTCTCCGCGATGAGCTTCGGACCCGGCTTCGGGTTGTGCTTGCCAGCCGCATGTCGCAGCTCGATACAGAGCAGGCCGCCACCACCGAAAAAATTGCCGCTTTGGCAACTCAGATTGATGCTCAGGCGGCAACCGTTGAAGAGATGGACGCTCAGCACAGCGAAGGCATCCGCACCGGCTACACGCTCGATCAACAGATTCGTGAGGCAGGAGGACAGGCCAACCAGTCTGCCGTAGAACTGGAACGCATCACTGCCCGCTCCGCCGCCAATGCCGATCGCATTGCCGAGTTGACAGGCCGCCTTGCTTCCGGGGCAGACGATCTCGAGCAGGCACGAGAGCAGCTTGCCACACTGAGCGGAGAGCTTGAGCAACATCGCAGCTTTCTCGAAAATGCGACTGCCGAATCCACCGGCTCGCGCGAGGCGGCGCAGCTTCAACAACAGCAGGCGCAGGAGGCTGTTCGCTCCCTTGCCTCGGCCGAGCAGCAGGCGGAGCAGAACCGCCGCACCACCATGCAGCTTGTCCAGCGCATCGCGCAGACACGCAACGAGCAGGCACAGGCTGAGGCAGCCTTGTCTGGGCTCGACCGCGAGGCCGAGCGGCTGCTCTCCGAGTCTGACATTGCGCGACAGGAGCTTGAGACTCTCGGCCTTCAGCGCGGACAGGTCAAGTTGTCATTCGAATCAGTCACCGAGCGGCTCAAGCGGCTCGAGGCTGAGATCGCAGATCTTCGCCTGCAGATTGAAGCACGCCGCGCCGAGGAGTCACAGAGCAAGCGTCGTGGCGACCAGCTTCGCGGCGAGGTTGCGAGTCTCAATGGACGGCGCAGTTCGCTTGAAGCGCTCATTCGCGAGCACAGCTACTCCACTGACACTGTCCGCAATATCTTCAAGCACAACGCCAGCAATCCCAGTCTCAACGGCACCACTCCCGTAGGTACGCTCGCCGATTTTCTGGAAGTCGATGGGCAGTATGAAAATGTCGTCGATGAATTTCTTCGCGACGAACTCAACTACATCGTGGTCAAGAGCTGGGATGCCGCCGATGCCGGCATGAACCTGCTCAAAACCGATGTCAGTGGACGTGCTACATTTCTCGTCCATCCTAATGATGCACAGGCAAACTTCCCCTTCTCCGAAGGCATGACCAGCGCCGCCGAGAACAGCACCGCAGGAATAGAGGGCGTCGTTCCCCTCAAGGACTGTGTTCGCGTCCTGGACGGATTCGGCAAGTCGCTTGAGGTCATCCTGCCGAAGCTCCGTGAGGGTTATGTCGCGCCGGACTCGTACACGGCCCGATCGCTTGCGCTGTCGAATCCGCAATCGTTCTTCCTCTCGCCCACTGGCGAAACCTTCCATAACGTTACGGTCACTGGTGGACGTCCGCGAGCACAGGGCCCGCTGGCTCTCAAACGCGAGCTGATTGAAGTGCAGCAAAAGATCGAGAAATCGGAGCAAGATCTGGCACAGACCGACCTGCACACCGCCGATCTTCAGCATCAGATCGCCAGTCTCAATTCCACCATTGAAAGCAAGACCAATGAGCGCCGCGAAGCTGAGCGTGAGTCCGCCAACTCAGGCGCGGCCTTACGCCAGATGGAGACCGAGACCGCGCGCATCGAGCGCCGCCTCGCCGACTGGTCGCTCACCAGCGAGCGCAATCGTGACGCGCGCAATCAGAAGGCCGAACTCATCTCACGCCGCCAGCAGGAGGCTTCGTCGTTTGAAGCCGAGCGCGCAACACTCGAAGCTTCGCTTAGCGATCTTCAGGCCCAGCTCGAAGAACTGCGCCAGCAGCGGGAGCAGTTACAGCAGGCAGCGGCAGCAGCGTCGGCCGATCTTGCCGGGCTCGAAGAGCGTCGCCGCAATGCCCAAGCCAATTTTGACCAAACCACTCGTCTCTACAACGGTCAGAACCAGCGTATTCAGCAGCTCGATCAGCAGCTCGCTTCTGCCGCATCGGAAAAACTTCGCCGCGAAGAAGAGACCGCTGCTCTTGCCACCCAGCACGCGGAACTCACTGAACTCCGTGCCACTGCTGTGGCGGAAGGCGCTCGTCTCACCGAGGAGGCCCATACCCTCCGCGCTGCTATGGCCGACCTCGATGCCCGGCTGCGGACGTTGCGTCACGAGACCGAAGCGTTGCGCGAACAGCGGGCGGCACTCACGGCGCGCGCTGCCAAACTCGCCTCCGATATCGAGCACATCGAGGCCACCTGCCTCAACGATCTCGCCGTCGAGGCTTCCTCTCTGCGTGAGGACACAAGTATCGTACGCATCCAAGGCGAAGCCCTCACCACCGAAGAAGAAGAGTCCCGCACACTGAAGCAGAAGCTCGAAGCGATGGGGCCGGTCAACATGATGGCGCTCGAAGAGTACAACGAGACCACGCAACGTCATGGTTTTCTCGAAGCGCAACGCAAGGATCTCCTCGACTCTATCGAAAACACCCAGGCCTCCATCAAAGAGATTGACGACGTCTCGCGGCTCAAGTTCGATGAGGCTTTCAAGGTCATCAACGACAACTTCAGCATCACTTTCACCAAGCTCTTCGGCGGGGGCCAGGCGTCGATGCGGCTCACCGATGCGGAGAACTCCGCCGAGAGCGGCATCGACATTCTCGCCTCGCCTCCGGGCAAGAAGTTACAGAACATTCTCTTGCTTTCGGGAGGAGAAAAGGCACTCACGGCTCTCTCATTGCTCGTCGGCATCTTCCAATTCCAGCCCGCGCCCTTCTGCATCCTAGACGAAGTCGATGCTCCTCTCGACGAGACCAACGTGGGCCGTTTCGCCAAGCTCATCTCCGATATGTCGGCGACAACCCAGTTCGTCGTCATCACCCATAGCAAGCGCACCATGTCCCAAGCCGACGTCATCTACGGGGTCACCATGCAGGAGCCCGGCGTCAGCAAGATCGTCAGCGTCAACCTCAACCGTCGCGCCGTCGCGTAATCCACAATCTAAAGTTTGCGCAGGTGGAGCGGGTCATAGCCGCTCCCCTTTTTTCTCCCCTCAGAGACACAACATAAATCGATCAGATGCGACTACTGCTGCGGGGCCGGTTTAGCCTGTTTCTTTGTCGCGATCATCTTCGGCTTCCAGAAATCAGGATTATCCTTGACCCACATATCCCGGGGATAGCTCATCTTCGGATCAAACTGGAAGAGATTCGACTGAGATGATTCGATACAGGCCGCCGCAAGTTCCGCCATTCTCTTCGAGTCGGCCGCACTTCTCGATGCATAAAACGCATCGTCGGAAGCCAGTTCATGGTCAATTTCGCTGGCGGACTTCATCGGCGTAATCAAAAGATATACGCCTCCATTGTCCATGCCATACATGCTCTCGAACATGGCCCAATGGGCTTCCGGTACCGCCTTTTCATATGCGTCTCTGTACATCTTCACCAGAGCGTCCCAATCCTTGCGGTGGCCCTCACGGATCTTGAACTGGCTTATCTCCATGTACCGCATCTCTCCAATATTCACGGGCGCACGAAGGCTGTACTCTTCGCGGTAGACAAAGGCACTGGACTCGTAGCGGTCCAGCAGTTCGCCATCCTCGAACGATGCGCGATCCAGAGCCGCGGCAAGCGTAGCGTTCTTCTGAGTGTCCATATTGTCCTTTTCCCACGCCGCGAACGAATCGTATCCAATAAAGAACAGCGACCGGGAAGGCCCAGAGAGCGAATTCATTCCTAGGTAATGGGTTGGCCACTTGGCCGCCATCATCGCTCGGACAAACGCGCTCTCCGTCTTTTCATGTGCGTTACCAGCTTTGCCGGGCTTAACAAACTCCCGTTGAATGACAAGAACCTTGGGCGGAGACATGGTGTCAGCACTCTCCTGTGCCGTCAGAACGCAGGAACCGCCACAGAAAAGACACGATACAAGCAAGAGCCCTGATAGCTTTTTCATAAGAAATATCCTCCCAGGCTGGAAAGTTGGACTGCGACATTTCCGGCTGCAGGAATCAAGCACACCATAAAACGGTTGCGCTCGATAGACTCAAGCCGGTGGTTCGATTGAAGTGGGGTCCCGGGGCATTCTATACCTCTTCTCTTCTTTGCATCCAAATATCCAATATTTCAACTCCACTCGCAGGATTCTGCGCCCCAAATTCCTGCAAAACCCTTAATCTAAAATCATGCTCCCGCTCACCTTCGCCGTGCTCGCATTTCTGACCGGAGCACTTATCCTTCTTCGGTTGCGATGGACTCACCTCTCCCAAAGGTCACGCAAGATTCTCTTCGGGTGTGCCTGCGCCACCCTTATCCTCTACGCGTTTAGTTTCGTTACCGGCTGGAGCACCTCCTCTAACCATCTCAACGCCGCGCTATATTGGGCCGCGATCGCAGGCTACGAATTGCTCGTCCTCCTCTTCACGCTGCTGCGGCCCCGCTGGCTCACCTCGATTATCGCGGCGGTTCTCATCTTCCCCATCCTCTCCGCCAGCGTCTTTCTTCCCCTCGCTGAACTCTTCAATCCCGCACCCCACACCATCGTCTCCATTGGTCCCAATCTCATAAGCGACCGCGCGCTGTGGGGTACCGGCACAGCACCCACATCCGGCTTTGACCTGATCATCTACTCCCACCCTTCCTGGACGCAGGTCCTCCTACACCGTCGCCAGGCTAGCCACTACTACAGTGGCCAGTGCGATGCATCGCGAGCCTTTGCCACTCTCCAGCCGGATGGGAAACACGTCCTTATGTCGTGCCCGGCGGCTCCAGACCAACCCGCCGACGCGGCACGAAACCTTGTAGTAAAGCTCTATTAAATTTCCGCCTAAAATCACTTCATAGGAGTGATACCGTCATCTCAATGAGCCAAGCCCTTCTCCAGACCAATCTCGGCGACCTTCCGCTCACCGCTCGCGGCAAGGTTCGCGACATCTACGACCTAGGCAGCAACCAGCTTCTCTTCGTCGCCACCGACCGCATCTCCGCCTTCGACCATGTCCTCGCCACCGGCGTCACGGACAAAGGCCGTATCCTTACTCAGCTTTCGCTCTTCTGGTTTGACTTGCTCAAAGACACTGTCAGGAACCATCTCGTGACTGCGGATGCCGCACAATTTCCTGCATCTTGCGCGCCATATCTGGACCAATTAGAGGGCCGCAGCATGTTGGTGAAGCGCGCCGAGATGTTCCCCGTTGAGTGCGTCGTTCGCGGCTATATCTCCGGCTCTGGCTGGAAAGACTACCAGCAGACCGGCGCAGTCTGCGGCATTAAACTCCCTTCCGGCCTGCGCGAATCGGACAGACTGCCCCAGCCTATCTTTACTCCTGCCGCCAAAAACAATATCGGCCATGACGAAAATATTTCCTTCCAGAAGATGATTGACACTATCGGCCAGAAACCTGCGGAAGATCTGCGCGCCCTCACCATCAATATCTACGAAAAGGCCAGCAAACACGCGGCGAGTAAGGGACTCATCCTGGCAGATACCAAGTTTGAATTTGGCCTCATCGACGGCCAGATCACCCTTGCTGACGAAGTTCTCACACCCGATTCCTCGCGCTACTGGCCCGCCGAAACCTACAATCCCGGCGGCGCACAACCCTCTTTCGACAAGCAATTCGTCCGTGACTACCTTGAATCCATCCACTGGAACAAGCAGGCCCCGGCTCCGGGATTGCCTCCTGATGTCGTCGAAAAAACCAAGGCGAAATATCTCGAAGCCTTCCGCTTGATTACGGGCCGCGCCAATCTATGAATCTGAACTACTTCGACTGGTTCCTGATTGCCGTCCTCGCATGGTCAACCATCATGGCGTTCATGCGGGGACTTCTGCTCGAACTCTTCGCGCTGGGAGGACTCATCGCCGGTATCCTGCTGGCCTCCTGGAATTACCCCATCGTGGCACGCATTCTTGAACGCGTCGTTACCGCCACGACGGTGGCGAATGTAGTCGCATTTCTGGTCATCGCCATCAGCGTCATGATCGTCTGTGCGCTCATAGGAAAGGCACTTCACCACACCGCCAGCGCCATCGGCCTTGGCTTCTTCGACCGCCTCCTGGGAGCGATTTTTGGCTATCTCCGCGGCTGCCTGCTCTGCGTAGCTATCCTTATGGCAGTAACCGCCTTTCTTCCCCCCACTTCTGCCGTCGCAAAATCTTCTTTAACTCCCTATTTCCTTGCCGGGGCTCATGCTGTATCCTTCGTTGTACCTCAAGACCTTCGTCAGCTCATTCGGGACGGTGCGGCGCAACTCAAGCACACCGCACCCGATTGGATCAAACGGCACGAATAGAGTGACAATGAGAATGCACCGCAAATCTGGACCTGCAAGCGAGGAAAATATCTTGAAGCGCGAAATGGACGGTCTCATCACGCAGATGCACAGTGCGGGCATCCCTTATGCGGACGCCGTTCGCCAGTTCAAGAAGCGCTACATCCTCGAAGTCCTCGCCCACCACAAGGGCAATCAATGCAAGGCCGCCGAAGAGTTAGGTATGCACCGGAATACCCTCAGTCGCACGCTTGCCGAGCTGGATCTCGACACCGCGGCGATCCGCAATGGTATGCGTCGGCCACCCAGCAGCGAGCGTCCGCGCATCCAGAGCATTGCGAGCGCCCGTTGATGCTTCACCCCCTCTAAGCACCAGCAGATGATTCTCCCCTTCCAGTTTCGGCCTGCGTCAATTATCCGAAGCACAGCCGCCTTTGCCATTCTGGGAATCTCGCTCGCGGGTCTCTCGCAAACGCCAACGGCCAAGCCTGAATCCGGATCAAAGCTTTCCACCCCAAGCAAAAACCAGCTCCGCGAGGCCGAAGACGCCTATCTCGCAGGCGCGCGAATGCTCGAACGCAATGATCTGACAGGCGCGCAGAAGCAGTTCGAAAAAGCCGCGAAGCTCAGTCCCAACAACCAGGACTACGGCACAGCGATCTCCATCACGCGCGAGCATCGCGTCACGGAATTGGTGCAGCAAGCCGGCAAGGCCCACCTCCTTGGGCAAAACACCAAGTCCGAAGCGCTGCTCGCCGAAGCCCGTCTGCTCGATCCCGAAAACCGCATCGTCAATCAGCATCAGGTCCCCGGCGCACTCCCTATCACCTTCAATCCAGAGATGGAACCCTGGGTCAAACAGGCTGCGTCCATCGCCGGACCGATCACTCTACAGCCCGCTCCTGGAGCAAAGAGTTTCCATATTGAGGCTGATATCCAGGCAGTCCTACAGCAGGTTATTTCAAGCTACGGCATCCGTACGGTCTTCGACGACTCCGTTCCCCATCAAAGTATTCGCTTCAATCTCGAATCTGTTCCCTACCAGCAGGCGATTCGCGTTCTGTTTGAGATGGGCGGCCTCTTCGCCGTTCCCGTCGATTCCAAAAGCATCCTCATCGCCAAAGACACCCCCGAAAACCGGCAGCGTCTCGAACGCCAATTGCAGGAGACCATTAGCACCCCCGGCATGTCGCCGACGGAGATCAACGACCTTGGCAGTGTCCTGCGCAATGTCTTTGAGATAAAGCAGTTGACCGTCGAAAAAAGCCTGGGCGACCTGGTTCTTCGCGCTCCCGAAGACACTTTGAAGGCGGTGAACCTCACTCTCGCCGATCTGCTCGACGGCGGAAGCCAGGTGATGATCGAGCTGAAGCTCTATGCCGTCGACAAGAGTCGCCAGCGTAATATCGGTGCCCAGCTTCCCCAGCAGCTAGGTCTTTACAGTGTCTCCGGCGAGGCGGCGAACATCGTCAATCAGAACCAGTCGCTGGTCAATCAGGCAATCGCGGAGGGACTAGTCCCGGCGGGCGCAAGCAATGTCGAAATCGCCCTCGCGCTCATCGGCTCCGGCCTGGTGCAAAGCTCACTACTCTCGTCTACGATCGGCTATTTCGGAGGCGGGCTGACACAGACCGGTGTCACCTCCAACGTCTTTCCCGCATTTAATCTTGCACTCAACTCCAGCGATAGCCGCGCCCTCGACGACATCCAGGTGCGAGTAGGCGATGGTGAGAGTGCTGATTTCCGCGTAGGGACACGCTATCCGATCACGACCTCCACCTACAGCACCGGCCCTACCCCGAACTCGGCCTCGCTTGCGGGAATCACCGTTAACGGCGTCAGCGCGTCCAGCCTGCTCGCCCAATTGACGGGGAGTTCCAACGGTGTAACCATCCCGCAGATTCAATATGAAGATCTAGGTTTAACTCTGAAGGCTACGCCCACCGTGCAGAAATCTGGCACCGTAAGAATGCACATCGATCTCAAGATCGAAGCACTGACTGGCACCGCACTGAACAACATACCCGTCCTCGCCAGCCGGCAGTTCGTATCCGACATCACGATCAAAGACGGAAAGACGGCCCTGCTGGTCAGCTCGCTGAGCAAATCCGAATCAGCCGCAGTCAGTGGTCTTCCTGGCCTCGGGGAACTACCCGGATTTCAAACCGCCACTGCCGACAAGACCGCAGAGCGCGATTCCAGCGAATTACTTCTCCTCATCACGCCGCATGTTGTGAGACGTCGCTCCAATATCATCGCCGGGCCACGCATCGCACTCAACCTCCCTCAGCAACCAGATTAAGACCGCCATCCAGCGGGAGCCACACCGTAAACACCGTCCCGTGACCTTCCCCGCGCCGTGACTTCGTACTGATATGTCCGCCATGTTTCTCGACGATTCCCTTGCTCACCCACAGACCCAGTCCCGTCCCCGTTAACTCCTTCGACGTTTGAAACGGTTCAAACAAATGAGCCATGATTTCGGGGCGAATTCCCTCACCCGTATCTGCCACCGCCATCCGCACGCCTTTCTGTCCCGTTACCCAGTTCATCTGCGGATGCATTCGCACCAGCAACCGGCCACCATCCACCGTGGCGTCGAGCGCATTTCGCAATAGGTTGTTGACGACTTGGCGAATTTCGCCTTCAAGGCAGAGAACAGTCGGCGAGTCGATCAGCTTCATCTCTACATTCAGTCGTCGTACCAACAGCCGACCTGTGTAGAGAGTCATCAAGGTACGCAGCAGATCTGCTAAGTCCACCTGGACGGGCTTGCTTTGCTGTCGGTGAAAACGCAGGGTCTGCAAGGTAATTTCAGTGACCCGCGCCAGCTCGTCCTGTGCAATCCTCGCATATTCCTTTACCTCGTCCATCGAATCTGATTTCTGCACGAGATAGAGCAGGTTCGTAATCGACTCCAACGGGTTATTGATCTCATGCGCAATCGACGACGCCAGCTGTCCCACAGCCGCCAGCTTCTCAGACTTGCGCAGCGCTTCGTCCTGTAACCGTGCCTGGGTCACGTCCGTATTCACTGCGACGCCGCCTGTAATCCTATCTCCCTGACGAACCGGCGCAGCCACACTGCGAATCCAGCGGCCGGGTGTGTGCACCGTCTCGGTTGAAGACTCCCCCGCCAGTGCATCTTTCAGCGTCTTCAACTCAGATGGAAAGCGCTCCCCACTCATCATCCGCGCCCATCGGTTCGTTCTCACTCGCCCATCAGGAGTAGCTATATAAACGCCATGCGGCATGCTTTCAATCACGGCATTCAGCTCTGCGGTCCGCTGCTCGGCCAACTCCTTCGCCTTCCGAAGGTCCTCCTGCTGCTGGCGCAATTGGCTCACATCGCGAAATGAAACCACCACACCCAACACTTCTCCTTCAATAGACACCGGATGCGCTGACATCTCTACAACAAAGGAACTACCGTCCTTGCGAAACATCGTGTCTGAAAGATTGCTGAGTGGGGTGTTTCGGCGCAGCACGTCATAAATCGGACATTCCTCCGCAGGAAAAGGACGCCCATCTGCATAATGATGGTGCACCAGTTCGTGAATATTGCCACCGATCAGCTCTTCGCTCTCAAACCCGATTATCTTCGTCGCCATCCGGTTGGCGAACGTGCACCTTCCCTCCAGATCCAAGCCCCAGATGCCCTCGCCCGCCGAATCCAGTACGGCCTGCCACTGCCGCATCTGTCTCTGATCTCCCGGTGCTATTGTCATCTGCTGCGCCTCATACTCTTGAATGCCCACTAAATGCGCCCCCGTCTCCAGTTCAGATGCAAAACAGTTCATGCTCGACCACCTTCCTTCGAAATCCCCGAGCCGACTGCCTCGATGCGTTGACCACAAGCGAGATGGCCGCTATACTTGAACCTGTGAGAGCGGGAGTAGCTCAGTGGTAGAGTGCTTCCTTGCCAAGGAAGATGTCGCCGGTTCGACCCCGGTCTCCCGCTCCAAAAAGCCCTGTCTGCGGTACACTTCACCTACAATTCAGCGGGCTGTAATAATTCGATAGCCCATCGAGGCGCGGTACCCAAGTGGTAAGGGAGAGGTCTGCAAAACCTTTATGCGTCGGTTCGATCCCGACCCGCGCCTCCAAAATAATTCCTAGTAAAAGCGGGGCGATTCTTGGGATCATTCGAGAATTGCCTTATTTTTGCCTTAGATATAATGCTCGGCATGGTCAATCGGGCACCTAGAACCGTCCTCTCCATCCTGGCAGTCCCCCTCATCACGATCTTTGTCCGGCACTCCGCAAACTGCCCCCACGTAGACGATCACTTCTATAAGCGGTGTCAGTGTAGGAAGAGCCTGCGGTATTTCCACGATGGGAAGCAGCGAACGGTTTCCGCAAAGACGAGGAGCTGGGCTCTCGCGGAAGAGGCAAAGCGAAAACTAGAGGGGATATTTCGGTCTGCCGACACGGCTAACCCGGTCGGAACCGTCACCGTAGAGGGTGAGGGAAAAGCCACAATCGAACGCGCGGTTGAACTCTTCCTCAGTGACAAGCGGTCGCAAGGTCTAGATAGTGAGGTGCTGAAAAAGTACGAGCGAGAACTGGGACGGTTCTCAGATTTCATGAAGCGGCGGTCGCGGTACTTCCCTTCTGAGATACGACTAGAGGACCTGACAGAGTTCCGTGCGGGCTGGGATGCTCAGTATCCCTCATCCACGACCAGAGGTAAGGTGCAAGAGCGTCTGAGGGCCTTTCTGCGTTACTGCTATGAGTCCCAGTTGATTGACCGAGTGCCGAGACTCTCACCTATCAGGGTTGACGAAGTTCCGACACTCCCCTTGTCTGCGGCGCAATATCAAAAGCTCTTGAACGCTGTCGCCAATGAATTTCCCGGGAAGAAGGGAACGCGAGTTCATGCGCTCATCAGACTCATGCGGTTTAGCGGGCTTGCGATTCGCGATGCGGTGACGTTGGAGAGGGACGAGCTAACGCGAGATGTAAAGCACGGACTATATAGGATCGTGACCAACCGGCAGAAGACAGGGACGCACGTAAGCGTACCGATACCGCCTGATGTGGCCGATGAAGTCAAAGCGGCGATGCTTTTGAATGATAGTGAGCGGTACATCTTTTGGAACACGGGCACCGGCAAACCACAAACCGCCGTCACCAACTGGCAACATGACCTTAGGCGGGTGTTCAGGGCAGCCGGTCAACCTGAGGGACATCCGCACCAACTCAGAGACACCTTCGCCGTGGGGCTGCTCGAGAAAGGCGTACCTCTTGAAGAGGTAAGCAAACTGCTCGGACATGAGTCGATAAAGACGACCGAGCGGTACTACGCAAAATGGGTGAAGGAGAGACAGGATAGGCTTGATGCTCTGGTAGTTGCGACGTGGGAGACCGCACCGAACAATGTTTCTAGGCCAGAGGCGTAGCAGATACGGTTTAGGGGAATACTCTTGCCCGCTAAGTAGATGGCGACCTTGAAGTCAATAAGGCCAGTATCCATGTTACGACCGACGTCGGCGACGAGACCTCGATCGCATATGGCGTTTGAGGGATAAGAGAACAATTGTGCTGTTTGACACGGACACCGTGGACGGCTCAAGGATGCGAAGGCAATAACCGATTGGCTATTCCACTACTTACGCTGACATCATGAGGACACATGGGCGAAGAAATCAGAACTCGCGAGGCTCGAACATAAGTGCAAGTGCGTCCATTGGGTCCCGAACATAGGGGTTCTTTCTTCGCTCAATTGACTCAATCTCAGCTTCACGAATGTCAATCAGTTCTAGGGCAGCCGCTCGGATCGAGCCGTTCTGCGTATTTGCGATGTCTCGTAAGCGTTCTAAGGATACCTTTTTGTAGTCTGGCATAACGAATTGTAATCGCATGAAAATCATTCGCCGCAAATAGTGAAATTTCAAAAAACCGTTGGATGTCAAACAGATCAATAACCCGGTCAGGCATCATGTTCCCAACTTCTTGCCGATGTAGCCAAGAACGACTCTCTTAGGTTCGTACTCAAGTTTGAAATGTATCCGTCCAGCGCCTGGAGTATATCGCCCGTGCCAAGTGAAATAGTCACGACCGCATTCAATGTCGGGAAGATAGCAGAGCTCCTTCCGGGACGCGCTCTCATTCGTGGTGTGAGGGGGGTACTTGGGTTGCGTAGTTTTTCGGGGATCCCACACGTTCACAGCATCGTCCAATTGACATAAGTAGTGGACGACTTGGCCAAATGCCGGGTGCTGCAGCACCTCCAAGTTTGCTTTAACACTCGGTGTGAACGCTAGAAACGGAAATAGCTCCGCTCTGCGTTCATATAAGTCGTCCGCGTTTGCCACTTCTCGCTTACGTAAGGTTAAGAGCCATTGCTGATGATTATGAACATGCTGCACCGAGGCGGCGTGTGGCATCTCTATGATCCAAGCTCTCTCTTCGTCTTCAACAAGCTGCTGGACATTGAGACTTAGAGTGGATACCCGCCAACGATCTTCAATATCGAGGCTAATAGGAACCCCTCCATAGAGATTTGCGAGGCCAATACCTTCTACAATTTCATCACCATAACGATGGACGGTAACGCCAGGATCAGGATCGTCATACAGGTCATTCACAACTCGAAAAGGAGCTTGGTTGGCCAATGACAGCAGAACACGGCCTCGCTCTCTATTTGCGGCCCCGCTATTTAACCAGCTTGCGACGGAATAGCCGTTACCGAGCCTCAAATGAGATAGCGATTCTGAAGAAATCAAAGATACTCTGGGTAATAGCTTCTTGATTTGAAGTAGAACATCTACAAAGGTTGCGAGGGATTCCTGCGCCACGGGAATGGCGATGTGTCCTGGACCGTAAGATCTTTCATTCAAAAACAACAATTGCGCCATTTGTCAGCTCAGCAGTTCCATTAAGGCGTCGTCCCATTGAGTGAAGAATCCGTTAGGCCATTCGCTCAGCATTCCGTTGCTATCGCAGCTAGGATTCGTGACTTGAGAGGCACCGGACTCGTCGCGTCTGAAAAACCTGAATGCCGCTGATTGAGATGAAAGTATTTTTCGTTTGATCGCAAGGCGAATCCCATTCAATACGTGGTCGCTGTGCGTCTCGACGATTACCTGAATGCCGCTTGCTGCTGCGCGGGAGACAAGTTCACCCATTGCGAGTTGTCCATCGGGATGTAAATGAGCCTCTGGATTCTCAATAAGGAGAAGATCTCCTGGGTGCGCAGATAGACACGCGACAACGATCGGAAGGCAGTACGACAGGCCGAAACCTACATTAGTTGCGCGAAATTGGCCTCCTCCACCTCCGATTCCTTTCGTACGGTAGGAGTATTTGAGTTGGACGAGGTCAGTGCTGCGTATGTTCTCGATATCTAAAGTTACGTTGGGGCTGAACCTTTGCAACCATGCCACCGTTTGAGACAACAGACGATGTGCGTGCTCTGGTTGAGATTCTGAGGTCAATATTGATGGAATAGTGACATCTCCGTACTCAAGCAGGAAATGCGCTGCATATTCGCCTCGGCTACCCAGAAATCGACGGGTGGCCACCGCATGTTGCGACTTCGCGTACGTTACTGCTGGCGTGAGGCGATCAGCTCGAAGATATTGAAACCCGGGGCCGAAAAGGCTAAAGGTGCCAGGCGGCGCGATCTGATCGAAGAGACTATTTGTAGACCTTAATACATCACCCTTAGAGTCGTAACTTACCGACCAACCAGCCTCAACATTCCGGACCGGTGCTCCAATCATCGCGTTGAGAGTCAATCCCATGGTTCCGTCTAGCGCGGGATTGTCATGCAAAACATCACTTCCACTTCCGAGCTCAACAAGCTCGCCATTAAGGAGCCAGCTTCCTGCTTGCAGGAAGCCAGTATCGTGCGACTGCCTGAGCATTGCCAAAGCCTGGATCAACGTACTCTTGCCAGATCCATTCAGTCCGGCAAGTAGAGTCAAGGGAGCCAGATCGATCGATTGCTCCCGAAAAACCTTAAAGTTGCGCAGGCGTATGTTAGTTAGCATGAGAGTATGTTTTTTATCATTTTGTTGATGCTTGTGAACCGAATGGCAACCTTGTTCGGGTTATTGGTGCCTTGTGAGATTGCCGAATCGAAAGCGCGCTCGTTGCAGAGCGCAATGAAATCCGCTCGCACCTGATCTCCGCGTTCAACTAAGTGTTCAATTTCTTCATCGCTAAGCTGTGCGAAAGTCGTTGACATAGCCTCAAAAAGAGCTTTGTTTACTAGCGATCTTCCCGCTGAGGGGTTATACCTCTTCCGGAATGCATCGTTTCCAAAGATCCGATATGCCGCGTGCATGGCCTTCTCGAACGCTGAGTAAATTGCCGAGAGCTCTTGTGTGGACAGCACATTCAAACGCTTCATGGCCTCAACCAGGAATGTATCGAGGTCTTTGTCGCGATATTCGCTATACGGCGTCATCGAGAACGCCACAAAACGCAACACCAATTCCCTATCGTTCATCCGATCGGGCTTCACGCTGTAGGCTGTCGCCTCCCTGAATCGCTCGGACGCAGCCCAATCTTCCAATATCTGCCTACCCGGACCAGGGATGATTGCATGTCGAAGCTCTTGCGCCGTTAAGGCCATGCCTCCAGTGTTGATCCTCCCGAAGATGTTGAATTTCACGTCCACAGGCGTGCCGTGTCTAATGAGATGAACTATCAGCTCAGTTTCACGGAGTCGTCTCTGCAAGCGAGGCGTAAGACCGTCATATCGCTCGCCCTCAAATTCGTGCAAGTATTCTAGCCCTTCGAGCTCAAATGGCTGTTCATAGAGAATTGCGGGCTTGATGAATCTCGCGATCGTTGACAACCTTTGGATGCCATCCACAATCTCCCAATTCTCGTCTTCGTCTTCAGCTGCGTAAAAAGTAGGCAAAGGAATCCGCAAGAGAAGCGACTCTATGAGACGAGTTTGTCTCCTTCGACTCCAGATGCCCCACCTACGTTGGAAATCAGGCTGAAGGTTGATCGCCCCGCTCTGGATCCTGGACAAAATGAGATCGATCGTCATCGCCTTAGTGGTCACTTCGATCTGATCAGGATCAAATGGAACAGCGATGCTAATTTCCTCTTGAGCTTCTTCCTCAATCCCGCTGAACTCCTCGGAGGGGGTTTCATCGCCTAACAGTGCGCTCGCACTAATTTCCTTCAGATTGTCATCGTTCATGAGTTCACTCGGGTGGATCAATCATAAACGGATGTCGAGCCTCCTGCACTATTTCTGTGAAGACGAGAGATAGCGAGTGAGCGTTGCGATGGAAGACGCGATTTCCTATGAACCTCGCTAATCACCGCAGATCAATTACTCCCGCTGCGAGGGTAACGTTTGTGTGCTCGCATTGCAGCCCAGCCGCGACGGCCTGCAGTGGAAGCTCCATCTGGTTTATGTGCGACTGCGCTCCGTTGACGATAACGCAGAACTTCACGACATGTCAGATTAATGTATACGGCAGAATGACACTTTTAACCTGACAGTTTCTAGGGCCTAATGCGTCCGTCTAGGGTTTATATTCATTTACTTGACACATGAACGATAAGAACCTTAGACTCTACACTGACACATGGAGGTGTCCTATGGTGGCAACGGCCAAGCGTGGGGGAAAGCGTATCGGATACGTCCGCGTAAGCAGCGTGGATCAGAACGTCGGCAGACAACTTGAGGGTGTTGACCTCGATAAGACGTTCACCGATAAGGCGAGCGGCAAAGACGTAAAACGTCCCCAGCTGCAGGCCGCTCTCGAATATGTACGTGACGGTGACATTTTCATTGTGCATAGCATGGACCGACTAGCCCGTAACCTTGTAGATCTTCGCACGATAGTGGAAGACCTCACACAGCGCGGCGTGCAGGTTCAATTTGCCAAAGAACAATTGACCTTCACAGGGGACGACACATCGGCTGCGAAATTGCTTCTTTCAGTAATGGGCGCAGTAGCAGAATTTGAGCGGTCCATGCTGAAGGAACGCCAACGCGAGGGTATCGCGCTAGCGAAGAAAGCGGGCGTCTACAAGGGTCGCAAGCCATCCCTGACACCTGAACGTGCGCAAGAGCTAAGGGCGCGTGTAGAGGCGGGAGAGAAGCGAGCCGGGTTGGCTCGGGAGTTCGGCATCTCTCGGGAGACGCTCTACCAGTACGCCCCTGTCCGTGATGTACCGGTTTCTGCGCGAGCGTAATGCTGGGTATCAACGAGGAGCGGACCCACGACCAGACATACTTTGTCCGGAAACTGGGTCCCCTGCATAACGTCCCTAACCAACCCTGTCGATTAGCCCGTGCCGGGGATCCCCTCCCGACTCCGAGAAAAATTCCGTATTGGCGCGGCTGACACGGTCGTATTGGACCAGACTCCTCCTTTCGATTGGCCATCACTCCGTTTCACACATTCGGGACAAGACATATGGCCACGCCGATATGGACGATTTCTTCACCCGCGAATCGATCTACCTAAATTGGGTATGCAAAATACCATGCTTATGAGGCATTAATTCTGTATTTACATATAGATAGATCCATTTTGAGGTCAAGAAGGGTACTCAGAAGAGGGGGGACTAACCGCTCTAGAACTGGTAGTTTTGCTGCGCACTCGACGATTTCGTGCCTGAATGTCATAACCGCTCCATCTGCAGTTTTCGGGCGAATAATGACCGTTGGGATTGATCCTGTCGAGAGTCATTCCCCGCGGTCTGGGCCCCATATCAAGGACGAAGAGTTGGAAGTTATCGAGCCAACGTTCACAAATGCTAATACCTCGGCCACCGTAATCTGCGTATTGAAGGTGTCTCGTGTTTGTGCATCTCTGCTTCATATTCCTCCAACTCCCGTAGGTGTCTTTGAGGCAAGAACATCTTCGGTTTCCCTTGCGAATTTGTCGTGCCTGCGCAAACATCACCAGGGGACAATAAGCACAAACTGCAACCCATATCGTTGATGGACGCGACGGACTATCCGGATCCGCTTTACCGAGTGCCATCAAGTTCCCAAAACGCGACAGAACCATCTTCCCCATTTTCCGTCGTAGCTTTCGAGCCTTGAGACAGCCGCAACTCTTCGTATGGCCACTCCGTAGATCGGTCAATCGGGCGACACATTCGCGTCCACAGATACAGCTACACAGCAGTCGTATGCGGTGTGAGGCGTCATTTGCAACGCGTTTCTTGACTGTCAGGTCAGAGAACTTTTGGCCCTTGGCAACACGTTTAGGTAGTTGCAGCTCGCAACAAGCTCCAGCGGTCACTACCGCTTCACTGTTCGCGTCGGTAATTTCGTAAGTCATTGATAACAAAGAGATCATCCTTTCTTCCACATACTATGCCAGTTGCCGCGTAAACTATTGAAAACAATAAGATTCACACCCTGAAAAACCACGGCTGGCCTTCGCTCGCTATATGAGTAATGCTGTTGCCCTTAATGATCAGCTGCTAGCCCGTCGTGCCTGATGCCTAGCCCTTCTTCCCCTCCTCTTCAGCTTTCCCCTTTTCTTCTTGGCCAGCTTCGCCTGTACCTCCTCCTCAGTTAGCGGTCTAATGCGCGGGGCAAAGGTCTCAATGGACACCGAGCCTTCTTGCCCGGGGAGGATTGAAGGCCTCACGTGGCCGCATTCGAGGTGGATGATGGGGCGGCGGTAGGGACTGAGTGAGACTCGCGAGGCGGCCCGCATATCTCCGCACTGCACGCATAAGAGGCGGTCCCCCCGTCTAACCGAAGTCTGCGGATTTCTATAGACGGGTTTTCTCTTGGCGGATAGCGAGGACCTGCGAGCAGTCATTGAACCCTCGATTCAACGATGAAGGTTTCCAGCGCCTCTTTAGGGATGCGAAGCACGCGGTATCGCCGTTTGAAACGAGATTCACCGCTCCCTAGGTCCACGACCCCGGGGCGTTTCTCGAACCACCTGATGATTGAATCTGGACTAACTTTTAGGATTGATGCGACCTCTTGCGAGGTCAGGTATTCAGTTGAAATTGGCTGCAATGCAGTTCTTTCACTTCGCCCGCGCAATGTTGACTTCGGGCTTCGGCAGACGGCTACAACACGTCTGATTTCGTAGCGACCGAATTGCGTCGCGTACGCTCACTTTCCAAGCTCAATGCGGAAGCACACTATCTTACCGCCGTCATCTGCTTGGAGCAGGGGTCAGGCAAAACCCGACTTCATAAGCCTACCACGAGTGCGTCTGAAAATCAAGTGTAAGCCGCTACATCCCAAGGACATGCACTTGTAACAGAAGCTCTTGGGAATTTCGATTTTCAGCCTCAAACCTCGTTCCCATCCTCGGCTTGCGTCAAGTTGTGCCCTCATTCGGACCGAATGCGAATTTCGGTTTTAGGGAACCATTTCACACATCGTTGGCCGACCTCGAACGTCGTACCATATTCTGAATGCCCAAAGAGAAGCAGGACTTTATATCTCGCTGGCAGCAGTCAGAGGCAGCCGAGCGTTCCAATTACGCACTCTTCCTTTCAGAACTCTGCGACTTTCTCGATGTACCTCGGCCTGAGCCATCCCAAGGCATCGAGGACTTCAACACGTATGTCATCGATAAGACCGTCGAAGTGCAGAATCTCGATGGCACGGTGTCCCGTGGCTTCATCGACCTCTACAAAAAGAATCACTTCGTTCTTGAAGCTAAGCAGGGCAGCAACCCGCTGAAACTTCAAGTAGATGACGAAAACAACCTGATTCTTTCCTCGCCCTCACCTCGCCCCCAGCGCCGCAGAGGCACAGCACTACGCGGCACACACGGCTGGGACGAAGCCATGCGCCGTGCCTACTATCAGGCGGAGGACTACGCCAAAGCATTGCCTGAGTGGCCTCCATTTCTTGTCACAGTTGACGTAGGACACTCGATAGAGCTTTATGCCGACTTTTCCCTAACGGGCAAAGCCTATCTTCCCTTTCCCGATCCGCGTACCTATCGCATCCTTCTCAACGATCTGACCGTGCCTGAAGTTCGCGAACGTCTCCGGGCTCTCTGGCTCGATCCACACTCGCTCGACCCATCCCGCCGCACCGCTGAGGTCACGCGAGGCATCGCAGCAAAGCTAGCCAACCTCGCTCGCAATTTGGAGCAGAAGTACCCCGCAAAGGATGTTGCCGAGTTCCTTACCCGCTGCATCTTTACCTCATTTGCTGAGAATGTCGAACTCATTCCTAAAGACTGTTGGCTAAATCTCCTCAGGGACATCCGTGACCGCGAGAATGTAAAGTTCTTTCCGCAGATGGCATCATCGCTTTGGGAGACCATGAACACGGGCGGATTCTCACCGATCCTTCAAAGCGAACTCAAACAGTTCAATGGCGGTCTCTTTCAATGCACCAACGCCCTTCCGCTCACCCGAGATCAACTGGGGTTGCTCATTGAAGCCGCCGATTCAGATTGGCGCAATGTAGAGCCTGCTATTTTTGGAACGCTGCTCGAACGCGCTCTCGATAAGAAAGAGCGTTCATCTCTTGGCGCACACTACACGCCACGCGCGTACGTCGAACGCCTCGTCATTCCAACGATTGTCGAACCGCTCCGTGAGGATTGGAATAATACCGTAGCGGCTATCGCTGATCTCGTCCACACTGACGATGTTGCCGAGGCTGTGCAGGTCGCTCGGGAGTTTCATCGGAAACTGTGCGACACCTATGTCCTCGATCCTGCCTGCGGTTCAGGTAACTTTCTGTACGTCGCCCTCGAACATATGAAGCGCCTTGAAGGTGAGGTGCTGGAAACGCTCGCTTCGCTCGGCCAGCCGCAGGAACTCTACACCGTCAATCCACACCAACTGCTCGGTATCGAACTCAACCCACGCGCCGCCGTCGTCGCAGATCTCGTCCTTTGGATCGGCTATCTACAGTGGCACCTGCGCACTCGCAGTTCCGAGCAGATACCCATTCCGGTCATCAGCAACTTCCACAACATCACGCACCAAGACGCATTAATAATTTACGGCCAGAAAGTTCCGGCAGTTGATTTAGAAGGTAACGAGGTGAAGGAATGGGACGGCGTAACTACAACCATGCATCCCGTCACCGGCTGGGAAGTTCCTGACGAAACCGCCCGCCGAACGATCTATCACTACCATGGCGCGAAGCAGTCGCTTTGGCCCTCTGCGGACTTCGTAATCGGTAATCCTCCATTCATCGGCGGCAAGGACATGCGTCAAGAACTCCCCGGCGGCTATACTGACACCCTTCGGCAGGTCTACCAAGACGTTCCTGATTCGGCTGACTTCGTCATGTTCTGGTGGCAACATGCCGCCGAACTCGCACGCTCGGGTAAAGTTCGTCGCTTCGGCTTCATCACCACGAATTCCTTAACACAAGTCTTCAATCGCAGGGTCGTTGCACAGAACCTAAGTGCTGCCAAAAACCCGCTCTCGCTGATTTTCGCCATCCCCGATCATCCGTGGCTGAAGGCCCTGACGTCAGACGAAGAAACAATCAGTAAGGCCGCAGCCGTGCGTATCGCGATGACTGTCGCCGAACGCGGCGAGCACGAAGGACACCTCTATCATGTCATCAGCGAGGGCGATACAGGGACCGAAGGAACTGCCGTTGAACTCTCTGACAGTGTCGGCAAGATCTTGGCCGATCTGCGCATCGGTGCTGACGTTTCCGGAGCTGCCGCGCTGCAATCGAATGAAGGGCTTAGTTGCCCGGGGGTCAAACTTCACGGAGCGGGTTTCATCGTTTCTCCTGAAGAGGCGGAGACGCTCGGCCTTCGCCGGATTCCAGGCTTAGAACAGCACATCCGTCCTTACCTCAATGGTCGAGACCTCACAGGAACTTCACGAAACAAACTTGTGATCGACCTTTTCGGCCTCTCCGCAGCAGAGGTCCAAGAACGCTTTCCGGAGGTCTACCAATGGGTATACGACCGCGTGAAGCCAGAACGGGATGAGAATCGGCGCGCCACTTATAGCGAGAACTGGTGGACGTTTGGCGAACCTCGTGCCAACTTCCGGCCAGCCCTCAAGGGCTTGTCTCGCTACATCGCTACCGTCGAAACTGCCAAGCACCGGGTATTTGTCTTCGTCGATGCATCCGTTCTTCCAGACAATCGCCTCGTGAATTTTGCCTTTAGCGACGGATTTGACCTCGGAGTATTGTCAAGCTCGATCCACGTCGCATGGACGCTAGCAGCGGGTGGCACTTTAGAAGATCGTCCCATTTATACAAAGAGCCGCTGTTTTGATCCATTCCCATTCCCCGATTGTAAAGACGTTCAAAAGCGTGTCATCCGTGACCTCGCGGACCGCCTTGACGCCCACCGCAAGCGGCAGCAGGAACTGCATCCTTCGCTGACTCTTACAGAGATATACAACGTGCTTCAAAAGCTGCGCAGTAACGAAGACTTGACCGAGCAGGATCATCACATTTACGACGCCGGTCTGGTTGGCACGCTCCGCGAACTCCATGAGAATCTCGACCTGGCCGTCTTCGACGCGTACGGCTGGTCCTACAACCTCACCACCGAGCGAATCCTCGAACACGTCGTTGCCCTTAACGCCGCACGTCACGCGGAGGAAGCCTCCGGGCTGATCCGCTGGCTACGTCCCGAGTATCAAGCTCCCAGCTACATCCCCAAAACCGCTACCCTCGAAGGTTTTATCGAGGAAGTCCCGACTACCCGCCGCAAACAGCCATGGCCGTCCGCCATCCCTGACCAATTCCGCATAGTCAAGGACGCCATGCGTTCGGAAAGCCCTCAAACGCCACAACAGATTGCAGCTAATTTCCGTCCTGCACCCCGCACGCGAGTCGCCGAAATTCTCGCCACCTTGACGGCACTCGGGCAAGCGCGGGAATCGTCAGGCCGGTATTCAGTGTGAGCGTCACAATTTGCCTTACTTTTGCCTTATAAACCTGCCCACGGAGCGTTTCGTTCGTTTTTATTGCATTTGAAATGAGATATTTATCGTATTATCAATTGCTAACTTCGGTTCGATCCCGACCCGCGCCTCCAAAATTCAGCAATTTAGAAGCCCTCCAGACCGGAGGGCTTTTTGCTCTGTAGCGAGAATTTGAGCGCATGCGCAATCGTGGGGAGGCCCGCCGAAGTGTTTACCAACGGGCAGTGGTGTTCAGTGCTCCCAGGTAAGACGGAAGAGGGCCGCGAGTTGTCGCGGCCCTCTTCATACGTTGATGGGGACAGAAGCTATCGAAACGGTGCGTTAGTGGAGCACCTGAGCTGCAGGAGTGGGCGTGCGGGGGCACCCAAGCCAGTCTTCTTCTATATCAAGAAGCATCATGGCATAGGCAATGACAGCGGCGGGATCCTGTTGGTGGCCGAGATCGATCTGGCGCTGGATGCGTTGCGTGGTGGAGATATCAAGATTGAGATTGCTGGGAAGGGTATCGTTTCTCACTAGGCTGTCCTCTGAAGTTTTGGTTAGTGCCATCGAGCCGGTTGGCACGTCTCGCATGTCTTGATACGATGCCAGTTGCGTGAATGGGGGTGCCTGGGATAACGAAATAAATTTCTCGATACCGGGTAGTAAGTTCCCAGAGGCGGGGCATTTCTTCCTAAATATCCACTTATTTATTTTATTTGAAGTTTTCAGGCTTCCGGATTCACCGAGATGACACTATTCCCGCTGACCTGAAGCCTATCCGCCAACCGCAAAGCGAGCGCCATCATGGTGAATGTAGGATTGGAGCTCCCGCCGGTCGGAAAGACGCTACAGCTTACGACGTAGAGATTCTCGAGGCCATGGACCCTCAGTGAGCTGTCAACGACGCTGGTCGCCGGATCCGCTCCCATCCTGGTGCCTCCCATCATGTGGAAGGTGTCTAAGCGATTGCCGGTATTCCAGAAGTCACTGCCCGCTGTAATCTGCGGTTTCCAGCTTATGGTTGCGAGATTATTTTCGCGGAAGAGCAATTCCAGTTCTTGGGCATAGGCACGAATGCTTTGAAGCTCATCTCCTGAGATTCGCCAATCCAGAATCGCTTTGCGGATCCCGAGTGCGTCCGTTTCCTCAGCCAGGCGTATACGGCTCTCGCAGTCGGGCCTCTGCTCGACATCGATGTCGAGTACGAGACGCGCCAGTCCCGAGACGTATCTTCGGTTATGAGCTTTCGCCGCGATGGTAAACTTCAGGACCTCCGCAGATGCGGCAGGCATAGCAAGCATGTCACGCTGAAGCTCCCGGTTGAGCCTCCCATGTTGGAGTCCGTGCAGCACCCTTCGGATCAGATCTGGCCCGGAGCCCGGTGGCTCTTCTATCGAGAATTGCCCTGCTACAGAGAGGAGACCCCTCTCAGCCCGCAGCTCAGCGGTCGCCTCGAGCTTGGCCCTGTACGAAGTGCCGCCTCTCACAAATGGAGCAAAAGCCCGGAGGACGCGTCCTCGGTCCTCGGGAGCGATATCAGCGGCCTGGACTCCAACATGATCGTGGAAGTAGCGTCCCACCTGTCCGCGACAGTTTCCCACACCCATGGGACAGATGCCGGTAGAAGCCAGCAGCAGACGCGATGCCTCGATCGTGCCGGTGCAAATAACGAACTGGCTGGCAATGAACTTATAGGTCATTCCGGTGTAGTTGGTGGCGGTCACGGAGAGAGCGGCATCTCCGTTGACGGTCAAGTCAATGGAGAGGACGTTAGCGTGGGTAAAGACGGTGACCTTCGTGGAAGCGAGGCACTCCTTTCCCAGGGTCTTCGAAAGATTTCTCTTCGCAAAGGGAGCGCATGTCGAAAAGCGAAGCCTCACCCGGGATGACTTAAAGGGAGCTTCACGATTGAATTCCTTCAGCAATCCGTCTGAGAATGGCGAAATCAGAACTCCCATCGCCTTCTGCACCTCGTCGTAATACGGCTGAAGCTCTGCCAGTTCGAGCGGCCAGCTTGGAAGGCCGAGTCGACTGTCAGGATGAAGGACATCATCCGTATAGGGCAGCAACTGACCTCCCCAGCGAGTCGAGGACCCTCCAAAAGTGCGGAAGCGACCGTCCGTGGCACCGGTGTGACGACAGCCCACCATCTCAGCGCAGTAGAGTTTTTGGCTTCGCTCTTCGAGCTCGAGGCCGCCCGCCTCCAGCAGATGAACGTGCCTGCCATTCTGACGCAAGCGGGCCGCGAGCATAATGCCTGCGACACCGCCGCCTATTACACAGATATCCGATCGGAATGTGGACTGCAGATCTGGTGTCTCTAAGTCGATATGCACGGAGAACACTCAAACACATTACAAGGACGACTGCAATAAGTAGTTAATTGCATACAAAGAGTTACAGATTTTCACGTTGCAACAAGCTTGCATACCGCATAGATCGACAGGTTCTAGCCTTCCGCTAACTTATGCGCTCAGCCCATGTTGTTTAATTTTGTACAGGAGTGTGCGATAGCTGATATTTAGGTTGGTTGCCGCCCTCCTACGATTCCATCCTGAAGCGGAGAGTGCATTCTGGAGCATCCTCACCTCTATCTCATTCTTTACCACGCTTACCGCATCCTTCATGCCCAACGCGGCAGCGGTCTTCTTTATCTCCGGTTCAAGAATGATCTCCTCCTTGGAGTGGGTAGCGCTATCTAACCGGGTTTTCGTCCGCAAGTAACTGTATGCCGTCTTCTCATCTCTCAAGATAAGCGTGCGAGTGACGAAGTTCCGCAGTTCACGAAGAT
This sequence comes from Edaphobacter paludis, assembly GCF_039993895.1. Classification (NCBI taxonomy): domain Bacteria; kingdom Pseudomonadati; phylum Acidobacteriota; class Terriglobia; order Terriglobales; family Acidobacteriaceae; genus Edaphobacter; species Edaphobacter paludis. The sequence goes on from NZ_CP121194.1 coordinate 2,651,912, forward strand.
TTCCGGGCCAGTCATAGTCCTGGGCGGCTTCTACAATCCGGTCAGCGAAGATTACCGGCTGACCTAGCTCCATCGCTCCTCTGCGAAACAACTCTTGCATTAACGGCGATATCTCCTCGCGGCGATCTCGGAGTGGAGGAACTGTAATCGTAAGGGTATTAAGTCGATAGTAGAGATCTTCGCGGAAGCGCTTACAAGCAATTGCTTCCTCCATATTGATGTTCGTGGCAGCAAGTACCCGCACATCGACGTGGGAGGCAGACCGTGCGCCGAGACGACAGAAGGAACCGTCCTGAAGAACGTGAAGGAGCTTGGCCTGCATCTGCGGGCTCATCTCGCCGATCTCATCCAGTAGCAAAGTTCCTTTATCTGCTAGCTCGAACATGCCTGGTTTTGACTTCGTTGCCCCGGTAAAGGCCCCAGCTTCGTAGCCGAAAAGTTCACTCTCCAGAAGTTCGTTCGGAAGGGCAGCACAGTTGATATTGAGCAGGCTTTTGTCAGTGCGAGCATGATATTTGTGCAGTAGCATCGCTACGTTTTCTTTGCCAACACCGCTTTCTCCCAAAATAAGAACCGGAATGTTCACTGGGGCAAGAATTCGAATATCACGGTAGAGCTGCATCATGACCGGGGAGGCAGCAAGGAAAAAGCGGTTGTTGTCCAGTTCTTCGAGATGGTATTCCGGGGAGCGCACCTGCTCGGCCGCGGATGCAGGCGAAGAAGTCAAAGCGTCGATCCGAGACTTCTTCTTCAACCTGTCGATATCGAAAGGTCCAAAAGGCATCGCAAATATCATGGAGACATTCCATCGGAGCGCATAGTCATTCCATGACAGATCTCCTGCATCCACGACAAGACCGATGTTCTCGCTCTTGACCTTCTGCAGAATCGACTGCGGCATGAAGCTATCTTCCGGCTTCTTCCGCGAAGGATCGACAAGCAGAAAGTCCGCTTCCAGTCCCCCCTCAAAGAGCTGCAGCGCTTTCTGCGGGGATGGCACACAAATGGCTTTGTACCCGTCGGCACTAAACGCATTGAAGATGGAATTACAAATATGGGCATCTTCGCTGATGCCTAAAACCAGGACTCTGTCAGTCATTGACGTACCTCAGCAGAGAGAAGCGTTCGGACGAAGCTCTGGCGGAGGCGTGAGCGCAAGCCCGGGGTGCTCAAGACGAGCTACCCGTCGGTTCGCTTATACCTACGACTTAGCCAAGCTGATTTACAGGAGCCCACAATATTTTTTCTACGATGCCAAAAGACCAGCAGCTAATTGGATAATTCCGGCAATTGGAGCGGAAATCTTGTTTCAATTATGAAACTTAAATGAGCCTCGGAGTGGATTGAATGTATCTTCCTCCCCAATCTCAAGTCAAATACAAAATTAGGAAGTTATATTCCCACTTACTTGCACAATTTAGTCACATCAGGGCAATCAGGAATACCTCGTGTTCGACTCATTGACAGCATCTCTATTGAGCAAAACATCTATATTGCTTCGCGATTCTTTTGCATGTAATGTTGTCGCGCTGGTTGAACAACCGCTGGTTCTCCATGTACCTTGAAACACCACGAAAACAAATTTGGATGAAGGGGAGTTGCCATCCGAACTCAAGTGGAAGTAGCAATTATCGGTGCCGGAATCGTAGGCCTGGCGACAGGTCTGCAATTGGTGAAGCGCTTTCCTGGCATTTCACTCGCCGTCCTGGATAAGGAGGCGAAGGTAGCCGGACACCAGTCGGGTCACAATAGCGGAGTAATTCACTCCGGGATCTATTACAAGCCAGGCAGCCTCAAGGCCAGACTCTGTCTTGAAGGTGCCGAAACAATGATCCGATTTTGCAAGGAGCACGGAGTGCCGTACGAGCTTTGCGGCAAGCTTATTGTGGCAACCCGCGAAGATGAACTACAGCGACTGCAGGAGTTATACAGGCGCGGAGAACAGAATGGGTTGAAAGGTCTTGAGATATTGAGCGCGGAGCAGATTACCGAGTATGAGCCTACTGCCGCGGGGATCCGTGCAATTCGCGTGGCCGGCACCGGCATAGTGGACTTTGCAAAGGTCACTCAAAAGTATGCAGAACTGATTACCGCAAGCGGAGAAGCTATCTACCTTTCGCACGAAGTTACCGGCTTAAAGCGAGCGCATGGAACTACTGTCGTTGAGACAAGCCAAGGCAGCTTCGAAGCGAAGCTGGTGATCAACTGCGCGGGTCTCCAAAGTGACCGGGTAAGCCGCATGGCGAATGCCAGTCTCGACCTGACGATCGTTCCCTTTCGAGGAGAGTACTACGACCTGGTGCCAGGCAAAGAGAATTGCCTTAGAGGACTGCTTTACCCGGTTCCCGATCCGCAGTTTCCCTTTCTCGGAGTGCACTTCACAAGACGCATAGGCGGAGGCATCGAGGCTGGACCGAATGCCGTGCTGGCGCTCGAGCGTGAAGGTTATACGAAGACCTCATTTCGATTTGGTGACGTGTTGGAGTACGCTAGGTTTCCCGGTTTTTGGATCATGGCTCGAAGGCATTGGAGAATGTCCATGCACGAGTATCACCGCTCCTGGAGCAAGGCCAGTTTTGTTCAAGAACTGCAGCGACTGATGCCAAATCTAACGCCGGCGGACCTGATTCCCGGGGGCGCGGGCGTTCGCGCACAGGCACTCGACCGCCAGGGAAGGCTGATTGATGACTTCCGATTTGTTCATACCGACGGCATGGTCCACGTATGCAATGCGCCGTCTCCGGCCGCCACGGCGTCGCTCGTCATTGGCAGGTACATCGTCGATACAGTTGTAAAGCACCACGCAGCCGCTTGGGCTAGTTGAACCACGAGCTTGTCATACGGCAGGAGTGCTAGTTCGTGTAGGTGTGACCTTTTTGTGTTATTGCCGACCCACTTTGCAGGAATCACTCTGGATAGAGGAGCGGCAGCCAACTTTCAAAGCTCTGATGGAACCAGATCTGCCTTTCGGCCAGCAAACTTCAGCTTTTCCGGGTCCCACATCAAATCTTGCGCTTGTCCCCATACGGCCTCTGGACCCTGTGCTTTTTCAACTACTCGCGAGGTGCGCTTCGTGCCAGACACTCAGATCTCTCTTCCCGCGAGCAACCGGGCGATCCGGGCTGATCGTTTCGAGGCAGGTCTCTTCGCCCGTAAGACAGGCCGTTCGGTGTGGTCACGTCTCCCTCTCCTTACCTTTGCCTTTGTTCTGGTTCTGACGATGTGCGGTTGCAGCGCTGGGATCGGTGAGCCTTCGGGCGCGCCGTCGCTGAGTCCCGGCGCCCTCCAGGTCGGAGAGGTTTCGGTTAGTGCGGAAAGTCTTAGCTTCGGCGACGTAACAGTAAACGGGGCGGCACGAGAAATCCTGACGCTGAACTCGATCGGGACCCTGCCCGTAACAGTCAACTCGGCTGCGACCTCAACTGCGGCATTCAGTATCGAGGGCGCCTCGTTTCCCGTCACTCTAGACCCAGGTCGCTCAATGAATCTGACAGTGCAGTTTCAGCCTGCAGTTGTGGGTGCATCAAGTGGTCAACTTTCCATCAGCAGCAACTCGTCAGCGGGAACTACTACTGTCGTGGCGTTGTCCGGTACGGGTACAGCAGCGGATCCAGAGCTGACGGCGAGTGCAGCCAGCTTGAGCTTTGGCAGTGTAGCGGTAAACGTGGCCACCACATCGAACCTGACTCTGACCTCAACAGGAACGACACCAGTGATTGTGAGCTCTGCTCAGATCCAAGGGGCGGAATTCACCATCGTGGGTGGGAGTTTCCCGGCGACCCTGAACCCTGGCCAAGCGCTTTCCCTGCTGATCAGGTATCAGCCAACGGCAGCCGGAGCTGTCACCGGACAACTTACCATCGCTAGCAATTCGCTCAACGGAGGTTTCCTGACCGTGCCACTCACCGGTGTGGCCACGGCTATCGCGCATGAGGTCGACCTGAGCTGGCTTCCTCCAAGCAGTTCGCCTGACCCCGTGGTCGGGTACAACATCTATCGGTCGGTGGGAGGAGGAGGATTTACGCAACTCAATTCAGTGATTTCCCTCGCGGCAGCCTATGTCGACAACACCGTAGCCAGCGCCGTCACCTATGGCTATGTGGTGAAAAGCGTGGACGCAAGCGGCGTGGAAAGCACCGCCTCCAACGAATTTCAGATCACGATTCCATAGGCTACCGGAGAGCAGCGCGATCCTGCTGATTGTGCCGACATCCGGGGTGTTCCCTGCTTGAGACAAAGGCTAGTCAGGAATATGCAAGCTGAAGCGATTCGATAATGTAGTCTTGCTCAGAGTCCGTCAACTGGTGAAACAGTGGAAGGATGAGCCCGGAATCTGTCGCCAACTCAGTCTGGGGCAAGCAGCTTTTCCAGCGTTCGGATCTATAGGGCAGTTCCCTGTGGATCGCCATGATCGCTCGCCGTGTAGAGATATTCTTCTGCAGAAGATTCTGCATGATCGTGTCACGCTTACCCTCAAAGCCAGCGACCAGTCTGACCATATAGGACTGGTAGTTGTGACGGCGACCGGAAGGAACGGTGGGGGTTATGAGCCACGGAAGATGCAGAAGCGAACTTGTATAACGCTCCGCGAGAGAACGCCGCTTAGCGAGAAAGCCCGGCAGACGTTCCAGTTGCGTGATGCCTATCGCCGCTTGCATATCCGTCATCCGGAAGTTGAAGCCTATCTCGTCATACGTCTCGGTAGTTATCTGCGTCGCACTATGCCGCGCCACGTCCGAGAGGCTCATTGCATGCTGCCGTAGACGGCGAAGCCTCTCCGCGACCTTTGCATCCCTCGTCGTGATCATGCCGCCCTCGCCCGTCGTGAGGACTTTTCTCGGATGAAAGCTGAAGCAGGCCAGGGCTCCCAACGGCGCGCCGATCAGGCTCCCTTCATACTCCGATCCGATAGCGCATGCGGCGTCCTCGATTACAGCCAGACCATGCCGGGCGGCGATAGCGAGAATTTCATGCATGGCCGCGGGCAGACCAATCTGGTGAACCACCAGGATCGCCTTTGTTCGTGGAGAGATGGCCTCTTCGAGGCGTGCAGGATCAAGATTGTAAGTTGCCAAATCTATATCGCAAAAGACCGGAGTAGCCCCCACGTAAACAATGGCATTCGCTGTCGCTATAAACGAGAGACTCGGGCAAATCACCTCATCACCCGGACCTACACCCAGCGCCAGCAATCCAAGATGGAGTGCCGTGGTGCATGAAGATACGGCTACAGCATGATCGCAGCCAATGTACCGAGCAAACTTGGCTTCGAACTCGGCAACCCGCGGCCCTTGCGTGACCCAACCTGAACGAAGTACATCGATCACCGCCTGCTCTTCCTCCGCGCCAATGTAGGGACGAGCAACTGGAATCGCAGATGAAACAGCGGGAGATAAGAGGCTCATGCTGCACCCCCCAATACGGCAGTCGATTCCGTTCGCGCCAGGTCGCGCCACTGAAGAAGAGATCTTAGTCCTGATTCCAGATCCACCTTCGCCGTGAAGCCAAGCATCCTCTCAGCCTTTTCCGTGCTCGCGCGGCGCGCTTGCACGTTGTTGATCTTCCGCGCGGACACATACTCCGGTCTGAGATTGGAGCCAGTAACTTTGAGCAGCATGTCGCAGAGTTCTCGCAACGTAGTCTGCACGCCAGTCCCTACATTGAATACCTCGTCGGTGACATCGGAAACCAGTCCTGCAAGATTGGCCCGGGCTACATCTTCCACAAATACAAAGTCCATCGATTGCGAGCCGTCGCCAAAGATCTTCGGCGCCTGCCCAGCCTCAATGGCGTCAATCCAGCGGATCAGGACCTCGGTGTAAACGCCATCGATATCCATGCGCGGTCCATAGATATTAAAGTAGCGAAAGGCAACATAGGGCAGCTTGAACATCTCGTACCAGGCACGGAGCATTTGCTCGTTTGCGATCTTACCCGCTCCGTAAAGGGTGCGGTTATTGAACGGATGCAACTCGTCCATGGGAAGGTAGGACGGGTCGCCGTAGACGGACGCGGAGGAGGCTGCCACCACCTTCTTCACCTTGTGCCGCACAGCGCTCTCAAGAACATTTGAGGCCCCTACCATCAGAACCTGGACCGCTTCGCCCGGTGCTTCGGCGCAACGGGTGATTCTAAGTGCCGCCTCGTGGAAGATATAGTCCACGCCCGCAACCGCGTCGTCTACCGTATCCGCATCACGGATGTCACCCTCGATCACAACCAGGCCACCCATCTTCTTTGCGCACTCCAGGTTTCGGAGATTGCCGCGAACCAGGTTGTCCAGCACCCGGACTTCCGCTGCACCGGCCTCAAGCAGCAGGTCTGCCGTGGCACTTCCTACAAATCCCGCCCCTCCTGTTATGAGTATTTTTTTGCCTTGGATAGGATTCATTCCGTCCCCTTGTAGCTGCTCCGTGTTGTGGCCAATTGGCCGTCATCTGCCAGGCGCTCTTGCGAAGTTGTGTCAACTTCCAATTCCGAAGAGCAGATATCTTTACGTCTGCGAATGAGCCGCGCAGGTACTCCCGCTACAACCGCGTACTCAGGCACATCTTCGGTGACAACTGCGCCGGCGCCGATGATGGAATGCGCCCCAACGTGGACTCCCGGCAGAATCGTCGCGTTAGTGCCGATATCGGCGCCATACCCTATCACCACGGGTTCAATCCTAAGTTCCGTCGAAATGATCGGCACGTCGACAGGGAGCGCCGTGTGCGACGAGCCAAGAACCTTCGCTCCCGGCCCCCACCCGACATAATCTTCGAGAACGAGGTTCCGTGCGTCAAAGTACGCTTGCGGTCCGATCCAAACATGATTACCGATCCGGCACGTGCCGTCGTAACGCCCCTGAATCATCGCTTGAGCACCGATGAACACTCCATCGCCGAACACCATGCTTTCGGGGTGCTTTACGACAACCCCCGGCCCGATCTGCAGGGCGTGCCCGACGCTCTGGCACATGGCGCGAAACAGAATGCGTCGAAGCTGTGACTCTAACGGCCCCTCGTCATTTCGATACCTGGAAAACATGGCGAGCAGTTCGAGGACGGTGTGGGATCTCTTCAAATGAGCCGCAAACTCCCACTCCCAGTCCGGATCATCCACTAGCCGCGCGCTGCCGAACACCGCAGGAACGGATCGCCCTCGCGTAAGATTCTCGTGCTCTCGTTCAGCCAACATAGCAGCTCTCCCGAACCTGTGCTGCGACTCTCTCGATCGCCTCCGACTCGATGCCCGGATACATCGGCAGCGACAGAATCCGTGTTGTTAGCGTCTCCGTTACAGGAAAATCGCCTCTCTCGTAGCCGAGGGAGCGGTAGGCCTCCTGAAGATGCAGCGGATTTGGATAGTGCAAACCTGATTCAATGCCCGCGCGTGACAGACTCTCACGAAGCGCGTCACGGTTATCAGATTGCACAACATAAAGATGATAGACATGGCGGCCATAATCCATCTCAGCGGGAGTCTCAAGATCGGTGTCTCTGAGAGCCGCATCGTACTTCGCTGCCGCCTCGCGTCTCTGGTTATTCCAGCGGTCAAGGTACTTCAGCTTCACGGACAGAATTCCGCCCTGAATACCTTCCATGCGCATGTTGAGTCCGGGAAAAATATGCTCGTACCTTTTCGATGATCCATGATCGCGCCACAACCGAACCCGATTTGCGAGTTCAGCGTCATCCGTAGTTACTGCTCCGCCCTCGCCACAGGCGCCGAGATTTTTGCCGGGATAAAAACTGAAGCATCCCGCCGCGCCAAATGAACCTGCTTTGCGCCCCCTGTATTCTGCACCGTGCGCCTGGCATGCATCCTCAATCACTGGAATACTGTGACGCGATGCGATGTTGAGTATCGGATCCATATCCGCCGTTTGCCCATAGATATCTACGGGGATGATGGCGCGCGTTCGAGGCGTGATCGCGGCTTCCAAAAGAGCAGCGTCCATCGTGAATGACACCGGATCGATATCAACAAACACCGGTCGCCCGCGCACCGCAGTGATGGCTTCCGCAGTTGCGATAAACGTATGCGGAACCGTGATGACCTCATCTCCCGGACCGATACCGAGCGAAGCCAGAGCCAACTGAAGTGCAGCGGTGCCGTTGCTGAGCGCGACACAGTGTTTCGTGCCCACGTAGGCTGCGAACTCCTGCTCGAATCTCTGGACCTCCGGCCCCAGCACGAAGGTTGATTCGCGGAGCACACGATCGAAGACCTCGCGAAGCTCTTCCGTTATCTCGCTATGCAGTGATTTCAGGTCGACAAAGGGAATTGTCACTTTTCCTCCAGCCTTCTCAGAATTCGAGCCGGGTTTCCTGCAACGATTGTCTTTGACGGGACATCCCGCGTTACAACACTTCCGGCACCAACCGTGGCAAACTCCCCGATCGTGATGCCACAAAGAATCGTGCAGCCAGTCCCGATAGAAGCGCCCCGACTTACAAGCGTCCTTGTGACCTGCCAGTCGGTATCCGATTGCAATTCCCCGTTTGCGTTCGTCGCCCGCGGAAATTTGTCGTTGATAAAAGAGACGTTATGACCAATGAATACCTCGTCTTCAATCCTGACGCCTTCACAGATGAAGGTGTGGCTCGAAATCTTCACATTGGCCCCTATCTCGGCGTTCTTCTGTATCTCGACGAAGGCCCCTATCCTGCTGTCGTGACCGATGGAACATCCGTAGAGGTTCACGAATCCATGAAGGGCTACGTTCGCTCCCAGCTTCACGTCGGCGGCTATTCTGCTGAAGTCAGGCGTAGAGCGACCTTGAGAGAGCTCCGGCGCGCCGGTGCCGTTCTCAGATAACTTGCCGGTTGCGGTCTCGACTGCAAGCATCATGCGGCTCCTCGTGCATACGCTGGCACTTCCGTCCCAAGATGTACAAGCTTCCCTCGCTGCTTCATGGAGAGGGAGGCACTTTCGAGAATGCGAACGACTCGCAGGCCAGCCTGACCTCCTGTAGTGGGCTCCGCGCCGCTTCCGATGCAATCCGCAAAGTGCTGAATCTCCACCTTAAGCGCCTCGGAGACGTCGAGTTGAGGCGCGAACATATCGCCGGAACGGTAGCCAACCAGGGCCTTGTACAGCGAGTCTGACGCGCCGTTCAGCGTGATGCCCTTGTCGTATACCTTCACCTTTTCGCTCGGCTCCATGTCGTCGTAAACGATCATCTGTTTGCTGCCGCCAAGCAACGTCCTCCGAACCTTCACCGGTGAAAGCCAGTTCACATTCACATGCCCGATCAGATTGCCTTCGAAGAACATAGTGATGTACGCCAGATTCTCTGTACCGCCAAACACGTGATTGATTCCCGTCGCCGCCACCGCACACGGCGAGGCTGGAAGGATGTAATCCATGATGGCAAGATCGTGAACTGCGAGGTCCCATATAACATCGACATCCCGCTGGAATAGTCCGAGATTGATGCGCGTCGAGTCGTAGTAGAGGATGTCTCCTATATTTCCGGAGTCCACGATAGCCTTAATCTTCCGGACAGCACCCGTATAGACGAACGTATGGTCCACCAGAAGAGTGAGCTTGCGGCTATCTGCCTCATCAATAAGCTGCAGAGCCTCTTCGGAAGTTGACGTCATCGGCTTTTCAACCATTACATGCTTGCCGCACCGAAGCGCCTTCAATGCAAGCTCGTAGTGTGTGTGCACCGGAGTCGCAATCGCTACCGCATCGATCTTCGGATTGTTGAGCAAGTCATTGAAGTCGGTGGTAACCTCCACTGACGGGTACCGTAGTTTGACCTGTTGCAGCCGCTCCTGCCGCATATCGCTGACCGCAATGACTTGCGTGTCCGGTACTTCGAACATATTCCGGACCAGGTTCGGGCCCCAGTATCCATAACCTATGACTCCAATGTTGATCACGCTTCCTCCTTGTCATACGGGAACTCACGACTGCACGCATCGCACCTGTTCAGGTGTGTGGCTTCATCCGCAGTGATGTGTTCTCAGCGAAACTGCTGATAGCACGTTGATGACCAAATTTTCCGGGGAGCCTTCCTGCATGGGAAGGACGTTCTCTCGTGCCCCCCGGCCAAATCGAAAATATCAGCGCTCCGTACAGGCGCGCGCATGCCACTGAGGAAAAACGTGAAGGCGCGCGTCTGCACGTGAACTTCGAGTTACAGCAACTGTCTGTTTGCAAGCCGCTGCAACTATTCCCGAACTCTTGCATACATTGCACGCTTATGGCTGTGCTGTCGGCTGGCCGCGGCGCTGACAGCCGGCCCGAGTGCACTGACGGCATAGCAAACAATCGCCTTGCCCGATGACTCTCGCGAAAGGTACTTGCCGTCAAGCATATTGATCGTATGTTTGGCCATGAACTTGCTTCTTTAGTGAAGTTCAGGCCGGTGCTCTATGTTTTCTAAATCGTCAATTCGTCCCTTCACCATTCTTGCCGGGTTCGTACTCTGCGTGCCGGGAAGTAGCGCTCAAATTGTCGCCCGCGCCCAGCCTGTCTCCTCACGAGCCGAAGTGAGCGTTCCCTCGGGACCCGTCGGGGTAACGCCTCTTCCCATCACAGCAGGCTCCTCTCAATACGCACTCGGCGCAGCAGACATAATTCACGTCAGCGTGTGGAAGAGTCCCGATCTCTCGCAGACCGTCACCGTAGGCCCCGATGGATTTGTGTCGCTGCCTCTCCTTGGCGACGTACATGTCGCCGGCCTGACCACTAATCAGCTCGCGCAGAATCTCAGCTCAAAGTTGAGCGCCTACGTCGTGAGCGCTCAAGTCACTGTCAGCGTCGTAGAGATCCGTAGTCGGCTGGTCTTCGTGACGGGACAGGTAGGCAAACCTGGAGCATACTCCCTGATCGCCCCGATCACGGTCCTGCAGTTGATCGCGCAAGCGGGAGGACTGACCACGTTCGCGAATCGTAAGAGCATCCTGATCCTTAGAACAGTAAACTCGAAAATTCAAAGGCTCCGGTTCAACTACACCAGCGCTCTCAGTGGGGACATGAAGCAAAACATTAACCTTCAACCTGGCGATACCGTCGTCATCCCGTAGGAAGGCCATGAACAAGCTGCGATGCCTTCGTCTCGTTGCGGTGCTGTCCACCAGCATCCTGGCCGTGTCTTTGCCGGCTCAGACGACGAGCGACAATTCATGGGATATTGGAGCACAGCAGTCGTCCGGCTCGTCCGCCGCTGCTGACGATACGAGTTCGAGCGTGGTTGAGAACCAACAGACCCGTCTTGCAGCCGCGCTGGATGGAACAGGTCTAATATCGCTCGGCAGCAACGTTCCCAGCCACCTGCTATTTGGAGCGACTGTCTCTGGTGGATGGGACAGCAATCCCAATATTCTACGAAATGGGGTCGCCTCGCAGTTCTATACAGTCAGTCCCTATTTCGCCATCCAGGCAACTAGACCGAGGAGCCAATACCTTCTTCAATACCAGTTCACGGCTACGGGACATAACTCGAACTACGCCGAGCAGACCCTGAATGTAGCCTCAGTTCACATTATTGAGAATCCGACTGAGCGCTGGAATCTGGATTTTGAATCCATGGGCAGCTTTGGGCAGGACTCGATTCGATTTATGGGCGCCCAGCAGACTGTCCCTGTAGGACAAGTTCCGGGGACAGGTCCCGACTCGGCTTCCTATCTCACAAATGGCGGCAATGTGACCTATGTTAGCGCGAGCTTCGGCTCAACCTTCAGGATGTCCGCCCGGAACAGCTTGCAGCTTAGCGTTGCAAACGACGTGAGCCGCTATACCGGCTATCTAGGAAGCAATAGTATCGCTACTGCCCATTTCAGCTTCGATCGGGATCTCTCCCTTACCCGGAAAGCCTCCGTCTATGTGCAGGACTCGCACTACTACGGATCGCTTCATTGCGAGAGCTATGGCGGTGGCCTCGAATTCCGATGGACGCCCCGAGAAAACACCTTGATCACGCTGGGCGGTGGGCCTCAGCTCGACACGCCGGAGTGCGGCATCCAGCAGGGTTTTTCTTACAGCTTGTCCATGAGTACAAGCCTATCTGGAAAGTCTCAGATGTACCTGCTGTCGGGGCGGCAACCAGCTACGTCTTTTCTCGGACCTGGACTGTGGCAGGAGAGCGTATCCGCCGGCTATCAACGCCAAGTCACGCATGCGGGCGCAATAAGCTTCGACGTGGGATATGTTCGCAGCGATGCCGCGAAGACGGTCAACTCCTACAAGGCAAGCTATTACGATTGCGTCTACACCTACGCAATGAGCAACAGATTGCGCAGCTCATATACGTATCGAGGGTACATCGGCGGTTCGGGAGGATCATATATCGACCGCAACCTCTTTATGTTCTCACTGGATTGGACGCCCAGTCGCGCCCTCTCCTTCGTTAGGTAACGACACGCGAATACCGGAGATCAGGACAACATGACTGGAGCGCACGGATGAACAAAGCACAGACTCATCAAAAGAACTCGTCCGTATCGATAAGCTATCTGACCGTGGTACTGAAGCAACACGCCCATTCAGTCTTCTTGTCCTCGCTCCTGCTTTCCATTTGCGGCATCGTGGGAGTATCTTTGCTGCCGAACGTTTATCGTGCGACCACAACCATCCTCGTCGACCCGCAGAAAATCCCTGAGAAATACGTCACATCCACCGTAACGACAGATCCGAATGAACGGATGAATACACTCACCCAACAGGTGCTAAGCGCCTCGCATCTACAGGAGATCATCGACAAGGACAATCTCTACCCTGAACTGCGAAGGACGAAATCCCAAGAAGAAATACTGGACTACATGCGGGACAAGACCAAAATTGAAATAAAGCAAAGTCCCGAACCTGAGCAGGGTCTCGGCAGTTTCAGTATTGCCTACGAAGACCAGGATCGCACGATGGTTGCACTGGTCACCAATCAGCTCGCCTCCAGCTTCATTGACTGGAGTCTAAAGGCGCGGCAGCAACAGGCACTTGGAACCACGCAGTTTCTCTCGAGTGAATTGCAAAAAGCTAAGGAAGGTCTTGAAGCCCAAGAGAGCCAACTTGAATCCTTCAGGATGAAGCACTCCGGAGCAACACCCGACGAGCTCAACGGCAACCTTCAGGCGCTCTCACGGCTGCAGGCTAGCACCCAATCGAACATGGATGCAATCAGCCGTCTCGATCAGGAAAGAATCCTGCTCACCCATGCGGGTTCCGCAGATCCGCAGGCGATTCCCTCTTCGGATCGTCAGCGCGCTCTCCAGGAAAAGCTCCGCCTTGAAAATGAGCGATGGACTCTCAAAAGGCAGTTCACTGATACGTATCCTGACGTTATCGCCGTCAATCAGGAACTGAAGGCCATCAATGCAAAACTTGCAACGATGCCTGGCCCCTCGCAAGGCTCCGCCGACAACTACGATGAGAATACGCAGGTGCGGCTCTCTTTGATTGATAAGGATATGCAGAGGCACAAGCAGCAACTCGCCGACCTTGAGCGACAGATTCAGGTATATCAATCCAAGGTCGACTCCGTCCCAGTTCTTGAGACCCAGCTGGCCGAACTGACCCGCAACTATGAGGCTTCGCGGCAGAACTACCAGTCCCTTCTCGATAAGACCTTTTCCGCAGGAATGTCAGAGGAGTTGGAACGAAAGCAGCAGGCTGAGCGATTCACAGTTCTGGACCCGGCAAAGACGCCGGAAAAGCCTGTCCGCCCGAAACGTCTGCCCATCATGGCCGGGGTCCTTTTGGTCTGCTTTATTCTTCCCACAGGTTTGGCCTTCTCGTTCCAAATTCTTCGAGGTTCCATCAACTCGGAGCCGGAGATGCGTGGGATGTTGCCACCGGGAGTGGCTGTCCTCGGGACCCTCCCTCCAATAAAGAGCAAGGCCGATCTAATTCGCGGCAAACTGCTCATGACCCAAACCCTTATAGTCTCATTCGTCGCATGCTCGGCCCTCGTTGTCTTTCTGTTCAAGATCAGGCCTATCCTATGAGTTCCACACTACTTCCCTATGCGAAAGAGCCGGTCGCGGCACCAGCAAGCACCCCTGTTGCAGCCCCATTGGAGAGCCGTGTACTGACACTTGAGCCCGACCAGAGATCTCGCCTGGTCTTTCTGACCGATCCCCTCGGGCTTGCCGCGGAGCAGTACAAAATACTGCGCCAGCGACTCATCAATCTTCGTCCGCAGGGCGGGGTGCTCCTCATCACCAGCCCCGGGCCAGGAGAGGGAAAGACGCTGACCTCAGTCAATCTTTCCTGGGCTCTCGCGGATGCTGGCCAGCGTACCTGCCTGGTCGATCTGGACTTCAGGGCTCCCGGCGTGTCTCAAGCCCTGGGCTGCCCGATCGACGGAGATGGTGTCGAAGATGTACTCAATGGACGCCGGAAGCTGCACGAGGCGGTGTACCAGATCGCCGATACGCGGATGCATGTCCTCCCAGTCCGCAACCGCCAGGACTCAGCGGGAAAGCTCTTATCTCCCTCTGTAATCGTCCCTGCTCTCGCCGAACTTCGTTCCACATATTACTGGGTCATCCTCGATTTTGCACCTGTCATTCCTATGGCGGACGTTGGCGAAGTGTTGGCTCACGTCGACGGCGCGATTCTTGTGATTCGCGCCGGAAAGACAGCCCGGAAGATGCTCCCGCGCTCCCTTGAGATACTCGGATCCAAACTCTGCGGTGTCATCCTGAACGACTCTCCGATTCCTGGAAGCGCCTATTACGGAGGCTACGGAAATCGTCGTGACTAACGCTTCTTATCCTCCTGCTCAATGTCGATGCGCTAAGCACCGCGTCCTTCAATCTGTGCTCTGTATCGAACCCAACTCCAAAGCGACGCTTACTTTTAGTGAAATCTCATCTCGTGTGTGAAGGCTGTTGGCGAGAGTTGTGCAGCCCGCTGCATATGTTGAACCCTCCGACAGTTGCTTATAGCTCTTTCTTAAGCCATCCGACTTGGGAGAGCGAATCTCCAAAACATATTTTCCGATGCCATCAATCGAATAAAACCCAATTCATCCTCCTGAAGAAGTCAGGATTTCCAAATTTCTTCTTGAACAACACGAATTTTCAAGAATTTTCTGAGTGACAGCTCACGTCTAGGAACGGGCTCTCCTCTTACAGAAAATTAAACTCTTTGACTAACTGGAAGCACGGAATAGGTCGTAGTCTTGGCAGACTAATTGCTTATATGTTTGAGTCACACTCAATACCTGTCTCACCACTTAGATTTTTCCACAGTGACTTACTGTAAGTCACCAGAGCGAAGCTTTGCGTTCTCGCACAAGAGAATCAGGAGTTGTCATGGGCTGTGCTAATAGCTTAATGCCCCATGCTACGGACGACCAGAAGCTGGGTTCGCAAGATCATCTACAGTGGTACGCCGTCTATACCTACCCGCGCCACGAAAAGGCAGTTACCGAGCATCTCCAGTCTCAATCCCTCGTCGCTTACCTTCCTACACTTCTGACTGAAAGCGACTGGAAGGACCGCCGGGTCCGCCTCCGTACTCCGGCATTCCCAAGCTATACATTTGCGCAGATCAGTCTCGCCCAGCGAAGCAGGGTATTGAGCACGTCCGGAGTAGTTCGAATCCTGTCCTTCAATGGCAGGCCTGTGCCGATTGCAGAATCCGAAATCGAAGCACTCAAGCTTTGTCTTGATAAGGGTGTCGGAATCCAGCGCTGCCCCACGCTGGAGGTAGGCGATAGGGTTCGCGTCAGGTCAGGGATTCTCGAAGGCCTGATAGGCCAGATCTCACGCTGCAAGAAAGATCGCAGGCTCATCGTTCCCATTACCCTGATCCATCAGTCCGTCGCAATCGAGATCGACATGCAGTTACTGGAGCCGCTGGACGAGTTCACGCAACCTTCGAACCCGTCGCACCAAAGATTCCTTCCCTGAAGCATTGGCACGTTCGCGGCTGAACGCGCCACATTTCACCACTACCGGCCAACATCCTGCTTCCTCCCGCCCTCGAGTAGTCTCCGTTCCTTCCCATTCCTCCGATACGCCAAGGATGTCTCAATGAGTTCTCAACGACCAGTTATCCTGCCATGGATACGCCAGTTTGGCACTCCCAAAAACCAAACGGCAACGATCAAGATCCCATCACGCCGCGAAGTTATCCAGGAGGCTACCTTTGTCCAGATGCTTCGCTTCGAGCGTCGCCGGACCGAACGCTCCGGCAAGCAACTGATGTTGGTGCTCATCAGTAGCGAGCATTTTCGCGGTAAGGCTGGCTGCGCTCTCGTCAACGGTGTCGTCGCTACCCTGGCCACCCGAATCAGAGAGACGGATGTCCTCGGATGGTACGAACGAGACAAGACAATAGGCATCCTCATGACTGAGATAGGTAACGGTGACGCCGTGACAGTCGAGATCATCATGAGCAAGATAGCCCATGCACTCGAGAGCAACATCAAGAGTGATAACCCTCGACTTCTCACTATGACCTATCGCCTGTTTCCACACAGCGAAGACATCGTATCGGGAAAGCGGGCCGGGAACAGCTTCTACCCGGATCTATCCACACGCCGCCCTCGTAATATGCAAACTGAGGCCGCGAAACGGCTCATGGACATCGTCGGTAGCCTAACTGCCCTCATAGCATTTCTGCCGGTCATCCTCGTGATTACCTTGCTCGTGAAAATCACCTCTGAAGGTTCCATCCTGTTTTGCCAGGAACGCGTAGGACAGCACGGCAAACTCTTCCGCTTTTTCAAGTTCCGGACCATGCACGTCAACAATGATTCACAGATCCATCGAGAGTACGTGACGAGACTCATTGCCGGCAAAGAAGACCTGAAGGCCAATGGAGGTCTCTATAAACTGACGAATGATCCACGTATAACGCCATTGGGGCGTTTCCTGCGCAAGTCGAGTCTCGACGAGTTACCACAACTTATTAACGTCTTGATGGGAGATATGTCCCTTGTAGGCCCGCGCCCTCCACTTCCGTATGAGTACGAGCGATACCAGATCTGGCACAAGCGTCGGGTGATGGAGTTGAAGCCCGGACTGACCGGCCTCTGGCAGATAAAAGGAAGATCCCGTACCACCTTCGACGAGATGGTTCGGATGGATCTCCGCTATGCCAACACAAAATCACTCTGGACCGACTGCACGATCCTGCTCCAGACTCCGGCCGCGATTCTCTCCGGTCGCGGGGCCTGCTAACTCGAGACAAAGCGCCATCTTCCGTTGTCCAGGGATTCTTTCAGCCGCACCCATACATCACCTTTACCATTCCCTGTTTTAGCCATACACGAACCGCCCCTGTGCGAATTATGCCCCCGATCTCAGCAGAAGAAGAGCTTTCGGATACTCCCGGTCTGGTTTCGACGCCAGTATCCAGCCCGCCGTCTCCAACAAAGGGAACGTATGGCCAGATATTGAAGTCATCGGCCATCATTGGAGGCTCTTCTGTACTGAATATCGCAGTGGGAATTGTTCGAACCAAGATCATGGCACTGTTGCTCGGACCTGCCGGCTTTGGGATGCTGAGTCTATACGGGTCCATCGCAACGCTGACGCAGACGCTGGCTGGAATGGGCATCAATAGTAGCGGGGTCCGGCAGATCGCTGAGGCAGCTGGCCTGGACGACGAGGATCATATGCGCCAGACCACCCTCGTCCTGCGCCGCATCTCCATTCTGTTAGGTCTGCTTGGCGCTTCGTGCCTCATCGTCTTCTCTCGTCCAATTTCGAGACTGACCTTCGGAACAAATCAGCATGCCGCTCAGGTCTCCGCACTTTCGCTGGCAGTATTCTTCGCCCTCGTTTCGGCAGGTCAGGGAGCGTTGATTCAGGGCATGAGGCGGATCGCTGACCTTGCAAAGATGGGGGTCTTGGGGGCGCTCTTCGGAACCATCATCAGCATCCCTCTGGTCTATTTCTTTCGCGATCGTGGTGTCGTGCCCTCGCTCATCGCCGTGGCCGCGGTTACTTGCCTTGTATCCTGGCGCTACAGTCGTAAGGTCCATGTCCCGAATATCTTCATTCGGCCTTCCGTTGTTATGAGAGAGGCGACCTCTCTCCTCAAACTGGGCTTCGCCTTCATGGCAAGCGGACTGATGACCGTAGGTGTAGCCTACGTCATTCGTATCACCGTATCTCGCAGACTCGGGTTGGAAGCGACGGGCCTATATCAGGCAGCCTGGACTCTGGGTGGGCTCTATGTCGGCTTCATCCTTCAAGCCATGGGAGCCGACTTCTATCCACGATTGACCGCTTACGCGAGGGATCATCCTGTCTGCAATCGCCTTGTCAACGAACAGGCCCATGTTGGTCTGCTGCTCGGAGGTCCAGGCGTCCTCGCGACTCTCACTTTCGCGCCGCTGGTCATTGCGCTCTTCTATAGCGCCAGGTTCGGAGCCGCGGTCGGAGTTCTCCGTTGGATATGTCTTGGCACCATCGTTCAGGTCGTCACCTGGCCCATGGGTTTCATCATCATCGCGAAGGCGAAGCAGACCCTTTTCATCGCCTGCGAACTGGCCTGGACCATCGTCAGCCTTGCACTGGTGTGGATATGTATCAGCCGCTTCGGCCTGAATGGCGTTGGAATCGCCTTCTTCGGCTCCTACATCTTCCACGGATTTCTCATCTACGGTGTGGTGCGAAAAATGAGCGGATTCCTCTGGTCGGCCGAAAACAAGCACACCGGCGCACTCTTTCTTATAGTCATAGCGGCCGTGTTCTCGGGGTTCTACATCTTGCCGTTCGCTCTCGCCGAAGGCCTTGGCGCGATCGTGACGCTCCTCAGTGCGATCTATTCAACGCGACTTCTGGCAAAGCTCGTATCTTCGGATTCCATACCCAAACAACTAAGGCGCCTCATCATCAGCCGGGGTACTCCGCTCAGGAAAACCTTCCCATGAACTCTCCGGATCTCTCCATCATCATCATCAACTGGAAATCGCGCGACTTTGTCGGGCAGTGTCTCGCGACTCTTTTTGGCAACAACACCACCCTGATCTACGAAGTCATCGTCGTCGACAATGCCTCGTTCGACGGAATCGCTGGCATGCTCGCATCTGAGTTTCCCCAGGTGACCTTCATCCAGTGCGAGCACAACCTGGGCTTCGCCGGAGCAAATAATCTGGCCTTCGCCCGCAGTCGCGGCCGGAACGTCCTCTTCCTGAACCCCGACACCGAGATCGTCGGCGACGCTATTCAGGTGCTGGTCTCCACACTGGAACGCCTGCCGGACGCGGGAATGGTCGGTGCACGCCTCCTGAACTCTGACCTATCGCTGCAAACCACTTGCGTCACTTCTGTTCCGGGACTACTGAACCAGACTCTGAACTCTCATCACCTTAGAACGGCCTTTCCCAGATGGAAGCTATGGGGGATGAGGGCACTCTTTGAGAGCAGCAAGCAGCCGGTGCAGGTGCAAGCCATCTCGGGAGCCTGCATGCTGGCGCGCCGCGGCGTGCTCAACCGCGTAGGCGCATTCAGCACGCAGTACTTCATGTACGCAGAGGACATGGATCTTTGCGTAAAGATCACGCAGGCCGGTTCGGCCATCTACTATGTCCCCGAAGCGTCCATCATCCACCACGGGGGAGGAAGCAGCGCCAGGCGTCAGGAGAGCGACTTCAGCAGCCTCATGATTCGCGAGTCTCTGATGCGCTTCTTTGCGCTGCATCGCGGGAGGGCTTATGCGGCCTCGTATCGAGCAAGTCTCGTCGTGGCATCAGCACTCCGGATCCTCTTCCTTCTCATCGTCTTCCCTATCCTATTCAATCGGCGCGGTTTCTCCGGTGCAGTTCAGCCGCTGAGAAAGTGGTTCAATATTTTCCTCTGGTCTGTCGGCCTGAGACCCACGGCTCTGTCGCGCTCCCTGGACGAACCTGCGGCCTCCGCGGTCCGATGCGATATAACCGACGCGCCAGTGATTCCTCAGTAGTGAAGCTTCCCTCCTGGTCTCCGCTCCTGCTATCCGGCACGCGGGTCCTGCAAGACTCGAATCCTCATGACCCTAATCGTCTGCATGCAGCTAACGATCGTCCTAAGCATTGTCTATGCCAGCCGTCATAGGCTCGAGGATGCGCTTCCGGTCTTCTGCTTCTTCCTCGTACTCATGCCGCTCGAAGCCCGGCTCGTCATCCCTGGCCTGTTCGATCTCACGACCATGAGGATCTCGCTCCTGACTCTCCTCATGCTTTACCTCATTCGAGGCGAGCCCGCCAGCAGCGAACCTCTTCCCTTGAAGTACCTGATGATTATGCACGTCTCCTGGGCCGCGCTCTCTACGATCTATTCTCTTTCCTTTACCACCAGCGCCAAGCAGTTGCTCTCACAGGTCATGGAGTTTTACCTTCTATATTTCCTCTTGGTAAGGATCATTACCTCGGTAAAAACCATTCACAACATCCTCTTTGCTGCCTGCATGGCAATGGGCGTGTGCTGCATCCTGGCGATCTCGGAATCGTCCGCACACTGGAGTATCCTTCGGATCTTCCCTTCCAACCTCTGGATCACCTACAACGGAGGAGTGGACCCAATTTATATTGAATGGGGTCGCGGACTGCGGGTTCGCTCCACCTTTCCCCACCCAATCCTCTTCGGCGATGCGCTCGCCATGAGTATCCCCCTTACCCTCTATCTCCTAAGTATCTGGGAGGAGCAGCGCAAACGACTCCTGCTGTGGACAGGTCTCATACTCATGTTCTGGGCCATCTATAGGACCTCCAGCCGCGGACCCTGGATCGCGACTGGCTTTTGCTCGGTACTGCTTTTTCTTCTTATCCGTAACCGTATCCGCAAATACATTCTCGCCATTGGTTTTGCCACCTTAATCGTCCTGCTGGCAAGGCCTGGTATCTGGGCCACCATCGATGGGCTCTATTCTGCCTCCACCGACACCAATACCCCGGTCGGAACATCCTATCTCTACCGCGATGCGCTCAACCACGCCGTCCGCGATGCAGTCGCAAAGAATCCAACACGCGCTCTGCTGGGTTACGGTCTCGGGACATTTCGGGAGCTTGGCCTTGAAATCAGATTCCTGGGCCGCGCCAAACGCTGGTTTACATGCGACAACAACTGGGCATCTTTCCTCTATGAAACCGGCTACGGGGGACTCTTTCTCATAGGCGCTCTTCTCTTCAAAGCCCTTTGGATTGCGTTCCAAAACTATCTCCATCTGCCAGAGCCGGAAAATCTCCTCGATGGCGTCCTGTTCATCTGTCTCGCAGGCTTCTACTTCCTCCTGCTCAGCGTTGCCGGCTACAGCTGGGGACAACAAGGCTATTTGGCATGGATCCTCATCTCTCTCGTCGTCAGCCACCCACGGGTAGCCCTCGAGAACGAGTCCGAGGATAGCGAATCCGGCGACCTGCTGGAAGAGCAGCAGAATCCGATCTCGGAGGAAGAGTATGACTTCTCAGCCGCTTGATGTCTTGACCAAAGAACCGATCCTCCAGCCTGCGGCTCCCATACCGCCGCGCAACCCGCTCACGGTCTGCATGCTCGCCTACGCCTTCTACGAGAGCGATACCCGCATAATGCAATATGCCGAAGCCCTCGCCCGTCGCGGCGACACCGTGGAGGTCATCGCACTCCGGCGGGGCCCCACCTTTCCCGAGGTGGAAATCATCCGCGGAGTGAAGGTCTTCCGTATCCAGGAGCGCACCGTTAACGAAACCGGGCTCCTGACATACATCACCCGTATCCTGCGGTTTTTCCTGCGCTCCGCGCTCTTCCTCTACCGCAGGCAGCGCGTCCGCACCTGTGATCTTGTACATGTTCACAACGTGCCGGACTTCCTGGTCTTCTCCGCGCTCGCAGCAAAGCTACAGCGCGTTCCTATTCTCCTCGATATCCACGATCTGCTTCCCGAGTTCTACGCGAGCAAGTTCAAAATTGCTCACGATACCGCCCTCTTTCGCGTTCTCACGTTCATCGAGAGGTGTTCGGCAGGCTTTGCCACACACGTCATCGTCGCCAACCATCTCTGGTGCGACCGCCTGGCTGGGCGGTCCTCGCAGCCTCGCAAATGCAGTGTCATTCGCAACCGCCCGGACCTGAGCATCTTCTCAGGTAAGCGCAGCAGCCCCCCCACCACACACTCGGGACGATTCCTGTTCACCTATCCCGGCTCGCTCAACTGGCACCAGGGCGTCGATGTCGCGATTCGCGCCTTTGCGAGTATCGCCGACCGCATACCCGATGCCGACTTTCACATCTATGGTGAAGGCGCCGCCAAACCCTCGCTCATCTGCCTGACGCATCAACTCGGAATGGAGGAACGCATCCTCTTCCATGACTTCCTGCCTAGTCGCGAGATAGCCCAGGTCATGGCGGCCACCGATCTGGCCATCGAGCCCAAGCGGTCCACCTCCGCCTTCGGCAATGAAGCTCTCAGTACAAAGATCCTCGAGTTCATGTCACTCGGAGTTCCCGTCATAGCCAGCCGCACAAAGATTCATGCTTTCTACTACGACCAGTCCATCATTCAGTACTACGACCATGATGACGAGTTTGCGCTGGCCGGGCAGATGCTTCGATTGAAAAATGACTCCGCCCTGCGCGCACGCCTCGCCGAAAATGCCAGCGAGTACGCAAAAGAAAATACCTGGGACGCGTGCAAACAGGAATACCTCGACCTCGTTGATGTCCTCGCGGGCGCACGGGTCCTACACGCTTAGCCTGGGAGATTTATGACAAAGTACATCATCATCACACCTGCTCGCGATGAAGCAGACTACATTGAACAAACCCTTGCTTCGGTTCCGCGTCAGAGCATCCTGCCGATGCAATGGATTCTCGTGAACGATGGTTCTCGCGATAACACCGGGGAGATCATGGATCGCTCCGCGAAGCAGTATCCCTGGATCACCGTCTGTCATCGAAACGATCGTGGTTACCGCAACTCCGCAGGCGGAGAGGTCGATGCGTTCTATGACGGATTTTCTCAGATCGCCAGTGACGACTGGGACTTCATCGTAAAACTCGATGGAGACCTCAGCTTCTCGCCGGATTATTTCGCGCAATGCTTTGCTGAATTCGATAAAGACCCTCGGCTCGGCATTGCGGGAGGCGGCATCTACCACAATTTGAATGGAGTGATCACGCTCGAAAAAAGTCCCATCTTCCACGTTCGCGGGGCCACAAAGATCTACCGGCGCGAATGCTGGAATGACCTGGGAGGCATCATGCGCGCGCCCGGCTGGGATACAGTGGACGATCTCAAGGCCAACATGCTCGGTTGGACTACGCGCAGCTTTCCCGCCCTGCGCGTCCTGCATTACCGCTTCACCGGCGCAGCCGATGGCGCCTGGAGAAATTGCGTCAAGGACGGGCGCGCGAATTACATCGCCGGCTACCATCCTCTTTTCATGTTCTTTAAATGCGCTGTGCGTTTCGTAAAGCGACCTCGAGTGGTTGGCTCCCTGGGCCTGATGTTCGGCTTTCTCGGTTGCTACTGGAGACGCACCCCTCGGGTACAGGACCGCAGCCTGATCAGCTACACACGCAATCAACAACTGCGCCGCCTCCTGCTGCTCGACAGTATGTGGAAATAGTTATCGAGAAAGCCTGCGACACACACCATATCGAGACCTCTGCATGACCGTATATAAGCTGGATCCGCTCACCGACCCGCGATGGCCCGCGTTTCTCTCCGCACATCCCGAGTCTTCGATCTTCCATACCGCCGGCTGGCTTCGTGCTCTCCATCTCTCCTATCGATATAGCCCCATTGCATTCACTACCGCACAAGGAGATTCCCTTTCAAACGCTCTCGTCTTCTGCGAGGTACGCAGCTGGCTCACCGGCCGCCGCCTGATCTCGCTTCCCTTCTCCGATCATTGCCAGCCGCTCGCCGTAGGCCGTGATCTCTCGGAGATTCTGGAGTACTTACAGCAGAGCCGGATCACGCACGGTTGGAAATACATCGAACTCAGGCCCGCGAAGAACAATCCCCTTTCCCCCGCGCAACACTGCTACGCCGACAGCGAACGCTTCAGCTTTCAGACAATCGATCTTCGTCCCAATCTCGCGGCCATCTATCAACGTTTCCATTCCAGCTGCATTCGTCGAAAGATCAAGCGAGCGGAGCGCGAAGGTCTCGTCTACGAAGCCGGCACCTCGGACGATCTGCTGCGCAAATTCGGGTACCTGCTTCTGCTTACGCGACGACGCCACAAGCTGCCACCCCAACCGGCTTCCTGGTTTAACAACATTGTCAGATCGCTCGGTCCGGCAGTCACTGTTCATCTCCTGTCCAAGGATTCCGTCCCCATCGCCAGCATGTTGACCCTCACGCACAAAGCTACTCTGGTCTACAAATACGGCTGCTCTGACGGGCACTTCAACCCTCTCGGAGGCGTCCCGCTCCTCTTCTGGAAGGTGATTCAGCAAGCCCATGAAGCTGGTATAGAGACATTCGACCTGGGGCGCTCAGGCAACGAAGATCCAGGACTGATTGCCTTCAAGGAACATCTGGGCGCGGAGACATCCTCGCTTACTTACTACCGCAGTCCCGCCCCTCACACCCAGGAGATCAAATCCCCCAATATGGTCTCAGCACTGGCACGGCACGCTGTCTCTCATCTTCCCGACCCACTGTTCGCAGGAGTCGGCCAGCTACTCTATCGGCACATGGCCTAAAGCTCCGTTCCGTCTACGCCAAACTCAACGTGAATTTATGAATCAGGTTTTCCTCGAATACTTCCGTTGTCCCGATTCCTTCGCGAACTTCGCACTCGCTGGCGACGAGTTCAACGGCGAGCTCCCGGGCTATTTCACCTTCGGCTCAGGTCTCACATGCTACGGCAGGTCTGTTCTCCCTCGATGTGAGACACCGACCGGCGATCTGCCTGACGCAGCCGCCCACGTCCGAATAGAAGGCGATACCTGCGTTCTTCCCTTTGACCCAACAGAAGTGGCCACCAATCTCCGTTGCGAGCTTTATACGAGCGCCACACGACCACCATCCTGGAAGCGCTTAACGCGAAAGATTTATTACGCGCTGAGGCCGCTCCTCCCTACTTATCTTCGCTGCCACTTGCAGCGAGCATCTTTGAAAGGTTGGGACCAGAAGCCATTTCCGCAATGGCCCGTCGATCGATCTGTTGATCGGATGTTCGACGAACTCATGGTACTTGCGCTCAAGGCCGCGCCGGACCAACGGATCCCGTTCATTTGGTTCTGGCCGGAAGACCATTCCAGCTGTGCCATCATGACGCACGATGTCGAAACCTCGGACGGGTTGGCATTCACTCCACAGCTAATGGCCATAAATGCTTCCTTTGGGATTCCAGCTTCGTTTCAGCTCATCCCCGCTGCCCGGTACACCGTCACGCCGGAGACCCTGTCTGCTATCAAAGCGGAAGGCTTCGAAGTTAACGTCCACGATCTCAAACACGATGGTCGCCTCTTCGAGGATCATGCGAACTTTCAACAAGCTGCTCAGCGGATCAATGACTTCGCAGTCGGCTTCGGAGCACAGGGCTTTCGTTCAGCCATCCTGTACCGCAATCAGGCGTGGTTCAAAGATCTTCGCGTCTCGTACGACATGTCCGTCCCGAATGTTGCACACCTCGATCCCCAGGCCGGAGGATGCTGCACGGTTATGCCCTACTTCATCGGCAAAATCCTCGAGCTTCCAGTCACAGCAACGCAGGATTACTCTCTCTTCCATATCCTCCAGAATTACTCGCAGGATTTGTGGCTTCAACAGATCGCCCTTGTCCTCCAGCAGCATGGACTGCTCAACTTCATTGTTCACCCGGACTATCTCAACACCCCTCGCGCCCGGACCTGCTACACCACACTCCTGGCGGAGCTCACGCGTTTGCGCGCGGAGTCCGGACTCTGGATCGCACTGCCCCGTGACGTGAATACCTGGTGGAGACAGAGGAACGCGATGACCCTGATACCCCGCGGACAGGGTTGGAAGATCGAAGGAGAAGGCTCCGAGCGGGCCCGCATCGCGTATGCCACTCTCCGCAACGATGAACTTACTTATGTCTTCGCGTGACATCACGAGGATCTCAGTCGCCAAACGTGGAGTCAGGTTCACGCGTGGATTGGCATGCGTTGCCCTATGCCTGATTCTCTTCTCACTGCATGCCTCCGCCGCGCACATCCTCTACATCGGGCAGTCCGGAGGGCATAACGACACTCGCGGGCAGGTCTCCGTTGCGGCCGCATTCTACGGCCTCCAGGTGGATGACGTTAAATGGCAACATGGACGCACTGCCTCACTCGCAGCGCGTTATTTGAACGAACCCAGCCTCGTCGCGGTGGTCATCGAAGCCGAGGTGCTCCCTGCTCTCAGCTCTTATCAATCCATTGCTCTGCTGCGCCGCCGCCCTGGCCTGCCCCTGCTCATAGCAGGGATCAACGACGGCACCGCCCCCGCGCTTCTGAAGTATTGGTCCTCCGGATCCATCTCAGCCTGTCTCAGGTCACCTCTAGCGCATGCCCCGGGCCATTACAAAATTGCAGTTGGCAATGTCACCCAACAGCTAAGCGGCGCACTTCTTCCCTTGGAACGGCAGCAGGTTTTCTACCTCGATCTCTCCGGTAACGCTCAAACTATTATTCAGGCGAGCTTTGCAGACTCTGGGCTACCCGTCCTCGCTAGAGCCGCCTCTCATAACGTATTCTTCGCAACCGAACAACCCAACATCGACATCCCCGTTACACCCGATCCTTACCGCCAGCAGAAAGTCTTCGCGGCCTTGGCCTCTCCGTTGATCTTTCTTCACTACGCCGCCGGCGAACGCGCATGGCATAGTCCCGGGGCCTATGCCAACTTCACCTTTGACGACGCCTGGCTGCGCGAACCCTACGGCTATGTAAGCTTCCCCGCACTCCTCGAGCAGGCACAGCAGCACGGCTTCCATGTCACGATCGCATTTATCCCCTGGAACTTCGACCGTAGCCAGCCTGACGTCGCAGCCCTTTTTCGGAAACATCCCGACCGGCTCTCCATCTGCATCCACGGCAACAACCACGTCCACCAGGAGTTCGGCCCCTTCAGCACCCATCCTTTCGAGAAGCAGATTCGGGATATCGACCAAGCCCTCGCCCGCATGGAGAAATTCAAGCAGCTCACAAAAGTTTCCTATGATCCCGTGATGATCTTCCCGCACTCAGTCTCTCCTGCCGCAACCTTTTCCGTCCTCCAACGCGACAACTATCTCGCCACCGTCAACTCCCTTAATGTCCCATCCGACGCCTCCACGCCTCCAGGTCTCGACTTTGCACTCCGCACCGCTACTCTCCAGTTCTCATCTTTTCCCAGCCTTCGCCGGTATTCCGCTGAGACCGACATATCTCCATCCCAGCTCGCCATCGATGCCTTTCTCGGTAATCCCATGCTGTTCTATGCCCACGAGAGCTTCTTCGCCTCCGGCATTGGAGCCTTCAATCGCACCGCCGACTTCGTTAACCAGCTTCAACCGTCCACCCAATGGCGCAGCCTCGGTGACATCGTCCAGCATCTCTACCTCGAAAGACTCCGCGACGACGGCAACATTGACATCCGCGCCCTCTCCGGTTCCATTCGCCTCCGAAACGATCAGACCCGCAATGCCACGTTCTTCATCGAGAAGCGGGAAGACTCCTCCGGCCCTCTCACCGTCACGGTGGACGGCAAACCCTTTCCCTTCCTCAAAACGGGAACGCAACTGACTCTACAGTTGCCGATCGCCGCAGGGGCGGCCCGGCTCGTCGAGATCAGATATCAGAACTCCAACAACATCGCTGCCATCGACATCTCCCGAAGTTCCCTGGAGACGAATGCCATTCGCCTGCTCTCTGATTTTCGCGATAACGTGGTCTCCAATACAGGATCTGGCCGATGGTTCATCCGTTCCTACAGCGAACACGGCAGCGACTGGAACGTCGCGTTCGCACTTTTGCTCTTTATCGCCATCCTTCTCCTCGGAGCATATATATACCTCGTGCGCAGGAAGTCACACGCAGGATCAACGCTTCCGTGCCGATGCCATGACGCCTCCGGCCATCAATTCGCTTTACAGTTGCCTCCAAAACGTTTACACCGATAGAGAACGTCAGTCATACTGTACGTACAGTTGAGAATCTGGCATTTCTCCTGGATAAGCTCTACCGCTTTGGGAACTCGACCTAAGGAAGTACCTCTTCCTTCAAGGAATCAGCCATGCGAAAGCTCCTGTCCGTTTTCCTCATCCTGTTCCTCTCGTCCATCGCAACCCAGACTCTGGCGTCCGACTTCTACGTGCGAAAGGGGGCGACCGGAACCAATCTTGGAACTGACTGGGTGAACGCCTGGAATGAACTCAGCCAGATCAACTTCTCCTCGTTGTCCTGCGGAGACACAGTGTGGATCGCTGGTGGCACATACACCTCCGCCCTCAAAGGAAACAAGTCCTGTACGGCAGGGCAGATCCTCACCATCGCCCGAGTCCAAGCCACGGATATCAACCCCGCCGCCGCTCCCGGCTGGGATCCTTCCTTCGACAGTCAGGTCGTCGTCCCCTACATCGACATCCCCGGCCCCTCCGCTTACATCACCATCAACGGACGCGTCCCCAATGGAATTCAAGTCCTCATCCCCGGGTCCAGTGGCGACGGCATCGACGGAGGCAACGGCGCAGGCGACGGCGTCAATCAGCCCATCGACAACATTACCTTCACCTACATCGAGGTCTATGGCCCTCCTTGTGTCACGGATGGCAATTGCACAAACGGAGGCGTGATGGGTGTCAACATCATGCCGTATTGCAATGGAGCCAATCGAACTCATCTTCTCTTCGACCACATGAGCGTCCATCGCACTGGCGAAGCCTTCCGCGGCTGTGGCTGGGACAACAGCATCGTTCAATACAGCCTCATCTATGACACCCACAACGACGGCCAGCAGCACGAAGACATCCTTTACTCCAATCCGCCCTACCAGAACGTGACCTGGCGCTATAACAAAATTTTCCAGTCTCCCAACGATGGCATCTTCTTCGAGTACGGCCCCGGAGCCGTCAACTTCGCCTTTTACGGCAACGTGGTCTACCACTCCGGCGGCTGGCTCATGTGTTTCAAAACGGGATCGGGAGATACTTACGGGCCGGTCTTTATCTACAACAATATCTTCGAGAATGACAACACCTTTGGTGACTACCAGCCAGGCTTTCTTGGCTTCTCCAACATGGCCAGCGGGAGCGAAGTAGCCAACAACGTCTTTGAGAACGTTTCTCCTAACGCTGAAGATCCTCCTCCCAACGCCAGCCACAACGCCTATACCCTCAGTGACGCAAGCGATGGTGGTTCCGGTTCCTTTTATTACTCCCCCGGAAGCCTCGGGGCCAGCACACTGTTCGTCAATGAATCTCCCGGAAACCCAGCAGCAGCCGACTTCCACCTGACCGCCCAAGGAGCTGCAACGCTTGCCTCCGGCGAGACTCTTCCCGCTCCTTACGATATCGATCCCGATGGAAATGTTCGCGGCGCCGGCGGCGGTTCATGGAGCATAGGAGTCTTCCAAGCCCTCTCTCAGGCTCCGGCACCTCCAATCAACGTGTACGGTGTCTATCGCTAAACAGAGTACCCGTTGGTATCGGAAAGTGTTGTTATTTTGGCAAAAGCCAGGATGCAGTGTCTCTCTTTCAATCAGTTCAACTCCTAAGGAAAATTTCACTACCCAACTTCTGCCGGCCCTATCTCCTCTCCTCATCTCGAATCGAAAATAGCTACAGCATCTCTCCTTAGGACAACCCCGCATGTCCCTGAGCTTCCATCTTGGTGCTCTGCGATCACACGTCCTGTGCTCGGTGTTCTGCCGTCCCGTTTCACTGTGCAATCAGAGACCTCTGGTTTCGTTCTGCTTCGACGACTTCCCCAGGACGGCATACACCGTCGGGGGCACCATCTTGAAGAGCTTCGGGGTGCACGGTACCTTCTACGCCGCTCCCCGTCTGATCGATACAACGAACGGCCTCGGCGACCAACTCACGCGAGACGACATCGACTCTCTTCTCACCGATGGCCATGAGCTTGGCTGTCAGACTTTTAGCCATCTCTCCTACCGGGCCCTCCCTCTGTCCACCTTCGAACTCGAAGTTCTAAAAGGCCGTAAATTCCTTCGAGAGCTGACCGGTTACGATCCCTGCAACTTTGCCTATCCTCAAGGCCACGTCTCGCTCCGGTGCAAAAGAAGACTCGGACCGCAGATGTCCAGCTCTCGCGGGACATGCAGTGGAATCAATATTCAAATCGCAGACCTCAACCTGCTTCGTGCCAATAGCCTCTATGGCGATCTCGATCAGATGGATCGCATCGAATCTCTCCTGTCCCACAACGTCAGTGGCCATGGATGGCTTATCTTCTACACCCACGATGTTCGCCGCAACCACTCACCCTTCGGCTGCACTCCCGCACTCCTGGACGGCACCTTGCTGCTCGCCATGAAGAAGGGTTGCCGCATCGCCTCCATCAAAGAAGCGATATCCACGCATGAAATACCGGAGACTCCTCAGCGGCGAGCGGCAAATGTTTACGACAGAGCGATCTCCGGCCCTGGTTCGGCATAAGGTTTTACCCGCATCACAATCCGTCGTTAAGCATTTTGAAATGAGACAAAACCATATGAACTTTCCAAAAGTCAGCTTCGTCGTCCCCTGTTACAAGCTAGGCCACCTGATCTCCGAGTGTCTGTCCTCCATCCTTTCGCAGACCTACACGAACTTTGAAATCCTCGTGATGGATGACCAATCTCCCGATGACACGGCACAAGTGGTCTCCACCTTCTCCGACAAGCGCATCAAGTACATACGGAACCAGGAGAACCTCGGCAATCTTCGGAACTACAACAAGGGCATCGAACTCTGCCGTAGCGAATATATCTGGCTGATCTCCGCGGACGACTATCTGCGGCGTCCTTACATCCTCGAGCGATACATCAAGGTTATGGAAGCCAATCACAAGATCGGCTATGCCTTTTGCCCAGGTGTCAGCGTCATCGACGGACGGGAAGCGGGTGTCCTCCCATATTCCAAATACGATGAAGCGGATCGAATCATCGATGGTCGACGCTTCTTGAATCGGCTGTTGAAAAGCAACTTCATCGTCGCGGCGTCCGCACTCGTTCGCCGAGAATGTTATGACAACATTGGGCGATTTCCATTGACTCTCGGAATGGAGTGGAGCGGCGACTGGTACCTGTGGTGTGCCTTTGCGCTGACCTATGACGTCGCCTATTTCGCGGAAGCCATGGTCTGCTATCGTGCACACGCTCTCAGTATGACCACAACGCTTGCCCAGCAGGAGAATCTACATAGGTGTTCTGGAGGCGATCTGGCGGTGCCGCTGAAGATTCGCAGCCACGCCCGCGAACTAGGCCTCAAGCAAGTGGAGGACGCCTGCCTTCAGGCCATTGCAAACGAGTACGTCCAGCAGTGTAAGTCGAAGAAATACCAGTCGTCGGCCTGGTCATTGAGCCTCCCGGCATTTGAAGCCTCCTTGCATGAGAATATCCACTCCGAAAAAGAACGGGCCTATATCCGGGCGCGAGTCTTTGATGGAATAGGGGATAGTCTCTGGGCCGGAGGGGAACGTTCGCGAGCTCAAGCCTCGTATCTCGCGAGTGCAAAGATAGAGCCCCCCGCGGTCAAAGCCTATATCAAGTACCTGCTCGTTTCTTTGGGAGTACCAGGAAATCACGCAAGAACATTTGGACGCTACCTTCGTGGAAGCATCAATGGCTGATCCATTCTGCGCACGCGAGCGAAAGCCTATGAATAGCCCGACGGTATCGGTTGTCATGAGTGTCTTCAACGGGGGCAGCTTCTTGTCCCAGGCCGTGGAGAGCATTCTGCATCAGAGCTTCGAAGACTTCGAATTCATCATCGTGGACGACGGATCAACCGACGCCTCTGCCTCGACGCTCGATGGATTTCAAAGCCGTGACGCTCGCATCCACGTTGTCCATCAGAAGAACACGGGGTTAGTCCACGCACTGAACCGCGGCTGTGCCCTGGCACGCGGCAAATACATTGCGCGGATGGATGCCGATGACATCGCGCTCCCCGACCGTCTCGCATCCCAGGTCGAATTCCTCGAAAGCCATCCCACGGTAGTCCTCCTAGGGGGTGCGGTTGACTTTATCGATGCGCGAGGCAATAAGCTCCACACTGCCAGATATCCCGCTGCCGATACGGCGATCAAGCGAGCACTCCTGGACAGCAGCGTGTTCTGGCATCCCACCGTTCTCATGTCGA
Source organism: Edaphobacter paludis (assembly GCF_039993895.1). Taxonomy (NCBI): domain Bacteria; kingdom Pseudomonadati; phylum Acidobacteriota; class Terriglobia; order Terriglobales; family Acidobacteriaceae; genus Edaphobacter; species Edaphobacter paludis. The sequence goes on from NZ_CP121194.1 coordinate 2,684,067, forward strand.
GGAGAGCCTTCGTCTGCCTGGGAGGCTACAGAAACGTCCCTGACGCCGAAGATTACGACCTTTGGCTAAGAATGGCGGAGATTGGTGAACTGGCCAATCTGTCACAGGTGCTGCTTCGTTATAGAGTTCATGCTCAGCAGGTCTCCGTTCTCCGCTGCCGCACCCAGGCCCTCGGCTCACTTGCTGCGAGAGCCTCTGCAGTTGCACGGCGAAGGGGCGACTGCGATCCTCTCCACAGGATGTCAGAGATCACGGCATCTCTTCTATCGGCCAACGGTGTAAGCGACAGGAGCCTGCAAACGACGATTGCAAGAAGCTACCTCTCATCCATACGCAACATGTTCCTTCTGAGAGATCATGCTTCTGCTCTCAACATGCTCGGAGTCTTGCACTCTTCAGGGTTTGAGCACGCCGAACGCTGGGTGATCTCAGACTCCCATCTCTGCGCCGCGAAAGTATATTGGTCGCAAGCGAAGTACATCCGATGTCTTTTTAGCTGCGTTGTTGCCGTAATCAAGCGCCCCATCGTTTTGGGTCGTCCCTTCAAATCCGCCCTACGCGCAATCTTCGCAACATAAAAGCGTGACTCGCAGCGGCCAATCAGTCTTCACTAGATCCTGTCATGCACACAAGTATGAATGGAAGGAAAGCAATGGCCCAGGCAAGAGAACAGTCCGTCTTCCAATCGATGAGTCGAGCCAGAACTCAGCTCGCCCGGCGCTTCCGCCAGATCCCCCAACTCCTGCGAACCGAAGGACTCACCGCCGTCTCCGACCGCATCCGAAGAGTCGCCGCCCAACGCCTCACGCCCGCCCGTGTGATCTCGCCCGTCCGCCGCGCCGACATCATGGCCGTCGACCTCTCCCACCCCTTCGAATATTCCATCCCAACGTTTAACCCCGGGCAGCCGCTTACCGCCAACTGGGTCATCACTCCGCCAGCTCTAGGCTCTGGAGGCCATACCACCCTCTTCCGCATGGTGCGCTATCTGGAAGCACATGGCTATCGCAACCGCATCTACTTCTACGACCCATATGGCGGCGACCACCTCTATTACGAGTCCATCGTCCGCAACTACTATCACTTCCACGGCCCCGTCGCCAGCGTCGACCGGGGTATGGAAGATGCTCACATTGTCTTCGCCACAAGCTGGCCGACGGCCTATCCGGTCTTCAACTCACGTTGCGGAGGAAAACGCTTCTACTTCGTCCAGGACTTCGAACCCTTCTTCTATCCTGTCGGAAGCACCAGCTCTTTAGCCGAGAACACCTACCGCATGGGATTTCACGGCATCGGCATCGGCAGCTGCTTCGCCGAGAAACTCACCAGCGAATTCGGCATGACCATCGACACCTTCAACTATGGCTGCGACATCTCGCAATACCACCGCTCCCCGAATAGTCCACGCTCGGGAATCGTCTTCTATGCCCGCCGTGACAACGCGCGCCGCGGTCTGGAACTTGGCCTCATGGCACTCGAAGTCTTCGCCAGCCGCAATCCAGAAGTAGAAATTCACATCTATGGCGATACGATCGGAAAGCAGCCCTTCTCCTTCACCGATCACGGCCGCCTCAGCCCCGCCGAGCTCAACCTCCTCTACAACCGCTGCTACGCCGGGCTCAGCCTCTCCTTCACGAACGTCTCCCTGGTCGCACTGGAGATGCTCGCCGCCGGCTGCATTCCCGTCGTCAACGATACCCCGCAGGTTCGCACCGACCTCGATAATCCCTTCGTCGCCTACGCTCTTCCTTACCCGCAGGCGCTCTCAGCACAGCTCGAAGCTGTTCTCGCCAACCAGGACTTCGAGTTCCTCTCCTCTGCCGCAGCCTCCTCCGTCCACGCCACAAGCTGGGAGGAAGCTGGGGCCGAGATCGATCGAATCCTGCGCCGGGCCATGCGCATCGATGCCAAATGCATCCGCTAACCCGTTTGACGCCGAAAGAGATGGCCTTGCATCGGTGGATCTAAAGGGATTCTCATCCTCACGCATAGAGCTCACGGAGGGGGACTTAGGAACTTTCCAGCCTGAAGCGCGTATATAGAATCAGTCCGCCTCTTTTCAACGGATAATGATTGCCTATGCCTATACGCGAGATATTCAAGCAGACTATATCTGCACTTTGGGAGAGCAAGCTTCGCAGCTTTCTCACCATGTTCGGAATCGTTTGGGGCATTACATCGGTGATTCTGCTGGTTGGGTTAGGGATCGGCTTCAACGTTGACCAGAAAGAACACCTGCGAAGCATCGGCACAGATATTGCAATTATCTTCGGCGGCAAAACAGGAATGCAGGCTGGCGGTTATGCAGCCGGTCGTGACATCCGACTCACCGTAGACGATGCCATTGCCATTCGGGATCAGGCACCGTTGGTCAAAACCGTTAGCCCTGAGATTCGGCGGACCGCATCTGAAGTCAGCCAGTGGAATGCTGCCTCGCGTCCCGTTCGCGGCGTCTGGCCGGAGTATCAACGCTTTCGTTCTCTCACTGTCGATCAGGGACGGCTGATGACCGATGAAGACGAAGCGAATGGGCGACGCGTCATTCTGCTGGGAGCCGACGCAAACCGCCAGCTTTTTCCAGGCAAAGCTGTCATCGGACAGAAGATGATGGTGGCTGGGTACGAGTACACAGTCATCGGTGTGCTCGCCAAGAAGAAACAGAACGGCAGCTACGGAAGTGGACCGGATAACACCCAACTGTTCGCACCGTACTCTGCCATGGCACGCGACTTTCCGCCGACGGACCCTGGCATCGAGCGCGGATATGTCAATAACATCGTCATTGAGCCTGTCTCGCCCGATCTGCATGAGAAGGCTCTCGACGAGGTGAAGCGAATTATCGCTATACGCCATCACTACGACCCTGAAGATAAGGAAGCTCTATGGATCTGGGACACGCTCGAGGGGTCCAAGTTTACTGAGCGCATCTTCTCGGTAATGACCTTCTTCTTCGGTGCAGTTGCCTTGTTGACGCTGGCGCTAGGCGGCATTGGCGTGATGAACATCATGCTGGTCGCTGTCACCGAACGAACGCGAGAGATCGGCGTTCGCAAGGCGCTAGGTGCTACTGCGGTAGACATTCGGCGGCAGTTTCTAGCCGAGTCGGCGATCATAACCATCGTCAGCGGCCTTACCGGCCTGACGGTTGGCGTCGGAGTGTGCCTGCTGATGCGGCTGGTACCACTTCCTGATTTTGTGCCTCATCCGGTGATCTCTCCCATCGCGATCGGGGCTTCCCTTGCGACTCTTACGGTCATTACGCTCTTCGCGGGCACGTATCCCGCGTTGCGTGCGGCCAATCTCAGCCCGATGGAATGCCTGCGAACGGAGTAGCGATGAACATCGGTGAGATTATCCGTCAAAGTATCGACTCCCTTCTGCGCAATCGCCTGCGCTCTGGATTGACCATGCTTGGTATCGTGTGGGGGCTGGTAACAGTTGTCCTTCTGCTGAGCTATGGAAGGAGCCTTGGACAGGAGGTGATGAACGGGTTTCTTGGACTGGGCGATAACGTCATTATGGTCTGGGGCGGCCAGACGAGCATGCAGGCCGGTGGCGAACGAGCAGGCCAGAAGGTCAAGTTCCGCGATGGAGATACCGAGGCCGTTCGCGATACAGTCCCGTTTCTCAGGGCGGTGAGCTCCGAGACGGACGATGCGTTCAGCTTCAAGTACGGAGCCAAGGTCGTAAATATTCAGAGCAAAGCCATTGAATATCCCTACGGAGGGATGCGCCGGCTCAAGGTTGAGGAAGGCCGGTACTTCGAGCCGGCGGACTTCAGCGACCATCGGCAGGTGGTTATCTTCGGTGCTCATGCAGCACAGAAGCTCTTCAACGGATTTCCTCCCGTCGGTGAATCGGTAAATATTGAGGGCCACGTCTTTCAGGTCATCGGCGTCTTGCAGAACAAGATTCAGGACTCTTCTAACAATGGTCCCGATAACGAAAATGCCTTCATTCCCTTCGGCATGATGCGGCTGCTGAGAAATCAGCGGGACCCGGACAGCATCGTGTTCCAGCCCGTCTCAGGCGACATGCATCTCAAGGCGATTCAGGCTGTTCGGGCGGTGTTGGCACAGCGCCATCACTTTGATCCCAAAGACGACAAGGCGATCGGCGATTGGGACACCGTGGCCGACTCGGCGGAGATCATGCAGTTCAGCACGGCGCTCGAACTTCTGCTCGGCATCATTGGAGCGATGACGCTGGGCGTAGGCGGCGTGGGCGTGATGAATATCATGCTCGTCTCTGTTACCGAGCGCACTCGGGAGATTGGCCTGCTCAAGGCGCTTGGCGCGCGACGGCGTGACATTCTCTCTCAATTTTTGTTGGAGAGCCTTACGCTGACGTTTATTGCCGGGGCAGCCGGGATGATGATTGCGGTTGCTGTGGCTTACATGATTCCAGCCATGCCGCTCTATTCCGATATCTATAAGACGGCGAACCACGAAGGCGACATCATTCTGCGCGCTTCGCCGGAGGTGATGCTGATCTCGTTCGGCATTCTGGCCGTCGTCGGCATCGTGTCCGGGCTGCTGCCCGCCATTCGCGCAGCGCATATGGATCCGGTCGTAGCGCTACGGCATGAGTAGCTCTCAGTTGGCAGGACGATAGCGAATCTGCCCGTCATCCAGAAAATACTCTGCGGAACATCTTTCCGAGCCGCAGATCATGGACGCATTTCCCATGCACTGCTGCCGGGTGATGAGTCCGAGAGAGCCACAGGTGGGACAGGCGAGGACGGCGCAGTAAGGGTTCTCCGCCTTGCCCAGTTCGCCAGTTTGTTCCAGCATGAATAACGTACCCGGCTGCATCTGCTCGGGAATCCAAACATCCAGTAGGTTCAGCTCCGCTGTCATAGCTTGCCTCTCTACGGTTGTTATTCTGCACCACTTCTGGTGCACAGAATATCTGATTCCGTGCGCATGTCAACATGCATTTGTGAACTGGATTACGTCGTGAGGAAATCGCTCCTAGAAGTATCCCCCCCCCACCTGATTCGATAAAGCATCTCGATTCAACGGTTTAGCGCTGAAGTCTAAAGGCAAAGTCTTCATTCCAGAGGATTTACAGGCAAAGTATTCTTTATAAAGGAGTTAACCTGAGCAATCTTTGCCGAGCCTATCTTGTACTCTCTACTTCTTCTATTTTACGGGAATGGTGAAAACTGTTTTGCAATCTATATCTTTATTGTTTTGTTTGATTTAGATAGATTTGGGGCTTGACAGGTAATTTGCTGGGTTTTTTTGACGATTGAGTCGGAGTCGCGGGAAGAGGAACGAGGGAAACCTTTGACTCCTTTATGCCACATGTAGGAGGACATACCCAAGGGCTGAAGCCTTGGGGTACCCAGCAGCAAAATATGATTCGTAAGCCACTCACCAGAGGTAACCCCAACAGCAGGTTCCTCCGCTTCGCTGCGGAATGACGAACAAAAACTAAAAGGTGAAGGCGAGGCCGGCCTGGAGAGCGCGCGGAGATTGGGCGAGGAAGAGGGTCTTGCCGTCGGCAGAGAGGAAGGGTCGGTAGCCCTGGGAGAGCAGGTTGGTCACATCTACCGTTGCTTCGAGCCCCGGAGGCAGGAGGTTGCCAAACTTGATCGCCTGGCGCAGATAGCAACTGAGATAGGCTTGATCGCTGAACGCTCCGTAGGGGTTGACTGCTGTCACCATGCGCATCGGTTGCCAGCGGTAGGCCGCGCGAACTCTGGTCCCGCTCCGAAGTATCCTTCCCTTCACCGCGAGCGTAGCCGTCTGGGACATCAGCGGCTTGAGTTCGGTGGGCATGTCCTGCAACGTGAGCACCTCATCGTCGTCCTTCGCCGTGAGTGCAGCGCCTGTGCTGTATTCCAGGGCTACCCACATGTTCGTGGTGATCGGCTCGGACAACATGAGATTCATTCCCTGAGTCTTGTATCCCGAGTTGAGAAGACGGAAGCTGCCGGTGGTCTGGTCTGCCAAAACGCCCCCAGCAGGCGACTCGTCAGCCTGGGCGATATCGGACGCGCTGAGAGAGCCGCCGCCTTCGACCATCACCTGATTGAGCGAATCGAGATAGTACGCAAGCTGAATGAGACCGGGGCCAAGCTTACGACCGATGGCAAATTCCTGATGCAGGCCGCTTTCGGTACGCATACGGTTCTGCGAGGTTACCGCAACCGGCGTCTCCTGCTGCACGGTGTTGAGTCCCGCGTAAGATTGCAGATCGCGGGAGGTCGCCATGCGATAGCCGATCGTCCAGTCCTCCGAGGGGTGAGTGGTCACCTTGAGGAAGGGACGCGAGGCTAGGGCGTAGCCTGCGGTGTGGACGACATAGAGGATGCCCCCTACCTCGACGTCTGCGGCATCGCCAATCTGCATCTTCTCCGCGCTGGCTAGCTGGAAGGTCTGCAGGCCGGACGCGTTCTCCGCGCCGAGCATCTCCGGGTGGGACTGATAGCTTGCGACCAAACGGCTGGAGCCGGCGAAACCTCGTCGCCGCTCGAAGCCTGAAGCGATGTTCATGGAAGGTGAACCCATCCACGGTCCAAGCCCCGTCCCAATGTCAGCGCGGACGACCATGCCTGAGCCATCGTCGAGCACGCGGTCCAGGGTAACGATGTTGTGAACACCACCGTTGGCAAAGCCGCCGTCGCCACTGCTGACAGCTGCTCGAATGCGAGAAGACGGGGTGGAGGATTCGGTCGAACTGGAGGAGATCGACATCACATTGCCGTCGTCGGCAGCCATTCGAAGGATGGGGCGGTTGACGGCGGAACGCAGCGTCCACTTCCAGTCGTCGCCGGGCTCGTCTGCCTTGCGACGCTCGGCGGGCAGCCATGTCGTCGCATCGAAGATGGTATTCAGGGTGAGATTGACGATCGCCTGGGCACCGGGACGAAGGTGAAGATCGCCACGCGTGGTCGGCACAAAGAGGACGGCGGTAGCTCGAACCTGATATTTGCCAGGAACCAAACGGGTGATGAGGTAGCGGCCGTGAAGATCGGTAAATGCAGTGCCCACAAGAGCGGAGTTACCCGCCAACACCTGAACCAGAGCACCCATCTGGGCGACGCCGTCGGCATCGCGAACGACGCCGGAGACCGTAGCACCAGGACCCACAGCTAGGCACACCGATGCGGTGGATAGCATCAGAGCCAGAAGCGCGATCTTCACCTGGAATCGTTGCACAGCGTTTGCTTTCTGCGCGTCGACGGCAAACTCCATAACGTAATTGCACCCGGTACAAGGAGGGTGCTGTTTTACAGGCTGCCCTGCCACCGCTTATCGCCCTGTTGCATCCACGTAAGCATGTGGCTCTTTCCGTGCAGACTGCGCTATTCCACTACAAACGGTGCAGATTCTGCGATCTGCTGCTTGGTGATTCCATCATCGACCTTGATGGTCACCTTATACTTGCCGGGCGCGAGGCTGGCAAGCGGCATACTCTTTTCCAGCGTCACCTGATCAGCGTTCGGGTTGGTCTTGGCGGTAAGTTCCTGCGTCTGCAGAACCGTCTGGTTCGTGCCCGTATTCACAATCTGGTAGTCGATGGTGGCATCGTTTTTCTTGCTCTTCTCGTCGATACCGAGGTTATAGACCTGCATCCAGAAATTCAAGTTCTGCGCCCGGTGGAATGTGACCGGAACGGCCAACTCAGTCGGCACGCGGGGGCGAATGCGAGTGTCGCCGATGACAAAGTTGCCAGCGCCGATATCCCGGGAAGGCACATGCTCCATCTCGTCGGCCAGAATCAGCGAAGATGAGGCAAGGTGATCGTCGTCATACTTGGGCACGTTGATGCTGCGCTTCCATCGACCGATGTGGTCTGGGCTGTTGACGTCCTTGATTGCGATGTCGACTTTATACAAGCCGGGCCGCAATGGCAGCGCCTTCCAATAGACGGAGACGTTGTTCTGGGTACGGGCTAGCAGCTCGCTTGGAACCTGAACATTGACGGTGTCCTCAAAGGTCTGGATTGGCCGGTCATTGAGGTTGGAGACACGTCCGAGGATATTGACCGTGCCAGTGGCGACGCCGTCCTTGTTGCTGAAGGTGATGTCGCCGTTGCGAATTTGCAGGGTCAACGGAACAAGCACGGTATCGTTGGTGATCTTGACGTAGTCGGTACGAACGCTGAAGAGGAAGGGTGGGCCGGTGAGAATCTTGGAAGTCGCCATGAACGACTCAAGATCCTTGAACTTGATAACAGGGGGGGCCATCAGCTTGGCGTATTGATCGAGCCGGTCG